>JAISSU010000015.1 GCA_031272985.1 Lachnospiraceae bacterium | reverse complement strand
TATTGCGGAGGTTCCGCTACAAAATCAGCCTTCTTAACCGTCAGAAAACCTGTTTGAAACAAAAGTGACGCTAAAGGTGCATCCTCAATATTATGAGAATCGAGCTGACGCTCCGTAATACCGGGTAAGAAAGAAAATCATAGCTTGCGTCTTTACCAGATATCCAAAGCCCTTTAAACAGTTTGTGATTGCCCAAAAAAAGCTCGTTCATAGTGTCTACTAAAAGCGATTTCCCAAAACGGCGCGGACGAGAAAGAAAATAATACTTACCATCCTGAATTAGTCGGTAAATATACTGAGTTTTATCAGCGTAAACATATCCGCCTTCAATAATATCCCGAAATGACTGAATTCCAATCGGTAACCTCACCGCAAACCTCCCTCGCATTGATATTGGTAATTATAACGCAACTATTTCTTTTGAACAACTTGATTTTATTGTAACCCGGCATTTAAAAGTCCCTTGACATTTACCCCGTAAAAAAGCTATAGTAAAGCATAAAACAAAATTAATTCCTGTTTTTGATATTTATTTTGATTATTTAATTTTTAAAGGCGTACATGATTATGAAATACAGCAGACAGCGTGAATGTATAATTAGATATTTGGAGAGTACTACCGAGCATCCCACTGCGGATACCGTTTATTCTTATGTGCGTCAGGAATTCCCGAGGATCAGCCTCGGAACTGTTTACCGTAATCTTAATCTTTTGACGGAGGTCGGTGAGATCAAAAAGATTACCGCTCCCGATGGGGCGGACCGCTTCGATGCCGACAAAAGCCGTCATTACCACGTGCTTTGCACCTCCTGCGGGAAGGTCTCGGATATGATGATTGATGACAGTAAGATCAATGATTTCCACCGATTGGCCGAGGAGAATTATTCCGGTACGATTAGCGCACACAGTATTTTATTCTATGGCACTTGCCGCGACTGCGAAATTAAGAAAACTCAGACTAATTAGTTATTGTGCCACGCCTCACTTTTTATATCTATGAAAAGCGTGGCGTTTTTATATTTTTCGCCCAAAGTCGGATTTAGCGCGACCACATTAAATAGATTTTCGCTTTGTTTCCCCGATTCGAGGATTTTATTGTAATAATAATAACCATCGCCTCCGTCAGTCCAATAATTGGTATTAATATCAACTAATATTTCCTCTCCCAGTTTGGCAGGAAGGGGCGTTTTTCCGTCTGCGGCAATTATTACCGGAAATACCATTACCCTCACAATAGCGCTAATATCTCCCTCGTTTTTTACATTAACGATTTTCATGACCTGATCACCCGGTTTCATCGGGGATGCGGGCGTTTGGAAAACGTCTTTGAGATTTACCGAAAACCCATACTGCCCCGTCTTAAAATCATTAGTTTTCTTATCAAGAGCCTTAAGCCACGAAAAAGTCCCTCTTGATGCCAGAAGGAGCAAGGTCGCGATAATGCCAAGTATTATTATTATTTTTTTGCGGCTAAGTAACATATTTTTTCGGGATGATGCGGCCATTATCCCCACCTCCTTTGCTATCGCGGCACCAATCTGTTTTTAAATGAACCTTCATGAAGCTTTGCGTACGGGCAAACAGGTCTGTCTTTTCTTCTCTTCCAGATAATCAGCATCAGGCTCATAAGTGCCATCCAAAAAGCGCTTAACAGAAGCATTATTCCATCCGCAAGATCGCCTGTCTTTACCCCTTTTCCGCCAATACCGCCGTTTTTACCATTGCCGCCTTCATTTTCTTTTTTTACCGCGTAAAACTGCCAGCCTATTTCCGCCTCACTTTTATCATAGGTTATTAATAAATCAGAATCTACCGTCAGCGTTATGAGAATAGTTCGGCTTTTCCCGGCGGGATACTCTCCTAACGGCAATGGATTTTCAATTATATTAATGCCTTCATCTCCCTTTATTCTGCCTTTATAAACCTCATCCCCGTCAACTTTCAATGTCAGATTCACTTTTTCAAGCAGGTCTTGCGGTCCGCTACTTCCTATTGGCTGCGCCAACAATGAAAGCGTATATGTCCCCTCATCTTCCATATTTCTTACAATCAGCTCTTTTGTAATTACCTCTCCGGGTCTTAAGTTTTTTGCGTCAATAAAATAATCCCCGTCATAGGAGACCCTTATCCCATTAGAGTCGCCTATCAACATCCCTTGCGGAAGCGCATTTTGCATTGCTTTAGCCTCCAGCCCCAGGAGTAAAGCTAAGGCAACGCCAATTATTGTTAAAACAAAAGCCTTCACACCTACCACCCTTTTGCTTTCAGAACCGGCTTTGGGATCCTTTATTTTTCTTCCGGCCGCAAAAGCGTATTTCAAAGACAAAATGAGTCCCACAAGAGCCGCCGCAAAAATTGCATGCGGAATGGGATTTTCTTTTATCTTTTTTAGCAAGCTGCCAAGTTTAGGTATCGTCATTACCTTTTTCCCCACCAATAAATCCGCCGGTACAGGCGGGTCGTTAGCATCATTTGCGTCACCTTTGGTTACGAACCAGAGACCTTTTTGCCCTTCCATCTCGTCTAATATCTCCACCACCCTGTGAGTTAAGAAGGAGTCCGAATCGGGGCTTGTCTGGAGAGTCACTATATCGCCCTCTTTTATATTCTGCGGACGAGCATTTTTAACGACTATCATATCTCCGACCCTGAATCCGCCGGGCAAACTGTCCTTTCCCGGGGTCATTGACATAGTGAGTACATTATAGACTCTATAGCCAAAGAGCGATTTCTTAGGATTTCTGCTGAATGCAAATCCCACTGCGCCCGCCAATATGCTCAAGCAAAAGGCATACACCGCTATACTAAGAAGAATACCCCAAATTTTTCCTGTTCCTTTTTTCTGCTTCCTTACACTTTTTCCGGGAGTTTTTTCCGTTTCTTTCTCATTGGCATCCTGCAGATAAAAGAAATCATCAATTTTCGGCAACGCCTGCGAATGCGGGCTCACACCTTTAGCAGGATTGTCACGGAATACCCTTGAATTCCCATTGGCATGATGCATTCGCTTTGCTTCGTCATTTATGTCGTCCCTTTCATTATATCCGCCGAGCCATACCATCTCAGGAGGTTCATCCTCAGGTGTATATGTGTAGTACGAGCCTTGATTTATTTCCTCCGCTTCCTTGACACGGCTTTCAATTTCATCGATAGACATAAAACTCTTCTTGGGCTTTTCCTGATCCAATATCCTCTCTCTGATTATGCCTGCGGTATTATCCGATGAAGTTTCTTTCTTTAGCTTTTTGTAAGCGCGCAATAAATCGTCATACTTTTTTCGAAGCGCATAAGTGCTTTCAAGCCGCCGCTCAATCAGAGCTTCAACTTGTTTCGAAGTGAAAAGGACTTCTTTTTCGTTTCCCTTTTCCATCCAAAAACGCCTCCCGTTCAAGCACATTATGAAGCCCTGACCCATGTTAAAGTCAAGGCTATTTAGTAAAATATAAGATTGTTTAGGGGAATTTAGCTAATTGTCAGCTCCTTATTTGTCCCGAACCGAATATAATATACTTAGTGGTTGTGAGAGCTTCTAAACCCATCGGACCTCTTGCGTGTAATTTTTGCGTACTGATCCCGATTTCAGCTCCAAACCCGAATTCGAACCCGTCGGTAAACCTCGTCGAAGCGTTCACATAAACCGCCGCCGCGTCGATTTCATCCAAAAACCGCATTGCATTTGCGTAATTTTCGGTGACAATACTCTCCGAATGACCTGTATTGTATTTATTAATATGCGCAATGGCTTCGTCTATAGAAGAAACGCATTTTACGGAAATAATCGCATCCAGATACTCAGTTCCCCAATCCACTTTGGTCGCCGGAATAATATCAGGGACTATCTTTTTTGAAATCTCGTCGCCCCTTATCTCGATATTATGTTCCTTAAGATTTTCGACAATCAATGGGAGCACCTTTTCGATAATTTTCTCATGAATGACGAGGGATTCGCAGGCATTGCAGACCCCGAGCCTTTGCGTTTTCGCATTTTCGATAATAGAAACAGCCATAGGAATATCTGCAAATTCATCCACGTAAACATGGCAATTCCCTGTGCCTGTTTCAATAACGGGAATTGTGCTGTTTTCAACGACACTTCTGATAAGCCCCGCTCCTCCTCTGGGAATCAAAACATCAATATATTCCCTCAGAGACATCATCTCCTTTGCCTTTTCGCGGCTTACATCCTCTACTAATATCAGGCAGTCTTCGGGGAGGCCTGCATCTTTTAAACCCTTTCTTAAAGCGTTTGCAATGGCAATATTTGAATTAATCGCATCGCTTCCGCCGCGTAAAATCACAGCATTTCCCGCTTTAAAGCAAAGCCCGAAAGCATCAGATGTAACATTCGGACGGGATTCATAGATAATACCAACGACCCCCAATGGGACCCGCTTTCTACCGATTCTAAGCCCATTCGGTCGCGTCGTCATGGAAAGCACCTCTCCTATTGGGTCGGGTAGCTTTGCGACATCTCTTAAGCCCTCGGCCATATCAGTAATACGCTTTTCATTAAGCCGCAAACGGTCAATAAGGGCTGCTTTAACGCCTTTTTCGGTGGCGGCTGAAACGTCCTTTTCATTGGCAGACAAAATTGCATCTTTATTAATAATGACTGAATCGGCTGCTAAATTAAGGGCATCATTTTTTTCTTTTGTTCCCAATAATCCTGTGATACGGGAAGCGGATTTTGCGCGTTTTCCGATGGAAATCATAATATGCGTCCTTTCATGACGGGCGGGATGACCCCGCCCCTACGGGGAATGGGTGTTACGATGCGCGGGCGGTGACGCGGGCGCGTTTTGCCTGACGGCGGAATTCGGCACGTTCGGGCGCCAATTCATTGACCATCCCGACCCCGTTTTCTTCTGATAAAAACAGCGTGCCGATTTTCTTGCCGGCCATAATATCATTTATTGAATAAATATTCTCCCCATTTGCAATAATCATATCAGCACCGGCTTTTGTGGCTATCTTTGCTGCCTCTATCTTCGTGGACATGCCGCCGGTACCGATTTCATTCGAGGCGCCCTTTGCCATTTTTTCCAATTCCTCGTCAATATTCGCCACTGTGTGAATAAACCTCGCCTGCGGATTCTTTTTAGGATCATCGGTATAGAGCCCTTCAATATCCGACATCAGAATCAATAAATCGGCTTCGACGAGTTTCGCGACATAGGCTGCCAATGTGTCATTATCGCCGAAATTCCCGAAAGCCTGCTCTTCAACGGCAATCGCGTCATTTTCATTGACGATAGGTACCACATTCATCTTAAAAAGCTCCGTAAAAGCCTGCTGCGCGTTTCTGCGGCAGGACTCATTAGCAATAGATTCCCGCGTAAGAAGAACCTGCGCGGTCAATTGGCTGTACTCATTGAATAATTTTTCATACATCATCATGAGCCTCCCCTGACCTACGGCGGCGCAAGCCTGCTTTTCCCCCATAGACTCAGGCTTAGAAGGAAGCCCCAGAACATTTTTACCGATACCCACAGCCCCCGATGAGACCACAATCACCTGCATCCCCTTATTCCTCAGATTAATAAGAATCCTCACGAATTTCTCAAGCTTATCCAGATTAATATTTCCCGTCTCGCTATACGTGATGGTGGACGTCCCCACCTTAATAACAATTCTCTTTTTATTACTCAAAATATCTCTTCGTTCCATCATAGACTCCTTAATTCATTTTAAGTCAGGGGACACACACCCCCGCAAACTCTCCGATTGCAAAAAAACAGAAGCGGTAAGTCTCGCTCCTATTTATCATCAAAATAATATAAAAAAGTGCAAAACTATCCCGAAAACCGCCCTATAAAATTAAACCAAAAGCACCCCTAAAGGGGCAGGGCGGGTAAGGTCGCGAAATAGTAGTGCATTTAGTTTTCCTCAAATAACAGTAAATAGTCATGTTTACCTCGTGTCTGTAAAATTTAAATTAATTGTACACGGAAATCAGGGAATGTCAATAAGAAAAATCAATTTCCCAGCCCGAAATTCTTCAGCAGATAATCACTATCCCGCCATCTTTCCTTTACTTTCACCCAGAGCTTTAGGTTCACCTGTTTTTCCAGCATTTTTTCGATCTCATATCGGGAGACGGATCCGATTTTTTTTAGCATCGCCCCACCTTTTCCGATGATGATTCCTTTGTGGGAGTCTTTTTCGCATATTATTGTGGCGTCTATGTGGGTAATTGTCCTTGTTTCCTGCATTTTATCTATTACGACGGCTATCCCATGTGGAATCTCTTCTTCCAGATTATGGAGGGCTTTTTCCCTTATGATTTCAGCCACAATTTGGCGCATGGGTTGGTCGGTTATCGTGTCATCGTCATAGAAGTTCTCACCATAGGGCAGATATTTGTAAATTACTTTAACGAGCTCGTCGCAATTTTCTCCTGACCTTGCGCTTACGGGGACTATTTCGGCGAACGGGTAGTATTTCCGGTAGTGCTCGATTGCGGAAAATACTTCTTCTTTTTTGACGGAGTCAATTTTATTTATTACCAGTATTACAGGTGCTTTTGAGTTTTTCAGTTCATTTCCGATGCTTTTTTCACTGTTTTCCGAATAACCCTCAAAGCTTTTATTTCCGGAGTTTTTCAAGGAATTTTTTCCGAGTTCTACCATCCAGATTATGACGTCCACATCCGCGAGGGCCTTTTTAGCGGTACTCACCATGCTTTCCCCGAGTTTCGTCTTCGCCTTATGGATCCCCGGCGTATCCACGAATACGACCTGCCCTTCATTAGTCGTAAGGACTGTCTGGATCCGGTTTCTCGTCGTCTGTGGTTTATTCGAGGTTATCGCTATTTTTTGACCAATTAATTTATTCATCAAAGTGGACTTCCCTACGTTCGGACGTCCGATAATAGCCGCAAATCCCGCTTTATTGCTCGCGTTAGAGCCTTTTATTTCATTTGGCATATTCCTTACAAACTCCTGACTTCATCGAATATTTCTGCTTCTTTTTCTACCTGCTCTTCACCGCCGATTACGCAAATCCTGTTTTTATTTATTACCGACTGCAGAATTTTATCCAGTTTATGAATATCCTCCTGCGTCACATTTAAGATTTCTTCGCGCTCTTTCTTTAATAATTCAGGCGTTATGCCGTTCAGGTAAAGATTGAGCGACCTCTCGCCTTTCATGGCGGGTGTCAGCGGCTGGTCTATCTCATTTATTGCTCCGATTATGTACTTTGTCATTTCCCTCTCAGAGGCCGAAAACGTTCTGACATAGTCAATGACATTTTTATACACATCCAATGTCCGCCTTAAATGCGGGTCCCTGTATGAGACAAAAGAAGCATTACCCGCCCTGTTAAAGGCGCACATGCACCCGTAAGCTCCTCCTACTACCCTCACCTGCTGCCATAAATAATCATATGCGAGTATCGTCCGAAGGACGTGCAGCGCTCCCGTATAGGGGATGCCGTCCTCGAGGAAATTCCCCGCCTGTGCCACATATTGGACTTTTGCGGCGGTCTTAAAGCCTTCATTTTTATGTACGAGCGGTAATTTAAGCTCTTTAGTCTCAACCGCTTTTCCTTTCGGAAAATCCGCAATTGTCTGCATTACGGCTTCTTTAAACTTTGAAAAACCTTCCTTAGTGCCCGTAAAGCTTATCAGCAGTTTTTCCGAGCAGAAAATTTGCTCAGATAATTCTTTTAATTTATTCACCAGATTATCTTTTTCGGTTTCGAAAGAATCTATTATCTCACATACTTTGTCGTAATATGCCACGCCATCCGTTCCGTCCTGAAAGGCTGCCGCCACAGATGCGTATGACCTCGCCCTAGTAACGGCTATGCGATGCCCTGCCGAGGGGAATTTCGTTGATAAATCCGATTCCTCCATATCCAGCATTTCTTTTAATCTTTTCGTATCAGATAGCTTTGATTGCAGTACTATTTCCGAGATAAATGACATTGCCTCCGGCAATTTATCATACAAAGCCTTTGCCTTAATCTCAAACATCGGGCGCACACCATCATACGGGGCATCTTCAACTTTCTGAAATATATCAAGCGAGGTATCAATGCCACCTGTTTTAGCGGCAATATCATTGTTTAATTCCTGATAAGTGCGCTTATTCGTATCAATTACCCCTAAGGATTCCTGTAGAATTCCGAGATAAGGAAGGTCTTTAGATTCCAGCTTATCTGTTTCAAACAAAAGCCTGATATAGCCGATTCCGTTTGTCTCAACCTCGTGAAAAATTGTCTTTATTCCATTAATCTGACATTCTTCGTAAATAATCGGTGAAACCTCTTTCGTTAAATCCTCCCGCTCGAGTAAAGGAATAGTAAGAAGCGCTTCTTCGCTGTCAGGGCTTAACTGATATTCCGTTAGACTTTCGCTTGTACGTACCAACGCCTCCAATTCTTCCTGCCCCAAAGTTTTCTTATATTGCGAAAGCTCTTCTCTTAAATGGGCATCCGCCTCCATCGTGAGTCCTTGCTTTGGGTAAACGGTTATTAACGCACCGTGTTTATTATCCAGAAGATATTGCTTAATGAGTTCTTCAAAATATCCCGTGCCGATTTTGTTTTTCAATTCGTCAAGAATCTTAAGCGCCTCAAGGTATTTTAACGGATTTTCATTGTCATAAATCCAGCCGGACGCCACCTGCATCCCGTAGGCCAAACCCTTAGGAAATGAGCCGAAATCGGCCTCGCGGTAACGAAATTCAATCGTATGTATTCCCGCCTCTAATGACTGGCGATCGATGCCGTTTTTTATCTGCTCTTTTAAGACATCCTCGATAATCTGATTAAATTTTTCTTTCTGTGAACTTTCGGCATTCTTTGAAACCACCGTAAATACGGGCTGATACAAATCGCCGTCATAGCTTCCGTAGACATCTTTTCCTATTCCGGCATCTATCAGTGCTTTCTTAAGCGGAGCACCGGGAGCGGATAAAAGCGCGTAATCAAGCACGTTATAAGCAATGAATAATTCCCGATCAAGGACATTTCCTATCACCTTGCTGTACGCAAGATACGTATTTTCTTCTTCGGTATCCTGCGCAGAAATCGGATAGGGTATTTCAATCTCACTTACGGCTTCAAAAGGCTTTTGTAAAGGGATCGCCGAATCCACTTTAGTAGCGTCATAAGAGGAAAGATATTCGTCATCCAGCCATTTAAGCCTCTCATACGCGTCAAAATCCCCGTAGAGGTATATATAACTGTTGGAAGGATGATAGTATTTAGCGTGAAAATCAAGAAATTCTTCGTAAGTAAGATGAGGAATCATCTCGGGATCGCCGCCCGAATCATGTCGATAAGGCGTATCCGGAAAAAGGGCTTTAAGCATAAACCTGTCCAAAACATTTTCCGGATTTGAATATGCCCCCTTCATTTCATTGTAGACCACGCCATTGTATGTTATTTCCCCATCAATGTCCTCAAGGTGGTAATTCCAACCTTCCTGCATAAATACTTCTTTTTTCTCATAAACTTGCGGACAGAAAACGGCGTCCATATAGACGTGCATCAGATTCTTGAAATCCTTGTCATTTGTGCTCGCCACGGGATAAAGTGTCCTGTCAGGGAAGGTAATTGCATTTAAGAATGTATTAAGAGAGCCCTTTGCGAGCTCTATAAAGGGCTCCTTTACGGGAAATTTCTTTGAACCGCAAAGAACGCTGTGCTCTAAGATATGAGGCAAGCCGGTGCTGTCATGCGGTGGAGTGCGAAATCCTATGTAAAAGGCCTTGTTTTCGTCATCGTTTTGAAGCAGAATCACCTGCGCTCCCGTTTTTTTATGCTTCAGGAACGCGCCCTTAGCATGTATATCATCCAAGTTCTCTTCGTTTATTAATTCATAAGCATCCAAACCAATATAGCTCATTTTTCGTCTCCTATCGCTTTATTCGCCCTGATTTCAGGCAGGATTCGCAAAAGATTGTAACACAAAATCCTCTGCAGGTACAGAATAATAAGATTTAAGATGAATAAATATCAGCGGCTGAAAACCTTGACTCCGGGCTCCATAGTAATGCCGCCCGCAGCCATTAATTCACTGACAGATACGATTTGGTATCCCTGGCTCGTAAGCCACGGTATAACCAATTCCATTGCCTGATAAGTACTTTCATATATGTCGTGGCACAATATTATTGAACCATTTTTCGCACTCTTCTTAACTTCGGCAAAAACAGCTTCGGCATTTTTTGATTCCCAGTCTCTCGTATCTACAGACCACAGTATTGGCACCATTCCGAGCTCTTTTGATACATTTAATACTGTGTCATTAGTAGAACCGTATGGCGGTCGATAAAGCTTTGAAGTCGGTAGATTTAAACTCGCGAGCGTATCATTTACACTCGTGATTTCTTTCTTTATGTCTGCCTCGGAAAGCTTTGTCAGCTGTTTGTGATCCCAGGTATGGCTGATGATTTCGCTTCCCTGCTCAATAATATTCTTTTCCGTACTCTCATGTCCCGCAATTCGCTGACCCACCTGACAAAAAGTGGCGTGCCCGCCATATTGCTTAAGGAGTCCCAATATCTTGTCCGTATATCCACTCGGTCCGTCATCAAAAGACAGCGCCACCATGGGTTTTGAAGGATCAACCCCGCTCGTTACACTCGTTTTTAAAATTAAAACCTGCGATGCTCTGCCTGTATCGCCGATTTCATTGAAAATCGCAATGGCGGCATCAAAATCTGAGGCCTTCACCAATGCCTCGCCCTGAGCGCGTTTTACCTCGGTTACATGATTAGTGAATTTTTCTTTTAATTCCCCGTCACTCATGGCATTAGCGGCATTTTCCAAAAGCTCCATGGCTTTCCCATAATCACCGGCTTTCGTGAAATCATCGGACTGAGAAATAACTGCATTTGTTATACCGTCAGCCTGCTCGCCTGCATCCTTATAATTTCGGATTTCATCAAATATTTTCAGCGCCTCGAGCTTTCTGCTTTCGTCTTTATTAATGCTGCCGGCCTCGAGATACCATGTTTCCTTAAATTCATCGGCATCTCCTGATAATCCCGCCTTCTGATACGCGTCGCGGGCTCCCTGATAATCTCCCGCGTCTAATAAAGTCACAGCCTTTTCTTTGCAGGCTTCTTTTTCCTTTTCACCGGAATCCTTATAATCCTTTATTTCCTCGAAAAGTTCAATCGCCCTATCATATTTTTTCTCAAACAAGGCGGAATCTGCTTCCTCATACGTGGCCTCAGTAACTCGGACCTTCGAATCCTTGAAATCTCCGAGAGCCTTATATTTGGCAATTGCCGCATCAAATTCTCCGTGTGCGAGCAGCTCATTTGCCCTGTTATATGTCAATATTTGATGAATGTAAGGAATTAATAGCAAAAGAACGACGACGGTAATCAGAATCGCGGTTGAGACGCATATCCAAATTACCATTTTTCGCTCTTTGTCTGCATTTTGGTGCTTGTGTTGCCTTTCGTTCATATCTATATTGTAATAACATAAATTATTTAAGTCAATGAGTTTTTCTTAATTTTGTTTAATTTTTATTAAATTTCTTCAGTTACCGGTTTTTTATTCACAACCTCCCTATTCAACTGATTTCAATGACTGAATCATATCAATTTTCTTCAGTTTCAGATAAGTAATACCCTGCATTCCCACAGAGAATAATAATGTCAATGCGCAGGCAATAATATATGAATACCATTTTATGCTCCTAATGAGCGCGAGTGCTCCCACTTCAATCGCATCCAATAAGAAATTATGCAAGAATAATCCTAAGCCAATGCCCGCTCCAATACTGATTACCGTCAGTATCAAAGCCTCTCTGTAGATGTAGGAATTCGTCTCGTTATCCCTGAAACCTAAGACTTTAAGCGTCGCGATTTCACGGATTCTTTCACTGATATTAATGGAGGTCAGATTATAAAGAACAACCACCGCCAATAAAAGCGCTACGAATATTATTAAAATAATTACGCCATTTAGACTATTTGTACTCTCCGTAATGATTTGTATGGCATCACTCGTAAATACGACATTTGTAATTAGACCTGAGTCAATCAGATTTTCGGCCAACTTAGCTTCATCCACCGTTTCATTTCCCGAGATTACAGCATTATACGAAGGCTTTTGGGCAAATATTCTTTCATAAACGTCAGGTTGCAAATATATATAATTTGACGCATAATTTTCCGCCACCGCCGCCACGGTCATCTTGTGGCTTTCATTTTCATTATCTGTTACTACAATCGAATCGCCTGCCTTTACTTTAAGCACCTTTGCAAGCCTTTGGGTAATGACCGCTTCGCCGTCTTTTAAATCAATTTCTTCCCCTGTCTTTTTATTAATCAGATTAAAGTATTCCTTAAATACAGCATCATCCTGCGGGACAATCAGATACGCGTCCTGAGTCTTTTTGGCACTTTTCCCTGAAACAACAGTATAAGTATTTTGCCTGACCAAAAGGGGGTTTGTTATATTGTTTTCATCAAGCACTTCCTTTAACTCGCCATTAATAACCGAAGTCTCGTCTTTCAAAATCAGCATGTCACTGTATTTAAAAATCTCGGAATATTGTCTTTTTGCGACCCCCTCCATACTATCCCGAAGTCCAAATCCCACAATGAGTAAAGCCGCGCATCCTGCTACTCCGACGACTGTCATGAACGCACGCTTTTTATAGCGCAGCATATTCCTGACAGTTACCTTCCATGTAAATGACAGCTTCTTCCATACGAGCTTTATTTTCTCAAGGAAGACAGCTTGACCTCTTTTTGGCGGAAGCGGTCTTAAGAGACTGGCGGGATTATGCTTTAATTCTCTATGACAGGCAATAATTGTGACCGCACTCATCAGCGCAAATGTAAAGGCAATAATGATTGCGAGCCTTATAAAATCATATTTCATAATGAGACTGGGCAATATAAACCTGAAATTTGAATAAACCAAAGGCGGAATCAGCTTGCAGCCTCCGAAAAATCCGGTTAACGCTCCGAGTCCCGTCGCGGAAAGCACATACATAAGATAAGTGGACATTATCTTAAAATCCCCGTATCCAAGCGAGGTTAAAGTCCCCAGTTCTCCTCTTTCCTCCGCTATCATTCTCGCCATGGAGTTCGATGTCATTAGAATCGACAATAATATAAAAAATACCGGCAGCACCGCGGAAATTACATTAACGACCCTTACGCTGCTCTCGAGATTCGAATAGCCTGCTGCCGCGTCTCTGTCCGAAATATACCACTTAGGACGCTCTATTTCTGAAACATCTACCTTAGCCTCTTCTATTTCCGCCTTCGCATCGGCAATTTCCGCCTCATATTCAGCATAATTTTCCTCATACTCGGCATAGCCGTCTTTAAGCTTTTTCTCATTCTTTGCGATTTCCGTATTGAACTTTGAAAGATTCGCGTAATAATCGTTGTAACCGTTGTTTATTTTCGCTTCATTGGCTGCAATCTCATTCTCGGCGGCTTTAATTTCGGCTTCAGCTTTTTGAATTTCACTGTTAAACGTTGCTATCCCGTCGTTAAGCTGCTTTTCATTTGCCGAAAGCTCGTTTAGCGAAGACTCCAGTCGTTTTAACTGCGTCAGATTCTCGCTATAAGCATTTATTGTGGCCTCCAGGCTCAGATACTCCTGCGTGCCTGCCGGGATGTTCTGTAACTGCGCCTTCATGCTCTCAATTGCGCCCTCAAGCGCACTTACTTTAGATCCGATGTTTTCACTCGTTACTCCCGCCGCGCTAAGATAGGTACCAAGCTGTTTTTTCGCGCTTTCTATTTCTGCTTTTGCGGCTTCGAATTCTGCCGACTTGGTGCTCTTTGTTTCTTCAAGTTTTTCTTTGTTTTGCGAAAGCTCACTCTTACCCGCCTCTAATTTGGCTTTACTATCATCCAAAGTTGACTTTGCGCTTGAGAGCTGCTTCTGTGTGCTTGACTTAGTGTCTTTGAGTTTCTTTGCGTTATCATCAAGCTCTTTTTTCGCATCGGCAAACTCTTTCTCGGCATCGGCCATCTTAGTGTCAAGTTCATCTTGCGCGTCAACAATCTTATCCATTGCTTCATTATAGACTCCTTCGTATCTCGCTGTTTCACGTGCTGCTTTTATCAATACTATCTCATCTTTTAGTTTCGCCGAAAAATCATTGTACTGCGTGGAATACGGTTGCGCAGTCGTATCTGCGAGCAGATAAACTTCCGTATACGCATCCAGAGTAAAATTGTTTTTATTAACGAAAATAAATGAGCCTAATTTTCCGTTACCGACACTCGTATTCCCATATTCATCCTGCAAATAAAGACATGAATCCGCGAGCCCTACGACTTTAAATTTCGTGTTTTTTAACTCATCGGAAACATCATCAGTTATCTCTATGACATCGCCGATTGAATTGGTTTTAGAATCAGCCACGCATTCATCTAAAGCTTTGGGCATGCGACCTTCGGTCAATGATAGTCTATTGACTCCTCCCTCGATGGCATGAACCCTGATGACCCTATCAGTGCTTTGGACATCCAAAGAATACGACCCTGTAGCCGATTTTACCCCTTCTAAATCGGAAAGTGCCGCCACGTCGTCCTCGGTCAATCCCAAAGTGCTGACAATTTTGAAATCCATGAGTTTATTCTTTGAGTAGTACGCATCGGCGAGACTCACCACATCCGGAGCCGTTATTTCCACGCCTGCATAAAAACCGACACCTACCATTACGATTATAAATAATGAAAGATATCTTCCCAATGACCTTTTAATTTTAATTAATGCATTCTTATATAACATGTTGTCCCCAACCTACCAAACTATTTCTTCAGCGTTTTTTGGCGCTTCGTTTATTGTAATATCCTTTACTCTGCCGTTTTTAACGCGAATAACCTTGTCCGCGACTTCGGAAATTACCGTATTATGAGTAATCAAAACCGTCGTCATATTCATCTCTTTGCATGTCTTTTGTAAAAGAGCAATAATTCTTTGCCCTGTATCGCTGTCCAATGCCCCTGTCGGCTCATCACATAAAAGGAGACTCGGATTTTTCGCTATGGCTCTTGCAATAGCGACCCTTTGCTGCTCTCCGCCTGATAATTGCGACGGAAAATTATTAATTCGTTCCTTAAGTCCCACCTGCTCTAAAATCGTCTCGGGATTAAAGGAATCAGGGCAAATCTGGCAGGCGAGTTCCACATTTTCAAGTGCCGTCAGATTCGTAACGAGATTGTAGAACTGAAATACGAATCCTATGTCTTTGCGCCTGTACTCTATCAATTGCTTCTTTGAAAACTCGTGTATTTTGTTGTCTCCGACAATTATTTCGCCGCCGCTTGGGACATCCATTCCGCCGAGCAAATTAAGAATCGTGGTCTTCCCCGCGCCGCTTTGCCCCAAAATCACCGCGAGTTCCCCTTTTTCTATTGTAAATGAACAATCCTCGAGCGCCGCAATACTAACATCCCCAATGTTGTATACCTTCTTTACATTTTTAAACTCAATTAATGACACAAATGAAACCTCTTTACTTAAAATTTAGGGACACTTATTGACATCCCCGTGTTTTTATAGCATACTGACACTATGTTGTTTTGGCAACCGACAGATGTTTACAGTTCGTATTGCTTTCAACAATTCAGAGTGATGTGTTGGTTTCCAAACATTTTATTAATAATTTTGAACGAAAATTCACAATTGATTTCTGCGTATTTAGTAACGCGCTCGGGGGGGACTTTTTCAATGAAGGAGCTAAAAGAAAACAGAAAAACCAGATACACCCAAATGGTCTTAAAAGACAGTCTAATGGAGCTGATGAAGATCAAACCTATTTCCAAAATCACGATTAAGGAGCTCTGCGAAAAGGCTGATATTAACCGGACGACCTTTTATGCACATTACTGTGACCAGCATCAACTTCTCAAAAGCATTGAGGATGAAAATCTCACCTGGGCGAAAATGGCGATTGCGGGATTTTACGGAAAAACCTCGAAAGAGGATTTTACCAGCAATATTGAAAAGATTTTTGACTATCTGATAGAGAACAGAAATCACATCCAGATTCTGATGAGCGAACAAGGCAATATTGAGTTTCAGCGAAATCTCTTAAGTGTTATTTACGAGCAATGCGGAATTTGGCTTGCCAATGATTTAAATATGGATATTGAAAAAAATGAGTTGTATTTTGTTTTTCTGGTAAACGGAAGCGTAGGACTCATTCAGCACTGGCTTAAAAACGGACTCAAAGAAAGCGCTTCTGAAATGGCTGAAATAATATATCAAATGGCGTATCCGCAGATGAAAACAGCATAAAGCGGTATATTTAGTGACTTAGACAGCTTTCATTTTAAGATAATTTTCCGTCTCCGCACAGGTCGCCAGCCCCAGCACACGCTCGGCCATATCCTTGGTTTCCTGAACCGTGAATTTTGACAATGCTTCTTTTATGGTACTAATTGCCAAAGGGTCTACGCTGAATCTTTCTATGCCTAAACCGGCAAGCAACGGAGCAGTAATCGGATTACCCGCGAGTTCCCCGCAAACGCTCAAAGGTTTTCGAAATACTGCAAAGGCATCTATTATTGACTTTATCAACCTATAAAGGTCAGGTCTATAATCGAAATTTTGATTTTGCGCGTTAAGTCTGTCCCCCGCGCCTGAAAGGAACCGGCTTAAGTCATTGGTTCCGATACTGGCAAAATTAGTTTCTCTCGCCACCACATCAGAAAGAAGTGCTAAAGAAGGCGTCTCTATCATCACTCCGAAAGGCAGAGACTCTCTAAACGCGATTTTTTCGGTGCGAAGCTCAATCTTTGCCTTTTCAATGAGGGCTTTATTGCTTCGCAATTCGTCAATGCTGCGAACCATCGGAAACATGATGCCAAGATTCCCGTGCACCGCAGCGCGCAAAATCGCGCGGATTTGGGTATATATTATGGATTCCGTAAATTCCTTATTTTCCACGCCCGCCGCTTTTTTTGGGGTTACAGTCTCCTGTTCATCTAAAAAGTAGGGCGCTTCGTCTTTATTTTCGCTGCTACCGGGATTCATAAATTTCGGAAGCTTATCCTCCTGAAAATCAAAGGTACGAATAACGCACTCATGCTCTCCGAAGGCCTTTGTCAGATCCCTATAGATTTCGTATTGTTCATCTTCAGTAGGAGGAACTTCATAATCCGCAAACTGAAATTCGCTCCTGAAAAGCCCAACTCCGCTGGAATAAGGAGAGAGCGAAACGGCTTCTTTAGTCAGAGAGCTTAGGTTTAAGTAAACTCGATAAGGCTTTGAATCCTTCGAGACCGCCGCGAGTGAGACGAAATTTTTCATTTCGGAAACCGCGACCTGATAGGCGTCGCGATTCTCCCTGTAGGCTCCGAGTTCCTCATTAGAAGGATTCTCAATGACAAGACCCGTTAAAGCATCGACTATAACCGTCATCCCCGTTTCAATCTGCACAAGAGCGCGATTAACCCCCGTCAATGCCGGAATCCCGAGCTCTTTAGCAATGAGGGCAAAATGGGAATTCGCATTTCCGCTCTCGGATACAATGCCGAGAATCATCTCTCTGCCGAGAGTCGCTATATCCGAAGGAAGAAGCGTATCCGCCACCAGAACCGACGGAGTCTTCGGTAATTCAATTTTGCCTCTGCCTGTGCTTAATAGGAACGAAAGCAGACGATTTTTAACGTCCTGCACATCGGCATAACGCTCCTTAGTCATAGGATCCGATAAATCCGAAAACCTCTTAATCCATTGATTATAAGCAATCTCAATAGCGTATTCGCAGGTGAAATGATAACCGCCAATCAGGCTGTAAATCGACTCATTAAGACCTACATCCTCTAAAATGGCGATTTGACCCCTCATCATATCGGCAATATCTTTATTTGATTCTTCAATGACACTCACGAGCGATTCCAGACTCTGCCTCGTTTGTTCTTTAGCGATTAAATATTTTTGAGTCGAATACTCCGTATCATGCATGGAAACATGGGAAACAGACTCTTCCTTTTTACCGGAAGAAAGAACAAAAGCGCTGCCTATCGCAATTCCTTTTGAAACAATAGTTCCATATAACATGACAAATCCCCCGTGAACACAGCCAGCAAGTATATTATACACCGTATCCGCCCCAAAGGACATAAAAATTTAATTCCTGCCTTTACAAAACAGGTTTGATACGTTATTATTACTAACGGACGCTTTCGAAAATACATAAAATCCTATAAACGAAAGCAAACGGGGGCGTAGCTCAGCTGGGAGAGCGCTTGAATGGCATTCAAGAGGTCATGGGTTCGATTCCCACCGTCTCCACTTAGGAAAAACACCGGAACCCGCTCTCATCGGATTTCGGTGTTTGCATATTACAATCAATCGGAGGTTTTATGGACTTTCTTAAGGTTTTTATTCTTGGTTTAGTTGAAGGTATTACCGAATGGCTGCCTATCAGCAGCACCGGTCATTTGATTTTGATGGGCTCTCTTTTGAACCCGAGTTTTAGTTCCGAGTTCATGGAGGTTTTTGATGTCGTTATTCAGCTCGGTGCCATTATGGCGGTCGTGGTTCTTTATTTCAATAAATTAAACCCGTTCTCCCCAAAGAAAACACAGCGCCAAAAGATGCTGACTTGGCAGATTTGGATTAAGGTCGCGATTGCTTCCATTCCCGCGGCTGTTATTGGACTGCTTCTAGATGATTGGCTCGATGAGCACCTCTACAAACCGGTCGTTGTCGCTATTACTCTAATAGTATATGGCGTTTTATTCATTTATGTTGAAAATACCAGACGCAAAAAGCCGACCTTTACAAAGATTTACGATTTTAACCTGCAGGTGCTTTTATGGATTGGTTTTTGTCAGGTTTTGGCTTTGATTCCCGGGACCTCGCGCTCGGGTGCTACGATTCTGGGTGCGCTTATTATAGGAGTTTCCCGGGAGGTCGCCGCCGAATTCACATTTTTCCTTGCTATACCCGTTATGTTTGGTGCGAGCCTTTTAAAGCTCGTAAAGTACGGCTTTCATTTTACGAGCGGAGAATTCGGATATCTCCTGCTCGGATGTCTGGTGGCTTTTCTGGTATCTCTCTTTGCAATCAGATTCCTTATGAAGTACATTAAGGAACATGACTTTAAGGTATTCGGATACTATAGGGTCATACTGGGTGGCCTACTATTATTGGTTACGCTTATTCGCGTGCTGATCGCCTGATTTTTTAGAGGAACTTCCCTTTTAATACAGGACGCCTTACCGGGCGCCCTGCTTCTATTATTAATAACATTATTTAATAACTCGCACTCCTATCTCGGAAATGCCTCTGCCCACTCCGGACAGACTTATCTAATACCATTATTTAATATCTCACACTCCTATCTCGGAAATGCCTCTCCGCATTCCGGACAGAATTTCGGTGGATTCCCGGGTGTAGTCACCTGCCAGCCGCATTTAGGGCAGGCGGTAGCTAATACTGCCGGTTTCGGCTTTCCGCATTCCTGACAGAAATTTCCGATATTATCTGACTTTCCGCATTCGCAGGTCCATGTGGCAGGTGCCGTAGCCGCAACGCCTCCTACAACTCCGGCGCTCGTCTGTCCCTGAGGCGGAACCGCTCCCGCTGGCGGAACCTGTCCGCCTTGGGTTTGTCCCATATTATAAAGATTCTGCGCATTTGCTCCTCCTGCGGTCTGCGCCATGCTAAGTCCCATGAATCCCAGCATCGCCCCTCCCGCATTATTAGCGGCACCCTTCATAGCTTCGCTTTGAGCTCCGACCAATGTGGCGGCAGCCATAGAAGGATCTCGCAAAACAGCAGTCTTTTGTAATTCCTTAATCATCTCCTCGTCTTCCGGCGGGGCTGTTACGGAATTAATACCAAATGACGCTACCGCAATGCCGCGTAGCTCCCTCCACTGCGCAGAGAGAATCTCATTTAGCGCCTGGGCAATCTCCGTCGTGTGTGCGGGCAGCATACTATATCTGACGCCCTGCTCGGAGAGCTTTGCAAATGCGGGCTGCAGCGCTGTCAAAAGTTCTGTCTTTAACATACTGTCAATGGCGTCGCGCCTGTAATCGGATGGGACATTGGCGCATACATTAGTATAGAAAAGAATCGGATCGACAATCCTATATGAATATTCACCGTTTACGCGAATCGTCACATCGACATCCAGCCCGATGTTCCTGTCAATTACTCGGAAAGGTACCGGATTTTGTGTACCATATTTATTTCCGAGAATTTCCTTTGTATTGACATAATAAATCCTCTGATCCTTTGCGGTATCCCCTCCGAAAGTGAACCTCCTGCCGATTTGCTTGAAGGTATTGACAATCTGCTCTCCGAGTTTACCGTAAAAAAGGCTCGGCTCTGTCGAAGTGTCGTAGGTAAATTCACCCGGCTCGGCACAAACCTCGCTGACCTTTCCCTGATCCACGAGAATCATACACTGACCTTCATTAACGGCAATAACGGAACCATTGCTTATGATATTATCACTCGCCTTCGTATTCGAGGACTTTTCCCCTACTCTTTTTACCCCCTTTGTGACCAATACGTCTGTCTCCAGTGCTTCGCAATAGAAATAATCGCGCCATGAATCGGCTAATGAACTTCCGGCGGCTCCCACAATCGCTTTGATAAGACCCATTACCTTTCCTCCTTGTTTTTTAATCGATAATTCTATAAATATTCATTTTATAAAAGTACCGTTTTCTCCGCTTTTCTTCTTACTAATCATAACACAATTTTGTCATAAATGAAGCAAATTTTTTAACTTATTGTATACTCCATGCGGTTGTGTTATAATGTCCCAAAGGAAGTGATGACTATGAAGATAGAAAAACTGAGTGACAATCAAATACGCTGTACTTTGACACGTGCTGACCTTGCCGCCAGACAGATTCGTCTTTCAGAGCTTGCTTATGGCACGGACAAAGCTAAAAGCCTATTCCACGATATGATAGAGCAGGCGGCTTTTGAATACGGTTTTGAGGTGGAAAATATGCCACTTATGATTGAAGCCGTACCGGCGTCTTCCGATTCTATCGTATTGACTATTACCAAAGTGGAAGATCCGGAGGAACTGGATACCCGCTTTTCACGATTTGCCCCCTATCAGGGTAATGATAATGAACAGATACCGAAGAATTTGCCCGAAAAGCTCGAGGGCGCAGAGTCCATCGCGGACATTCTCGAGTCAGTTAAAGAAATAATCGCGGCAAAGGAAGCCCAGAGCAAAGAAGCTAATAAGCAAAACGGAAGCGATACAGGCAAAACCGGCAAAAGCTCTTCGAAATCGAACCTCAGGCTGTTCTCCTTTATTAATTTAGACGGTGTATTAGAGGCAGCGCGACTGCTTGCGCCCATGTACGACGGAGCCAATACCCTGTATAAGGACGGACGTTATAATATATACTTCCTCGCCCTCACACAGAATCCGCATACTGAGGACGACTTTAACCGCTTCTGCAATATGCTATCCGAATACGGCTCCAGTGAACAGTCAAACGGAGCGGTTCTGGCGTATTTAGAGGAGCATTGTGAGACTATAGTCCCCTCGAATGCCATAAGGTATCTCGCGGCGGTATGATGTTAGTCTTTGAAACAGGTAGCCTTTGAGACGGGCAGACTTTTATACAGGCAGACTTTGAAACAGGATCGCTAAAGATCCTGTTTTTTCATGTTACTTCATGTTACCTTATATGTTACCTTTTTTATGCTACCTGCGCCCCGAGGAAGGCATTGATCTTCTCTTCTAATAAATCAGCGTCTACTCCATGAACCATGGCAGCCTCTTCTAATGTCTCTCCCTGTGAAGCAGGACATCCCAGACAATGCATACCGACTTCGAGTAAAAGCGGTGCTACATTAAAATCTACGCTCAATATTTCACCTATCGTCATATCTTTTGTGATTTTTGCCATTTTAATTCTCCTTTCACGGCTTTATCTGACTGATTCGTAAATAAAAGTTTTCTTCTTAATTTTTAGTTTTTTTACCTTTATATCAGCTCATAAACTACGGATTTTGTCAAGTATGTTTTTGTTGAAAAACGTAAATTTATTAGAACTGCACAAAACATAAGTTTGTTTCCGATAAATAGTAATCCACTTAAAACGAATCTTTTAATGTGGATAATGTGGATAAATCACGAAAAACAGACACAATCGCGTCAAAACTTATTTCGGGCAATGTGGATAACTTTTCCCGCACAGCGAACAAAAATTTTCCATTTCTGAAAATTTCTCTGTTTCGCCGAAACCAACCTCTTAAAGGCGCAGACCGGATTTGAACCGGTGCGTGAGGGTTTTGCAGACCCTTGCCTTACCACTTGGCTACTGCGCCTTGGTGTGACTTTGACAGGATACCACAGAGTCGCTCTCATTGCAAGAGTAAAACTGCTAAAAATGGACAGGAAAAAACCGTCGTTTCCGTGAGGGGGGGATGTTGAAACGGCGGCCTTTCCGAATGAGCATCTATTCGAATGTAAGTAAACGTCATAATTATTATATTCTGTATGCGATATTGTATTAAATTCAGCGGTTAGGATTTACCTTTGGATTTACTTTCAATATTCAACTAATAAACAGAACGTTTCGATATACTTATCATAACATAGTTTTTTGGTTTGTCAAGCAAAAAATGAATAATTCTTAAAATAATTTAAAAAAAGTTATCGAATTTTTGATTTTTTTATAATATTAATTATAATTATTCATTTTCCAATGTGCATAACAAGCGCTGAAAATCCCGCTCTTGCGAGCGGGATAGTAATATTATTATCACTTTTCTACATGAAAATACATTATTTATTATTTACCAGTCTTTGAGCTTAACCGTTACCTGAGCTAAATACTGATCAGGATCTGATTCGGCGATTTCATCCAGCACATAAACCATGTATACGGGACCTTCCGTATTCAGATGGCGCTCTTTTATGTATTTCTGGACTCTCTCTGCCACATCTCCCGGCTCTCCGTAATAACCGCGCACGTAGGCCACGAGGAAATTACCTGCAGGTTTCGTCTCCGGTCCCTCAGGATCCACCGAGAAATAATAATCCGGCTGAGAAGGTTTCGCGATGAAATTCTCAAGGCTGTCGAACAGACCTCCTATCGGGAAGCGCAAATCTATATGATATCTGTCAGCCTGTGAGCAGAAATTCATAAAGGTGTCATAGAACTTTGAGTCAAGGCCGAAATCATTTTTCGGACCCAAGGCATAGTGCCTCTCATCCATAAAGGCCTCTCTGACGGAAATATTCTTTTCATTCTGCCCGATCTGCATCAAACGAATGCGTGTAGCGAGAACCTCATGCTGCCTGCGGATTCTTTCGAGTTCGACTCTGACGACCTCCTCTTTCTTTACAAACTCCTGCAGGATCTTCTCAGGTGTTTTATCCTTCGTGATCTGACACATCTCCTTAAGAGTGAGGCTTAAGTCTTTAAACAGTCGTAACTCATTAATGGTAATAATCTGCGTCGGCGCATAGTAACGGTAACCCTGGTCTCCTTTTTTCATAGGGGAGAACAGTCCCATTTCATCGAAATAGCGTAAAGTAGTTTCTTTAATGCCGGTGATTTTAGCGAATTTCTTGATAGATAATAATTTTTCTCCTATCACAAAACGCCCCCCCTTCTTCATTTGCTCATCGTATGGGTTCATTATAACTCAAAAAAAGGTTTATTTCAATTAATTTTATATTTTTGAAAAATTTTTCAACGTCCGTCAAATTCTATTGCGAATTAACCCTGTAAGTTTGGCTATTTCTTCTAAAAGGAGAGGTGCAAAAGCGAGGCCTACGGCAATCAGATAAAGCTCGCTTGTCAATGCACAAAGCTCAAAAATCGCCGTTATCGGAGGTACAAACAACACAAGAGCAATCAAACCAATCGAAATAAGTCCCGCCAGATTCATATTTTTATTAGTAAAAAATCCAATCTTGAAAAGCGAGTAATTTGAGCGTTTGTTGAAGGATTGCACAATCTGTGTAAGTGAAAGTACAAAGAATGCCATTGTCTGGCCGTATTTAATAACCAATTCGCTCAATTCCTCACCGCCATATCCCAAGGCTTTCAGATGCGGTTCGCCGAGCTTCTGCCCTAAAATAAAACCGATTAGCGTAAGCGTAGCAAACATTATACCTTCTATGATAACCTGTGCACCTAAGCCTCCTGCAAAAATGCCCTGTTTTTTCGGCTTTGGTTTGCGTTTCATAACATCGCCTTCGACCGCTTCCATCCCCAGAGTAATCGCCGGCAGTGAATCGGTGACGAGATTTATCCATAGTAATTGCATGGAAACAAGCGGTGTTTTATGCCAGAGTATCATTGCAAAAAATACCGTCAGCACCTCGCCTATATTCGTCCCCAGAAGGAATCCGACGACTTTTCTGATGTCATCATAAATCCCGCGGCCTTCGCTTACCGCATCCACGATTGTCGCGAAATTATCATCAGTAAGCGTCATATCCGCCGCGCCTTTGGCTACATCCGTTCCCGTAATACCCATTGCGCAGCCGATGTCGGCAGCCTTTAGGGCGGGTGCGTCATTGACCCCGTCGCCTGTCATGGCTACGACCTCACCCTGATCCTGCCATGCGCGAACTATGCGGATTTTATCTGAAGGCGAAACTCTGGCGTAGACCGATATCTTCCTGACATCCTCTTTTAATTCTTCCTCGGACATCGCCTCAAGCTGTGCTCCCGTGATTGCCTTATCGCCCTCATTGAAGATTCCGAGCTCCTTTGCGATAGCGCTCGCGGTCAATATATGATCCCCCGTTATCATGACCGGTTTAATTCCTGCGTCGCGGCAGACCTTAACCGCCTCCTTTGCCTCAGATCTGGGCGGGTCTATCATACCTAAGAGCCCTAAGAAATGAAGCCCGCACTCAAGCTCTTCGGATGTGGGGGTTTCAGGAACTTTATCTATTTCTTTACATGCTACCGCCAGAATCCTTAATGCATCTCCCGCCATGGCGCTTACAAAGTCCTGCGCCGCAGAAATCGCTCCCTCAATACACCTCGTAGCGAGCACATCAAAGGCTCCCTTTACGATGACCATGTTTTTACCGTCAATATTATTGACCGTGGTCATGAGTTTCCTGTCGGAATCAAAGGGAATCTCTGTTAAACGCGGGTAAGCCTTTTCTATGTCGTCTTTGACAATATTATTGCGATAAGCGCCGTAGACAATAGCGGTCTCTGTCGGATCCCCGAGATGCTTTATCTGCTCGCCCTCCACTGAAACATTGCCATCGCAACATAGTGTAGAGTAGAGTAAAAGCTCCCTTACGGCCTCGGAATTGGACTCTGAAATATCCTCGAGCTCTTTTCTTCCGGTCACGAAAGCCTTTGTAAGCGTCATCCTGTTCTGGGTAAGAGTCCCCGTTTTATCAGAGCAAATAACAGAAGCACTGCCTAAGGTCTCGACCGCCGGGAGCCGCCTGATAATCGCATTTCGCTTTACCATTCTTTGAACTCCGATAGCGAGCACAATCGTGACAATAGCTGGGAGTCCCTCAGGTATTGCCGAAACCGCGAGAGATACCGAAACCATAAATATATTAAGAGGCGACATTTTATTAAGTAATCCGATAACAAATATTACCGCGCAGGCAGCTAATGCCATAAAGCCCAAATATTTCCCCAAAGAGGCGAGCTTTTGCTGCAATGGCGTCTGCCCTTCGGATTCGCTGGCTAAAAGAGTCGCAATTTTACCCATTTCGGTATGCATACCGGTTCCGGTAACGATTGCGCGGCCGCGCCCGTAGGCAATACCGCAGCCCATATAGAGCATATTGTGCCTGTCGCCAAGCGGCGCCGCCTCTTCCACTATTGCCTTAGCATCCTTTTCGGATGGTACGGATTCACCCGTGAGCGCAGATTCCTCGGACTTAAGGCTCTCTGAAATAATGAGCCTCGCATCAGCAGGAACGAAATCACCCGCTTCTATTAATATAATGTCTCCCGGAACCAATAATGAGGCATCGATTATGGACTCTTTTCCATCGCGGACCACGCGAGCGGTAGGTGCGGAAAGATTCTTAAGCGCCTCTAAAGCCTTCTCAGCCTTACTCTCCTGCACCACACCCATCACGGCATTAAGAATTACAATGACCAAAATCAGTATCGGCTCGAAATAGCTCTCCTCGCCGTTACCGGCAATATGATCATGAAGCGTAATTCCAAAAGACACCGCTGCCGCAATCAGAAGGATAATAATCATAACATCCTTAAATTGGTCTGAAAATCGCAGAAACCAGCCCTTCTTTTTCTTTTCCTCAAGCCTGTTAAGGCCAAAGGTCTCCTGTAGCTTCCCTGCTTTTTCGCTTGTAAGACCACGTTTCTCGTCACTTCCGAGAGCAGTTATAAGACTTTGCAATTCATCCCCGTGTGCAATCATTTTTCAAGCTTACCTTTCTTAATGTGTCGATTAATGTGCGTTATTTATGTGTCTTTATTATGTGTCTTTATTATGTGTATTTATTATGTGTATTTTTTGTGTGTTTTTTCATTTTGAAATAATCAGAATAAGCACGACTGCCGCCGATACCTAATAGATCTGCCACATACTGCGTTAAAATAAGCACGATTCATGCAAGATGCAATAAAATAATTTAATATTAGTTTCATACGGAGAAGGAGGGATTTGAACCCTCGCGCCGCTATTAACGACCTACTCCCTTTCCAGGGGAGCCCCTTCGGCCAGCTTGGGTACTTCTCCAAAGGCAAAATGTCCGTTACTCATTGTATCACACTTCGGCGTAGCGTCAAGGAAAATTTACTTATGCTTAGAAGCGAACTTCCTTCTTTTGTTATAAGGAAGCATAGTAGGCAAGCCCCCATGAGCGCGGGTTCATAATCCCCACTTCAAAAATGAATGAAATAATGATAAACTAAATGTCGGTCATCGTAATAATACGATACTAAACTTAAGTGCGGAGGCAATAAATTGGGCTATTCTTTGACATACCCTTTTGATTCCGGGGTGTTATTAAGTAAATACAAGACTATTAAACGCGAGCTTTTGGAGGAGACTCGCGATTTCACTAGGAAAAAAATAGCTATCTTGGGTGGTTCGACCACGGCCGATATAAGGAAAATGCTTGATTTGTTTCTCATATCATATGGGATTATCCCTGAATTTTATGAAAGCGAATATGCTAAATTCTGGGAAGATGCCATGTTTCCGAGTGAGAAACTTACATCATTTAATCCGGACATCATTTACATCCACACGAGTCTAAGAAATTTTGCGCAGTATGAGCACTACGAACAAATGTGGGAAAAGCTTCGTGAAACATATCACTGTCCGATAATTCAAAATAATTTCGAATACCCGTACTATCGTTTGATGGGAAATAAAGAAGCGACGCACGGTCGCATCAAGGAAATAACCGAAATGAATCTTAAGTTCTCCGATTATGCGAGGGCACATGACAGCTTTTATATTTGCGACATTAACTGGCTTTCCGCCGACTTCGGACTCTCTAAATGGAGTGACCCTTTCTATTGGTATATGTACAAATACGCTCTTGCGCTGCCCGCGATTCCTACGCTTTCTTATAATGTTGCCAATATTATTAAGTCAATTTACGGAACGAATAAAAAAGCCTTTGCTTTAGACCTCGATAATACCCTCTGGGGCGGCGTAATAGGCGACGATGGCGCCGAAAATATCCAAATAGGTCAGGAAACGCCTGAGGCAATGGCTTTTAGTGAGTTTCAATCATATTTGAAATCGCACAAGGATTTAGGCATTATTCTTAATATAATAAGTAAGAATGAGCGCGAAAATGCTTTGGCGGGGTTAAAGCGCCCCGATAGCACTCTTACTCCCGATGATTTTATCTCGATTAAGGCAAATTGGGAGCCAAAGTCTTTAAATCTTTCGCAAACCGCGCAGGAATTATCTCTCGGAGTCGATAGCTTTGTCTTTGTAGATGATAATCCCGCCGAAAGGGAAATAGTACGAAGGCAACTTCCCGGAGTTGCGATTCCTGAGATTACATCCCCTGAACACTATATTTATGATATTGACAGGGCAGGGTATTTTGAGGTGACCACACTCACCGCTGATGATGCTAAACGCAATGAACAATATAAGGTTAACGCAGCGCGCTCCGAGCTGCGAAACAGCTTTTCGGATTATAATGAGTACCTAAAATCACTTGAGATGTCTGCCGAAATAAAACCCTTTGAGCCGCTTTATTTTTCAAGAATCTCCCAGTTGACGAATAAAAGCAATCAGTTCAATCTGACAACGAAAAGATATAGCCCCGACGAAATAGAGGCATTTTCCGTATCAGAGCAGTTCATCACATTATATGGGAGACTTAACGATAAATTCGGCGATAATGGCATCGTAAGCGTCATAATTGGAGAAATTTGCGATAATAACTTAAAAATAATATTATGGCTTATGTCGTGCAGGGTACTAAAAAGAGACATGGAATACGCAATGATGGATGAACTCATAAGAATCGCGAAAACCAAGGGCATTCGCACCCTGACAGGCTATTACTTTCCTACCGCAAAAAATGCGATGGTTCGCGATTTTTATGAAACGTTTGGGTTTACTAAAATTTCCGAAGATACTACCGGTGCCACGACATGGTCATTGGATACAGACAGTTACGCACCGAAACAAAATAGTATTCAAGTAAATTTTATTAAATAAATTATTTATTAATTATTATGTATATAAATTTGGAGGTAATTTATGTTAACAAGAGAAGAAGTTTTAAATCGTTTCAATTTGGTCTTTCGTGATGTTTTTGATGATGAGACAATTATCGTAACGGATGCCACCACGGCGGATGATATAGAGGATTGGGAAAGTCTGACACATATAAACCTGATACTCGCCATAGAAGAAGAATTCGGTATAAAATTTACGATGAGCGAAGTCACTTTGATGAAAAATGTCGGCGAAATGGCGGATATTGTTTTGGAGAAAACCGGAAAATGAAACTACACCATTTAGGCTATGCGGTAAGGGATATTGAGAAAAGCAAGGTAGTCTTTGAAAAGCTGGGATATATTGCATGCGGGGATGTAACTGCCGACATTTCCCGTAATGTTAATATACTCTTTATGACCGGACCGGACTCAACGCCTGTCGATACTAATACTAATTCTAATTTCAATGCTGTTATTGCTGCGGATGCAAAATGTTCCGGTCTCATTGAATTGATCGCCACATTGGATTATTCGCAGCCTTCGCCTGTCAAAGGACTTTTGAAAAAGCAGGCTTGCGTTTTATATCATCCCTGTTATGAGTGCGAAGACATAGAAAAAACCCTGTCAGTTTTAACTCAAACAGGGTTTTATTTGTTACATGATATCGCCCCCGCCCCCGCAATCGCTGCAGACGCGGTAGTTGCTTTTTTATATAATCCTGATGTCGGAATTATTGAAATCCTTCAATTAACTCACTAATTCAATCAATAAACCTTTACATCCTTATAATCTCTTCCGGTCGAGTCTTTATTTACCGCGTACCAATTTCCGCCGATTTTAGCTGTTATCGGATCATATATCTGTCCGGCAATTTCGACCCATGCATGGTTTGTGCGACCGCCGCTCGTGGATATAACTGTCCCTATATGGTACTCCACAGGGCGCCCCAGTTCATCAGCTAATAATCCGAATAGTGCCGCGAATTCATAGCATGACCCGCCCTTATTATCCAAAGCATAAGTGGCAGAGTCGATATACCATTCATCGGCATAAGGAATCCCGTTCTGATAATCGGTTATCTTAATATTATCAACAACCCAATCAAAACGTGCCTTCAAAGTGGTTCCTGTATTAAGCTTAGATATCCTTTCAAGAATCGCCCCTTTCTTAGTGCTCGTATCAAAGTATTGATTAGAGCCTTCGGCGAGATTCTCGGTCTTTTTAACCAGCTTTACCTGAATGTCCTCTATCAGAAATGAACGTCCCGCGGTTCCGGTCGGATTCCCGTTTTTAGTCCAGCCTGTCCATCCTACCCAGCTTGGCACATATACTCTGTAATAAACATCAAAGAAGCTCGATAATAATCCTGTCAGCCTGATTTTAACCGCCTCAAGACGCTTCCCTGTGGTACCGGCTGTTTTCCCCAGTCCAACATAATCCGTCCAGCCCACATCCTGCACATGGGCAGAGACCTCGATATCTCCGGGGAGAATGGTTAGCAATTGGATAATTTTAAACTGCTCGATTTGTAAACCCGACTCGGCTACAGCGGCACTGGCTTCACTGTCAGCTTTTGTGAGCCAGTCTTTTCCCGCCTGTTTAGCTTGATAAAATATGCCGGGTGTGCCTTCGCTAGAATAAAACGCGGGTGCATCCGTAGGCGCGTCGGAGGCATCTTGTTTATAAAGTCTTATTTCGATGGCTTCCATCCGGTAAGAAATACCGTCGGTACCTGCTTCGTTTCCGTTTTTCGCCCAAGGTGTCCAGCCTATATTCTGGACATGTACCCTATAGAAAACATCATAATAATTCGCCACATCGCCTGTCAGTGAAATCCTGACCTCCTCGGCACGAAGCGACTGACCCGTAGAGCCCGCCACCTGATCGAGTCCCGTGAAAGCAGAAAGAAGCTTATCCTCGGTAGTGATGGTAGCATTTCTCACTTCCTGCCATCCCACATTTTGAACGTGCATTTCCACCGAGATATTACCCGTATATCCGCCGGGATTAAATCGAATGGAAAGAGCCTCGAGCCTCAATGCCTGCCCCGTGGTACCCACATATACAGTTTTTGAATTATCTGATTTAATGAAGGGCTGCCACCCGACATTCTGGACATGAGCCGAGTACGAGAGAGTAGGCTCATCGGGCAGCTTATCATACTTCGCATAGAAATTAGTATCCTCTGTCAGCGCAGTATCAAAATCGAAAACATCGCTCGCGTCTTTAACCTTTGTCCACCCCACGAAATCATATCCTGTCTTTGGTGGCGCGACCCGCTCCTGAATCACGTCTCCTGTATTGATCTCCAGCGCGAATTCATCAAACTCCTCAGTACCATCATAGAACTTCACCTTGATCTTGGTAGTCGCCGCCGCCTTCGCCTGAGCATATGGCAATAAAATGCCCGCCAAAAGCGTCAGCACAAGAAGAAAAGCAAAACAAAGCCTACTAAGCGGCTTCCCACATCTAATACCCATATTTTTCATTTTAGCCCCCTTACTATCCGAAATGCCACACCACACAAAACGCCCAATACCAAAAATGCAGCACTTCAGGAAAACAATGACCATCTTGCTTCACGAAACAAATCACACCGATATGAGAATAAAAACCTCTTTGGGAGTAAGAGATGTAGGTAACAGTCATATCCGGTGAGTGGTATAGAGTATATTAATACACATTTGTGATAAAAGTCAAGGAAATTTCGGACAGTCTTGCGATAAAACCTTTATCGGTTGTATAATTTTTTTAATTTAGATAAAAAACAGTTTATTTTTGATTTGCTTTTATGCGTTTTAACTTTTCGGTTACTTGTGCAATCAGTTGCATTGTAAGAGGTTCTTTCGCGAATAATAGCCCAATCCCATAAACTCCGTAAAAAGCCACAGCCGAACACACCAGTATTATTAAGTTTGAATTAATCGGCAGCCTTTTAATCATGAACGCCACCACACCTGCGAAAATAAGAGGAATCAGAAGCCTAAACCAACGTAATTGCTTAATAAGTACTGGCATGGTGTCCCTAAGGAAAATATATTGTGCAATGAACACTGTCAATTCAGCAAAAAGCATTCCTATAGCAGCACCGGTGGCCGCAAAATGTGGAATCAGTATGCTGCTTATTACAAGGTTCGTGGCTGCGCCCGCTATTTCCGAGTATAAAACAAAGCGCTCTTTTCCCAATGGCACCAATATCTGAATCCCCATAATATTGGTAAGTCCAATAATAAACACTGTTGGCATAATTATTTTCATCGGAAGTACAGCCCCACTGTAAGCGGGTCCTGACAGAAATAATATGCCTTCACTTGCAAAAATAACAAAATAGACCGTAAAAGAAGCTGCCAGTATAACAACGAAATTAAATGCTTTTTTGGTAACTGCCCTGAATTCGTCCATTTTGTTTTGTTCAACATAAAACGAAGTCCGCGGAAGCAGCACTTGACCCAGAGAAGTCACAAAACCCAGAAGAATATTTTTAATTTTATTTGCTGCGTCAAAGTATCCTACATCGGTATCGGTTTTGATAAATCCGAGCATGACCGTGTTTAATTGGATATACAATGTCGTCGTCACCGACATTGCAAAAAAAATAAACACAGGCTTTAGATGCTGTTTAATGTTGTATTTCTTGAGCGCTCTGAACCCTATATATTTATGGGCATTAATAAAATTCAATACACCTGATGCCGACGCGGCAAAAATGCTCAAACCTCCGTAAATAACATAATCGCTTCTTTCGTGGATTAACAGGAGCATTGCCACAACAGCAACTGCCTTAAATATAACTGTGACAGTTGTAATATAAGCATATTTTTCCAGAGCTTTGTATAACCATTCCACTCCGATCATTTGGAAAATCATGGTTAAACTCATTATTATCATGAGAGTTTTTTCTTCTCTGAGCCTCTGAATAGTAAAAAGAGCAATAAAGAGCATAACATAGGAACAGATTGATGTAACCAGATTTAACAATAGTATTTCGTGGGCAGTACGTGTCAGCTTTTCCTTATCGTCTCTGACTCTTGCGCAAGCGCGAATGCCATATGTCGGAATACCTAATTGAGCAAGTATATTAAAATAGTAAATAACAGAAGTTGCAAATGAAACCTTCCCCGTTCCTATAGGCAATAGAATTCTTGAAACATAAGGGAAAGTAATCAAAGGGTAAATAAAATTGGAAATTGTCAGAATACTATTAAATATAAAATTTAACTTGAGAGACTTTTCCTTGGGTGCTTTCATACAAGCTCTTTTTCTGCGCAGGAAAGCGCCTCTGCTATCACCTGATGCATATCATAATAGCGGTACATTCCGAGCCTTCCTCCGAAAATCACATTCGAAAGATTATCCGAAAGCTCCTTATATTTAGCGAACAGCGCATTATTTTTTTCATCATTCATCGGATAATAGGGTTCATCACCCCGTTTCCAAATGACAGGGTATTCGCGGGTAATGACAGTCTTTGGGTTTACTTTCCCTGATTGGCTCCCGAATTCAAAATGTTTATGTTCGATAATTCTGGTATAGGGTATCTCAAATTGAGTGTAGTTAACCACAGCATTTCCCTGATAGTTTTCACAGTCCAGACTTTCCGTTTCAAATCGAAGCGACCTATACTCAAGCTCTCCGAAGCGATAATCGAAATACTCATCAATCATGCCGGTAAATACCGTTTTCGCGGCCAATTCTTCGAAATACTTTCTGTCTGAAAAAAAGTCCGTATCCGTCCTTACCTCGACTCCATCCAGCATTTTTTCGGCGATTTTAGTATAGCCTCCTATCGGAATACCCTGATAGGTATCATTAAAATAATTATTGTCGTAAACGAATCTGACCGGTAGGCGCTTAATGATAAAGCTCGGAAGCTCCTCACACTTTCGTCCCCATTGCTTTGCGGTATATCCTTCGATTAATTTCTCGTAAATTTCGTGTCCCACCATGGAAATAGCCTGTTCTTTCAGATTAGCGGGAGCGCAGATACCTGCCTCTTTCACCTGCTTTTCAATCATGGCGCGCGCTTCATCAGGGGTTTTAACTCCCCACATACGATTAAACGTATTCATATTAAAAGGAAGATTATACACCTCGTCCTTATAAACCGCTATCGGAGAATTGGTATAGCGGTTAAACTCAGCGAATCTTCCTATGTAATTCCACACCTCTTTATTAGAGGTATGAAAAATATGTGCCCCATATTCATGAACATTAATACCATCCATTTCCTTGGTATAAATGTTCCCGCCTATATGGTTCCTTTTATCAATCACAAGAACTTTTTTTCCTGCGGCTTTCGCTTCGTTAGCGAAAACACAGCCGAATAATCCGGCACCGACTATGAGATAGTCATAATCCTTCATATTATTCCAG
>JAISSU010000002.1 GCA_031272985.1 Lachnospiraceae bacterium | reverse complement strand
AATATACTTCAAATCTCTCTTTTAGTCAACACAATTGCAGAACACGATTTCATAAATCCTATAAAGATTATCTTAACAGCTCCCCTTCTCCAAATCTTTAAAGTCAAATTCTCCAAATCTTTAAAATGAAATTCTCCAAATCTTTATGATAAAAGTTTTATAAGAGCCGTATAAGCAATTCTTCCAGCTCTTCTACGCTCTCTATCCTATTTACCTCATCCCGTATCTGTGCCGCCCCCGGGAGTCCTTTTACGTACCATGAGACGTGCTTTCGCATTTCGCAAATCCCGATGTGCTCGCCTTTATACTCCAGTTGGAGCTTTGCGTGGAGCATTATTGTTTTGACTAATTCTTTTATGTCAGGTCTGTATCCGTCCTCTCGGAATACCCAAGGGTTTCCCCTTGCCGCTCTTGCGATCATTACGGCATCCACTTTTGTTTCTTTCATGCGCTCTTCTGCTTCTGCAATGCTTTTTATATCTCCGTTTCCGATTACGGGAATCGATAACGCCTCTTTTACTTTCGCTATGCAATCCCAATCCGCCCATCCGGAATACATCTGGTCTCTGGTGCGACCGTGAACTGTCACTGCCGCGGCCCCGCAGTCTTCTATAATTTTTGCGACTTCGACTGCGTTTAGATGGTCATTGTCAAATCCCTTGCGTATTTTCACTGTCACAGGTTTTTTTGTCGCTTTTACGGTTTTGCTTACTATAGCCCGTACCTTTTTCGGATCCAGCATCAGAGCTGATCCTTCGCCGTTTCGGACTACTTTAGGAACGGGGCATCCCATGTTAATGTCCAATATCTGAAAAGGTACATCCTCCAATAATCTCGCCGCCTGCCCCATTACGTCCGGTTCCGAGCCGAATATTTGCAGAGCAATCGGATGCTCGGACTTATCAATTGTCAACAGCTTTTTCGTGTTTTGGTTTTTGTAAAGAAGTGATTTTGCGCTGACCATCTCCATATTTAATAGCCCTGCCCCGTTTTCCTGACATAGCAAACGAAAAGGCAGGTCGCAAACTCCTGCCATGGGTGCCAATACATACGGATTTTTCAACTTCACATTTCCTATGGTTGGACCGATAAAGCCCTCAGTGCTTTCTGTTTTTCTCATAAATAATTCTAAGTCCCTTTAAGGTTAAATCAGGGTCATAGGTATCTATTACCTTGGTCTGTTCGGCAATGATCTTCCCGAGACCTCCGGTCGCCACTACCTTTGCCCTTGCATAGCCTGATTCCTCAATGATAGTGCGGACAATATATTCCGTCTGCCCGATTTGACCGTAAACAAGGCCTGCCTGCATACTCGAAATCGTCTCTTTTGCAAGTATACTGTCAGGCTTTTTAATCTCAATCGCGGGAAGCATCGCCGCATCGCCCCAAAGGGCGCGAGCCGAAGTGTTAATACCCGGCGCGGTTATTCCCGCCTCAAACGTGCCATCGGGACCTATTAAATCATAGGTAGTCGCTGTCCCGAAATCTAAGACTACCACCGGACCTCCGAATAGCGTATATGCCGCCACGGCGTCCACGATTCGGTCAGGTCCGATCTCCTTTGGATTTTCGGTTACTATCCTTATTCCTGTTTTTACACCCGAGGAAACCACGAGCGGTCTGATGCCGAAATACTTTATTATTCCACTACCGAGAGAGTGCATAATATCCGGCACCACGCTCGCGATTATGACAGAGTCAATATTCCTGCTCTCTATGCCCTGCTGCGCTAAGATTTCCCTTATTATCACCCCATATTCATCGGATGTGCGCGGCAGTTTAGTAGTCAGGCGAAATGTACCGAGAAGCGAATCTTCCCTGAATACTCCTAGCGTAATATTCGTATTTCCGACATCCACTACAAGCAACATAATATTTCACTCTCCCTTTAGAATCAACCGACAATAAACAAAGAGCGCCTCCAGTAATTCCTTTTTATCGCGCTGAAATTCCTTTATCTTCAACCTGCTTCCGATCTCGTCATAAAGGAAATCATCCTCAGGAGCGCTCACATCAAACAAAAGCCCGTCTTCATCATCGTAACGTAAAGTCAAAATCCCACCGAATTCGTGGACAAAGAGCACACACATTATTTTTAGTTCCTGCTTCACCCTTTCGGGTAATTTCTCTAAAACAGGATTTAAATAATACTTTTCCTCATAAGAATTCGCTCCGCAAAGCACGAAATCTTCCGCATTAACATTGCCCACTTTACTCAACTTGCATATCCTTCCAGACCCCTAACGGAAACCTCGCCTGCGTTAACATTAATAGTATTTCCGTCGGATGTCCTAACCATAAGCTCACCTGTATTTGTAATTCCCAGAGCCTCTGCCTCAAAAAAATCGTCGTTATTATCTTCTCTTTGACCCTCTTTGATATCCATTTTACCGGTAATCCTCACGGGTTTTCCGACATTGTATAAGAGTCTTTCATATTCATCTTTAAGCTTAATGAGATCCCCTGTTTCCATAAAAACTTCATAATTTTTCTCAAAGCGCTCCAGAACCCCATTTAGAAGCGCCGTCCTGTCTGTTTTTTTAGAAGACTCTAAGAAAAGTGAAGTCGCGCTTTTATTTAGTTCGGGCGGTATCTCTCTTTGGTTAACATTTATTCCGACACCGATTACTACGTGATGAATATAATCCCTTTCGCAGCTCATCTCGGTGAGGATCCCACAGATCTTCTTTTTATTAATAAGCAAATCATTCGGCCATTTAATCCTGACATCCAAATGAAGTGTGTCTCTGATGGCGTTCGCGGCACTCAATGCCATTACCAAGGTAAGCGAAGGCGCCTTTTCAGGTAGAATTTCAGGTCTTAGAAGCACACTGAAAATAATGCCGGCCCCTGTAGGGCACTCCCAGTCTCTGCCTCTTCTCCCGCGTCCTCTCTCCTGGAATTCACTGATGAAGAGCGCGCCGGCTTTGCCTTCATTATCCCCGTATTCCTTTGCCCGAAGATTCGTAGAATCTGTAGTCTCATAGAAGAAAAGCTCACGCCCCAGCCATTTTGTCCCAAGACGACTTTTAATTTCCTCACCCGAATAGACATCAGGACTCTCACAAAGTTCATATCCCCTGTGAGGCACGGCATTTATCCTGTATCCCGCTTTACGTAAAGCTTGCATCTGTTTCCATATTGCAGTGCGGGAAACGCCAAGACTCCTGCTTAATTCCTGACCGGATATGAAATCCTTTTTCTCGCGCAATAACTTTAATAATTCAACTTTCATAAGTTAACGACCTTATGTGCCCCAAATCAGTTTTAGATTTTTGTCATATCTCCGAGCGTAGATACCATAACGGCTTTAATAGTATGAAGCCTGTTTTCAGCCTCATCAAATACGTAAGAAATATCGCTTTCAAAGACATCTTCAGTGACTTCATTTCCTTTAACAGCAGGCAGGCAATGAAGGAAAATCGTGTCCTTTCTGCCTGTTTTTTCCATAAGTGACGCATTCACCTGATAAGGTTTTAGAAGTGCGATTCTCTCGGCGACCTTTGCCTCTTCTCCCATTGACGCCCAGACATCCGTATAAATCACATCCGCGCCTTTTACTTCATTTGTATCGGCGGAAATGGTAATTTCAGATCCTGACTCTTTTGCAAAGCCCTTACATTTTTCGATTAAATCCTCCTGCGGCCACAGCTCCTTCGGCGCAATATTGACAAAGTCAACTCCTAATTTTGAGCAGCCTATCATCAGAGAATTAGCGACATTATTCCTGCCGTCACCGGCAAACACAAAACGGATTCCCTTTAATTTTCCAAAGACCTCCAGAACAGTCATCAAATCCGCCAAAACCTGAGTAGGATGAAAGGCATCAGTAAGCCCGTTCCAAACAGGAACGCCGCTGTATTTTGCCAGCGCCTCTACATAATCCTGCCTGAAGCCGCGAAATTCTATTCCGTCAAACATGCGCCCCAGAACGCGTGCGGTATCCTCAATAGTCTCTTTATGTCCTAACTGAAGCTCATTCCCTGCCAAATACGTGGGAATCCCCCCCTCATCCGAGGCAGCTACCGTAAAAGCGCAACGCGTCCTTGTGGATGGTTTCTCAAAAATAAGGGCAATGTTCTTACCGAGTAAGGATTCGCCCCTGATTCCCTTTTTCTTTTTTTCTTTTAATTGCACTGAAAGGGTAATTAGATACTCAATTTCCTGCGGTGTGTAATCAAGTAATGTCAAAAAGCTGCGGCCATGTAAATCCATAAGAAATCCCACCTTTTCTGTTTTATTTATTAATGACGGGTAGTAAGGCTATTATTCGCCTTCTACCCGCCGCCTTTAAAGTCTTATTTCGCTCCTATTTCCGCAAGGGATTTCGCGAGTCCCGCGATCCCTTGGATTTCAGAAGGAATAATGATCTTCGTAGCCTGTCCGTTTGCGGCCTTTTCGAATGCTTCCAGACTCTTTAATGTGAGTACCGCCTGATCCGCTCCGGCTTCCTTTATGAAAATCAAACCATCGGCATTAGCCTTTTGTACCTGCAAAATAGCCTCCGCCTGACCTTCGGCTTCACGAATCATCGCCTCTTTCTTTGCTTCGGCTCTAAGGATAGCAGCCTGCTTCTCCGCCTCGGCATCCAAAATAGCTGATTCTTTCTTTCCTTCAGCAACGAGAATAGTGGATTTCTTTTCACCTTCGGCGCGGAGGATGGCTTCACGGCGCTCACGCTCTGCCTTCATCTGTTTCTCCATTGCGTCGCGGATAGCAGTAGGAGGTATGATGTTCTTTAATTCAACACGATTAACCTTAATACCCCATGGGTCGGTGGCCACATCAAGTGACGCTCTCATCTGAGTATTAATTGTCTCACGGGATGTCAGCGTTTCATCCAGTTCCAAATCACCGATGATATTACGAAGCGTAGTGGCTGTCAGATTCTCAATGGCCACTATAGGATTAGCTACACCATAGCTAAAGAGTTTCGGATCGGTAATCTGGAAAAATACGACCGTGTCAATCTGCATGGTAACATTATCCTTTGTTATAACCGGCTGGGGAGGAAAGTCCACCACCTGCTCTTTTAAATCAACTCTTCTGGCGATTCTGTCAAAAATCGGCATCTTAAAATGCAGACCCGTTCCCCATGTCGCCTGATAAGCTCCCAGTCTTTCAACTACAACCGCCTGTGCCTGACGAACAATTCGGATGCATGAAAGAATAATCAAAATAATGATAATCGCAATAACAATTCCTATTACTGTTGTAAGTACTTTTGAAACATTGCTATCCATAATCCTTCTCCTTTGTTTATTTAATAGTTAATAATTGTCTCAGATAAAACACCGTCTAAATCGGATGTACTATTAATTTAACTCCCTGGACTTCCGAAATCACTACAACAGTATTTTTCGGAATAATAGCCGCGTCTTCGGTCTCGGCTTTTGCCGCCCATTCCTGACCATTTACGGTAACCCGTCCTTTTGCAAGAATAGTATTAATCGCCTCAATTACAACGGCCTTTTCGCCGATAAGGCTGTATACATTTGTCTGAGTGCGGTTTTTATTGAAGTATTTAACGGCAATCGGTCTGGTGGATAAAAGCAGAACTATTGAAACAATCACAAATACCACTATCTGAACCAAAAACGGCGCTCCTAACCACTGCGCAATATATGCCACAAGCGCACCCAAAGCAAACCAGATGGTAGTAAGTGCCAAAGTGGCTACTTCAATAACAAGAAGTACTGCAAAAAGGACTAACCAGATAATATTAAGCATTTCCCTGCCTCCTTTTTTCATTTTAGATAACTACTTCATTCAAGAAGAATAACTCCTGATCTGAAAATAATATTACACTATGGGAGTCCATTTTACAAATATTTTTAGGAAATTATATTATTAATCCTTAAGCGAATTGCACTTGCGTTTTATTTCAAATAGTATGACGCCTGCGGCAACTGCCGCATTCAGTGATTCAACTTGCCCGTCCATAGGTATATTGAGTCTTTCATGTGAGAGTTCCAGAGCTTCTTTACTTAAGCCCTTTCCCTCATTTCCAATCAAAAGCGCCAGCGCTCCCGCAAAATCCGCCTCATAAATGGAAACACCGGCCTGTACCTCCGCCGCATAAATTCTGACACCCATTGCGCGAAGTGCATTTAATCGTACGAGAAAATCAGACACGATAAAATAAGGCACTCTGAAAAGTGACCCTTGAGTAGCTCTTACGGTCTTTGGATTAAATATATCCGCGGTTTCATTTGAAGCGATTACGGCGGTGACCCCCGCCGCCTCTGCGGTTCTTAGAATCGTTCCGAGATTACCCGGGTCCTGTAAATCCTCCAGCAAAAGTAGCCGCACGCTTTTCCCTAAAATAAGCGCCTCCAAATCGTACACCGGGCGTTTTACCACACATAGCACACCCTGAGGAGTCTTCGTATCCGATACATATTCGAAAATCCCGTCGCTCAGAGTAGTCTGCAATATTCCTTGTGGAAATTTTATTTTCGAGGCTCCTTCATCATACATCTCCGACTGCGTTGCAAATGATTCCGAAAAATATATTTCGGAAACCAATTCCCCCGGCAATTCCCGAAACATATGTATGCCTTCGGCAATAAAAACTCCCTCTTCTTCGCGTGCCTTGCGTGATTTTTGAAGATTCTTTAATCTTTTAATTAAGGGATTTGTTCTGCTTGTAATTATCATGTTATAGTTTAAATCTGTATCCGACGCCCCATATAGTCTCAATGTACTGAGGATTAGATGTGTCGGCTTCAATTTTCTCCCTTATCTTTTTTATGTGAACGGTCACGGTGGCAATATCACCCACGGACTCCATGTTCCAAGTCTCCCTGAATAATTCTTCCTTCGTATACACATGGTTCGGGTGCCCCGCAAGGAAGGTAAGCAAATCGAATTCCTTTGTCGTAAATGCTTTTTCCTCCCCGTCCACCCAGACTCTGCGAGCGGTTCTGTCTATTTTCAGGCCTCTGACTTCAATTGTTTTATTTGCCTTTACGGCAGTTTCCGTAAGCCTGTCATATCTGGCCATGTGCGCCTTTACGCGCGCCACGAGTTCGCTTGGCGAAAACGGTTTTTCCATGTAATCGTCAGCCCCGAGCCCCAATCCTCTGATTTTATCAATGTCATCCTTCTTTGCTGAAACGATTATCAGCGGAGTATTCCTTTTCTCGCGGATTCTGTGACAAACCTCGAAGCCGTCCATTCCCGGAAGCATCAGATCCACTATGAACAGATCGTAATTGCCTGCTGCCGCCTTTGCGACACCGCCTTCTCCGTCTCTTTCCACATCCACGGTAAATCCGCTCAGCTCAAGATAATCCTTCTCAAGATCCGCAATCGCCTCTTCGTCTTCAATGATTAATATGTTCCCCATCTACTGGTCCCTCCTGGTACTTTCTGAGGACAAACTGTATTGTAGTCCCCGCTCCCTCTTTACTGACTGCCCAAATTCTTCCACCGTGTTCCTCAATAATCTTCTTTGCAACGGAAAGCCCTATTCCGCTTCCCCCTCTCAAAGAATTTCTTGCGACATCGGCACGATAGAAGCGTTCAAAGATATTCGGCAAATCTCTCGGCGCAATCCCCTTGCCATTATCTTCGACCTCAACCCGTACGAATCCCCCTTCTTCGTCGCTCACTCTCAAATGAATCCATGGCGCCGTTTTATCCATATATTTAACAGAATTACTGATGATGTTTTGAATCACCCGTTTTATCTGTTCCGGGTCCGCAATGACCTTCCCATTCGGATCCGCATAATTCGTATATGCGAATCTCACTCCCTGCGTTTCCAAATCCAGCTGCAAATCCTCCGCACAATCATCAAAGTACCTCGCAATTGAAAGCGCGCTGAAATGATAGGGGATCTGATTCGTATCAAATCTGGAATACATTGAAAGCTGGTTAATTAAATTGTCAATTTCCACAGTTTTATTATATATGATTCTGATGTAGCGCTCCCGCTTTTCTTTAGTGTCTGCCACTTTGTCAAGCACGCCTTCCGCATAACCTTTTATGGCAGTAACAGGAGTCTTTAGATCGTGTGTAATATTGCTGATAAGCTCCTTATTCTTTCTGTCATAATCAAGGCGCTCCTGCAACGTGTCTTTCAGACGCCGCCTCATTGCCTCCAAATCATAGCTCAATTCACCGAGTTCATCCTCACGTGTGGGAACCAACTCAAAATCCAGATTCCCTTCCTTTATCTTCCGCATTGCCACCTGAAGCTTTGAAAGGGGCTTCATAATGCTGCGGTGCAACCAAATTATCAATAATATAGCGGTTAATATTAATGCACAAAGTGATGCGGCTACTATCTCTCTGATGAATTGTTTTGTGCCGGGCATCATATCGCTCACATCGGTAATCAGGAAAATACTGTTCTCATTTTTGTCACTGTCATAATAATCAATTTGCGAAATCAGCGCTTTTATGTCCCTGCCGAGATAAATACCTTCCTCGCTTTGCGTAAGCTGTGTCCCGAATTCCGGCAGCTCTTCCACCACTCTAAGGGTTTTTTCACCCTCTCCCCCTATAAAAACCAGTGTCTCATTTTTTCTGACAATCATATATGTTCGTAAATTGTCCAGTGTCTTATTGTAATCACTTAGGAACTCCTGATCTGAAAACTTATCCGGATCACTTACTGAAAGGTCTTCTAACTGAATACGATAATCAGAAAGCAATCTGGAAAGTACGTCAACGGACTGGCTGTAGCTGTACAGCGACATATCCGTTATGCCATAAGTACTCTCTAATGCCCTTTCTTCATATTTGCCTGCGGCAATAACCATCAGTATCGTCAATGCTACAGGAATAATTATTACCGCCGCAAAAGCGACTATCAGACGTTCTTTCAGTTTCATCCCGCTCATCCTCACAGCAAGTATACCACGAATAAAAGCGCTTCAATACGAAGCGCCTGAAATTTTATTATATTTAATATACATTTTAGAAATGCTCATATAATATTAAAGTTGTTAATTTATTTTTAGTAAATCCACCTTATCTGTTCTCTCCCATGGTAGATCGAGATCGTTCCTTCCGAAATGACCATAAGCCGCAGTCTGTTTATAGATGGGACGCTTTAGGTCCAGCATCTTAATAATGCCCATTGGGCTTAGATCAAAGTGTTTACGGATAAGAGCTACTATCTCGGAGTCGGGAATCTTCCCTGTACCGAATGTGTCTACGCTCAGAGATGTGGGATGTGCCACTCCTATCGCGTAAGAAATCTGCACCTCACACCTATTGGCAAGATTCGCCGCCACAATATTTTTCGCCACATATCTCGCCGCATAAGAAGCACTGCGGTCAACCTTCGTACAGTCTTTTCCCGAAAAGCATCCGCCTCCGTGCCTCGCCATTCCGCCGTAGGTATCGACAATAATCTTTCTTCCTGTCAGACCGCTGTCTCCCTGCGGGCCTCCGATTACGAATCTGCCTGTCGGATTAATGAATATTTTGGTATTATCATCAATCATACCTTCCGGGACTATTTTATCAATGACTTCACGTTTAATGTCCTCATGAATAGATTCCTGAGTAATCTCAGGGTCGTGCTGAGCTGAAACCACTAAGGATTCAATCCTGACAGGCTTTTTATTTTCATCGTATTCAACGGTGACTTGAGTCTTTCCGTCCGGTCTTAAGTACTCCAAAACACCCGTTTTCCTAACGTCGCTCAATCTTTTCGCGAGCTTATGCGCCAATGAAATCGGATAAGGCATTAATTCAGGGGTCTCATCACAGGCATATCCGAACATCATTCCTTGATCCCCCGCTCCTATCTCCATATCTTTATCTGCCTTATTTTCTTTAGATTCGAGGCTGTGGTCTACTCCCAATGCGATATCGGCGGATTGCTCATCTAAAGAAACAATCACACCACAGGTCTCGGCGTCAAAACCGTATTTACCCCTGGTATAACCAATCTCACGCACGGTATCGCGTACGATTTTTTGAATATCTACGTATGCATTAGTAGAGATTTCGCCCATGACTAAAACCAGACCTGTATTAGCACAGGTCTCGCAGGCGACACGACTATCGGGATCCTGCTTTAAAAGTTCATCAAGTATTGCGTCCGATATCTGGTCGCACATCTTATCGGGATGACCTTCAGTGACTGATTCCGAAGTAAATAAATAGCTTTCCATAAAATTATCCTTTAACCGACTTTCAGCTTAAATTTCTGTAATTCTCGCTCCGATGATACCTTTTCAATAATGGCTCCGAGGGACTTTAGTTTCTCATCAAATCTCTCATAACCCCTCTTTACGAATTCAATATCATCAATAACAGTGATGTCATCAGTGGCAAGAGCTGCCACACAAAGCGCCGCTCCGGCTCTCAAATCAAGCGCGCTCACTCTGGCACCCGAGAGCTCCCTAACGCCTTCTATGGTAGCAATATTGCCCTCAACACGAATATTAGCACCCATCCTCGCAAGCTCGTCCAAGTATTTAAAACGATTCTCAAAGACTCCCTCGGTGATGACGCTTACTCCCTTGCAAAGACTAAGTGTAACACCTATTAGTGGCTGTAAATCCGTCGGAAAACCAGGATGCGGCATGGTTTTAATATGAGTGTTTGTAAGATTCCCTTTTGAGACAACACGAACGTCCAAATCCTGTTCGTCTATTTCGCAACCGATTTCTTTAAGCTTAAGAATAGTGGCTTCCAAATGCTTTGGTATAACGTTTCTGACAGTTACATCGCCTTTCGTCGCAGCCGCCGCGAACATAAATGTCCCTGCCTCTATCTGATCCGGAATTACCGAATAATTAGAACCATGTAGTGCCCTGACCCCATTAATACGAATCCTGTCGGTGCCGGCTCCCTTAATATTAGCTCCCATTGAGTTTAGGAAGTTAGCGACATCGACCACATGCGGCTCTTTAGCAACATTCTCAAGGACCGTCTGTCCCTCGGCCATGCAGGCAGCGAGAATCACATTAATCGTAGCCCCGACACTGATACCATCGAAATAAATATGACAACCAACGAGTCTCTTTGCCTCGGCGACGATTTTTCCGCCGATAATATCGACCTTTGCCCCGAGGGCGCGGAAGCCCTTCAAATGCTGATCAATAGGACGACTCCCTATATTGCAGCCTCCCGGCAGGGCGACCTCCGCCTTTTTATATTTCCCAAGAAGCGCCCCCAGTAGGTAATAGGACGCCCTTATCTTTTTGATGTAATCGTAATCAACCCGAAGGTTCGAAATGGACCTCGCGTTAATCTTTACGGTATGGCGATCCGGACGACTCACTCTCGCCCCGATCTCAGAGATGGCTTCCAACAGAACATGAATGTCATTTACATCCGGAACATTATCTATGGTAACCGTTTCATCTGTCATTATTCCGGCGGCCAAAATGGCCAAAGCCGCGTTTTTAGCGCCGCTTATGTCGACCTCCCCCACCAGAGGATGTCCGCCTTTTATAACGTACTGTTCCATGCTAATACCTCTAACCAATCAGATTATTGGAACATTATACCACAATAGTTTAGTTTGTAAAATGATTTCACATTCTTGTAATGTTTTGTAACAATTTTGTAATATTTTTATCATTAACTTTAGCAACTATATTAATCATTAATTTAGCCAATTTACAGGATTTTTTGGTATTCATCCAGCACCATTTGCACGGTTTCCTCTAAATCGTGTCCATCTTCAATAATTGTAATATCCGCCCATTTTTCGAACAACCTCTCTCTTTCGCGGTATAAATCAAGTAGAGTCTGCCCTTCTTTAAGGACGACTCCGCGGTTTTTTACGCTCTCTATTCTGCTTCTGATTTCTTCAAAAGATACCTTAAGATAAACGACGACTCCTATCTCTTTATAGTGGCGCATCGCATTATCACAGTAAACCACGCTCCCGCCGGGAGAGATCACCGCACGCTTTGAATTAATACCCGAATTAACCTCGTCCTCAAGCTTAAGAAAACAGTCAATTCCCTTTGCTTCAATAATCTCACTTAATAGCTTCCCTTCTTTTTCCTGAATCAGTAAATCCGGGTCAATATACTGAAAACCCAATCTCTTAGCCAATACCACACCTATGGTGCTCTTGCCCACGGCGGGCATACCGATGAAAATAATGTTCATTTATTGTTATTAAATCCTTTCGTTAGGTTTGCCGAAGACCTTCAAGGGCGCATGCATATAAATTGAATCATATATGCATTCAGCGCCCGCGCTGAGGCAAAACTTCTAAGCGACGCATGCCGGGCATGCGAGTGAGGAAGGGTTTGCCGAAGACCTTTAGGGCGCGTACACCTTGATTCTATCATTTATTCGGGACGTCGTAGCCACGGCGTCCCGAACGAAATATTGATCATTTATAATCAAGTATAAATCGTTGGAATGCGACCGCGTTTTTGGCATCCATATCTAATTTTTCCATGGTGGCGCCTTCGCTTATGTCACGCCAGATTTTTATGTCGCTGCCTACCTGTCCTCCCATGGTCACAAAGGGTTCCATTATCACATCACCGTCGAATTTTATGTCTTTCAAAGCTTCCCTTATTTCCCACCAGGGCATATTCCCCTGTCCGGGGACCTTTCGGTTTCTCTCCCCCGTGTGGAGATTTCCGAGATATTTTCCCGCCGTCCTGATCGCCCCTCCGAGAGAATCTTCTTCAATACTCATATGGAAGGTATCCAAATGGAGCTTTACGTTTTTTCTTCCGACTTCTTTTATGAATTTTACCCCTTCCGCTGCAGTATTTATGAGATACCCCTCGAAACGATTCAGGGCTTCGCATCCGAGTGTAATATTGTATTTCTGCGCTTTGTCCGCGAGTTCCTTCATTGCTTCAACGCTTTGAATCCAGTCCTTTTCTTTTTCGATTGGCTTTGCATAATCCACAGGCCAATAGGAGTATATACCTCCCCCGAGATAAGTGCACTCGAGCTTCTCCAGAACCTGAAACAGCTTTTCATACCAGGCGAACGCACCCTTTCTGCTCCCGTAATCGAGCGCCGCGATATTATGCTGTGGCTTAGGTCCGTATCCGCAGGTAATCTTAATCCCTGCATCCTTCGCGGCTCTTTTAAGCGCACGAATCTGTTCCTTCGTGTAATCAGGCAACGGCGCTCCGCCGATTTCCAGAATGTCAAACCCCAGATTCGCTACTTTTTTCACATAGGGAACATAATCCGCTTCCCATTGTCTTTCCCAATAAGCATAATAAATTCCATGTTTCATGATTTTACCCTCACTATTTGCGGTCGAGGAATACCCCGACACTATGCGCTACGGTAGTAAACTACTTTACGCTATTATTGAATTTGACATCATGCGCTAAATTAATGTAAAATAAAGGTCCGTGCAGCCGGGGTGTTAGCGGTACCTTGAACCTGCAATCCGCTATAGCAGGGGTGATGTTACGTTGAGGGCTTTCTTTTTATGGCAGTCCCCGAGATTCGGTGTTGAAAAGTCGGGTCTTACGCGGCGGAAGTCCGCGAACCGCGTCAGGTCGGGAACGAAGCAGCGCTAAACGGAAATCTCCGGGCGCCGTAAGGGTGCCTGATTTGAGCCGATTTATCGGGGGAACACCATAGGAAGCGTGTTCGAGGCGTAACGCACGGTTTTTTATTTTGCAAAATGTACTTATTCTTCTTTTTTATCCGCCTCCCTCAGCTTTTTAAAAAAACTGCTCATCATTGCGGAGCATTCCTCTTCCATCACTCCACGTGACACTTCGACATTATGATTAAAATCCTTTATTGCAAAAATATCTGTAATACTGCCGGCACACCCGGCTTTTGGGCTACTCGCGCCATACACCAACCTGTCGATACGTGCCTGAAGTATAGCTCCCGCACACATGGGACACGGCTCCAGCGTGACATAAATCGTACACCCCTCCAGACGCCAGTCGCCCAATTTCGCGCAAGCCTTTTTGATTGCCGAAATCTCGGCATGGGCAATCGTAGATTTATCCGTAATCCTGCGATTATAGCCTTTTGCAATAACCCTTCCTTCGTAAACAATCACGCAGCCAATAGGTGTCTCATTAAGCGCAAACGCTTTTTTTGCCTGCCTTATTGCCGCCTGCATATATGCCATATCATTATTATTCATATCAACGCATTAAGCTCCTGATACAATCTTTTCGCGAAACTGTCCGTCATTCCGCAAATATAGTCTGTCACCAAAAGTAATCTCAAATACAATTTTTCCTCTTCGGATTTTCCCTGAGCATGGAAATGATATGCCCTCTTATAGTTTCCCGAAATAAACGATATCATTCTTTGGTCCAAAGTATCCATGCTCTTATCGTCAGCGGTGTAAAGAACAGCCGCTCTGATAAATCTGTCCATGAGGAAATTCAGCATTGTTCCTTCGGCTACTTCCATTTTATAAATCGCATCCGAGCAGAAAACCTCACGGAAAGCCAAATCCCCGAGTAAATCCATGATTTTTTCGCCAAAGGTGCCATAGAAAATGTCTTTTGAATATTCTCCATTCAATATGGCATCATAATTATTAGTAAAACCAAATGTTGCACAGTGGATAAGGAAACCCTGCAGTCGCACAATCCAGTTCTTTATGGCGTACTCCTGCGGATCGCCGGCATGCCTTTCCTTTCCCACACGGTAAAGCTCCGCGAATTTCCGCGAAGGGATAAAATAGCTCTCTTCCGGCGGCTTAAAGCGTGCTTCCATCTCCTCGAGTTCCCCTAATATCTTTTCATAAGTCAGAAATCCCTTAATGACAGCATCCTCTATATCAGCTGTTTTATAAGCAATATCATCCGCCGCCTCTAAAATAAAAGTCAAAGGATGCCGCAAATTCCCCGTCCCTGTTTCTTTGGTAATTTCATTGAAAATGTCTTCGTCAGCTAAATAATACCCCATTTTTTTATTCTTAATATTATTACCTTTTGGATCTATTTCCACAGAAGAAACAGGGTATTTTATTATTGTGTTTAACAATGCATAGGTCAGATTCATCCCCGATTCATCGACTAAGAAATGAAGCTTACTGACTAAACGCAGCGCCTGCGCATTGCCCTCGAAATGATATAAATCCTGCCGCATACGATCGGTTAGAATAGAATCAATCGGTTTCCCCAACAGAGAATAATTCCCCAAATTCCTTCTGAACCACTCGCGAATAGCGGTTTCCCCGAAGTGCCCGAAAGGAGGATTTCCGATATCATGAATTAACCCCGCACACTGCAAAATATTGCTGATATCATCTTTCATACGCGGCAAAAAGCCGGTATTTTTGTGATAACGCAAGATGTTCTCACCGATATTTTGACCGAGTGATTTTGCAAACGAAGAGACCTCCAGAGAATGTGTCAGGCGGGTCCTAATAAAATCGCTTTTGTCTAATGGAAATACTTGCGTCTTGTCCTGTAATCTCCTGAAAGACGCGCTTCCGATTATACGGTGATAATCTTTTTCAAATTCCGAACGAAGGTCACTGCCCTTTACCGTCTTTTTTCGGGAAGGATTTTCCCTATAGCGTTTTTCGGACAATAACTCTTTCCATTGCATCCTGTTTCCTCAACTTAATCTAAATATATGGGCGACTCGTAGTTTTTACCCATTTTTGCTCTTTTTTTCTCCTCATAACCCAAAAATGCCCACTCAGTCATGTCTGTCCATTTATGTCCTTTTCTGTCATAGACCTGAACATATCCGAGACGCGACGGATGGGTGCGCACACTGTTAGACTCGTATTCCTTTCCGGTATACGGGTTTATTTCAATTTCATTTTCAATATTGTCAATTTCTTCATAGTCAATGACTTCAATATCCGATGTGTCGAATTTAGCCGACTTGCGATTATTACGTTTGGCTTGCGGCTTTTCTTCTATTTCGTACTCGTCGTCATTGGGAATATCATCAAAACCCCCGCCTAAATCATCATAATAATCTTCTTGATCTGCGGCTAAAGTTTCCTGCAATATCGTTATTTCATCTACATCATCGTCTTTGTCACCGCGTTTGCGCCCAAAAGTCAGTAGATTGCGCCATCCGGCACTCTTTCGCTCATCTGATGGCTCAATGGCCTGTTCCTTAACGCGTCTTTGGGGAACATCTTTGGATTCTTCTTCGATGGCCTCTACCTCGCGTAGCAAATCCTCAATCGTCTCGCCGTCTTCGGTGACAATTTCATCGAATTCTTCCTCGGGCTCCTCTTCTTCCCAGACATCATTTGCAACGCTGATAGTAGAGAGTTCGTCAAGTTCTTTGTGAAGCTTTGCCCATTCTCCGATCGTAATATCTTTTTCGGAGGTGGCTTCTTCATGTTCCGCGACCGTTTCCTTAATCGTTTCTTTTATAGTTTCCTCGATGGCCTTTTCGACAGTTTCCTCAATAGGTCTTTCGATCCGGCTTTCGATTGGTTTTTCGATCGGTTTTTCGATTGGCTTTTCGATTGGCTTTTCGATCGGCTTTTCGATTGGCTTTTCGATCGGTCTTTCGACTTGCCTTTCAAACTGCTTTTCCGTCAATCGTTCCGGTGTGGCATCTACAATATTTAATTGGAATGTGCAACCTAAGACGTCGGCAATCAGGCGCATATCCTGCTCCTGAAAATTGTCCCTGCTAAGCTGTTGCGTCATATTCTGACGGGACATGTTTTTGCCCGTCTCCTTCTCAACCATTTCCGCGAGTTGCTTAATGGTCAGCTTTTTTCTCTTTAAAATAATTTTTACCTGTTCGGCGAATGTTAAATCCGGCATTTTAGACTCCATTTCGTCCATTTGGACCCTGAAAAGTTAACAAAATTATTTCTACCTCATTGTATCAAACGCTGTTATAAGCGTCAACCTGTCCGAAATAATATCTTTGTTCGCACAGATGGCTACCCTTGCCGAATCAACCAAATGCTCGTTACGGTTAATAGAATCAATTATTTTTGATGAAGATGCTCCGCCTCCTTTCTCATTAATAATCCCGAAATCCTCTTTTATACCCGAATCGGGCACTGCAGACTCGAAGTCAACAGTCGGAATCTGAAATTCCCTGAAATACCAGGCATCCCCCAGATTTCGCGGTATACCCTTTAAAACCGGCATATCTTTTATATTCCACATGATTTCCACCTCGTCAAGAGGTATTTTCATCCCCTGCCCGGTGGCTTTCATGAGACTTTCCTTTAAGACCCAGAAACGGTAAAATCTCCGGTTTAAAAGCTCTTTGTCATCCGAAAACGTCAGTAGCTTTTCGTATTCATCCTTGGCAAAAAATCGCTTTGCCAGGATAAGTTTCGCTTCTTTTATGATTTCCACATCACAGCCTATTTTCAGCGAATGATCGTCCGTATCGCTGATTGCGCATAGCACATACTCGCCCGAATGTGAAAGATTATATGCAAAAACGCCTTCTGTATTATTCGGATGCCCGCATAATCCCAATCTATCCCAAGCTGTTTCGAGCAGTACCCAAACGCCTATGCTCTGTGCCTTATGCCTTAAATCTCTGATTCTGTCTGCTTTATGCTGTCTGAAGAAGGGGCACCTCTCATAATAAAACCGGTAAGTCTCCTCGTTATAGAGGGGTGCAATGTGTGAATAGAATGCGTGAACCACTTAAATCCCCTTCCAACATATCAGCCGCAAAAGCGACGCTTCTTCTATAGTGTAGTAAACAAATCCAGAGTCTGACCCGTCATTACGGCAGGGGCATCGGCAACTAAATACAAGACCGCTTTAGCTACGGATGACGCCTCTCCCATTTGAACCCCGTCCTGCCCTATAGCATGATTATACACCTTTTGACCCGGCGTGTCCAAGATTCCGGGTGCAATTGCATTTACTTTGACACCAAAATCTTTCGTTTGAATGGCTGCGGTCTTCGTCATAGTGATGATGCCGCCCTTAGCGACCGCGTACGCTCCCATTTGAGAGGCTATTCTTCCCATTCTGGAAGAAATATTAACGACGTCTCCGAATCCTTGGGTTACCATGAGTGAAAGGAAGGTTTTTAAGCATAAAAATGGGATTTTCATATTAGTTTCCAAAATCATGTCCCACTGGCTTTCGCTCCATTCCCAAAGATTAAGAGTGGGCTTTCCGGTCTCGGAGTAAAATTCCTTCGGATAACCACCGGCATTATTCACTAAAATATCAATTTTGCCGTCAATAGTCAATGCTATTTCCTTTAATTTAATCACTTCTTCTTCATTTAGAAGATTCGCGACTACAAGTTTAACCTTTCCGCCTGCTTCCTCAATCATCCTCGCGGTTTCTTCAAGCTCGCTTTCAGTTCTGGATACGATTACCAAAGCCGCCCCCTCCCTGCTAAGTTCCAGAGCTATTTCTCTTCCTATTCCGCGACCGGCTCCTGTTACTACTGCTGTTTTCCCTGTCAATTTCTTTTTCTGCATATTTTTCCTCTTCTACCACTTTACACAATCAGTGAGTTAACATCTGTCTTTTCAACGTATGCGCCGCCGATGTTCTTTAAAAGCACCAAATTCAGTTTTCCTTCAAGGTTCTTTTTATCCATTGCAATTGCAGTTTTGAGTTCATCCAAAGAATACTCGCTTCGCAATGGCAAGGCATACATTTCCAATAGCGAGTCCAGCCTTTTTGCGGTGCCTTTTTCTGTTAACCCCTTTGCTTCTGACCAATGTGTGATAATTGACATGCCAATCGAGACGGCTTCCCCGTGAGTTTCTTTTTCGAAATCGCCTTTCACCTCAATGGCGTGTCCAATGGTATGCCCGAAGTTAAGAAGCATCCTCGTCCCTTTATCATATAAGTCCTGCTCAACGAGTTTTCTTTTCCAATCGACACAAAGAGTTACTATCTCTTGAATATTCGTCGTCACGCGTCTGTAACCATCGTATTTTTCCAATTGTTCAAAGAATAATAGATCCCTGATCGCGGCGTATTTAATCACCTCCGCCATGCCGTCTCTAATGAAACGTCCGGACAAAGTAGTAAGTACGTCAGGGTCAATAAATACGGCTTTGGGATGATAAAATGCCCCGACAAGATTCTTTCCCCGTGGCAAATCCACGCCAACCTTGCTTCCGACTGAAGAATCTACCTGAGCCAGCAGTGAAGTCGGTATCTGAATAAAAGGAATCCCACGCAAGAAACTGGCCGCAGCAAATCCCGCGAGATCGCCTATCACGCCCCCTCCGAGAGCTATTATGCTATCACTTCTGGTAAAACCGCCATCCAAAAGAGCATTGTATATGCCAAACAGACTCTCGTATTGCTTTGTCTTCTCTCCGGATGGCAAAACATGAGTCGAAACCTCGAAATCATTGCTCAAAAGGTCCGCAAGTCTTTGCCCATAAAGCGGAAATACATTGGAATCGGAAATAATCATTAGCTTATTTCCGTCAATAAACTTCGGCAAAAGTGATGGGATTTTATCTAAAACTCCCGGTTCAATGAAAATCGGATATGTGCTTTCCTGAGATGAAATTCTAATCTGCATGTTCCCCCCGTTTTGTACTATTGAATCTCTTCTGCAGCTTTACATGTTCAATTTCTTTGGTAATAATGCTATTGCAATACTAATTTCGAAAAGTTTTTCGTTAGTACTTTTACTTAATGTTTCATCCCGAGTGCATCTGCAACTGCGGTCAGCTCTTTCATTAAATGCTCGTACTTAACCGGTTTTAGAGACTGTGCCCCGTCGCACAGCGCGCTTTCTGGGTCATTATGCACCTCTACCATGAGACCGTCTGCGCCTGCGGCAATAGAAGCCTTTGACATGGACTCTACGAGCCACCATTTCCCACCCGCATGGCTCGGGTCTACGATAACGGGCAAATGCGTGAGCTTTTTAATCACCGGAATGCTCTGTAAATCAAGGGTATTTCGCGTATAGGTCTCAAAAGTACGGATGCCTCTCTCGCAGAGAATTACATTTTCATTACCGGATGCCATAATATACTCGGCAGACATTATCCACTCCTCATAAGTAGCATTAAACCCGCGCTTTAAAAGAATTGGTCGCTTACAATGCCCCAATTGCTTCAGTAAATCATAATTTTGCATATTTCGGGCACCGATTTGGATTAAATCCACCTGCTCTTCAAAGACGCTTAGATACTCCGGCGAAATAAGCTCGGAGACAATCGGAAGACCGGTCACCTTTTTTGCTTCAACTAAATACTCCAGACCTTTTAAACCCATTCCCTGAAAGGAATACGGACTTGTCCTCGGTTTAAAAGCGCCCCCTCTTAGGAGATTCGCTCCTGATTTCTTTACACTTATTGCCACCTCAGTCACTTGCTCGGGTGATTCCACAGAACAGGGTCCGGCGATAAAAGCGATATTGCCCCCTCCGATTTTTACCCCCGAGACATCCACGACGGTCGGCTCGGGATGAAATGCGCGATTTGCGAGTTTATAAGGTTCCTCTACTCTGATAACCTTATCAACACTCGCGTCCACCTCGAAAAGCTTCGGATCAATACGCGTGGTATCACCGATACATCCGATGATGGTCTGTCCTGCACCCACGATAATATGAGTGTCCAATCCGCGCTTTTTAATCAGCTGTTCGACCCTCGCCACGTCGTATTCTGTGGTATACGGTTTAAATACAATTACCATAAGATAAGATGCTCCTTTTATAAAATTTAAAGTATCTGATTTAAGACTAAACAAGGTCTTGATTTTTTTGAATTGCTATACTATAATAGCACTTGCGTTACATTTCAGGAAGAAAAAAATTTACGAAATGTAAAAGAATTTGCAGAATGCGCGATTAGCTCAGTTGGTAGAGCACCTGACTCTTAATCAGGGTGTCCAGGGTTCGAGCCCCTGATCGCGCATTGTTTTTAAAAGATATAATAAAACGGGGATGTAGCTCAGCCGGTTAGAGCGCCTGCCTCACATGCAGGAGGTCTGCGGTTCAAGTCCGCACATGCCCAGGAAGAAAAGCACCCGTCGCCAGGGTGCTTTAAGTATCTTGTTTTCTCGCAATTATGTTATGAATGTGTTTCAAATATTCTTCTCTTAATTCCTTCGGCGATTCTATCAACATTTTATCTCCAAACCCTGTGACCCAGCCATAGAAAGTGTCACTATTGGTTACATTAGCGATTACTCTGACAGTATTTTCATCTTTCGGAATCATGAAGACATCTTTTCCGAAACGGTCTATCATCGCGTTTATCAGGGAATTATGAACTATCAGCTCGGCTCTGACAATTTCGCCTCCAAACATATCGAATAAGGGCTTACAATAACTTACGATATCGAATTTTCTGATTTTTTCATTATCATCTATTGCTTCATCCAATGCCTTTATTTCAAGCATTCTGTCGACTCTGTAATGCGCAAAGTTTTCGCGTTCGTTTGAATAAGCAATCAGATAATAATTTTCATCATTCCATGAAAGACCGAGTGGATTAGTAATATACTCTTTTCCATCCTTTCGGTATACCCGTTTCTTTTTTGCATCGTAATCAAAATATTTAAATGAAACCTTGCGCTTTCCCAAAATAGCCACATGAAGCGCATCCACATTATAGTATATACTCTCGTTTTGAGTTTTAATCCTGTTTGATACAAACACAGCGCGCTGAAGAGATTTAGCCTGATTCTTACTCGTTAGTGACTCTAATTTACCAATTAGCTCAGCACTCTTTTTCTGAGTAATGAATTTAGAACTCTGGACGGCATCGACCAATAATTTCAGCTCCGGTAGCTCGAAATCTCTTTCGCCGACATAATACTCGGTGGTAGCATCACGTTTTGTCAGAATATCAACACCATAAAGCCGCAAAGCTTCCATATCATCATAAATGGATTTACGTTCAGCTTTAATACCATTCGACTCAAGATAAGTAAGGATTTCCTTCATTGTCAGACCTTTTTCTTCATCGGTATTAGAGAGAAGTAAATCCATAAGATAAAGAATTTTCAGTTTTTGGTTTGAGCCTTTAGGCATGATTGTGTTACCACTCCCATTTTACGTCATATTTTCGGACATTCTCATCGGCAGAAAGAAATGTCATATTATCCGCAATCGCAGTAGCTATAAGCAAACGATCGAATGGATCCCTGTGATGAAATGGTAAACTTTCGACTCTTTTCACTGCATCGGGAGATATACCTATGAGTTCAAATCCATATGTATCAACTCCATCAAGAAATTCTTCAACACTGCATAATCGCGTATCCTCGCGGTCAAGACTCCGTTTGATCGCAATTTCCCACGCCGACACCATGCTAATAAACAGATGTGCATTGCGATCATTTGTAATAATTGTCTTTACCCTTGCTGATAATCGTGGATTATCTTCAAAAAACCAAAATGCGGTATGTGTGTCGAGTAAATACCTCATTACATATACTCCTTGAAATCATCAAGCAGTGAATCAAAGTCGTCCGGCAGAGAATATTTACCTTTCCAAATGCCAAGTCCAGCGCGTCTTTTTGCAATAATCTCTTCATGTTTATTTTCAAATGAACCTATAGTAAATGGTAAATCATTCATGCGTACGGTTTGTCGAAGGAACATATTCACAGCAGTGGACAAATCAAGTCCGAGTGAATTGAATATCTGTTGAGCGCGTAACTTAAGCTCGGGATCTGTTCTCACATTGACATGTGCAGTAGCCATAGTAATACCTCCTTATCGCGACTATCGTATCACGAGAGCAACACATTGTCAATACGCAAGCTGTCATCGCTAATAATAAAGGGAACAATGTTGTTTCGCAGGCACTCCTTGAACAGAATTAGCCTGCCCACACGGCCATTGCCGTCCTGAAACGGATGTATGCTCTCAAAGCGCACATGAAAATCCAGCAGTTCCTCAAAGGTCTTTTCCTTTACCGCGTTGTAGCAGGTCAGCAGCTTCTTCATGGCCTGGGCGACCTGTTCGGGCGGCGTGGTCGCCCTGCCTCCGACCTCGTTGGGTATCCGTTTGTAATTGCCCACGGCGAACCAGTCCCGCCGTGAATCGCTGGTGCCGTTTTTCAGCGTGAGATGCAGTTCCTTGATGAATTTCTCTGTCAGAGCGTAATTAGCCTGCGTGATAATCATGTCGATGCACTTGAAATGGTTTGCGGTCTCGACAATATCGTCCACGATCATCTCCTCGCCGTCCATGCCGATGGTATTGGTCTCAAAAATAGGCAACTTTTTGACGTTCGAATTCTTGGGGATGATATCGAATCCCAAAAGTACAAAATAATCAATAGTTTTTGGAATTGATTCCAAAAACTATTATCGCGGGTTTATTTATGTTGTTACACTGGTATGTCTAAAAAAAATCTACAATTGATCGTACATTTTCAGTTCAACTTCGCTCAAATTTCGCTCAAAACCGAATCGTTTTCTTTTTGCAATTTTCCTGTCTTTATATAATCCTTTTGAAAATGCGCAATAACTGCAGAATGTTTTGAAAAGTCAATCTCTTCAGTTGCCAGTAGAGCACGCACTGCCGAAAACATAGCATAATAAGAGCGTCCTTTAGAATCCAAATACTGATTATTATCTAACAATATTTTTGATGACTCAAGACGTTCTTTGGCATTATTCAGTCGGTACTGGCTCAATTCTCTCCATGCTTCAGGTAATCAACTGTACCTCCTCAGTCGCAATATTTCGGTAAAACGGCAATGCTTCTTTGTATCGCTCGAATTCATCTAAAGTAATCACTATACAAGCATTTGCAGGAAAGTCGAGAATTTCTGCTATTGACTTGTCCATAAAAGATAACCGTCCTTTCACGCTCTTATTATGTGCGATTAGAGCGTAAAGGTAAAACAGTTGCACGTAAGTTGCAACATAGTTGCAACTTTGTTGCAACCTGCTTGCAACTATATATTTTGACTACCAAACTACCTTTCCAGTTATTAACTACTCTTCTGAGAAATAATCTGAGTCCATTTTCTTTATTTCGAATGTCTGAACGACTGACACACCGAGCTTATACTCAATCATCAACTCTGCAAGCCTCTCCCCATCAACGAGGACGATGTGACTTTCATTGGCATATGACTTTGCTCCCTCGGAAAATTTAGCAGTTGTTATGAAAAGCCCTCTGCCTCCTTTGTGAACTATCGCCCCAACAAATTTTTGAATATCAGGTTTGTTGACAGTTTTATCAGGCTCATATCGCTTTGCCTGAATGTAAATGTTTGAGAACCCCAGTTTGTCCTCGCGGATTATGCCATCAATTCCATCATCATGAGAGAGTGGGGTAACAGTTCCTGCATCCTCAAGAATTCCGCCATAACCCATCTTTAGCAACAGGTCAACCACAAGTTTTTCAAAGAACTTTGGCTCATGGTTCATAATCTCTGTAAGCAGTTCGTCACTAAGGGTAGAATTCATCTGAGAGAACGCCGTCTCTATTGATTCCTGCGGCGTGCTGTCGGAAGTCGATTGATTGCTTGACGTATCAGTATGTGTTTCAGTAGAACTGCTTTTGCCAACAAAATTGCAGAAGCTTGCAAATTGCATGAGATAATCATCATTTACAGGACCGCTATGCTGCAAAGCCTCTTTCCCACTATCAGTTATTTGCGTAATACCGCGCTTTGGGTATTTTACAAGCCCCGCCGCCTTAAGATAAGTACGTGACCACCCAACACGGTCATCAAACATCGGTCTTGCGCCACTTTTCAACATAATTCTACGTTCATCATCATTAATATTTTTCGCTAATGCAACAAAATCACGAATTTCAGAGATTTTATGCTCTGAACCATCCTCAACCGCCAGTAATACTTCACGATAAATCTCATTGTGTCTCGGTATAGCCATGTCTTTTCCTCCTTGCATAGATTTGCCATTTGCATTCTCCTCATAATAGTCCGAAATACTTTTCGAAAAATACAAGCAGTTTCGCTATCACTCCCTGTTTCTTCTCGGAACGGTTTCCTCCGCCGAAGCGTGACACCGGCGGCAGGATTTTATCCACGTCCGTGCCGGTTGTCTTTATCATGCCATCGCGGAAAGCGTTATCCAGGACTCATTGTCGCCAAGGATTATGTTATATTCGCTCATAATTCCCCTCCATAAAAACAATCGTCTGCCCAACGTTTAGGGTTGTTTTCAATGTATTCGGCGATTTTGATGTATTCCTGTTCGTTGCGTATTATGTGGTCGTGAAACGATTTTTGCCACGGGGAAAAACCGATTTGTTTGGAGATTGCACCTTTCCATTGTTTAATAATCCGCGAAATCGTAGGGGCGAACTGTGTTCGCCCGTCATTTTTGTTAATCCCGCCATTTTTGTCAATCACAATAATCATGTGAACGTGATTAGGCATTACAACAAAACAATCAATATTCACGGACGGATAGGCGACATTTAACCGCTCAATTTCCGATAGGACAATATTCCCTGTTTCCGACTGGCGAACACACGGGCGAACACAGTTCGCCCCTACGCCATCGGTTGTAATCCGCCCGAAAATCTGCTCGCGGTCTTTGGCGCATATCGTGATGAAATACGCGCCATTCTGCGAATAATCATACCCCGCCAATCGGTTAGGTTTTCTTGTCGGCAATTCACGCAATTTGTTTCTCCTTGAACGTTAATAATAAATCTCTGTAATACTCATCATACCGCTTGCGTCTTGCCTCTATTTCAGCGGGCTTACAACCGATTTACCGGTGCTTTGCTCAATCTGCTCACGTGCAACTTTCGCCGCTTTCGCGCCCTCACGCGCAACAACCGCGCTCTCGCCAAACCCTTTGGGCTGCCGTTCTGCGGTAATTTTGTATAACGCGGTCAATCGGTAATTCTGGGTCAACGGTTTCATCTAAACGTTCGCTGCCCACTTTGGCAAGCCATAACTTAAATGGTTCGGCTTTTAGTGATGGTATTGATTGAATAATGCGTAACAGTTGCTCTGTATCAGCAACATCAGTCAGGTACTTTTTGCCATCAGCTGCTTTCATTTTCAACTGACTACAAATTGTAGTCGGTTCAGCACCTTCTTGTTTGAGGCGGGTTTTCATAACGCTCTAATATTTTCGAGCGTGGTCATGGTCAGGTTGGTCGGTTAAAATCTCAATGACGTCTACGACCGAGAATCACCATTTTTCAGCTTGTTCGTCCCATTCATAACGAACTTGTTTATTTTCAAACAATCGGATTTTATTATTGTTTTCAATCACATATAAGCTCCTCACCTAATCTCCGGAGTATTAGTGAAACAGCATGTTTCACTTTAATTCATTTTAATTGTTTTATTCCCTAATTACAATCCCTCATCTCCCAATACTCTCGCACGCCTTCATACAAATAAACCCCTATACAGCACACTCCCAGCACCACCATTAATACTCCCACGACCATTTCATTCACCCTCTGTCAGTTATTATAAGTTTTCTGTCCTTTGGTGTATTCTATCATCTTGACTGTCCGATAAACCGGTCTGTGATTTTCCCAGTGACATCTCCCTCGTTTTACGTTAAAATGTCCTTATATGAACGCTAAATCGCTTAAGAAACTGGAATTTGATAAGATATTAGATATGCTCTCCTGCGAGGCGTCTTCTGATCTCGGGCGGGCTATGTGCGAAAGCTTGACTCCCTTTACGGATGCGCGTGAAATTTCACGCGCTCAGGAGGAAACTGCGGCTGCTTTTAGTCGTATCGTAAAGAAGGGGCGGGTTTCTTTTGGTGATAATTTTTTCGTAGAGGATTCGCTTAAGCGCCTCGAAATCGGTGCGGCTTTAATGAGCGGTGAATTGCTTCGGATTTGTAAGATTCTCGAGAATGCAGGACGGGTGAAGCAATATGGGGGTCAAAATGAAAAGGATTGTATTCCTGATTGTCTAAGTCCTCTTTTTTCGGCTCTTTCGCCGCTATCTCATGTTTCTTTGGAAATCAGACGTTGTATTCCTTCCGAGGACGAGGTAAGTGGTGACGCGAGTAGTGAGCTTAGGAGGATTAGGCGACAGATTAGTATAGGCAAGGATAAGATTCACTCTACGCTTTCGTCTATGCTGACAGGCTCTTTGAAATCTTACTTGCAGGATTCCATTATTACTGTGCGAAATGACAGATATTGCATCCCTGTTAAGTCTGAGTATCAGTCGCAGGTCTCAGGGCTGATTCATGATCGCTCCGGGAGCGGGTCGACAGTTTTTATTGAGCCTATGGCTGTGGTGAAGCTTAATAATGAATTAAAGGAGCTATATGGGAAGGAACAGGAAGAGATAGATCGGATTATGGCTTTCCTTTCGCAGGAGGTCTCGTCTTATATTTCGGAAATCCGTTCTAATTGTCAATTACTCACCGAGCTTGATTTTTGCTTTGCTAAAGGCGCTCTCGCACTTTCGATGGACGCTTCGATGCCTGAGCTTTCTAATGACAGGGTTTTACACTTTAAGAATGCCAGACATCCTTTATTGGATAAGAAAACCGTCGTTCCCATTAGTGTTTCTTTAGGTCAAGATTATGATTTATTGATTATTACAGGACCTAATACCGGCGGAAAGACTGTTACATTAAAGACCGTAGGGCTACTGACCCTGATGGGGCAATCGGGACTTCATATACCTGCTTCTTCTACTTCGGTTCTCGGGACTTTTAACGAGATTTATGCGGATATCGGAGATGAACAGAGCATTGAGCAAAGTTTGAGTACTTTTTCTTCACATATGACCAATATCGTCCGCTTTATTAATGAGGCGGATGAAGCATCCCTCGTGCTTTTTGATGAACTCGGTGCCGGAACGGATCCTACGGAGGGTGCTGCTTTAGCGGTTTCCATCCTTGAAAGTCTGCATTCTAAAGGCATCAGGACTATCGCGACCACGCATTATAGTGAATTAAAAATCTATGCGCTTTCAACGCCCGGTGTGGAGAATGCCGGTTGTGAGTTTGACATTGAGACCTTAAAACCTACCTATAGACTATTAGTCGGGATTCCGGGGAAGAGTAATGCCTTTGCGATTGCTGGGAAGTTAGGTCTTCCTGATGCTCTCATTGAGGATGCAAAGGCGAGGCTTAACCTTAAAGACGCTGCCTTTGAGGATGTGATTAAGCACCTTGAGGAAGATAGAATGAGGCTTGAGCGGGAGAATGCCGCAGCGAATGAGAAAAATGCCATTCTTGCTAAACGAGAATCGAAGTTAAATGAATCATTGGAAAAATCACAGGCTCAGAAAGACGCCATAATCCGTGAAGCAAAGGAAAAGGCCAATGAACTCTTAGTGGAGGCGAAAGCCTTTGCCGACGAGGCTATCAGACAGCTGAACCGTGCACAGGCTGATTCAAAAGTAATTTCCGGAATGGAGAAAATCAGGCATAAGCTGCGGGAGAAAATAGCCGAGACTTCCGAAGTAGGTGTTAGTGAGAAAATAAAGAATACTCCCGCCCCGAAAGTTCCGGAAGGCGGCTTTAAGCCGGGCGATGGGGTCTTGGTTCACAGTCTCAATGTGAAAGGAATAGTATTGTCAACCCCCGATGCGAAAGGTCTGCTTACCATTCAGATGGGGATTTTACAGAGCAAGTTTCCCGCATCAGACTTAAGTCTGTTAACCGAGGAAGAGGAAAATAAATCTGCCGGAGTGACATTAAAAAAGGGGGACAACAATAAGGCTACTTTTTCTAAATCACTTACAATTAGACCCGAGATTAATCTTCTGGGAAAGACTGTGGATGAGGCTACGGCAGAATTGGATAAATATTTGGATGACGCTTATCTTTCGCATTTAAATCCTGTCAGAATCGTCCACGGAAAAGGAACCGGAGCGCTGCGGCAGGGGATTCACAGGTACCTTAAGAACAATTCGCATATTAAATCATATAAATTAGCTGAATTCGGTGAAGGGGACGCCGGCGTAACGGTGGTGGAATTTAAAAAAACGTAGGGTCAGGCTCTTCCTAAACGATATTAAGGGGGTGGATGACCCTCCCAAACAGAATCGGTATGGGCATGGTTTTTCTGACAGAAATTAACGGAGGTCATTATGGTCGGTAAACAGCGTATCTTAATAGTGGATGACGACGAGAATATCGCCGAGCTTATTTCATTGTATCTTACAAAGGAATGTTATGAGACGATGATGGTTCATAACGGAGAAGATGCCCTCGGCGCTTTTGAAAGCTTCAAGCCCTCATTGGTTTTGCTTGATTTGATGCTTCCGGGGATTGACGGATATCAGGTCTGCCGCGAAATCCGTGCCACGAGCTCTACACCGATTATTATGCTATCGGCAAAGGGCGAGGTTTTTGACGAGGTCTTAGGTCTGGAACTCGGGGCAGATGATTACATGGTAAAGCCCTTTGATTCTAAAAAATTGGTAGCGAGAGTCAGAGCCGTATTAAGGCGCTTTAGCTCATCACAGAAGGCAGAGCCTGAAAAAGCAGAGACTCCCGAAGAGGTAGTCGAATATGATGGCTTAAGGGTGAGCCTTACGAATTATCAGGTGATTCACGACGGGAAAATCGTTGATATGCCGCCGAAAGAATTGGAATTACTCTATTTATTGGCATCCAATCCCGACAGAGTCTTTACGAGAGACCGCCTTTTAGAACAGGTCTGGGGTTATGAATATTTAGGCGATTCGCGTACAGTGGATGTTCATATAAAGAGAATTCGCGAGAAAATCAGGGACCATGAGAAATGGGCACTCAGCACGGTGTGGAGTGTAGGGTATAAATTCGAACGGAGATAATATGCGAAGCACACTTTATCTGAAATTCATATTGATTTATATTGTCTTCGGCTTCCTAAGCATTTTTTCAGTTGCAACACTGACTTCGAGCCTTTTTGATTCGACTTTGCTGAATGATGCATCCGCGAGTATGTATAGAAGTGCGAATTTACTTGCTTCAAACTATCTTCCGGATTATTTCGATTCGCGGCTTACAGTCAGAGATTTAAACGCGCAAATCGGGAGCCTGCAAGTCTCTTCAAATGGTGCTGTATGGTTCGTGGATAAAGAAGGTAATATGATTGCCTCATCAACTCCTGCCGGTTATCCTTCGGCGCCCTATAACATTGCGGATTTTAATCCCGCCGAGACAGGCAATAAAAAATACTTAACAGGCAATTATCATTATTATTTTACGCAGGATGTTATTACCGTCATCGCTCCCGTAATTTCCGGTTATGAACCCGGCGGCTATCTATTGATACATAAAAAGCTCTCTACGGTTAATGCTCTGCAGGATAAATTAATGCAGACCGTTTATATTACTGTAGTGGTTATATGCGTGTTTTCATTTCTCATATTATTAGCCTTTCAGTTTTTTGTATATCTGCCGCTTCGCAAAATAACCGAGGCCGCCAGACAATATGCTAAGGGAAATCTGGATTATGAGATCGTCGTCTCCGCTCAGGATGAAATGGGGCATATTGCCGAGTCTCTTAATTACATGGCTTCGCAATTAAAAAATATGGAGGATACCCAGCGCAAATTTATTGCCAATGTTTCCCATGATTTTCGTTCGCCGCTCACTTCCATTAAAGGCTATGTAGAGGCTATTTCCGATGGCACGATCCCTCATGAAATGCAGGAAAAATATCTTAAGATAATTGCGTTTGAGGCCGACAGACTGACAGATCTCACGCGGGATTTGCTGACGCTTAATGAATTTAATTCACCTGATTTGAGGATCGATAAAATACGCTTTGAGCTGCACGATATGATAAAGCAGGTCGCCGCCTCATTTGAGGGGACTTGTCTGGAGAAACAGATTCACATTGAGCTGATTTTCGCTACAAAATTCCTCTACGTCTTTGCCGACAAGCAAAAAATCCAGCAGGTACTTTATAATCTTTTGGATAACGCGATTAAATTCAGCGACTCCCAAGGTGTGGTCACCATAGAAACAAAAGAAAAAGGCGAAAAAGTCAGCGTTTCAATTAAAGATGAAGGCATGGGCATTCCTAAAGAATCCTTACAGAAAATCTGGGAGCGCTTTTATAAAACCGATCTTTCACGCGGTAAAGATAAGAAGGGCACGGGCTTAGGTCTGGCAATCGTAAAAGAAGCCATTCATGCCCACGGCGAGACCGTTAATGTAACGAGTACAGAAGGTCTGGGGACCGAATTTGTCTTTACTTTATCCAAGCCTTCATAAGGCAATTTATTTTCTTTTATTCGCAAATAATTTTTTTAATTTATGTTGACAGCACTAATTCCTTGTGCTATCTTAAAACAGTAATGATTACTGTTTTAGTCGAGAAGACAAAAGGAGAGAGAACAATGAAAAAATATGTATGTTCAGTTTGTGGCTATGTATACGAAGGAGAATCACTTCCGGAAGGATTTACCTGCCCGACTTGTAAGGCACCGGCAGAGAAATTTAAAGAGCAGTCAGGAGCTTTGGAATGGGCAGCCGAGCATGTTGTAGGGATTGCGCAGGGCGTATCCGAAGACATCATTAAGGATTTGAGAATGAATTTTGAGGGTGAATGCACAGAGGTCGGAATGTATCTTGCGATGGCGAGAGTCGCTCATAGAGAAGGATATCCCGAAATCGGACTATATTATGAGACAGCAGCTTTGGAAGAGGCTAATCACGCTTCGAGATTCGCTGAGCTTTTGGGTGAAGTCATCACCGATAGCACAAAGAAGAATCTGGAACTGCGCGTGGCGGCAGAGAATGGCGCCACCGCCGGAAAAGTAGATTTAGCAAAACGCGCAAAAGCCGCGAATTTAGACGCTATTCACGACACGGTTCATGAGATGGCCAGAGACGAGGCACGTCACGGTAAAGCCTTCGCAGGACTGCTTGCGAGATATTTCGGTTGATATGTCATTTGAAAATAGATAACAAAAACGCCCCGAATAAGGGCGTTTTTTGATGTTTGGTTTCGATATTCAGTTTTTGGGCATCAGTTCTTTAATATTTATACGCGACCTCAGCGTGTTTAAGTGCTTCCTCGTATTCAGACAGTATTCGGCTTTGCAGCATGAATCTGGTTTCTGAATTAATGGGGTGAGCAATATCCCGGTATTCGCCGGTCGGCGTTTTTTTGCTCGGCATTGCTATAAAGTTCCCCTGGTCGCCTTCCACTACCTTAATGTCGTGGATTACGAATTCGTCGTCCAATGTTACTGATACGACTGCCTTTAGTTTACCCTCTCGTGTCACTTTTCTTACGCGCACATTTGTGACTACCATACCATAAGCCCCTTTCTTTAACGGTGCACTATAGTGCATACCTCTCGTTCTTTTCCATGACGACTTTCACACCGTTTTCCCCAACATAGCGCATATTGGATTGGATGGTATTCCTGCTTTCCACGATGCAATTCTCAATGTAGACATTGTCCCCCAAATAGACATCATTGAGAATTATGGAATTACGGATAACACATCTTTCTCCCACGTAAACCTTTTTGAACAACACTGAATTCTCCAGCGATCCATTGATTATGCTACCGCTTCCAATAAGGCAATTTCTGACATATGCGCCTTGATTGTATTTCGCGGGCGGCAGATCGCTCACTTTAGAGTAAACATCAGGGTGCTCCTTGAAAAAATAATTTCTTACCTCCTCTTTCAAAAAATCCATGTTTGTTTGGTAATACGCCTCAACTGTTGAAATATTGCTCCAGTAATCATGTATTTTATAACCGTATATCTTTTTCAGATTTCGGTATCTGATAAGAATATCGGTCACAAAATCGTATCTGCCTTCTTCGGCGCATTTCTCAATCATCTCGATCAACATACGCCGTCTCACCACATAAATACCGGCTGAAACAGTATTAGATGTGGCGACTACAGGCTTTTCTTCTAATTCCCAAATCCGCATATTCTCGTCCATCTTTACCGTGCCGAAGCGGGTCGGGTCCTCGTCAGGCTTTAATGTTTTACAAACCACAGTTATGTCAGCCTGTTTTTGGATATGATAATCCAAAACATCATTGTAATTGAGTTTATAGACGGCGTCGCCCCCTGCTAATATGACGTAGGGCTCATGACTGCGCCTCAAGTAATCAAGATTCTGATAAATGGCATCCGCCGTCCCCCGATACCAATATCCATTGTCTCTCGTAATAGTCGGTGTGAACACCGACAATCCGCCCTGTTTACGCCCGAAATCCCACCATTTAGATGAATTCAGGTGTTCATTAAGTGAGCGAGAACTGTATTGGGTCAGTACTGCCACCTTATGAATGTGGGAATTCGTCATATTGCTGAGTGCAAAATCTATTGCTCTGTAATGTCCTGCCACGGGCATGGCGGCTACTGCCCGCCGATATGTGAGTTCCTTCATTCTGGAACTATTTCCGCCTGCGAGAATCAATCCTATCGCCTTCATAGCTTATCACCTGCCTTTATCAATGTCTCACCGCTTTGTAAGACTTTGTCAGGATAATCCTCCACATCGGTAATACCGCAAACCACCGTGTTCTTTCCGATAATGACACCATCGGGTATAACGCTTTTTTCTCCTATGGTACAAAGTCCGAAATTATAAATGTCGGGTTTTTCTTTATTTAAGTCTTCGGTGCCCTGTCCCAGAATAGTGCCGGAACCGACTTTTACATTTTCAGCGAGTATTGAGCGAAAGACCTTACTGCCCTGCCCTATTTCGACATCGTTCATGAGAATTGAATCACATATAACGGCGCCTTTTCCGACTATCACTCCTGCTCCGATAACGGAATTATGCACCTCACCATAGATATTGCAGCCATTTCCGATTATGCTCTTTTCGATAATGGCTGAATCGCCGATAAACTGGGGCGGAATAAATATACCTCCCGTGTAGATTTTCCAGAACTCCTCGTAGAGATTAAAATCAGGAACGAGGTCGATTAATTCCATATTAGCTTCCCAGTACGAACGCAAAGTCCCTACATCTTTCCAGTAACCATTGAACTGGTAGGCAAAGAGTCGCTGTCCCTTTCCGTGACAATATGGAATTATGTGCTTTCCGAAATCACAGCCGGGCTCTTTTGAGAGAGCCAAAAGCGATTCCTTTAATACCTTAAATGAGAAAATGTAAATCCCCATGGACGCCAGATTGCTCTTGGGCACTTTTGGCTTTTCCTGGAATTCGGTAATCCTTCCGTCATCATCTGCGACCACAATCCCGAAGCGTTTCGCCTCATCTTCAGGCACCGGCATAGTGGCTATAGTGATATCTGCCTTATTCGCCTTATGGAAATTGAGCATTGAGAGATAATCCATTTTATAGATGTGATCTCCCGAGAGAATCAGGACATAATCGGGGTCAAAGAGCTCCATATAGTCCAGATTCTGATAAATGGCATTAGCAGTCCCCGTGTACCATTCGCTGTCGCCGATTTTCTCATAGGGAGGTAAAATCGTAACGCCGCCGATGTTTTTATCCAAGTCCCAAGGAATCCCAATGCCGATATGTGTGTGCAAACGCAGAGGCTGATATTGCGTTAAAACTCCTACCGTATCAATATCCGAATTTATGCAATTACTTAAAGGAAAATCGATAATACGGTATTTTCCGCCAAATGCGACCGCAGGTTTTGCAACCTTATCAGTCAGTACTCCGAGCCTGCTCCCCTGCCCGCCGGCTAAAAGCATCGCAATTATTTCTTTTTTCACCACGCGCACTTCCTTTCAAGTTGTAACTTCTGGTCGGTTTAATTATACCACAAATTTTTTAGTAAGTGAACATTTATTACAAGAGATATTAGTTTTTAGAATTTTTTTTGTGAAATAAACACAAAATTAAATCCTTATAAAGATTTACGGGGCCGATAAAATGATGTTATACTGGACAAAATAACGAAAAATCGGAGAAATCGAGATGAAAAATGACAGGAAAGAGTTAATACTGGATTTGCTTCGCAATTATAGCCGCTTCGTAACCGTTGAGCAATTAAGTGCGCAACTCTATTGCAGCAGCGCTACAATAAGACGTGATTTAAGCGAACTCGAGAAAAGCGGGATGGTGCAGCGCACCCGTGGCGGTGCGATATTAATGGAAAGTATTTCCACGGAATCTCCCATGGTACTGCGCGAGAACCGCAATGAAATGCAAAAGCAGATAATCGCTAATCTGGCACGGAAATATGTAAAAGACGGAATGACGGTTTTCATGGATTCTTCATCGACGGTTTTTACTCTGGCCAGAAATCTTGACCAATTTAATAACTTAAGGATAATCACGAATAATCTTAAAATAATTTGGCTGCTTTCAGAGCGTCAGGGAATAACAATCATGGCGGCGGGAGGGCTACTAAATAAGAGCACGCTTTCTTTTTCAGGCCTGCACGCGGTTGATTTCATTAATAAACTAAATGCCGATGCGTGCTTTCTCTCCGCTCAGGGATTTACTATAGAGGAAGGAACGACCGATGCCAGAGAGGAAGAGAATGCGTATAAAAGGTGCGCTTTGGAGAACAGTCGTGAAAAATATTTATTAGTGGACACTTCTAAGCTCGGAAAAAAGTATCTTTACCGCACCGCGAAATTAGCCGAATATACCGATATAATCACGGAAAATCGAGATCTGAATAAGAAATTACTTTTATTAAAATAATTAATTTTTGCTCTAATGTCCTTAAATAAAAACAAAAACAGTGTGATGTTTGCGACAAAATCGTGTGTTAATCTACACTCGAAATGAATGAGCATTAGTTTTTTAGAAGTTATTTCATTCACTTTCAAAAAGAAGTTTCCCCTTACCCCCCTTCGAGGGGAAACCTGAGTGCGAGGCGCGACACCTCGCACTCTTTTTCCTTGCAACGCCTTGCGTATCAATCTATAATGAGAAAGTTAGATTTTGCTTAAGGAGCGCTATATGTTACTAAGTTGTCAGAATGTATCAATCGGTTTTGCGCAAAAAGAAGTCTTAAGGGACGTTTCTTTTATGATTGACGAAAACGAAAAGGTCGCTTTAGTCGGAGAAAATGGCGCCGGTAAATCGACTCTTCTAAAGATTCTGGCAGGGGAGCAAGCGCCTGATTCCGGAAATGTTATTATTGATAAATACGTCTCCGTCGGTTATTTACCGCAGGATCGAGCTTACAGTAGTGATAATACTATTTATGAAGAAGCAAGAAGCGTAAAGAAACACATCTTTGATTTGGAAGCCAAAATTCACGAAACCTCTAAGAAAATATCCGTTGCAAGCGGCGTAGAATTAGAGCAATTGCTATCAGTGTATCACAGACAGACTGAAGAATTTGAAAAGCAGAATGGTTTTGCTGCAGAAAGTGAAGTCGTCGGGACCCTTAAAGGTCTCGGATTTAGTCAAAAAGATTTTAACAGAAAAGTCAGCACTCTCTCAGGCGGTCAGAAAACCAGACTTCTTCTTGGAAAGTTACTTCTTGAGAGGCCTGATTTTCTCATGCTTGATGAGCCAACTAATCATCTTGACATGGCATCAGTTACTTGGCTTGAGAATTTTCTTGTTTCTTATCCGAAGGCTATTTTACTGGTTTCTCATGACAGATATTTTCTTGACAGGGTAGTCCGCAAGGTTCTTTGTTTCGAAGGTAATACCATTCGAATGTACTCGGGCAATTACTCAGCGTTCGCCGAAAAACAGAGTAAATTACGCAAGGCAGCGCTCCACGCTTATGAAAAACAGCAAGATATTATCAAGCACCAGGAGGAAGTTATTAGGACACTTAAGTCTTATAATAGGGAAAAGAGCGTAAAGCGAGCGAGAAGCCGAGAAAAAGTCCTTGAAAAAATGAAAATTGAAGAGCGCCCTGACTACAATTCTCAAACTATGCGATTACGGCTTCAAACGAAAGTAGAGAGCGGAAATGATGTTTTAAGTGTTGTCGAGCTGTCGAAATCTTTTGGTTCATTAAATTTGTTTGACAAAATCAACTTTGAAATAAAGAAAGGCGAACATGTTGCCCTGATAGGTGAAAACGGCACAGGGAAATCCACACTTCTTAAAATACTGAACAATCTCACAAGTGCTGATGGCGGCTATTTTAGGTTCGGAGTCAATACAATACCCGGTTATTATGACCAGGAACATAGCATTTTGCACGCCGAAAAGAGTATTTTTGAAGAAATCAGCGATGATTTTCCTACGCTTACAAATACCGAAATACGAAATATGCTGGCGGCTTTTATGTTTACCGAAGATAAAGTTTTTCAAAAAGTTGACACCCTAAGCGGAGGTGAACAAGGTAGAGTCCTTCTGGCAAAGCTCATGCTCTCAAAGGCTAATTTTCTACTGCTTGACGAACCTACCAATCATCTGGATATTCCTTCAAAAGAAGCGCTTGAAGAGGCACTGAATAATTATGAAGGCACTGTATTATATGTGTCACATGACAGATATTTCATTAATCGAACAGCCGCACGCATTCTCGAGCTTGATGGCACTTCTTTGTTTGCGACAATCGGCAATTATGATGATTATTTAGAAGAAAAATCTAAGGTCAAAATACAATCTGAATCGGTTTTATCATTAGATGATGACAAACGAATCAACTCTTTCGATTTGGAAAACTTTGATGTAACTACCTCGTCTAAAGAAGAACGTAGGATGCGTAAAGAGGAACTTGCGCAGGAGAGAAAACTACAAAACGATTTGCAGAAAACAGAAAACAAAATATATGAGCTTGAGCAAAAACTGCAGGAGCTGGATGAACTCCTGCAGTCAGAAAAAATCTATACCGATTATGAAAAATGTCACATAATTACTATCGAAAAAGATTCCGTAACCACAATGCTCGAAGATCTCTACGTCGTCTGGGATGAATTATCCTCACGCGCCAAGCAGGGTTCTTAAAATCTCTATCGTCGTCGTCTCCTCATTTACAAGTACGAATGGAATCTGGCTCTGCTGTAATGTCTTAACGATTTTCTCAGCCAAAATATGGTCTCCATCCGGTTGCGGTCCATAGACTATCCCGCCTACTCCCGTATCTGAGAGTAATTGAATATAGTCCAATGCCTTCCCCTGATTACTGTTGGTACTGCAGATTAGTGCCGTTTTGCCTGCATCCGAACAGCCCCTCACCAGTTCTGCGGAGAATTTAGAGTATTCCGCATTTCCGATATCAGATACAATAATTCCTACTGTCTTGCTCCCCCTGTTCAGACTACCATTTCCCTGGTATGGTCTGTAATTAAATTTCTCTGCTGCTGCTAATACTTTCTCCCTTGTCGCAGGCGGTATTCTCGCGGCTTTATTGTTCAAAACCAGAGAAACCGTGGTGATTGATACACCCACATCCTTTGCGATGTCCGTAATTGTTGGTCGAACACCCTTCTTTCTCATCTTGCCACCTCCAAATGTTTACGTTCACACTTAAAATTTGCGCGGTCTAAAGGTCATAAACCGCTATATTACCCTAAAACCAAACTGATACGCAACTGTTAAAATAAAAGAGCGGCGGCAAGTATGCAAAACTCAAAGCTCTACGGCTACAGGGCAATAGACTAAGGTTCAGGCATGCCGTCAAAACAGCGGTCATATGCGTAATATTCAGTTTAGGCGAGTAATAATTCCCCCTTGGATCACTCTCTATAGTTTATAAAAATAAGAGAGTATATTAAAATCCTATATCTGCTTTATTGTCTTGTCAATCAAGTATTTTAAAGAAAATGAAAAATTTAAAAAATTTGTAAAAATTAACCAAAATAATAATGTAAAATTTAACTATTTTACCGAATTTTTATCAGCTTATTAACCATACATACTCGCCGTAACGCCGTCTATTCACTGATTAAACCCTCTTTTCTCATGACATTTACAACTCCCTCAACATATGAATTACAAATCTCATTTGTGGAAGCTTCGACCATTACTCTAACGACCGGCTCAGTTCCGCTTTCTCGTACCAGAATCCTTCCGTCATCTCCGAGTTTAGAAGCCGCATCTTCTATGGCAGAGGCTACTTTCTGATTTTCCATGGCGGCTTTTTTATCTGTAACTCTGACATTTTTTAGCACTTGCGGGTAAATTTTTACCTCCTCGTGGAGCTTTGCCAGACTCTGCTTTTTCTCAAGCATGGCTTCCATTATCATCAAAGAGGTAAGAATACCATCTCCGGTCGTGGCGTGTTTTCCGAATATTATATGCCCCGATTGTTCCCCGCCCAGCGAGTAATTGTTTTTAACCATGCATTCATTTACGTATTTATCCCCGACATTAGTCTTTTCGTATTTAATTCCCGCACGGTCAAAAGCCTTATAAAGTCCAAGATTAGACATAATTGTCGTCACTACCGTATCAGAATTCAGTCTCCCGCTTTCTTTCAGGTAATTCCCGCAGACAAAGAGAATCAAATCTCCATCCAAAACGTCGGCATTTTCATCAACCGCAAAGCATCTATCGGCGTCTCCGTCATAGGCAAAACCAACATCCAATCCTTTTTCCCGTACGAAATTTTGCAGAATCTCTATATGTGTCGAGCCGCTGTTTTCATTAATATTCATACCGTCGGGTGAATTATTGATTACATAAGTCTTTGCGCCCAAGGCATCAAACACACTTTTTGCTAAGGTAAATGAACTGCCGTTTGAACAGTCCAGTCCTATTCGTTTTCCTTCAAACGAACGGGTCGCAAGTGAAATCAGATAACCGGTATAACGATTTCTACCTGCCACATAATCGACTGTCCGGCCGATATTTTCACGTTTTGCATAGGGGAGATCGGGAGTTTTTCCATCTAAATAGTCTTCGATTAAAGCCTCCACTTCTGTTTCCATCTTATGTCCGTTTTTATTTATTAACTTTAATCCATTGTCATAATATGGATTGTGACTCGCTGAGATCATTATTCCGCAATCAAAACCATCTGTACGCACAACATATGAAACCGATGGAGTAGTGGTTACATGCAGCAAAAACGCATCCGCTCCCGAGGATGTCAATCCTGCCGCTAACGCGTATTCGAACATATAGCTGGAGCGGCGTGTATCTTTTCCTATAGTCACCTTAGCCTGATGATTCTGCCCAAAATACCAGCCTAAAAACCTTCCGACCTTAAATGCGTGCTCAACAGTCAGTTTTTCATTGGCTTCGCCTCGAAAACCGTCCGTACCGAAATACTTGCCCATTTAATATGATTCTCCTTGTAATTAAGTTTAATTTTAATGATGGAACAATCTGATACCCGTAAATGCCATGACTATTCCGTATTTATCGCATGTCTTTATAACCGCGTCATCGCGGACAGAACCTCCGGGCTCTGCGATGTATGAGACCCCGCTTCGATGAGCGCGCTCAATATTATCCCCAAACGGAAAGAACGCGTCGGATCCAAGAGAGACACCGCTTAATTGATTAAGCCATTCACGCTTCTCTTCACAGGTAAAGATTTGAGGTTTTTCTGTGAAAATTCGCTCCCACGCTCCGTCATTTAAGACATCTTTATAATCTTCACCGATGTAATTGTCAATCGCATTGTCACGGTCAGCCCTTCCTATCCCCGAAATGAAGGGAAGGTTTAAGACTTTCTCATGCTGACGCAACCACCAATTATCTGCTTTATTTCCGGCGAGTCTCGTACAATGAATACGTGACTGCTGCCCCGCGCCGATACCTATTGCCTGCCCGTCTTTTACATAGCAGACGGAATTGGATTGGGTGTATTTAAGAGTAATCATTGAAATAGCCAAATCGCGTTTGGCTTCATCAGGTAAAGCCTTTTCTTTGGTGACGATATTGTCAAAGAAGTCCTCTGCGATATTTAGCTCATTGCGCCCCTGCTCGAAAACAATGCCGAAGATTTCCTTATGCTCCAAGGGTTCAGGCACATAGGAAGGGTCAATTTGTATCACATTATATGCGCCCTTCTTTTTGGATTTCAGAATTTCAAGAGCTTCAGGTTCGTATCCGGGAGCAATCACACCATCTGAGACCTCTTTTTGAATGAGTCTCGCCGTAGGGACATCGCACACATCGGAAAGCGCAATGAAATCACCGAAGGAAGACATCCTGTCTGCCCCCCTTGCTCTGGCGTAGGCTGCGGCAAGCGGGGTTAAGCTCTCATGGTCATCCGTCCAGTATATTTTTGCGAGCTTATCTGTCAAAGGAAGACCGATAGCAGCACCCGCGGGCGAAACGTGTTTAAAGGAAGTCGCCGCAGGAAGATGAGTCGCACGCTTTAACTCACTTACTAATTGCCAGCCGTTTAGCGCATCCATGAAATTAATATATCCGGGTCTTCCATTTAGCACATCAATGGGCAGTTCATCACCGGAATTTAAGTAAATGCGGGATGGCTTTTGATTAGGATTGCAACCATATTTTAATTGAAGCTCTTTCATGATGAAAACTCCTTCGTTATAATCTGCTACTTATTTTTATTATATATTTTTGAAGTATATGTGCCATCTGTCAGATTAATTTCGCGAACAAATAACGACACTTTATTATCCGGATTAAGGCTCTCCCAAATTTCATCTCCGAATGTGCTCAAATCCTCGGGTATTGCCACCGAAATCGGCTCTCCGCTAAAAGAAGGCAGAGGGTCGCCATCCGATAAATAAGTCGAAATAAAATGCCCTTCGCCGCCAATCGGATTTTCATAAGCAAAGGTGAATCTTCTGCATGATTCGGAATTCCCCTCGGCAGTTTTCAGAATAGATATCGCATAATTAAACGCGCCATTATCGACATGCAGAATACCGGAAATACGTGGAGTGTAATTGGGCTTATCAGGCTCAAATTCGCGGCTTCTAAGCGCTTGCTCAAACGTAAGCTGTTTATCCATCCCCTCGTAAATGGTATCCGTTTGGTCGCCGTTAGTGACTATAGTCTTATTTCCGAGGACCCGTACCGGAGCATAAATGATAAGAGAAGGATCTGTGAGTTTAGAAGGATCAAAAGCCTTAGTCCTAATGCCCTCGCCGTCTGCGACGAAAATTCGATTACGGCTGTTCTCGCTTCTGCCCATAATAAAATAGGCGAAAAATGCCTTATTGCCGGCGGGGGATTTCCCGATAAGGATTCCGCGGCCGGGGTAGGTATTGTTTTGTAAATATTCAACAATATTCGTCATGTGTATTCCTTTCTGCCTAATTTACGGGTGGGTTACGTTGCCCGTGACGCATATGATTTTGTCGAGGACCTTCAGGTCACTGGAAGGCGTTTTGTGTCGGTTATTCCCACGTATATCCCGCGCCTGCCGCAATCGCCTTGTCGTATATGTATTTTGCCGTGACTAAATCCTGCGTCCCGATTCCTACGGTTTCAAAAACGATTATTTCATCGTCAGATTCTCTTCCGATTATTTTTCCGAGTATCAGATCACCGATATCTCCTGTGAAATCATCTTCGGTAATCAGTCCTTCCTCCAATGGAATCAAAATATCGCCCGATTCCGAGAGTACTGCCTCTTTAGAGTCGAAATATATCTTAGAAGCTCGTGTCAGGATGACGGGGTCCATTTCCTGCATATGATGCTGATAAGCGCCCACGCAGCTAAGTGTCGCTCCTTTTTTAACCTTTGTGGCATCAAATACAGGTTTCGAAGACGGCGTTACCGTAACAATCATGTCTGCATTATCCACGGCATCATCAGATGAAGCTACAGCATATATCTTTGCTCCATATGATGATAATTTTTCATTCATATTTTCAGCAAAATTCTTTGTCCGCTCGGCATTTAAGTCGTATACACGCACTTCGGAAAGATTCCTTACCGCGAGCATGGCCTCCAGCTGAGTGGCGGCCTGACCGCCTGTGCCGATTAGCGCTCCGATTTTCGCTTCCCGAGTGGCGAGCAAATCAAAAGCCGTACCGGAAGCGGCACCCGTACGCAGCTGCGTAACATATGTCCCATCCAATACGGCACTGACTACACCTGTATTTCCGTCAATTAAAAGTACCTGCGCCGGGGATGACGGAATTCCTTTATCAATATTCCCCGGAAAGATATTTACTACCTTAAGTGCAGCAACGTCCATATCCGGCACATAAGAGGGCATAAATAAGAAGGTTCCGTTAGCCTTTGGCGCAGGTATCTGAGTCCGAATCGGTACTTCGCTCCTCCCTTGCGAAAATAGTGAAAATGCCTGTTTGTCGGCTTCGATTGCGTCTTTCATGGTAAAAATTTTTTCAATATCACTTCGAGTAAGAAGAAGCATAAAAAGTACATCCTTTCGTTAATAGAGTATAATATAATTTTTAGAACTTAATAACCTCGGGCTCGCCGCTAAATGAATAAAATTTAGCCGTAGCGTCCTTTAAGTACAGCACCTGAATATTATCATCATGTGCATCATACATGTTTTTCAGATTCGGATAAGCCTCAAGCAAGTGTTCCTTAGCTTCAATACTGTCATCATTCACAGCGAGAGCTTCCAATCTGATCCACGTAGTGCCGTCAAAAGCAGAAATCTCGATTTTAGGATTAACCGCAATTTGCTTTGAGACATCTTTAACTTTTCCTGTTTGAATATAGAGCTTTCCTTCAAAAATCTCGGCAGTGCCAAAGGGGCGCACCCTCGGAGCATCTCCCTCTACTGTAGCTAAATAATATGTTCCGCATTTCTTTAAAAAATCACAGACTCTTTGCATTATTCCACCTCCGTTTTTGAAACAATAAAAACCTATATCAGTATACCTTAAAACCGATAAATTGCCAATGTTAAAACGCTGAAAATTACCACTTCACGGGCTAAATAGCTGTGTCTTTTGGCACAAGGCAAGTGACTGTTTCAACGGATACCGTCTGTGGAAACATGTCCACCGGCTGCCATTTATTAAGCTCGTAACCGCCGAGACGCAAAACGGCAATATCACGTGATAGCGTAGCCGGATCGCAACTCACGTAAATTACTTTTTGGGGTCTTCTATTAATGATTGCCTTAAGCAAACTTTCCGCACAGCCCTTTCTGGGGGGATCAATTACTATTACCTCGGGAATTGTTTCTCTCAAGAATTCATCAGCCTTTGCCGGCAATATATCCTCTGCCTTTCCCTCGCAAAACACCGCGTTAATAATTGAATTATTCGCGGCATTACGACGAGCGTCGGCGACTGCTTCGGGTACGTATTCCACACCGATTACTTCTTTTGCCTCTTTTGCAAGACTCAAGCCTATTGTGCCTATCCCGCAATACAAATCCCAAATTCTCTCGTTTCCTTTTAAATCAGCGAATTCTTTAACCTTTGCGTAGAGTTTTTCGGTTTGTGCCGAATTAACCTGATAGAATGATTCGGCGGAAATCTCAAATTCAAGATTGCACAATTTGTCCTTTATTGTTTTATTTCCCCACAAAACCACTGTTTTCTTTCCCAGAATAACATTCGTATTATCCGGATTAATATTTAAGCAGATGCTTTTTATACCATCGATACTACGTAATAATTTTATCAATTCGCCTGCGGCTGATTTTACACCCGGGCTGTAATCACGGACAATAAGGCATACCATCCGCTCTCCGGTACCAAACGCGCACCTTAATAGAACGTGGCGCACAATCCCTCTGCCTGTTTTTTCATCATAAGCCGGGATTTTATATTTTTCCATAAACCCAAGTATATCTTTCAAAATCTTTGAGTTGATTTCCTCGCCTAACAGACAGTCATTGCAAGGGATGATATTATGTGAATGTCCCATGTAAAATCCCGCAACAGGCTTATTATTATCCGTTCCAATAGGATACTGAGCCTTATTGCGATAGCGAAATCCATTGCCTTCCATCCCTATTATCGCAAGAGAAGTGTTATTTACGATGTCTTCGGGAACTTTTCCGATGCGTATAAGAGCATTTTTTACTTTGTTTTCCTTATATTTTAGCTGTTTATCATAAGAAAGCGCCTGTAACTGGCAACCACCGCAGACCCTCGCGACAGGGCATGCCGGCTTAATGCGCCACTTCCCCGGTTTTATTATTCTCTTTAAATGCCCGTAGCCGTAGCCCGTCTTTATCTTTGTGACAATTGCTTCGATTTCATCTCCGATTACAGCATCTTTAACAAATAAGGTATAGTCGTCTACCCCTCCTATACCTTCTCCGTTAGCTCCGATATCCTTTATTTTCAATTCAACAATATCGTTTTTCTGTAAAGCCATCTTCTTTAATAATATCCCGATTCTATCAATCTAAGTCGTTCGTCTTATGTTGCTCACGAGTGCTTTATTGTAACCTAACCAATCCTCACCTTGCTTTTCTTTAAGGATTTCTTTGAACATCTGCATCTTTGCATCCATATCATCAGCCAAATGAAGAGCCATAGCCTCAACAATGGCGGGTTTTTTCGGCGAACCAAATTCAAACTCTCCGTGATGCGCTACGATACAATGTTTCCATTCATATGCAAGTATTGGCGGAAAATCGGGAATTGAATTAATCGCTTCATCAAGCATTTCAATGCCGATTACGATATGACCTATCAATTGACCTTCATCAGTATAGTCATTTTCGGGAAGTGGCGAGAGCTCACGCGTTTTTCCAATATCATGGCAAAGTGCCGAGGCAAAAAGCAAATCCTTATTAAGTATCGGGTAGGCCTTTGTCATGTATGCGCAAAGTCGCATAATGCTGAGAGTGTGCTCTAATAAGCCTCCCGAAAAGCTGTGGTGCATGGTTTTCGCCGCAGAGTGAGCTTTGAATTTCTTTATAAAAGCTTCGTCCTTAAGAAAGAAAAACTCTACCCCTGCCTTGAGATATGGGTTTTCAATCTGATCAATGAAACCTATTAATTCATTGAACATTTCATCAGGATTTTTATCTGTGGTACTGAGATAATCCGCCAGCACATAGTCCTCTTTCGATGCCACGCGCAGTTTGCGGATATTAAGCTGAAGATTATTATTGTAATTGATTACGTCTCCGGTGACCTCAATGAAGTCCTGTTCTTTATAGTCCTCGATCCCAGGTGACCCCGGCTCCCAGATTTTCCCATCCAATGAGCCTGTTTTATCGCTAAGTATCAAACTGTCGTAAGGCTTTTTAGTTTTTGTCTCTGCGGACCGCTTCCCCCTGCAAAGATAGACATTTCTGATAGTTTCCCCCGCCTGCAGGGTATTGATATATCTCATAGCCAATTTCCTTTCCGTTACAATTTATTCAACGCTTCCAATAACTACGGCAAAATCAATGTCAACATATTCTCCGCCGGTACCTGAACGCTTTCCGGCAAAATGAACCTCTTCTCCCACCTTTTTCTCCATCAAAGCAGCGTGATAACCTGCGTAATTCGATATTTCCTCTCCGCCTATTTCGGTAATGAAATCGCCGTTCTGGATACCGGCCGACATCGCGGGAGAATCCGGCGTCACATTTTTAACGTATACCCCCGAGGATATTCCTTCGGCATCTAAATTAAGTGTAGCAGCATCCATGCCGAAAATCCCTACATATGGCACTTCACGGGCATTTGAAAGCAATTCAATCCTGTCTTTTAAATCTGTAATCCCATAAGCTGTCACTAAATTCATGCTGCTATGCGTGGAAATTTTCTGGTCAATCACACCTATTATATAGCCACTCGTATCAACGAGAATCCCTGTACCATCGGTACTTGCGGCAATATCCGTACTCAAGATTCGAAGGCCCCCGTCTGCGCTATCAAGCACAAAGCGGCTCGAAGAAAGTATCCCATAACCTATACCGCCCGCATACCCGAAAGGCTTTCCGAGAGCAATCACGGGCTCGCCTTTAGTGGCGGCATTTGAACTCCCAAGCTTTGCAACCTGTATTTGATTGAGCGTAGATTCCGCAAGGTCGGCTTTAAGTATCGCGTAAATTCCATATCCGAGCCCGCCGTCGCCTCGCTTTAATGTCGCGGGATAGGTTCGAAAATCAGAAAAAGTAACCGTGATTGACTGTGCCTCTTTTAAAATATCAGTCTTTCCGAAAACGAGGATTTCTACCCCATTGTCTGCTACAATAAAGCCGGAAGTACTGTTAATTTCGTCGTAGGCTGCCATTTTTTCCTCGCGGCCGCCGGTAATACCTGTTATCTCGACAACACTCAAATTCGCTTCTTGGGCGATTGTCTTTAATGCCTGATTTATCTGTCGATAGTTTTCTAAATTCAGCACTATCGGCTGTTCAATTACGGCATTATCATCGGGGGAGATTTCGGTCTCGGAATTTTCATTATTATCCTGCGCCGTTTCATCTTCACCCTCGTTTTTTCCTTCATCCTCAGGCGGATTGGTCTCATCAATGACGACACTTCCGGGATTCTCCTCTTTGGCCATCATCTTTTCATACCAAGGCTTTGTGACGCAAAAAACAAAGCTTGCTACTGCCCCAAAAATAATGGCAAGTATAATGGCTTTGCCTACCTGCTTTTTAGTTTTGCCCGCCCCTTCGTCCTTAATAGTCTCGTCTATAAAACGATAGTCAGAAGAGTCATTAACTTCACCGGATTCACCCGATTCCACATCTGTTTCGAAATCTTCGGGAACGGTTCCGGCATTTTGTAAATCATCATCTTTGCCCATGGAGTAAAGCTCCTCATAAAGCAGGGTGAATCAAAATCAATATCCCATGCAGTACAGTATACTCTATAACGGCACAATATTCAAGCAACAGTTATTGTGCATGGGTAGCTGCATCGTAATTCGGTTTATCATTGAAAACGGAGCGCCCTTGGGCGCCCCGCCTGTGTTTAAATCAATGTTTGATTTAAGAATCAGATCTTAGTAGGTGAACTCATCAAGATTGTTCTTATCAAAGAGCTTAGGCTCATCAAGGCTCATGATCTGTCCATCATCAAGAATCGAATAGGAGGTTCCGTTTACATCAAAGCTGGAGCCGGCTGAGAAATCAAATCCGTCATATTTTACAGCTACTGCAAGATAAACGCCCATTTCACCCTCGAAAGGAGGATCCCAAAGCTGGAAGCCCATGCTGGATCCGCTCTCTACATAACCTTTCATCTCTGAAGGAAGTCCTAATCCTGTAACGATAACCTTATCGGCAATACCCTTTGTCTCAACAACCTTCGTAGCGGCCGCGATACCAACGGTAGTCGGGCAGATAACGCCGGCGAGATCAGGATACTTCGTCAATAAAGCTTCCATTTCAGTAGTGGATTTCTCCGGAAGGTCATCGCCGTAAACAACGTCAACCAATTCCATATCTTTGTACTTTCCACCCTCGTAATTGTCTTTGTCTGCCATGATTTCTTTCATTCCGTCTACCCAGTAATTCTGGTCCGGAGCGTCAGTCGTAGCTGAAAGAACCGCAAACTGTCCCTTGTAGCCAATGTATGAACCCATGAGTTCAATCTGAGCTTTCGCAACATTGTCAAAGTTACAAGGCATAATAGCAGCATCACGATGATCTTCGCTTCCCGGGATATCGCCATTGATGATAACGATCTTTGTTCCGGCTGCTCTTGCATCATCAAACGTAGAGTTCAAAGCATCGTTTGAGTTAGGAGCGATGAAGATAACGTCAGCTTTTTTCTGAACAGCAGCTTCGATGTACTCGATCTGTGTAGTGGCTTCGGGAGTAGCAGGACCTGTCATCTCATAAGTGATGTCATATTCGCCTGTTGCTTCCAAATCGGCTATGCCTTTTTCAAAACCATCGCCGATAGCTTCGAAATACGGATTTCCAAGATTCTTCGGGATAAAGACGATGTTAAGAGTCTTTACTTCTGTGGTCTCTTCAGTTGTTTCAGTAGTCTCTTCCGTGGTCTCCGTCGTTTCTTCCGTGGTTTCTTCGGCCGGAGTCTCTTTCTTTGAGCAACCTGACAGAATCATCGTTCCGACCATAGCTGTCAAAAGAAGCATTGCTAAAATCTTTTTCATACTTGTTTTCCTCCTGTGATATTGTGGGTTTCCCCGTTTCTATATAATCAGGCTTCCCTGACTATAGCTTAAAGAGTTACAAAAAAGTCTTACGCAAGGAAAAAGACTTCGGGGAGGAAATTAACTCCCGCGCTTACATCCTCGGTAAGACCTCCGACATCAATCATTTTTGAAGTGATTTTGTTCCAACGGATACAATCTTCATTGTCTTCCATCTTTGCAAAAGCCTCCAACGGATCGATATCACATTCAAATACGTAGAAAAACTGTGTTCCGTTTTGAAAAATCGAATAATTCCTAAAACCGGCTTCGGCATGTGCCTGCATTATTTCAGGCCATGGATTCAAATGCATCTTGACATATTCGTCGATACATTCGGGCTTAATATTCCAAGTCCAAGCATATTTCGCCATAAGTTTTGCGTCCCCCGTGTTTTGTAATGGATTACAAATATTACTTAGTAATTCTACCTAAAATCACGCTAAAAAGCAATAGTTCATTGGTCAGATTTTGGTATTATTAATAGACCACATTACTAAAATTTAACAACTATTGCAACTCGGCAAATGCTCTGACCGGCGAACCGTCTCTTCCGTCTAAACGAAGCGGCAGTGTATAGAAACGAAACTCTTCATTAGTGGGGAGATTCTCCATATAGTTCAATCCCTCAACTATGACGATTTTCTCCCCGAGCATTTTAAGGTGTACATAGGACCAGTCAGTGCCGTTAGGAGTAGGCATGTCCATTCCTACCAATCCGACTTTCTTTTCAACAAACCAGTCCGCCAGCTCTTTGGTCACATATGGGAACTTACCAAAGAAATCGGGATTCGGAAACACCTTATCCCAGCCCGTATGTAATAAAACGCTGCAACCTTCGTCTATTTTTGCTTCGTAGGGAAGAAGATCCTCTACCGTAATCGGTTCCTGCGGTTTTTTCGCAGTTAAGTCGGCTTTGATACATTTTACGATTAATCTCTCAAGCGGAATCTGGTCAATAGTCTCGCCGTCATAATAAAAATGGCGTTGTGCGTCCATGTGCGTTCCCTGATGGGTAGACGTCGTCATGCGGGAGAGATTGTATCCCAGATTGTCTAAATTACAATGCCAGACTATGGAATACTTCGGATCCATTGGCATCGTGGGGTCCCCGTCTTTGATGGGGCCGGTTAATTCAACAAATTTTCCCATGTGTACCTCCTGATTATTTGTGACGGGCGGGCAGACCCCGCCCCTACGGTGGTTATTTCATGTTGGCCGGTGTCGGGCGGGTAGGCCCCGCCCCTACGGCGAATAATTCGTGAACGAAACTATTCGCTGCCTGCGAAATTCGCGTCCTTGCCGAGGCCTTCGGGTCCCATTGCGAGGTAACCGCTGGTGGCATCCATGTCATGGCCTGTTACGACACATGCGTCGTCGCTAAGGAGATATGCGGCGACTCCGGCTATCTGCCATGGCTCTTGTAAGGCCTGTAATATATGATAATCTTCCCATGCCTTGGGAACGCTCTCACGTTTTCCGTCTACCGTAGCCTTTGCGACTTCATCCGTCCAAACCCATGCGGGGCTAAGGCAATTGACCCTGATGTCGGGAGCTAAATCCATGGCCGCGCAGCGAATAAGCTGTTTTACTGCACCTTTTGCCGCATTATATGTCCAACGATGCGGCTGTGCGATATGTCCGCTGATACTGGATATACATACCACCGCGCCTTTTTTGACCTTGCGGTCTTTTGCGAATTCGGCAATCATGCGAGCATAAGCCGCGGGACCTGCCATAAAGGTATGTTTCCAGTCATCATAAGTGGCATCTTCTGCCTTTGCAGTGAAAGGAAACGCGTTATTTACGAGAAAATCAACCTCCCCAAATGCTTCACGAGCTTTCGCAAAAAGTGTTTGCGGAGTGGATTCATCCTCCATGTCAGCAGGGACAAATATTATTTCCTTATTCGGAAATTTCTCTTTTAATTCCGCCAGAGTCTCCTCGCCTGTTTTGGGATTTCTCCCGCAAAACAGAACATTCACGTCTTCCTCGAGCAGTCTCTCAACTATAGCTCTCCCGATACCACGGGAACCGCCGGTGACTATGGCGGCTTTTCCACTAAGTCCTTTCATGTAATTCATCTCCTTTTCTTGTTTTGTATATTTTTCTATTTATCTTTCTGGGCCTGAATCAAGGTCTTAATATTCGGAATGATAACTGATACCAATAACAAAAGTCCCATGACGAACATCTGCTGGTCGGCGGTAACACCCGCAACTATAAGACCGGTCTTTAAAAGGAATACCATAATAATCGCAATAAATGTACCAATCATGCTTCCGCGTCCGCCATTGATATCCGCGCCTCCCAGAAGCACCATAACGACGGTATCTACCTCGGTATTCTGATTCATATCATAACGCACCAGCAACAGCCTCGACATAGTGAGGATTCCTGCAAAGCCTGAAACAAAGCCCGATATAACAAAGAGGCTCATCTTTATTGATTTTGTATTAACACCGCTGTAAATCGCCGCCCTTTCATTCGCACCGATAGCAAAAACCTTACGACCATATGAGGTGCGATGAAGAAGGAGATAAAAGAATATGGCCAATAATACAAATATCAAAATCGTTACGCCGACATAACCTGTCGTACCAAAACGAAACAGTGCTATTTTCTCCCAGCTGTTGAACCAATCCGGGAATTTCCCGAGGCTCTGGTCGCCGATGAAAATCTGCGCGATTCCACGGAAGACATTTTGTGTGCCTATTGTAACAATCATAGCCGGGAGCCCGACATGTGCTATCAAAATACCATTAAAGATACCACAGACCATTCCGACAATAAGACCGATAACGATTGCCACGCCCATCGGAACACCATGATGGAAGCAGACCGCAGCCAATGTCGCCGAGCAGCACATAACCGAAGGAACCGAAAGATCAATCATGCCTGCCGTGACTATCATAGTCAGAACGAGGGTGGCCATAGCCAATTCTATATAACGCGACAATGTCTTCATCAAGTAAGTCATGTCCCTAAAACTCTCGGAAAGACTTACGCAGACGATGATTACAGCTATAAGGAGAACAAACGGTACAAGTTCTCTACTGTGAATGAGCTTTCTAAGCCCTAAAGGCATTCCTTGTCCTTTTACTTTTTCTTTACTCATTACGCCGTCGCCTCCTTTCTAGCACTCTTTGCATCCATGGCACGATTCCTCTGCATTGTGGTAACAGCCTTATCAATCAGCAGAGCCAATACGATAACGATACCGTATACAAACTTCTGAACCGTTCCGGGGATACCTATGGTAGAAATCATTGTATTAACCGTTCCGAGCAAAGTACAGCCAAGGAATACACCGATGACATTTCCGCTTCCGCCTGAAACCGAAACGCCTCCGATAATCGTACAGGAAATAACCACGAACTCAAGTCCGTTTCCTGTCTGCTGCGGGTTTACATAGCCAAAGCGCGAGGCACTCATCATACCTACTATGCCGGCTAAAAAGCCTGTAATCGTGAAGACCATTAATTCTGTCTTTTTGCAATTAATTCCACGAAGGTGGGCAGCGGTACGATTTGAACCAACCGCGTAAACCTCTCTTCCAAAATGTGAGTACCTAAGTACGAAGAAGAATATTACGACGATTACTAAGGCTATAAGGATAAGCCACGGAACCAATAGGGGACCAATATGGATGCCCTTTGCAGATAAATCAGCCAAATGCGGCGGTAGCTCATAATTAGTAATCATTTTGCCATGTGCCAGAATATAGGTGAGGCCACGATAAGCATTTATGGTACCCAATGTGACTATGATTGAAGGAATCTGCATGTAGGCAATTATAAATCCGTTTAACGCACCCAATAAAACTCCGACTACCAGCGAAATCGCAAAGCCTATAAGAATAATCACCACTTCATTCGTATCTTTCATTTTAACAAGCCAAACATCTCTCCAGAAGATACCTGCCACCATACCCGACAATGCCACTTCCGCTCCAATGCTTAAATCAATATCTTTAATAATGACGGTCATCATCATGCCCATGCACATCGTAAGATTAAGCGGCATCCACATAAGGATACTATTGATAATGTTCGCCATACTCGCGCTTCTTAATAGCTCGGGGCGAACCGCGAGACTGACAAAGAAGACTATAAGAATAAGAACAAGAGTCGCCGTTTCTTTTACATTTTTATATAAGAACTTTTTCATGCTACAGACGCCTCCTTTTCCTTTTTAACTGTCGAAGCAGCGGTCATTATGCGCTCGGAATCCATCTCTTCACGATTAAGCTCTCCGGTCACCCTGCCTTCGCACATTACATAGACTCTGTCGGCGAGCTGCAGGATTTCGGGCAATTCTGATGAAATCATGAGAATGGCTTTGCCTCGTCTTGCAAGCTCGTTAATGAGCCTGTAAACCTCGGCCTTTGCGCCGACATCGATACCTCTGGTAGGCTCATCCAAAATTAAAATATCGCCTTCCGTCATGAGCCATTTGGCAATAACTACCTTTTGCTGATTACCTCCCGAAAGCTCCTGAACAGCCTGTTCTTTGTCACGCATCTTTACATTTAGTTCGTCCACGTAAGTATTAACCATCTCGGATTCTTTTTTCGTATTGACGAAACCGAGCTTACTGCAGATTTTTGCAAGTACCGCAAACGACATATTAAAGTCAATCGCAAATGGGAGGACGAGACCTGTCCTTGCACGATCCTCCGAGACCATCGCGACACCAAGCTGCATAGCCTGCCTCGGGTTTTTAATGCTGACTTCTTTCCCGTCAATGAAGATTTGGCCTTTTTTAGCAGGAGCCACACCAAAGACAGCCGAGGCCACTTCGGATCTTCCGGCGCCTACTAAACCCGCCATACCGACTATTTCGCCTTTGCGGACATTTAAGGATACGTCATGAAATACACCCGGTAAAGTCAAATCCTTAATTTCCAGACGGACATCACCGATGGGTACTTTTTCCTTTACGACTAATTCCTGATATGAGCGACCCACCATCATCTGGACCAATTGATCCTGTGTGACATCTTTAGTCAAGGCTTCGCCTACTTTTCGACCATCGCGAAGAACCGTGACTGTATCGGATATTTCTAAGATTTCCTCAAGACGATGTCCGATAAATACCATGGCCTTTCCTTGGGCTTTCAGCCTTCTGATGGTTTCAAAAAGCGTCTGAACCTCCCCATAGGAAAGCGCAGCCGTAGGCTCATCGAAAATAATAACTTTTGCATTTTGAGACAGCGCGCAAGCGATTTCGACCATCTGCTGGTCTGCCACGGTCATATCGCGAACCGGGTCCTTAGCGCGCATTCTGACATTGAGTTCTTCTAAAACTTCATTAGATTTTTTGTAGATTTCTTTCCAGTTAATTACCGGTTTTCCTTTTCCTCTGGTGTGACCGAGAAACAGATTCTCGGCGACATTCAGATCCTGAAACGTCAGCGGCTCCTGATGAATCAGGGCAATACCCGATTCTCTCGCCGCATGGGGGCTCTTAAAATTAGCCGGTTCACCTTCCAAATAAAGCTGCCCCTCAGTGGGTGTGTAGACCCCGCTGATAATCTTTACCAGAGTCGATTTCCCCGCGCCGTTCTCTCCTACGAGCGCGTGGACTTCTCCCTCACGGATGTCAAAATCGACATCCCGAAGGACAAAAACTCCGCTGAAAGATTTGCTGATGCCTTTTGCACTTACGCAAGGAGTTTGTTCCGCCATGCATTATACCTCTCTATCTTTCATATTGTCTGAACGGGTCAGTCAAAATCACCGAACCCGAAACTTCTTACAAGCATAGATATTAGTAATATTAATAATACAAGATATAAAATGTGACTTACATTTAGCAATTATACCTAAAAATGCTAACGAAATCAACCTAATTATATCATCGCAATTCCGCCGTTTACATCAATACAAGCACCCGTGATATAAGAAGCGTACTCACTTGCTAAAAATAAAATTGCGCCCGCGACGTCTTCTCCCGTTCCTATTCTTCCAAGAGGAACCGTGGTGGGATCATAATTATAGGTCGCAGTCATTTCCGTAGCTATAAGACCGGGAGATACGCTGTTTACCCGGATTCCTTTTGCGGCTCCCGCCTTTGCGAGAGATTTTGTCAGAGTCAAAACCGCGGCTTTCGAAGAAGGATAATCAGGTGTGACAAGTATTCCGCCCGCACGACCTGCCTGAGACGAAAGATTGATAATGCTTCCGCCGCCTTGCTTTTCCATGGCCACAAATGCCGCTCTGCAAAGGAAAAAGAGTCCCTTAACATTGATATTAAAGGTCAAATCCCATTGCTGCTCATTGACAGAGTAAATATCACCGGCTCTGGAAATACCTGCGCAATTTACTAAGACATCCAGACTCCCGAAGACCTTTACCGTTTCCTCCACAAGCTTTTTATCAAATTCTTCACTGATAAGATTTCCGTCAATGCAAAGCGTTTCAACACCCGTTTCTGCTTTAATTTCATCGGCGGATTTTTCTAAAGGTTCTTTCCTGACATCAGTCATTACGAGTGCTTTGGCTCCATGTTTTGCCAAAAGAAGCGCGGTTGCTTTTCCGATACCGCCTGCTGCTCCCGTTACTAACACTACTTTATCTGCTAAATCGAACATAAATACCTCCGAAAATACAATTAATTGTTATAGCAATCGAAATCCTATACCTTGTGTATACACATACCTTCGCAGTCTTCTGCTGCTTCCATTATGACCTCACTCACAGTCGGATGCGGGAATATGGAGCTTGAAAGCTCTTCCACCGTAGCCTCCGCGTTCATCGCCACAACGATTCCCGCAATCATTTCTGTCGCGTTCGGAGCACATAAATGAGCGCCGAGAATCTCGCCGGTGGTCTCATCAATAACAAGCTTTGCAATACCATCCGTCGCGCCATGGATAATGCTTCTGCCGTTTGCGGGGACAGGAAAGCTTCCGATTTTTATTTTCTTTCCGCTATCCTTTGCCTGACTTTCGCTAAGTCCTACTCCCGCGATTTCAGGAGTCGTATAAACACATGAAGGAACCGCATTATAATCAATCTTAGCGGTTAGACCTGCGGCCACATCCGCCGCGACTATCCCTTGCGCACTCGCGACATGCGCCAATTGTATCTTCCCTGTGATATCGCCGATGGCGTAAATACCGGGCACATTGGTGCGCATCTGTAAATCAGTCTCAATAAAGCCTCTTTCGTTTACCTTTACGCCCGCCGCCTCAAGTCCGATTTCCTTTGTGACAGGTTTTCTTCCGGTGGCTACGATGACAATAGCGCTCTCAACGGATACTTCGCTGCCATTATCCTCATAAGTCGTCTTAAGACCTTTTCCGCTTTTTTCAAACTTTACAACCTTCACACCTGTATGAATCATTACTCCACTCTTTTTCAGAGCTTTTTCTACGGGCTTTGCGGCGTCCTTATCAAGTGTGGCTAATATATCGGGAAGGAATTCAAGCACTGTCACATCAATACCGAGCTGTGAGAAAAACGTGGCAAATTCTATACCGATTACCCCGCCTCCCACTACAACTACAGAAGCAGGTGCTTCTTTTAAAGCTAATACGCCGTCCGAATTCATTACGCCTTCTAAATCGGAACCCGGAATCGGAGGAGTGGCGGGAATAGAACCGGTGGCAATAATAATAGATTTGGCGTGAAATGTTTCTCCACCCGCTTCTATTTCATTGCCGCTTTTTAATACGCCTTTTGCTTTAATAAGTGTTACTTTATTTGCTTTTAATAGTCCTGAAACACCGCCTACCAGTTTCTTTACGACACTTTCTTTATTTTCGGCAATTTTCTTAAAATCATAGGTCAGCCCTGACACATTAATGCCGACTCCCGCGCCCTTAGAAGCCTCGTGATAGAGGTTGGAAGAATGCAAAAATGCCTTTGTCGGTATACAGCCGCGATTCAGGCATGTCCCGCCGACTTCATCTTTTTCAATTAAAGCAACGTTAAGTCCGTGCTTTGCAGCTCTGATAGCTGCCACATAACCGCCGGGACCTCCGCCCAATACTATTACATCAAATTCTTTCATTTAAAGTATGCCTCCAAAATCAGCGAAATGACTTAATCTGTTACAGCAGCTTGTACGGGTTTTCAAGGTATTCCTTGATTTTCGCCAAAAACTGCGCGGCGGGTGCTCCGTCCACGATTCTGTGGTCATAGGAAAGCGTAAGCTTCATAACCGGATGAATCTCAACGGCACCATTTACCGCTACCGGGGTGTCCTCGATTTTTCCTACCGCGAGTATTCCTGCCTCAGGCGGATTAATAATCGCAACGAATGAATCAAGCCCGAACATTCCGAGATTAGAAACCGTAAATGTACCTCCCGAATATTCATCCGAAGTGAGTTTACCGTCTCTGGCCTTTCCGGCTAATTCCTTTGCAGCGGCTGAAAATTCACGAAGCGACATTAAATCGGCATCCTTTACCACGGGGACTATGAGTCCGTCGTCAACGGCTACCGCAATACCGAGATTCACAAATTCCTTTTCCCATATACCCTCAGGTACTATCTGGGAATTCATAGCCGGAAAATCGGTAAGTGCACGAACAACAGCAAATGAAACAATGTCATTGAAGCCTACAGCCTTCTCAAGTGCCTCTCTCACGCGCTTTGCCTCATCCATGCGCACGGAAATAGTGTGACTCGTCTGCGCGTTTTCATTTTGGCTTTGCTTCATGCGCTCCGCAATGACTTTTCTCATGCCGCGCATCGGGACGATTTTCCTTTCGGCAGGTGAGGTAATAAATGCAGCTCCTTTGCTTTGCGAAGCTTCCAAATCGCCGCGCCTTATCTTTCCTCTTGCGCCTGTGCCTGTAACGCTCTTTAAATCCACACCCTCTATTTCGGCTACCTTCTTTGCAAGAGGCGTAGCTTTGGGAGCGGTATCTTTTGCTTTTACGACATCGCGCTCGATTATCATACCTTCCGCGCCGCTACCCGCAATCGTGGAATAATCAAGACCCAATTCTTCTGCCAGCTTTTTAGCTCTCGGGCTGATTAATATTCTCTCGCCCTCTTTCCTGACTATAGGAGCACTCGTACTTTCGGCAGAAACGCTTTTTGGCACCGCTTCAGTATTTGCTTCCTCGGTTGCTTTTGTCTCTGTCTGGCAGGAGCTTTCGCCTGTCAAAAATTCCGAAATATTCTCTCCGGGCGTACCTACTACCGCAATAGTCTCGGTTATCGGAACCACCGCGCCTTCACCCGCGATAATCTTAAGCAATGTTCCCGAAACATCAGCATCAATCGTAATGGTCAGTTTGTCGGTTTCCATTTCAAAGAGCGGCTCACCCGCCTTTACTTCCTGACCTTCTTTTATCAGCCATTCGAGAATCGTGCCTTCTGTCATTTGAAGCCCTTGTTTGGGCATTATTACTTTTTGTGCCATTTATAGTCCCCCTTACAACGAAAGTGACTGCTTAACACCTGCTACGATATCTTCCACCTGCGGAACCACCGCATTTTCCAAGCCTAAATTAAACGGCAAAGTGCACATCTTTGCGCCGATTCTAACCGGAGGAGCATCCAAATATCCGAAAGCTTTCTCAGTTACAGCCGCGGCCACTTCGGTTCCCCATCCCATCGTTCTGTGAGCTTCATGCACAGTCACAAGATGTCCGGTCTTTTTAACGGATGCTACGATTGAATCAATGTCCAGAGGAACGAGGGTCCTGGGATCCATTACCTCCACCGAAATGCCTTCTTTCTCGAGAATATCAGCAGCTTCGAGAGCTTTTCCGTGATAGAGGAAATTTCCGAGCAAGGTGACATCTTTTCCTTCACGAACTAAGTTTGCTTTTCCGAAAGGAATGGCAAACTCGGGATCATCTGGGACTTCACCTTTTGTGGAATAGAGAGCCTTATGCTCAATAAACACCACGGGATTATCATCACGGATAGCCGTTCTTAATAGCCCTGCCGCATCCGCCGGAGTGGATGGACATACGACCTTGATTCCGGGGATATTCATAAGGAGCGCCTCTACTGACTGGGAATGCTGTCCTGCGTTTCCGCGTCCGATTCCCTGCTGCCCGCGCACTACCAAGGGCACCTTTACTTTACCGCCAAACATATAGCGCATTTTCGCGGCTTGGTTTAAGACCTGATCCATTGCCAAATAGATAAAGTCCATATACATCAATTCGATTACGGGGCGAAGTCCGACACTCGCGGCACCGACTCCCAGACCTACAAAGCTGTTTTCGGAAATAGGCGTTTGAATAATCCTTTTTTCTCCGAATTCCTTAAGCATGTCTCTGGTACAACCGAAAATACCGCCCTGCACGCCTATGTCTTCACCCATAACAAAAATGTCGGGGTCTTTTCTCATTTCTTCGCGCAATACGTCACGGATTGCGATAGCATAGGTTTTCTTACTCATAGCGGAAATCCTCCTTCCACATACATCCCGTCCATAACGTGTGCCGGATCGGGCTCCGGGCTGTCTAATGCAAATTGCGCTGCTTCCGCAACATCTTTTGCAGCTCTTTCTTCTATTTCATCCAAGTCCTTATCCGTGGCATAGCCATTTTCAATAAGATAAGCTCTGAATCTCGGAATAGGATCCTTTGCAACCCATGACGCGACTTCCTCACGGGTGCGATAGACTTCCGGATCTCCTGTCCAGTGACCCTTCCAGCGATATGTCTTACACTCAATGAGAGAGGGACCTTCGCCTTTTCTGGCTCTTTCCTGACACTTTGCAAACGTATCCAGAATCGCCAATACATCATTGCCGTCTATGGCATATCCGGGTATCGCATATCCCACCGCCCTATCGGCAATATCCTCGACAGCGGTCGTGGTCTGATAAGGTGTGGTCAGTCCGTAACGATTGTTTTCACAGACAAATACCACCGGAAGTTTCCAGATGGCGGCCATATTAATTGCCTCATGGAATGTGCCCTGATTCGAGGCACCATCGCCGAAGAATGATACTGTCATATTATCAGTTCCGCGATATTTCTGTGCAAAGGCTCCGCCTGTAGCAATCGGAAGTCCGCCGCCGACTATGGCATTGGCTCCGAGGTTTCCCTTTGATAAATCGCAGATATGCATAGAGCCGCCGCGACCATGGCAGAATCCGGTTTCTTTTCCCATTAATTCCGCAAACGCGCTCTTTAAATCACGGCTTTTCGCAATACCGTGCCCATGACCTCTATGCGTGGAAGTAATATAATCCTCATCACGCATTAACCCGATTACAGCCGCCGAAACGGCTTCCTGTCCCAGACAAAGGTGAACCGAACCGCGCAGCTTGTTTTCATTGAAGAACTTAAGAGCAGTCTCTTCAAAGCGGCGGATCTCATTCATGACTTCGTAAATATCGAGCAATAATTCTTTGCTGTATTTCTCTTTTGCTTTCGCCAATTCTTTCGCCTCCATTCGCTTACTTAGATAATATTTCAGCCAGTATATCTACCACGTGCTCAGTACTTTCGGCAATATAGCATCCCGCCTCTTTCAGCACCTTTTCTTTTCCTTCGGCACCGCCCGAGCCGTCCTCGCCAACTATTGCCCCCGCGTGACCCATGCTCGTACCCTTTGGAGCATTTTTACCGGCAATAAGCGCAACTACGGGTTTCGTTACATGTTCTTTAATGTAGGCAGCTGCCTGTTCCTCAGCATCTCCCCCGATTTCACCTATCATGACGATGGCTTTCGTCTCGGGGTCAGCTTCAAAATCGGGAAGTGCTTCTACGAATGTCGTTCCGGGGATCATATCCCCGCCGATACCGATACAGGTAGACTGGCCGATTCCACGGTTTGTCAGCATAAATACGGTCTCGTAGCAATTGGTCGCACTGCGGCTCATAAAGCCTACGGGTCCCTGCGAGAATATCTTATGAGCCATAAAGCCCGCTTTGGCCTTTCCCGGTGAAATTATTCCGAAGGAATTAGGTCCGAAGAGCCGCAAGCCTTTTTCATGGGCCAATCTTCGACAAAGCATCATATCGTGAACCGGTGTGTGCTCCGCAATTGTAAGAATTAATGGCACCTCGGCGTCCACTGCCTCCATAATACTGTCTTTTAAGAATTTAGCAGGGACAAATATTATTGTGGTATTGGCATCGGTGGCTTCCATTGCCTCGCGAACCGTATTAAATACAGGAACACCTAAAACTTCCTGCCCGCCTTTTCCGGGGGTTACGCCGGCGACTACCTTTGTGCCGTATTCGAGCATTTGCTCTGTATGAAACTGACCCTCACGTCCGGTGATACCCTGAACTATAAGTCTGGTATTTTCATCTATAAGAATACTCATGCCGCGTCACCTCCCTTCAAAACTTTAGCAACCGTTTCAACGCCTTCTACGATTCCGCCGACGCTGATGGCGCCTTTAGTGGAATTAACGATTTCCATTCCGGCGTCTTTATTTGTGCCTTCCATACGGATAATTACGGTTTTATCTGAGCTTTCATTTTCAAGTGCCATCCTCACTCCGTCTGCCACCTCGTCGCAGCGCGTGATACCGCCGAAAATGCAGATGAATATCGTATCCACGCCGGGAGTGGAAAGCTCTATGCGTACAGCCTCTTTTATGCGATCTCTCGTAGCGCCGCCTCCCAAATCAAGAGCACAGGCTACGGTCACGCCTTTCTTTGATAATAAATCAATCATTGACATAAGCATACCGGAACCATTTGACATGACCGCCACACGGCCTGTAGATACCGGAATGTAAAGGAATCGAAATGATCTCGCCTCCACAACGAGCGGCGGCTCTTCGATTGCGTCGCGATAAGCCAAAACATCTGGCAAACGATAAAGCGCCGAGTCGTCAACAGTGACTTTCCCGTCTATTGCGACGAGCTCCCCCGCACTCGTAACTGATACGGGGTTTATTTCGGCTAACATACATGAATGCTCAATAAACATCTTATAGAGCTTAGTTAAAAGTTCCCCGAGAACCTTTGTGTACTCCATTCCCACGCCGCTCTTTGAGCAAACATAATTAACGAAATACGCGGTAATACCCGTCAATGGATTTACGGGAACATTTACAATCGCATCGGGATTAGTTTTTGCGGTCTCTTCAATTTCCATTCCGCCTGCCGCCGAGAAAATAACGACGGGTCCGTTGGTTTTGCGGTCAAGTAAAATAGAAAGATACCATTCCTTTGCCACATCCGCCTTTTCAACGACCAAGAGTTTATTTACCTTTAATCCTTTCAAATCGGAAAAGAGCAAAGTATCGACGATAGACTGGGCTTCTTCGCCACTGTCCGCAAATTTTACGCCGCCTGCTTTTCCGCGACCTCCCACCTGTACCTGAGCTTTAATAACGACGGGATAGCTTAAGCCTGCTTGCGCGATTTTTGCCGCGACATCTTCCTTTGAGTCAATAACGGTTCCTTTCGGCGTCGAAAGTCCGTATTTTTCAAATATTTCTTTGGCCTGGTACTCCAGTAGTTTCAACTCGCATCACCCCCAAATCTCGTCATCCGACGGCTGTGACCAATTCGGCTTTACGGTAGCGATACGAGAAACATTGAATAAATGTGTGTAGAAGAGGTTTTCGGAAATCGAATTATTCCCCCAGCTGCCGCAACCCAGGGTCGTGGTCGGATTTAGTCCGTTGGTAAAAGCACCGCCGTTTTGGGTAGAGCAAATCTGATTCACGAGAATTCGTGATACGGGAATAGTCTTTCCTGCATATTCGATATGAACCTGATTGTCTGAATGAATAGAAACCGAATGTCCGATTCCTTCGACTTTGAGATTCGCAATCGCAATATCAACGGCATCTTCCCATGTATCGTAAGCATAAGCACTCATTACCGGAAACATTTTTTCCTTGCTCCAAACATTGCCCGCACCGAAGCTGTCGGGCTTCACGATAATAACCTTTGTGCCCTCGGGAACCGAAATCCCTGCTATCTCTGCGATTTTCTGTACGGATTGACCTACGGCGTCCTTTGCGATCACACCATTCGGGAATAATTTCTCTCCGATTGATTTAACGAGCTGCGGATCGTCAATGTAGTATCCGCCGTTCTCTTCGAAAATACCGATAATTTCATCATAATTTTCCTTCGGAGCAATAATCGTCTGTTCACCTGAGCAAATGATTCCATTATCAAAGATACGTCCTGCTACAGCCTTTGGCACCTCTGTTTTATAGTCAATCTCACGGTCGAATATACATTGAACATTCCCGGCTCCCACACCAAAACTCGGTTTTCCGCTCGAATAAGCCGACCTGACAACTCCCATGCCGCCTGTTGCGATAACTACATCGCAGGCTTTCATGAGTTCTACGGTTAAATCTATTGTGGGCTCGGGTATGGTCTGATAAATGTCTTCGGGAAGTCCGAGTTCTGAAATAATTTTACGGAATGCTTCATCCAATACCATTGATAATTTTCTGGCTCGCGGATGAGGAGAAACAATAATTGCATTTGCGCCTTTAATGGCAAACATTGCATTACACATCGGGGTCACCACCGGATTCGTACATGGTGTAACTGCGGCGATTACGCCCATCGGCTTTGCCACTTCGATAAGCCCCTGTTCGGGTATCTCACGTAAAATACCCACTGACTTTTTGCCCTTTAAGGCATTCCAGATAATCCTTGATTTGCCTTGATTCTTGCCGACTTTGTCGGTGTACACACCCATTCTGGTTTCTTCAACGGCCATTTTCGCCAAAGGCTCTGCATTGTCGTAGACGTATTTCGCTATTGCACGAACAACAGTGTCAATGGTGGCCTGATCCTTTTGAGCGAGGATCTCCTGGGCTTTTCTTGCTCTTTTGACGTACTCGAGAACCATTTTTAAACACCCTTCTTTCTTTAACTTTGATTCTTTAATATTCCCCGAAAAGTCTCAAAAAACGCTCTTTTGGTGAGCGCATTTTTTTATACTTTTCAAAAGTTTCTATTGACAGTTATTATCATAACAAATTAAAATCGGTATGACAATATGTTGATTGGTATTATTAATGTACCAACCGGAAAGAGGGAAATATATGTTCGAAAGGTTACCTCATAAAAGGATATCAGAGGATATTGTAGACGAGATAGTATCAAAGATTCGCACAGGCTCTTTAAAGGTAGGCGAGAAATTACCCCCCGAGCGGGTGCTGGCAGACGAGCTCGGAGTCAGCAGAACTTCGCTTCGAGAGGCAATGCGAACACTCGAGAATATGGGCTATATACGCTCGGTGGTCGGCGGGGGAAATTATGTTAACGCCATTAGCATTGAGCACATATTATCGCCGTTTTCGGCGCTCATTGCTCAGGACAAAACCCTCGCTGCCGATATAATTCAGGTGCGTCAGTACATGGAAGTGCACATGGCATTCCTTGCAGCGAAAAAGGCGACGAAAGAGCAGATTTCCCGCATTTACGGCGCGGTTCTGGATATGGAAGCCGAAATCGAAGAAGGGGGATCCGGAATAATAGGAGATAATGCTTTCCATTTGGAAATCGCAAAGACCTCTCAGAACAAAGGCTTCATTTTGATAACTGAACTTTTATATGAATTGCTATCGGAATCGAGAATGGCAACACTTGCCATTCCCGGGCAGCCGGAAAAAACCATTGATGACCATATGGCGATATTTGAGGCCATTAAAAGCGGCGACCCGAAAGCCGCTCAGGTCGCAATGAAAGAGCACCTTGAAAAGGCCTACGAGAATTTACGACTTGCAAACGAAAACGGTGAGGAAGGCAACAATGATTAACGTAAGCGAAGTTATGAAAACGCCACCTTTGACATTCAAAACGCCATTGCATGAAAAGGTATATAAAACTCTTGAAGCACTTAAAATTCCTTTTGAGAGAGTGGACACGGACGAAGCCGTCACCATGGAAGACTGCGAGAATATCAATAAGCGCCTTGATATGGATATGGTAAAAACGCTCTTTTTGTGCAACCGCCAGCAAACAATGTTTTATTTATTTGTGACCGCAGGCAATAAGCCTTTCGTCACTTCTGAATTTTCTAAAAAGCTCGGCGTGTCACGCATATCTTTTGCGCCGGTAGATTTATTTGAAAAAATGCTCGGCACAAAAATCGGTGCCGCGACAGTATTCTCAGCATTAATTGACGAAGACAGAGATTTACAAATCGTAATAGATGCGGATGTAGCCAATAGCGAATGGTACGGCTGCAGCGACGGGACGAATACCGGCTACATGAAAGTCTCAACAAAAAAAATAATAGAAGAATTCCTGCCCTACACAAAACACAAGGCGAAAATAATTGAGTTATAAAATTTACTTTGCAATTCGAGGCGAAACTGGTATAATCATTTTCACGGGGTTGTAGCCCAGCTGGTTAGAGCGCTTGCTTGACATGCAAGAGGTCATCGGTTCGAGTCCGTTCAACCCCATTAAAAAACTACTATTTGTAAGCCCGCTGAAAATATGCTATTATAGCTTTCGCGAGTTAAGCGGATGTGGCGGAATTGGCAGACGCGCAAGATTCAGGATCTTGTGAGCGCAAGCTCATGCAGGTTCAAGTCCTGTTATCCGCAGTTACTTTTTTAAAGAGCTTTGGAATTCTTCCAGAGCTTTTTTTGCGGCGTTTTTATATCTCCCACTTGCACCATTCATTATTTCTTCTTCAGTTAAAGGCTTATCTGTAGTAGCAATAACCTTGCATCCCTGAATCTTAAGTGCATCTTCCCAACCTTCGCCCAGTATTCCTGCAATTATTAATATCGGAATTCCTTTTGTTGCGCAACGTTTTGCGATTCCTATTGGGGCTTTTCCGTATTTAACAGACTGGCTATCGAGCCTTCCTTCACCGGTGATTACCAGATCGGCTCCATTTAGCTTTTTGTCAAATTCTATTTCATTGAGCATTGCTTCAATGCCGCTTGAGATTTCGGCTTTTAATATGCCACCCAGCGCTGCTCCTACTCCCCCGGCGGCTCCTGCTCCCTTTATATATCTAATATCGATTCCGGTCTTTTCAAGTATTATGTTAGCATAATTCGCCATTCCGGCTTCTAAGCGCTTTAGAGTTTCTCCGGTGGCGCCTTTCTGCGGTCCGTATACATAAGTCGCTCCGTTTTCCCCTAACAGAGGATTCGTTACATCGCAAAAAACACTGACCTTGGCTACGTGCCATTTAGGATTTAGTCCCGACAAATCGACATCATCAACTGCTTCTAAATCCTCTCCTTTTCCGGATAAGAGTTTTCCCGAATGATAAAATTTCGCTCCAAGAGCGGTCAACATGCCCATACCGCCGTCATTCGTGGCACTGCCACCTATGCCAATCAATATCCTTTTATAACCAAGTTCAAGAACCTTTGAAAGGGTTTCTCCAAAGCCGTACGACGATAGTAACAGGGGATCACGTGAATTTAAGGGAATCTGTGTAAGACCGGCAGAAAGTGCCATTTCGACTACTGCGCAGTCTTGTCCAATCACACCGAACGGCACGTCTATCTCGTTTCCCGCCGCATCATGGGCAGGGGCAATTTCTATTCTCCCGCCCATAGCCGCCACCAGCGCATTTACAGTACCTTCGCCGCCATCAGCAATTGGGATTTTAACAATATCACAAGTACCAAAAACTTCCTCCGCAGTTTCGGCCAATATTTCAATGGCTTTTGCGGAGGAAATAGTACCTTTGTAAGAATCAGGCGCAAGGATTAACTTCATTTCATCTCCGAATTATGCCTGCTGCCAGGGAACATTCCTGATACCCGAATCAACGGTATTTGTCGTGAAAATACCATAGTCAGGACTCATGCCCAAAATACCATCACCCTGAGGATTGTCAATATCAAAAAACCAAGGCGGAACGAGATTGTTATTAGTGGTTTCAACAGCGGTGATGACATTGCGCTTCTTAGTGACCTCGAATTTCAAAGGCGTGGCGGTCTCCAGATTTCCTACCGGCGCCCCATTTAAAACGATCATATACGGACCGCCTGCTCTGGCTCCCTGAACTACACTTAAAGTAATAGGCATGGGATAAGCGAGGTTTTCAATACTGTCAATCCTCTTAATGAATTCGCCTCCCTTTTGAACCTCCGCAGAGTGGTCATTTGCGCCTCCCGTCCCTGATGCGCCGACACTCTTGGTTCGATTTACATAAACAATAAGCCGAATAATGTCGATAATCAGCCAGACGACACCAAAAACCACTAAAGCTGCCGAACTGTTCGTCCCCCGAAACACCAGTTTCCCTGATAATCCCCCGATTATGAGACCAACACTGATAACAATTTGAAGAATATAGCCAACCATAATACTTTCCTCCTCATTAGATGCTGTTATATAATGCTTTCAGATGTATTTATTATATAGGAAACCCGCTTTTTTGCAATATAAAAAGGGCGAAATCTTTCGTAGAATAATTTAATCTACGAAAAGTTCCCAAATGCCGAACGGGCCAAAACCCGCATAAATACAGGATTTGTTGAAAAACAAACATTTTTCGCTATGGTCGGACGCAAAAATATACACAATGATTTTCACGATTATTTTCTGTATGTATCTCACAAGAAAAATAGCGTTTTTTCGGCGTTTTTTCATGACAAAACTGTAGACAAAGTTGAAACAAAGTATTATCATAAAATTAATTCAGGGAGCGGATTTTTCGTAGATTAAATTATTCTACGAAAGAATAATGAATAAATATTTAATTTTATGTATTATTTATTAATTTCCCCCGAGTTACTTGTTAAATTTGGCAAGGACGTTTACGTGTGGATTGTTGTGGCTCATCACAGATCCCACATCTCACAACAGCCATACCTTTCAGATCCCCTTTCTTCCCCCAATACCAAAGGGGATGAGCCCGGCGGCGTAAAACCCGACGGGCTTTTCGTATGTTAATTTATGTTCATTTTATGCTTTCCGGTTCTTTTATTACGCTTTCCTGCGCACAGTGTTATCACCATAAACCCTGTTACCAATAGTATTACCGCGATTATTGTCATAACTAAAGCCGCAAGCGCAGACTTGCTTGAAGCAGTTTTCGGCTGTTCTTTTGAATCGGAAGCGCTCTTGGGATTACCCTCAAACTTCTCAATAGTGTTCCGCAAGCCCTCGTACTCCCGGTAGCTACTCTCACCTTCAGGGTTATTGGCATCTATGATTTCTGCATCCTCGATGCCGTTCTTTTTAGACTCATCTTTGGAATTATCGGATGCATCATTATCAGATTTCGAATCAATCGTAAAAACTGCTTCGCGGGTGCTTTCATTGCCTGCGGCGTCTCTTGCTATAATCTTGAAACTGTGTTTGCCATCCGGCAAAGATGTTTCTCCCGGAATATAGATTCTATTGTCCATAAAGGCCTTTACCGTAAATGAGCTGTAGTCACTCACAATTCCATCAGGTAGTTTATCCCATGGGAATTTCTTAAAGGTTTTTCCGTTAAGCTTTTCAAGAGCTGAAATAACAGGCGGCGTCCTATCTACTATACAGGTTAACCCCAGCGAGGCATTTAATCCCTCCAAGTCTTTAGCCGCAGCACTGATTCGATAATATCCGTCCAATGCCAGTTCATAGCTTTCGGTTGCACTTTTATCCGAATTAACGCTATTAATTCCATTGAGGAAAGATTTGTGCCCGTTTACATCCTCGTATTCCACACTCGACTCAAAGGCTGCAATCTTCGTATCATCCGAAAAATTAATTTGAACCAATAATGGCAGCCTGCTGATTTGCATCGGGCTTACGCCGCCAATAGTGATTACGGGAGCCGCATTTATCTTTTCCGGAGCCGGTTTCTTGTTTTCTTCTTTTTTTGCTTCCTCCTTTTTCTTCTGCTCTTCTTTTTCCTTTTCTTCCTTAGCTTTCTCTTCTTTTTCTTTGTCTTTTTTATCCTGCTCTATCTTTGCCTGCTCATCGCCGGCTTTATCAGAATTATCAGTAACGACCCTGAATATAAAGCTTTCAGTATAGGATTTTTCGGGTTCTTTAGCTTCAGTTTCAGTGCAGATTTCGTCCTCAATCACATAAGTTTTCTCAGTAGTTTCCAGCCACACTGTGAGGATGTTTTCTCCATCCGTGAAGCAATCCGGCGCAATTGTCGCATAATAATCATTGGCATCTATAAAACCGCTTGCGCTAATTACATCTTCGTTGATTAATTGATACCGGATAGTCTTTTCAATAAGCGTTTCGCTGCGTGTTTCGCTATTTGAATTTTCATCATCCTGCGCTGATTCATCCTTCTGCACTGATTCATCTTCCTGCGCCGTTTCTTCTTCCGGCACCGTTTCCTCTTCCTGAGCCGTTTCTTCTCCCTGCGCTGATTCATCTGTCGCGGTATCAATAAATTCCCTATTCCATTCGATTATCACAGTGGGTTTAATCGTATAAGTGCCGGTCTCTTCATCAGGTTTTGGACAGCTCACCTTAAATGGGAGCACCTGATTTTCATCTTCTACTTGCGTATCCTCGCCATCCGCGAAACCTAATACCACATTGGCCAGCACAACCATCGCAATCGTTAGTATCGCCGCGCAAAACAGCTTGTCCTTTTTTGCTTTCTTATTCCTTTTCATTTTACTCCTCCAAAATTCCATACTCCCTGTTTAATTTATTAAATTCAATTTCATTTCTTATTTCCGGGTATCCTTCAACCAACGCCTTTATTTCCTCTTGTTTCAACGATTCTTCGATATTTTCATCAACCAGAATCATCTTCGTATAAAGAATCAAAAATGGAACTTTTAACTTTGCATCACCCAGATTAATCTTAGCGTTATCAAATTCCTTCACTGCTTCAAGACATACTTCTTTGATTTTTGAATAATCTTTGATTTCTGACAGTAAGCGCACGGCTGTCTCATACCAATTGCTTTTTTGTATTTCATCGAATTCTTCTCTTGCATACATAATGCAATAATCGGTTGCCGTTTCGATATCGCCTTCGGACTCGTACTTTGAAACAATTGAATACCGGTCTTCCTTGTAGGAATCCTCTTCCTCATGCAATTCCTGAACAACTTCTGTTTTCGTGCTACTGTCAGAGGCTGTCGACTGTTCTTTACATTTATCTGTTAGCACATTTTCAGAGGCAACTTCCAAAGAATTTCGGATGTTAACAGAAATGACCAAAACTGCTGCGGTAGCCAGAACCCATCTTAAATGCTTTCTGAAATTTGACTTCTTGGTGCCATGCAAATTGTTTTGTTTTAGTTTCGTTTGGGAGAGCCTTCTTTCTTTGAACATATGTGGCGAAATAGTTCTTGACCTTGCGAAAATAAACTGTGAGACTCTTTCGAGTGCGAATAAATCAGGATTCTCTGAGCTTGTGTGAAAGAACTTTGTTACGGCTTGTGTCATGGATTTCTTAAGTATGTCGGCATTACTTTCAGATTCTAAATCAATAGGGTAGAGCTTATTATCTTCAGATACTATGATTGTATACGGGTTCAGATAGTCATATCCTTTAGAGTCTTCAATATCCCTGTACCCTTCGACAAATGCGCGTAGCGACGATATCCATTCTGACAGAACGTTTTTTTGAATAATTGGAAAATCGCGCAAAAATTCGATTAACGGACTTCCCCTTACGGTGTCCCTTCTAATACAATGAGCCGCTTTGTATTCAAAAAGCGTGATAACGTCATATTCTCTTAATTCGCTCAAGAAAATAACCTCCTCAAGTATGTTTTGTACGCAAATCCGGGAAATAATACGTGAAAAATCGAAACCACTGAAATAACCGATAAAAAATGATGCCGTATTGATTTTTTGAATTTACAATAGACATCATAATTTATTTTTCTTCGAATTGCAAGAGGAAAATCGAAAAATTTATACAGTTTTTGCAGTCGTGAATGGTTTTGGCAGATGCCTCGGAATTCCATTGACAAAAATCGGCTCCACTTCGCCCTGGATCAATGGTGTTACATAGTCAATGAACTCCTGTTTAACATAGTCTCCGTCGCCATTTATCCATTCTCTGGGAACGACCTTTTCTTCGTTTGCGATTTTGTGTACATCGTGAACCGCGGTAGCGAATTGGTATGGATCATTGGAAACACGTACATACACTGCCATCTTTCCTGAATCTCCTTCGTCTGCTGCCTTTACGGCTGCTCCGCCCACCTGGAAGGATTCCAGAATATCTACTTCGGATTGAAGATGTGCGCCTGCTCTTTGCAATGTGGAAAGCTCGATGGAGCGAGCCTTACAGTCGAATTCACCCGCGCAGTAGCTCGCAAGGTAACTCGCCGTACCCGAAAGCTGCTTATGTCCGAAAGCATCTACATAATCTGTGGAAGCGCCGAGTTCGCAGACATAGGTTCCATCCGCGGTATGAATTCCTTCCGAAACGCAGACCACAACCGAGTATTTTTCCTTTAATAATGCGCCCACTTTTTTCTTGAATGCTTCTAAATCAAATGCGACCTCAGGAAGATAAATCAAATCGGGACCCTCAGCCTCTTCCGTGCCGGCCAATGCCGCTGCTCCCGTAAGCCACCCCGCGTTTCGTCCCATTATCTCTATAACCGTAACCTGTCCCTTTTTAAGCTCTATGCTCGAAGCATCGCGAATCGCTTCTTTAACTGATGTTCCGATATATTTTGCGGCTGAACCATAACCCGGCGTGTGATCCGTGACCGCCAAATCATTGTCAACGGTCTTCGGGCATCCGACGAATTTAATATCACTTCCGATTACGAGAGCGTAGTCAGCCAGCTTTTTAATTGTGTCCATAGAGTCATTTCCGCCGATATAGAAAAATGCCTCAATGTCCAATTTCTCAAGAATTGCGAAAAGCTTATCATAAAGTTCCTTATCTTTATGAACTTCGGGTAGTTTAAAACGACACGAGCCCAAAAATGCCGATGGGGTGCGTTTTAAGATTTCAATATCTAAATCGTTTTTTAAATGTGCGGAAAGATCCACATAAGTTTCTTCAAGCAGTCCCTGAACACCATGAATCATTCCATAAACCTTGGCCGCGCCTCTCTCCTTTGCCGCGACATAAATACCGGCAAGTGATGAATTAATAGCGGCGGTAGGACCTCCGGATTGTCCTACGATAACGTTTCGCTTCATTTATCATTCCTCCTGTCAAGTTTCGTCAATAATCTAACGAACTAATTCTAAATCATGGCTTGCGCAATGTAAATAACAAAAGTTCACAAAGAGAATCGCGCAAGAGTCGTTTGCTTTAGACGTTTTTGTTTTACTTTGCCCAGCCAAACGATCGGGCAAGAGCCTTTTCCCACCCGGCGAGCAATTCCTCACGTTTCTCTTCATTCATCAGTGGGGAGAAAGTCTTTTGAATCTGCCAATTTTCGCTGATTTCATAAATGTCCTTCCAAAAGCCTACGCTCAAACCCGCCAGATACGCCGCACCAAGAGCTGTGGTTTCTATACAAGCAGGTCTCTTGACACGGACATTTAGAATATCCGCCTGCATTTGCATCAGATAATTATTGGCGCATGCGCCTCCGTCGACCCTTAAGTCCTGCAGCGAAATCCCCGCCTCATCCTCCATAGCCTTTATGACATCCCTGACCTGATAGGCGATCGAGTCCAAAGCGGCACGAATAATATGATTTTTATTGACTCCCCTCGTAATCCCGACAATCGTGCCTCTGGCATACGGATCCCAATAAGGTGTTCCTAAGCCTGTAAATGCGGGTACCACATAACATCCTGCGGTATCTTCCACGCTAAGTGCCGCATTTTCACTATCCGATGCCTGTGAAATAAGTCCCATCTCATCTCGCAACCATTGAATAGCCGCACCGGCTACGAAAATGGAGCCTTCCAAAGCGTAGCATATTTCACCATTTAGTCCCCACCCGATAGTGGTAAGAAGGCCTTTCTTTGATTCAATCGGCGTTTTACCCGTATTCATAAGAAGAAATCCGCCTGTGCCATAAGTATTCTTTACATCTCCGGGCGAAAAGCATGCCTGCCCGAATAGCGCGGCCTGCTGGTCACCTGCCGCCCCGCCTATCATAATAGCCCCTCCGAAAATCGTAGGATCGCATTCCCCGAAATAACCGCTTGAAGGGACAGGTTTTGGCAGCATTGCTTTCGGTATGCCAAAAACATCCAAGAGATCATTGTCCCACTCCAGCGTATGAATATTAAAAAGCATTGTCCTTGACGCGTTCGAATAATCCGTCACGTGGCTTTTCCCCTTAGTGAGTTTAAAAATAAGCCAGGTCTCAATAGTTCCGAAAATAACCTCCCCTTTTTGCGCCCTTTCCCGCACACCTTTGACATTATTCAAAATCCATTCGAGCTTCGTCGCCGAAAAATAGGCGTCAATTGTAAGACCTGTCTTTGCGCGAAACATAGTCTCCATGCCGTTTTTCTTTAGTTCGTCGCTTCGAGAGGCACTCCTGCGGCATTGCCATACGATAGCAGGGCATACGGGCTCACCTGTCAGTCTGTCCCAGACCACGACAGTTTCCCTCTGGTTCGTAATTCCAAGAGCCGCAATATCCGAAGCCTCGGCATTAGCCATGCTCATAGCTTCCGCCGCCACACCGCGAATAGTCGACCAGATTTCATTCGCATCGTGCTCCACCCATCCGGGTTTCGGATAGCCTTGAGTGAACTCCTTTTGCGCCATGCTGACGATATTTCCATGTTTGTCAAAAATAATACATCTGTT
>JAISSU010000006.1 GCA_031272985.1 Lachnospiraceae bacterium | reverse complement strand
AATCGCTCCACAAACGCCGCCGCCCATAGCCAAGTCGGTGTTCGCGGCATTGACGATAGCGTCAACCTTCATTTTCGTGATGTCCTGACGGACGATGGTAAAAGGCATAATGTCTCCTTATAATATCTGTTTTCATGTGCCAAAGAAGAGCGCAGTTTCCTTATAAAATTCACGCAGATATAAAGTGCGAATGTGTACGGATTCATTATAGCATTAACAACTGAAAATCAAAGCTAAAATCACGCACAAGTTTTAGGTATTGTGCGACAGATAAGCCATGCGCAAAGCAGTCCTGGGCGTAAACCTCGTCGGGGTCGCCTGTGCTCCGCAGGGTCTTGCCCTTTGAGGGACTCTATATTCGGATATCCGGCATGAGTCAAATGCTGCGCCATGTTCTCGGTCGTGTCCGGGGATTTTCGTCAGGTCGGTCATCATATCACACCAAGTCCCTAACCATTATGAAGTCCTCATGTCCTGCATGGTCAAGCTTGTCGTTTGTAACTTTGTATCCCGACCGCTGATAAAAGCAAACAGCCGGGTTATCTTTTTGGACAGAAAGTGAAGTCTGAGAATATCCTTGCTCACGCAATACGGTAAACAGCTTTTTTATCAGCTTCGTTCCGATGCCATAGCCGCGAAATTCCGGCAATAGCGAAATAGCCAACTCAGGCGTTTCGGAATCCACATGACCGTAAGCGGGAATAATCCTCGTCCACGCCGCGCCGATTAACTGCTCGTTTTGTTCAGCAACCACGCCAATATCACCGCGTTTCGTCCCGAAATCTTTAATATATACGAATATCTCCGGCTCGTTGATAATATTCCTTGGCGGCGGTTCTACGCCTTCGGGAATGAAAATCGCCTGATAGAGAAATTCAGGCAGGCAACAATAGTCAGATTCCTTCATGATTCGCACTTTTGCGTTAATCGGCGGAGCCGTGAACATCGTATCGCGCATTTTCTTGCTCTCACTTTCGATTTAATCAAATCGTAGCCATTGCCGATTTGCCACTTGATTATTTTCACAAATCTAAACCAAAGCCCCACCGTTCAACTCACCTTGGGTTCACGTTCATTATTCCGTTTAGTTCACCATCTCATCAGCAAATAATTTTATTTTTCGTGCCATACGCCGCCTCATGTTGTAGTTACCGCTGATTTTTGCTTAATAATATCATACAAAAAGCCCGGGCGGTAGCACCGGGCAAAAAATGTTAATTAAGTTATTTCAGCTATTCCTATTTCGCCAACGCTTCCTCTACAGAGACCGCAACCGCCACCGTGGCGCCGACCATCGGGTTGTTTCCCATTCCGATGAGGCCCATCATTTCGACGTGAGCAGGTACCGATGATGATCCGGCGAATTGCGCATCAGAGTGCATTCTGCCGAGCGTGTCCGTGAATCCATATGATGCCGGGCCAGCTGCCATATTATCGGGGTGAAGAGTACGTCCTGTGCCGCCACCGGAGGCTACTGAGAAGTACTTCTTTCCTTGCTCAATGCATTCTTTTTTGTATGTGCCCGCGACGGGATGCTGGAAACGCGTGGGGTTCGTGGAATTTCCGGTGATGGAGACATCCACGCCCTCTTTGTGCATGATTGCGACGCCTTCGGTAACGTCATTCGCGCCGTAGCAATTTACCTTTGAGCGAAGCCCGTCTGAATATGCTTTACGGAAGACTTCACTGACTTTTCCTGTGGAATAATCCATCTGCGTCTCGACATAGGTAAATCCATTTACTCTGGCGATTATCTGGGCTGCGTCTTTCCCGAGACCATTTAAGATGACTCTAAGTGGTTCTTTGCGTACCTTATTAGCCTTTTCGGCTATACCAATCGCGCCCTCAGCCGCCGCAAATGACTCGTGTCCCGCAAGGAACGCAAAGCATTTCGTCTCTTCCTCAAGGAGCATTTTTCCTAAATTTCCATGTCCGAGACCGACCTTTCTCTGGTCGGCTACAGAGCCGGGGATGCAAAATGCCTGCAGACCCTCTCCTATTGCCGCCGCAGCATCCGCAGCGCGTTTGCAATTCTTTTTGATTGCGATAGCCGCTCCGACAGTATATGCCCATTTTGCATTTTCAAAACAAATCGGCTGAATCTTTTCAACCATTGCATAAACATCCAGACCCGCCGCCTTTGTAACCTCTGCGGCCTCCTCTATGGAAGAAATACCGTATTCTTTTAAAACAGCAAGTATTTGCTTTTCTCTTCTGTCATATGATTCAAATAATGCCATGTCAATTACTCCTTCCTCGGGTCAATTATTTTAACTGCGTCGTCAACGCGCCCGTACTGTCCCTTTGCCTTTTCAAGCGCAGTCGCGGCATCGTCGCCTTTCTTAATGAAATCCATCATCTTTCCGAAATTAATGAAAGTATAACCGATGATTTCATCGTCCGCATTAAGGGCTATGCCAGTAACATACCCGTCGGTCATTTCCAGATAGCGAGGTCCCTTTGCGAGAGTGCCATACATCGTTCCCACCTGAGAACGAAGCCCCTTTCCGAGGTCTTCCAGACCCGCTCCGACAGGGAGCCCGTCCTCGGAAAAAGCGCTCTGGCTCCTCCCGTAAACGATCTGTAAGAATAATTCCCTCATAGCGGTATTGATAGCATCGCAAACAAGGTCGGTATTAAGTGCTTCCAAGATCGTAAGCCCAGGTAAAATCTCAGCAGCCATAGCCGCAGAATGCGTCATTCCCGAGCAGCCTACCGTCTCAATGAGCGCCTCCTGAATGATACCCTCTTTAACATTCAGAGTCAGCTTACAGGCGCCCTGCTGTGGCGCACACCAGCCAACGCCGTGTGTAAGTGCGGAAATGTCCTTAATTTCCTTTGCCTGTACCCATTTAGCTTCCTCGGGGATAGGCGCCGCGCCGTGTTTCACACCCTGCGTGACAGGACACATTGTTTCAACTTCGTGTGAATAAATCATGTCGTACTCCTTTCGCGTTCAAGTCTCAGCTAATTTTACTTTTTCGATGACGAATCGTCAATGTAATTTTTATGTCAACTGATTCCATAAAGTCTGTTACCCTTTTTAACCCGAAATATTCGCCTCCTTCAGCCCATCTTCTACATTTCCTTTTATCTCAATAATATGGCCATAGAATAAATCCCCATCATCGTAGTAAGCTGTGAAGTCTCCTTCAGGATTGACATTTATTTCGCTTAGGCCGATTTTCTTTGTAAAATCTTCTCTCGTGATTTGCGCTGCCCCTTCGTCTGCCCATTCATTAGCAGTTTCTGTAAGCGCTCTTGCGGCAAACTCCCGAAACTCAGCATCGCGCTGTGTTTGCTCATTATATAGAACGCGAAGCGCTCCCAGTGCTTGTGTCCATGTCTCTCTATCGACTATGTCAACATAATCAAAGGACACTGAAACTTTTTCGCCAAGCCATTGAAAATCGCCTTCAAACCATCCATAGTCTTTATTAAGTTTGAATTCTCCCAATATGTCATCTGTCAAAATGACCGGCTTGAGATATTCCTTTAATACCTCATTAAGAGCGTCATTTGATACATTTTTCCTAATAACCTTCACCACAATAAAGCTATTATAGACATATGGCAGTTCATCAGCGGAAACCGCACTATACGCAAGCGGCCGCACTCTGAGCCGGTAGATATAATCATTTTTAAAAAAGTACGGGTAGGCGCTGCCATGTTTCTGCCGCTTTTTTTCGGCAATAAGCCAGCTTAATCGTCCCTCGGCTTTTATTAATTCTTTGCTATCTAAATCAATATAAGCGAGAATATTCTTGGATGTATGCCAGAAATCACCAACCTTATATGCACGATCCATGCCATGAATCAGTGCTAAGATTTCCTTTTGCCGAAGTTCGTATCTTCTATCAAACGCTGCAACCTGCTCTTTTATGTTCATTGTGCTTTCCCCCTTGCACACATATTTGCAATGAAATATTGCTCTTGACAAACGAACACACGTTTGTTATTATTCACTCTGAAGGAACTGTTAACAAAACGAAATACTGCTACCATATACGAAAGGAGGTGCCCGTCCATCATGGAACTAAAACAGGAATTTGTCGAAGTCATTGCGAGAATAAAGTCCGATGGCTCAGTGCGCCCTCTTTCACTCATTTATCAGGGACGCCCTTTTGAAATCGATAAACTAAAATACATCACTCCACGAGCGGCCTCCAAAGCCGGCGGGACCGGGGTCAGGTATTCCATCGTAGTGTCAGGAAGGGACTGCTTTCTCTATGAGGACGAAGGTCGCTGGTGGGTAGAGCGAAAAGTGCAATAACCGAAAAAGTGTTGACAAACAATCATTTTCGATCTTGTACCAGCTTAGTGAAACTCCTGTCATATGTCCTCTCAGCTTCTTTACTGAAAAAGCAGGCAGGGAACTCCCAGTTGCGATTGTGAAATGCCACGCAGTCGCAGCACTTTGCATGATTCTGACAACTGTAGGTACATGGACAAGGTCTTTTGTTATCACAGCTCATGATTTTATTCCTCCTGTATTGTATAGTAGATTGACGCCATCGTAACTGTACATTTTACATGGTAAATTTTTCGGAGGATCTTTTGCTTCCAGTTCTCCGGCGAGTAGTTTCTCAGCGGCAATACGGGTTTTCGCAATCCAATCCACGCTCAATGTTGTGGAGCCATGCGCTGAATGTATTGTATCGACTAACGGAGTCAACAATTCCAGTTTGCGTAAACTCTCTATGTATGCCGGCAAATCGCGGCCATCGCCGAACAAAAATACTTGCGAGTCTGAAACGGTATCTCCAACGAACAATCGACGATTCGCTCTGTCCAGCAGCACGGCACCATCATTGCCTTCAATCAGGAAACACTGAACGAATCTATCTTCGACAATAGAGTGTACACCATCAGCGATTTCAAGTACTTCGTATTTGCTATTGCCTACTAATGCCTGTTCATTCAAGGTCATTTGCTTTCCCCCAATACCACAAAGACTACATAGCGCATGAATATCGCTACCTAATTATAGCCTTAATAGGGCAAAGTTTGCAATGAAATCCTTGCAGGAGTTTTGCGAGAAAAATCAGACACTTTCTTTCAGCACTTCCTCCCTCAGCAATGTCAATGCCTTTACTACGGCATAGTCGCGGTTTTTTCTGCGGTCTCCGGAAAAGTGAAATTCTTTGACTACTACCGTGCCTGCTACGCAGCACCCGATGTAGGTGAGGCCTACAGGTTTTTCCTCGGTGCCTCCGTTTGGGCCCGCTATTCCGGTGACGCTTAGTGCCACGTCCGTCCCTGCTGCGTTAGCTGCACCTATTGCCATTTCGCGAGCGGTTTCTTCGCTTACCGCTCCGTATTTTTCGATTGTTTCTTGGCGTACTTGGAGGGTATTCATTTTTGCTTCATTGGAATATGTGATAAAGCCTTCCGCAAAGACATCGGAAGCGCCCGATGCATTTATTATTCTGCCTGATAGAAGACCTCCCGTGCAGGATTCGGCAGTCGCAAGCGTCATTTTCTTTTCTTTTAGCAGCGCGATGATTGACTCCTCAAGCGTTACATTTTCATCTTCGGTATATATATTACTCCCGAATCGTGCTCGAAGCTCCTCCAATACAGGCTCCATTAGCGCAGAGGCCTCTTCGCTTGATTTTGCTTTTGCGGTCACGCGCAAATGCACCTCACCCGTTTTCGCATAAGGGGCTATTGTAGGATTTCTTTGCGCGGCAATCAAATCCTCTATCATACTTTCCGCTCTGCTCTCGCCCACAGACAGGACTTTCAGCATACTCGAATACAGCCCTTCGGGAGAGAGCGAACGCAAATATGGCTCTACATCCCTCTCAAACATCGGCTTTAGTTCATTCGGAGGTCCGGGAAGCAAGAAAGCAAATTTCCCATCTTTCTCGAATAATATTCCCGGAGCAGTTCCGTTGTGATTATCAATCACCTTTCCATGCTCAGGTACCATCGCCTGTTTCCAATTATTCGGTGTGACGTCAGGTCCGCGTAAAGTAAGAAAATAACACCGGATTCGGTCTTTAGTGTGCTCGTTAAGTATCAGTTTTTCACCAAAGACCTTAGCCGCGACTTCTTTTGTGATATCATCCTTAGTGGGTCCTAAACCTCCACACAAAATCAACCCGTCAGAGCGTGACAGTGATGTCTTAATCGCATCTTCGAGACGCTCTTCATTATCCCCTATTGCAATCTGACGATAGCAAGAAACGCCGATACCCGCCAGTTTTTCGGCTAAATACGCAGCGTTTGTATTGACGATATTTCCGAGTAATATTTCCGTTCCGACACAGATTATTTCGACGGTCATACTACATACCCCCTTCGGTAATGACTCTTCGGTTTTTCCATACGTAATCAACAAGCGAAATCAGCGTGAGTGCAAGCGACAACCATATCAGGACCTCATCAATTACGAAAAAAACGCCAGGCAGGTTCATAATCAGCATAATTACCATGATCATCTGAACCACTGTCTTTGCCTTCCCCCAGTAGCCTGCGGCAATAACAACGCCCGCATCGCTCGCAACGAGGCGAAATCCGCTAATCACAAATTCTCTCGCGATAATTATTATAACCACCCACATCGCTATCCGTCCGTAATCAGCTAAACAAAGCATTGCCGAGCAAACCAATAATTTATCCGCAAGCGGGTCCATGAATTTTCCGAAATTCGTGATAAGATTCCTCGAACGCGCGATTTTTCCATCCAAGAAATCCGTGAAGCTCGCTATAACAAAAACTGCAAGCGCTATCCATTTAAGAACAGGGTATGTCCCATGCAGAAGATACAAAACCACGAAAACCGGAACCATCAGAATTCTGAAAACTGTAAGCTTATTAGGTAGATTCATAATAATTCTCCTATCAGATCATATCCTTCGGATTTAATAACCTTTGCCTTTGCGAAATCGCCGCTGTTAAGTGTTTCATTTGATTCAATGAAAATCAGTCCGTCCACATCAGGTGCATCGGCATAAGTGCGCCCGACATATACGTTTCTTTCGGGGAGCTCGCCCTCAATTAACACATCCAACTCTTTTTCGACCATCGATGAGGATTTCTTAAAGCTCACTTCCTGTTGGGATTCCATAAGCTTGGCATATCGGCGTTTCTTAATTCGTTTAGGAATTTGCCCCTTCATTTTAGCTGCCGCAGTTCCTTCCTCGGCGGAATACATGAACACCCCAAGCCTATCGAATTTCATGTTTTTTATGAACTGAAGTAATTCCTCGTGTGCTTCTTCGCTCTCCTGCGGGAATCCCGTTATCAATGAAGTCCTGATTACTATTTCAGGTATTTCACTTCGCAGCTTTTCTATCAGGTCAACTATCGTTTTCTTTGTAGCCTTCCTGCCCATTTTCCTAAGGATTTCATCATTAGCGTGTTGTATGGGCAAATCTATATATTTACATATTTTAGGTTCTGTCTTAATAACATTTATTAATTCGTCGGTAACTTCTTCAGGGTAGCAATACAGGAGTCTAATCCAACGAAGTCCTTTTATCTCGCATAGCTTTCGCAATAACTCAGGCAACTTTTTTTCTCCAAACAAATCCACCCCGTAGAGGGTGGTTTCCTGAGCCACTAAGATTAGTTCCTTTACACCGTAACCGACGAGCTCTTTCGCTTCGGAAATGATATCTTCCATCGGCACGCTTCTGTATTCGCCCCTGATTTTGGGTATTATGCAATAAGTACAGTGTTTATCGCAGCCTTCGGCAATCTTTATATAAGCGTAATAACCGGGCGTAGTAAGGATTCTCTCCGGCTTCTTTAAAGCTTTGCTATTATTACCATCAATGATTTGATTGACTCCAAAGGCTTTAGCATAAGTATCTTCGATAATATCCGCGACCTTAAAAAGCTCGTCGGTACCGATAATGCCATCAACCTCGGGAATCTCCTTTGCGATTTCATCCCTATAGCGCACCGCCATACATCCGGCGGCTATAAGGACTTTGCAATTCCCAGTTTTTTTATATTTTGCTGCTTCGAGAAGTGCCAAAATACTCTCTTCTTTAGCATCTTGAATGAAACAGCAAGTATTTACGGCAATGACATCGGCTTTTTCTTCGTCTGAAGTAAATTCAAAACCTCTGTTTCTAAGGAATCCGAGCATTTTTTCGGAATCCACGAGATTTTTATCACAACCAAGAGAAACCCAGCAAACCGTCATTTATTCGTCGCCTTCTTCTTGGAATACGTGTATTTTCCCTGTTCCGAGCTCTTCGATAGCTATTGACAATGCCTTTTCACCGTCTTTAGTTTTAACCAAAGGAAGGGCTCCGTCTACGATTTCTCTCGCCCTTTTCGCGGTCGCCATAACAATGGAATAGCGGCTGTTAATGACATTAGCCTGTCTTTCCTCAGAATCTGCATTTACTGCTTTCATTAAGTCCGTGTAGGATGGATGTAACATTTAATTTCTCCTTTTATTATCGGTATTTTATTTCGTGCCATATATAGGCAACGATCATTTCTGTTTTAAGATGTCGGCTTCCAACTCGGCTTTAAAATCCGCAATCACCCTTCGGTTTCGCAGCTTTTCCCTGCTCAAGTCCAAATCGTTATGTTCTCCTTGAATGATGGAATGAACTTCCTTTACACAAGCTTCCAAATCGTCATTGACAATAATATAATCATATGAGTCCGTAACGTCGGCTTCTTCAAGGGCTCTTTTTAACCTCGCTTCAATAACCGCAATACTTTCGGTGCCTCTTTTCCCCAAGCGTGCTTTCAGTTCAGAAAGGCTCGGTGCGACGATAAACAACAAAATCGCTTCCGGAAATTTCTTTTTAACCGTAAGCGCCCCTTGCATTTCGATTTCGAGGATCACATCGTCGCCGTCATTTAAATGTCTCTCAACATATTCTCTCGGTGTCCCATAATAATGATCCACATACATAGCATACTCTATGAATTCTTCCTGTGCAATCATTTTTTCAAACTCTTCATGGGTTTTAAAGAAATACTCGCGGCCTTCCATCTCGCCATCTCTGGGGTCTCTGGTGGTCGCTGAAATACTCAGCGCATAATTATGATATCTATTAACGAGTTCCTTCATAAGCGTTCCCTTGCCCGCTCCGGAAAATCCCGAAACAACGGCGAGAACACCTCTGTGATTATTAATAGTTTCGTTTTTCTTTATTGGTTCAATATCATTATTTGTTTTCATTAATATGTTATTTGTCACTCTATGTTCTGTATCTGCTCCCGTATTTTTTCTATTTCGGTTTTTAAGTCAATTGCAAGATTCGAGACCTCGATATCATTGGCCTTAGATAGAATCGTATTAGCCTCGCGGTTCATCTCCTGCGCGATGAAATCAAGTTTCCTGCCCGATCCGCCCTCGGATTTCTTAAATGTGTCACCCATTCTTTCGATGTGACTTTTCAGGCGTACTATCTCTTCATCCGTAGCAATTTTATCGGCAAAGAGCACTACCTCGGCGGCTATGCGGCTTTCCTCAATCTGAGTATCAGTAAGCAGTTCAGTGACTTTAGCTTCGATCTTTTCGCGGTATTCGGCAATAATCTGCGGCGAACGCACTTCTACTAAAGCAAGCTTTTCTTTCATCAAGGCAAGTTTCTTTAGAATATCATCGCGAAGATTCTCGCCTTCCTTAGTTCGACTCGCCGAAAACTGCTCCAGTGCCTGTACGACCGCTGATTTAAGCAGATTCCATAATTCCTCTTCGTCGGTATCCTGCTCTTCTAATACTAATACATCGGGACATTTCGCCAAAGTAGAAACGGTAACGTCATACTCCAGTCCGAATTCTTCTTGCATATCGGAGAAATATTTCATATATTCTTTTGCAAGGACGGAATTGTACTTTAGAGAACCTTCCTTAAGGGAGCTGTCTTCATAAGTAATGAAAATGTCTGTCTTTCCACGGGATACACTTTCCTTGACCAAAGAACGAAGTTCTGACTCAAATATGTTTAATTTCTTTGGCATTCTGATATTAATATCAAGATAACGGTGATTAACGCCTTTAATCTCCACCGTAAATTTTCTGCTTTGGTCAGATACTTCACCCCGCCCAAAGCCGGTCATACTCTTCATTAATAAGTCCTCCATTGGACTTTCGCCGGAAGTCAGACTACGATCAAATAAGCCCATGCAAAAGTCTCAACAAAATTTCAGCAACATATATATTAGCATATTCAGCGTAAAAATGCCATTATTTCCCGAGATATTTTCCGTTCTCCCAACGACCTTCGATTACCTTTCCGTCCGGGTAGGTGAATCTTCCTCTTCCTGTAAATTTTCCTTCCGTAATTGACCCCCTGTATGTGCGGTTGTCCAACCAGTTAAAGTACACTTCGCCGTTTGGCTCCTCTTTTATTTTTTCAAGCGAAAACATACAAAGTAATATATTTTTTGATACGTTATCGCATATTGTTATTACTCTTTCCTTGCCCAAATCTGTGCAAACTTTAGCCGCTGTTTCTCCCGGAATTGCCGATAATTTTGCTTTTATCTGTTTTAAATAGTTAACGAACGATTGTAGTATCCCCGGATTAAAAGAAAAGTCTCTGACCGCCGAAGCATAGTTTGTATATGTGGAAATAAATGCTTTAAAGTACCGCGAAAAGTCCGCGTTCGGAGTAGTACTAAGGTTTACATATGCCAAATAAAGACCCAGTCGCACCATTTCTGCTAAGTCTGCAGGATTTTTTGTGGCTTCGTATAGTTTTGACCATCCGGTATAGCTTTCGCCAATTCGGGCAGTAACTCCCTGAAAGTCCTTTAGCGCAAAGCATAATTCTCCGATAATCCTATTTCCGTCATTGTACAAACGAATTGTGTTCGCTACCTTTGTATTATTCGCCAAATCTCTGATAAGCTTGACAGCGCGGACAATAAAATCTTTTCCAAGCTTAGTATTGCCTTTATTGGCATAATTTGCGCCCACCTTAAAGAACGCATTCCCCCAATAATCCAATTCCTCATCTGTCAATTCTTTCTTTTGATTAATGAAAATCAGATAGTATTCCGGCAGCACCGGATATAATCTTTCAAGGTTTCCGCCGTTTTTAGTCCAAAGACCTATAAGCTTTGCAAAATAGTCTAATGCAATGTCATATTTTCCGCAAAATCCGGAAACATCAGCTATCATGAAATAAGCAATTTCTTTCTGTTCGCGGAAAACAGAACTCCCACCCAGAATGTAAACTTTGCCTTTATACGGGGCTTCAACACCTGTCATTTCCGACAGTTCTATAAAAGCTTTGTTAATAAATCCGAAGTGTTTGTCAATAATTGCCTTACCACTCATGTCGCTTAAATCCCGACAACTTTCATGAACCTCAGTGCATAGCGCGAAAAGTGAAAGTATGTTCGGGTATTTCTCGTATATTATATGCAACAGGCGCAAACGCTCATCCAAATGACTCACCGCTGATTTAGCATCTTTCATGGTAATCGCAAGATTTGCGGCAATTCTATGAGCAATCACCAGACAATTCACCGCTCTACCGTCGGATTCGTAATCAAAACCATCAAGGGCGTGTAGGTCAAGCTCGGTATACTTCTTTGCTTCCTTGATATCACCTGCTTTTCTGTAATACTCAGACAATCTTTGGTATCCGACGGCCAAATCCTTTGCATTTTCGAGATTCTTTTTGTAATCAAAAGCGCTTTTGCGATTTTTAGTATACTCTAAGTAATATTCCAGAGATTTTTCCTTATTGCCCTGCCAACTGTAAAAATCGCCGACAGTTTGAGTAAGCCTCGCTCGCATATTAATACTTCCACCAAGCTTTGTTACCAATTCATGATATTGGCCTTCAGATCCTCGAGACAACTGCTCATTTTTTTCAGCCAATTCAAAAAGCCTTTGCTTTTCATCATTATTAGTTTCCAGTTCGCCGAGTGCACAATATATAATGGAGAGCGCGTGATTAGCTACGACACCTTCTTTTCCTTCAAAGAGCTTCAAGAAATCACAGTAATATTCCATAAAAAAGCTTTTGTCAGTGCGCGATTCAAGAAGAAAATACAAAGCTGCCCTGTCGTAAGCGTACAAAAGATGCATCGCTTCTATTTCCGACAGATTCCCGGCTGCCTTTGGAATTTTACATAAAAAGCTATCTTTGGGTGTTTTTGCGTTTTCCTCGGTGAATATGTACTCCATAGTCTCCAGTCCTACGCGCTTTCCGTCAGAACGATGATAGGCGTTTATGGTAAGGCTTACTGCCTCTGCCGCCAAAGTAGGAGCATCCGCCTTCCATAGATGATAGAGCACTTCTCTTGCGATTAGTTCATCGGCCTGCCCCGCCCTGATTTTCTTCATAAAATATGGGACAATACCTTTTTCATTAACCATGCGCAATACTTCCGTGCGCTTTGACACAAGAGCGCGCCGCAATGTTTGATGCGCAAAATCCCATTCCAGATTCTCGCCTTGTGCAAATTGGGCCCCGAATGATTGGCGAAGCCACGAGAAATCAGCCGGATTAAAGCTTTTCTCCATTTCCATAAAAGCTCCCATAATATCGCTTTCACGAAGCCCAAAGCGCGATATGGCTATCATTGAAAGAACATTTTCGACAAAGGTCTTTCCGATACTTTTTGAAATTTTTTCTATTATCGCAAAATATACCCCTTCCGAATCGGGCGGTAGTATCTCTATCCTTTCTTTCATATAAGCATTAATTGCGTCAGCGGGAGCTAATCCGGCTGCCTTTTTCTTTTCTATTTCATCAAAATCATCCCTGTCAAGAAGTACAAGGTCGCGAATAAGAAGTGACAGATACAATGGATTTTCCGCTGCCGATTTACCTTGCGCGTCTTTTCGGCGAGAAATGGCATTTATTATCTCTGTCGGCATCTGCCTGTGTTCACGAGCTGCGAGCGCATTGACTATTTCGGGTATATCAGCACTTTCAAGATTAGGAATATCTTTAACGATTCCGCCGAGCTTTTTAGCCGCCCCCTCCTCTGGTCCTTCGATTAGGGAGCAAACGATATGCACATTTTCAGGGATTGATTGCGGAAGCCATCGCATATTTCTCGAATTATCACCGTTTAGCTGATCAAGAGCATCTATAAGGATAACTACTTTATTGTTTCCGGCTTTTTCTTCAAGCAGCCTTGAAAATGTATTTCTAAGTTCATTAAAATCATTTTGATTGGATGTTTGACTAAGAGCCTTCTCACCTCCTAATTGCACGATGAGATTCGTCAAAAGTCCTTCGGCCAAAGACGAGGGTGCTGAAATACCGCAGAAAAACGAAAGAACCAAAGTTTTCTTGGTAACATCAGCATCTCTTATTACATCCGGAAGTTTCGCCATCAGACTCGTTTTTCCGCTTCCGGCTTTACCCTTTAATAATACTAAACGATTTTCATTATTCGAAGCGGTTTCTTTTAATTCCTCCAACAATCGATCCCGTCCCACGAATAAACGGGCGTGAGATGTCCGAAAATCATCCTGTTTAATGACTTCTTCCATAGCCGAAGAGAAAGTCTCTTGCGGAATTTCTCCCCAAAAACTATTAAGCATTGCAAGTATTCCCTGCGCCGCTTTTTCGCTGAAATCCCCGATATCAAGGGCTTTATTATTTTGCGCATGGGCATCGTAATATATCGGAGTCCCAAAGGTTTTTATTATCTCGCTTTTTAGTATTTTTAATTTATCGATATTTTCTCCGGATTCAAAAAAAACCTCTTTTTGGTCATCGGATAATATTTCTGCGTCTTTGATATTTCGAAACATGAACTGACACGCCGACAGATTATCATTTTTTAATGCTCCAAGCTCGATTTCAAGCGCAGTTACGCTTTTTCCTTCCAAACCTGTAGTATCCTGTTCGCCGAGTGCCAGCGCAAGGTCAGTAGCCGGAGGCGTCCAACCGTATCTGTCACCTATAATTCCTAAGAAAAACGGCTTGCTTCGCTCAATTTCACCAAGGCAAGTCATCAAGGTCTTTTTATTTTGCTCTTCTTCACTGACATCTGTGACATCCACGCCCCATCGCAAATCAACGAGCTCAACCTGCGCTCCGTATTTTTCAGCAAAAGGCAAAATATACTTTGGTAATACGATATCACGCAGCGCATCACGTTCGACTTGCATATCGCGAAACGTGCTTGAAACAAAAATAACTACATTAGCCGGGCGAGAATGCCTGGCTGACTGATTTTCCATAACCCGATCCCCCTTGTCCTGTCCTTGCCAAAAAGACGCTCAAACGGCCTCAGGATTAATTCAACTCATTAGTTACTTCGGGCACTACCTCATTTTGAGCAGCAACAGGAGTCGCAGCCATTATCGGTTCGGCTACTGTTTGAGGCGTTGTCATAGCCTGAGCTTCAAAATCCTTTTTCGCCTGATTGAGCATTTTTACGTATTCCTTGATTTCTTTGCTTTTAAGACGGCTCACCCTCATCATCATGTAATTACTGATAAAGATCATAATTACCCCGAGAACCCCTAAAACTACGCAGGCATAAAGGAATTTTTCGTCATAGATATAGCCCGCCACAGCCAAGGCCAAGAGAATGATGGCAAGGATGTTGAAAACCACGCACCATTTATTGAGGCGCGAGACGCCGGCCTTGCATTTCTGGATGATAACATTTTCGTCCATTTGTATACCCCCT
>JAISSU010000025.1 GCA_031272985.1 Lachnospiraceae bacterium | reverse complement strand
AACAGTAATCGTCTTCTGCCTGCCAAAGGGCTCCATAACATTGCTAATTCATGTACTGCGTCATTTTACTCCGTTTATTAAATACCACTCCTCAACCGGTTCCGACAGCTTTATTACTATACAATCATCCAGTATGACCACACTACCTTTTGCCGGCCATAATGACATGTTTTCTGATATTGCAAGTCCTTCTCTGATTTGTGTTGCGTTAGGTAAGAGTATATTGTGCCCAATACTGTTCAGGAAGCTTACCATTCTGCCATTACTACCGCTGTCATGTTCAAAGAAAGACTCGCCATGAACTGTCCCTATCAAGAATGGAATGACTTTCCTGTTTTTTTGATACTCATATGCTCCGATAAACACGAACGGCTTTTTGGCATACTCCGGCTCCAACTTTTCAACCTCGAAAAGAATATTATTTGCTATCGCCACATCATTGTTATAGCTCAAATACTTGCTGTAACCTATGATATTCATGTAATATGCCTGTAAAAACAACACACAAACACAAGCTGCGAGAATAAGGTTCTTAAGTGTCTTTTTATTAAATAAATTTACTGTCAAAAACCAAGTCGCTGCCATAAATACCGCTATGCCGGGGAACATTCTGCCCGGTGTGGCATAGGCCCCGAGAATAATAGTCATTGTAAATGGAGCTATTCCAAGAGCAACTGCCATGGCGAGCATATGTAGTTTGTTTGCTGCGAACTTAATAAAGTAAATAGAAACCATTATGAAAACAATGGACGAAAAACAAATAACAGGACCACCATATATTATCACACCTTTTATGGTTATCCCGAAAAGGATTCTGACAACATTCGCAAATGCGTAAAAAACTTCCAGAAGAAAATTCCCTTGTTTTCCCCACCCTACATACTGTATTAAATAGCCACTGTCAGCAACAAATATAATATTCACCAAGGCGTTGATCAGAAAATAAACAGCAGCAGCAATTGTTGTCACTGCCGCCCCGACTCCGAGCTTACGATAGATATCCTTTATACCTGCTTTTAAGTTCTCTTTTTCTATTTGAGTGAACCTAATATAGGCATACAATACCATGTATACTATGTACACCGTTGCCAATGCCTGATATATTGAAAACGCTGCAACAAGCAATACTAGCGAAGCCAGCAATGCCCTCCTTTTAGCTGTCTTAAAAAATGTCAGAGTCATCATTACAGACATTTCAGCAGCAAAAAGTCCTATGCCCATCTCCAATGCGAACATATGAAACGATACCAGTTCACCAAAAACAAAAGGTAACGAAAGATAGACCGCACAATAGACAAAGACTCCAAAACTTTTGGCTTCCTTATTTAGTATTCGAGTCATATTATAGCTGCCAATTATGGAGGATATACCCAGTAGCATAACACCCAGAAATTCCCAGAGAAAGGGAACGTATCGTCCTGTATTGAGAGTAACAAAAAAATCAAGGACTGATATTCCAAACCTGCCCTGTGTCATCCATCTTATTACCGAATCCGCAGTAAGTGAGACTTCGTCATCAATTGATAGGGAGGGATAAAAAATAATGCTTCCATAAACTAATAAAGAGAATAAGAATACAGCGATTACAGCATATTTATACTCCTTAATATGCTTGAGCATTCCGGCAAAAGTGGTACTATCCGTTTCGTAATCCGTTTTTTCCGTATCATTCATTATTAACCGTTCCTTTCACGCTCATATTCTCTTTATTCCTATACAACAATAATTTTCTTGAAGTGAAATTCCACGAGAAAGCTATCAACGCCGCAACACACTTAGACAGCATATAGTATAGCCCGATTTTTTCTGTGAATAGCCACATTAAGAGCTCAGTTAGTCCGAGCCCTACCAGCGAAACCGCCACATATACTCCAATCTCAGCAGTCTTACTAACCGAGGCTTTGGTTGCAAAAACGAATTTCGTAGATAGGATAAAATTAACAAAAACACCCACCACAAAACCGAATATTGCGCTAATCAGATAATGGATACCCAATAATGAGAGCAACCACAAAGTTCCTGCATCAGCAATAAATGCAATGACCCCGACAAACAATGCTCTGAAAGCCTGTAAGGACACGTTTTGTGTGGGAACAATCAATAATTCAATTATTAGCTTATAGACTTTTTTCATTCAATCCTCATGCAAAATATCCTGTATTATATATCGCGGTCGTGATTTTGTTTCCAGATAGACTTTTCCAATGTACTCACCGATGACTCCAATTGCAAATATTTGCAATCCTCCAACGAACCAAATAGAAACAACCGTAGATGCCCACCCGGGCACGGTATTTCCGTTGAAATAATCAATAAGGAACCAAATAATCATGCCTATACTAAAAAGGAAGATTAATAATCCCAAACCGGAAATCAGCCGAATCGGTTGTATACTAAAAGAGGTTATTCCTTCAATTGCGAAGGAAATCATCTTTCGCAAAGGGTATTTACTTTTCCCGGCAAATCGTTTGCTACGTTCGTATTCAACAATAGCAGAAGGAAATCCCAATAGTGGTACTATTCCGCGAAGGAACAAATTGACTTCATTATACTTTGATAAAGCATCCAGTGCTTTGCTGCTCATTAATCGATAGTCTGCATGATTATAAACCAGTTCAACGCCTAATTTTGCCATCAGTCTATAAAACATTTTTGCAGTGGTTCTTTTAAACACCGTATCCCTTTTACGACTGCTACGTACACCATAAACAATGTCACTCCCGGCTTTGTATTTGGCTATCATTTCGTCCATCGCTTCCAATGAATCCTGCAAATCCGCGTCCAATGATATTGTAAAATCGCATTTATCTTTTATAGTCATCAAACCCGCAAATAGTGCATTTTGGTGTCCTTTGTTTCTGGAGAGGTTTATTCCTGAAAACAATTTATTCTCACAATGCAGCTTATTAATTATTTCCCAAGTTGAGTCTTTCGAGCCATCGTTTACAAAAACTATGCGGCTTTTGTCAGAAATAATCTTTTCACTTATCCAGTACTCAAACTTATGCGACAGTAGAGTAGCAGTCTCCCGCAATACTTCTTCTTCATTGTAGCAAGGTATTACTGCATAAAGTGTGTTCATAATCACCCTTATTTCACCACAAAGTTTATTATTCTGCCCGGAACATAGATTTCCTTAATGATATTCCCGTTCAGTTTCCCTTTTATCGCTTCTTTTCCTGCCGTAATGGCATTTTCTCTGTCTACCCCCGCCGGCAATGCTATTACGACACGAGTTTTTCCGTTTACCTGCACGGCTATTTCTATTGTATCTTCTTTCATCAAGCTCTCATCGTATGTAGGCCACCCTGCGGTAAAGACGCTCTTTTCGTGTCCTAATAGCTCCCAGACCTCCTCAGCTATATGAGGAGCAAATGGCGACAATAACACCGCAAAAACCTTAAGTGTCTCTTTATCAATTCCTCCTGTGGTCTTTGCGATTTCAATGAGTTTATTATTGTGCTCCATGAAGCCTGAAATTACGGTATTTAAGCTAAACGCCTCCAGTCTCGTCGTTATATCGTAAGCGAGTTTATTTCGCTCCTTTATCATCTCGGGCGTGGCTTTTATGTCTTTTTCGAGGCTTTCTTGCACCAGATTCCAGAAGCGTCTTAAGAATCTGTTCACTCCGTCTATCCCTCTGTCATCCCATTCTGCATCCAAATCCGGCGGTCCTACGAATAGCTCATACATACGAAGTGAATCGCAGCCGTAATCGCGCACGAGGTCATCGGGGGCAACGACATTGCCCTTTGATTTGCTCATCTTTACGCCGTTTTTCCCTGTTATCATGCCCTGATTAAAGAGTTTTGAAAACGGTTCCGTAAAGTCGACCACCCCTATATCATACAAAAATTTCGTATAAAATCTCGAATACAGTAGATGCAACACAGCGTGCTCCACACCGCCGATATACATATCAACGGGAAGGAATTTCGCTGCCTTTTCTTTTGAAACCAGTTCGTCATTATTGTGATTATCCACATAACGAAGAAAATACCACGAAGAACCTGCCCATTGAGGCATGGTATTAGTCTCCCTTTTTGCGGACGCATGGCAAATCGGGCAAGTGCAATTAACCCATTCATCAATTGCGGCAAGCGGCGACTCTCCTGTGCCTGTCGGCTCATAGGACTCCACCTGCGGAAGCTCTAAAGGAAGATCTTCTTCGGGAACAGCCACATTCCCGCAATTCGGGCAATGTATGATAGGGATAGGTTCTCCCCAATAGCGCTGGCGCGAGAAAACCCAGTCTCGCAGTTTATAATTTACCGTGGCCTTTCCGATTCCCATTTTTTCAATAATATGCGGGGCTTCTATTTTAAGTTTCGCGGATTCCATGCCATTCCATTCACCTGAATTTACCATGATTCCCGAAGCGTCTGTATATGCCTCACTAAGCTTTTCTTTCGGGACTCCGTCCTTTGAAATGACCTCAATAATAGGAAGTGAAAATTTCGTCGCAAATTCAAAGTCGCGGTCATCATGGGCGGGAACGCACATGATGGCACCGGTTCCATAGTCAATAAGTACATAGTCGGAAATCCAAATCGGGATTTTTTCTTTATTAAGAGGATTAATAGCATAACTTCCAGTGAAAACGCCGGTCTTTTCCTTATCCTGCAATCTATCGACATTGGATTTCATGGACGCATCAAATATATATTTATCAACATCAGATTTCGTCTCAAGCGTGGAAAGCTTTGAAGCTAAGGGGTGCTCAGGAGCGAGCACCATAAAAGTCGCACCATAAAGCGTGTCGGGTCTCGTCGTATAGACGTCAATCACATCATCCGAATCCGCCACAGGAAATGACACCTGTGCACCGTATGATTTTCCAATCCAATCGGATTGCATTTTTACTACCTTTTCAGGCCAGTCAAGTCCTTTTAAGTCTTCCAGCAGACGCTCGGCGTATTGTGTAATTTTGAGCATCCACTGGCGCATATTTTTCTTTGTGACCTCGGTGCCGCAGCGCTCGCATTTACCATTTACGACCTCTTCATTGGCAAGCCCTGTCTTACACGAAGGACACCAATTAATAGGAAATTCCTTTTCGTAGGCGAGTCCTTCTTTAAACATTTTAACGAAAATCCACTGCGTCCATTTAAAAAACTCAGGATCAGTGGTATTTACTTCCATATCCCAGTCATATAGAGCAGCTATCTCCCCGATTTGCGCCTTAATATTGCGGACATTTTCGGCGGTGCAAATCGCAGGGTGAATGCCCATTTTAATCGCATAATTCTCAGCCGGAAGACCGAACGCGTCCCACCCCATCGGGTGAATCAAATAATAACCCTGCTGCAATTTATAACGACTCCATACGTCTGAAATCACATAGCCGCGCCAGTGCCCCACATGAAGACCATTGCCTGAAGGGTAAGGAAACATATCCAGACAATAGTATTTCGGTTTTTCTGTATTTCCGGCGGTTTTCGGATTAACAGGTTCTTTAGCCCATCTCTCCCGCCATTTTTTCTCGATTGCTTTATGGTTATAAACTGCGCCCATCTTTACCTCCGCGAGTAAGCTCAATATAGTCATTAATAATAAGTGAGCAGATATGTCAACAAAACACATTTTAACACATGGAGGTTTTGTGTCAAGGATTGAGGACTAATCCGTAAGTAACTTTGCACAAGAATGTATATATGTTTTTGGGTTATCTTGCGGTTGTATCGGAGGGATTTTTAATGTATACTGTAGATACCGGTTCAAACACTATACCAAAACAGACATGTTACGAACGGTGCTTGAACACTCTAACTTAATATTCTAATAGAAAACGTATGTAAATACGGGTAAAGGAGTGGTTCCGATGGTAAATTTATTAGCCGGTCCCAAGGGTACCGGAAAAACACAATTAATGATTGCCAAAGCTAACGAATTAGTTAAAACAACGAACGGAAATGTGGTTTTCGTAAAGAAAAGCCACCGCGATACGCAGAGTGTTTCCTTCGACATCAGAGTAGTATGCATGGACGATTATAAGGCAATCACGAATATTGACGAGTATGTAGGATTTTTATACGGCATGTACAGTTCCAATGGCGACATTGAAGTCATCTTTATTGACGGGATACTGAAACATGCCGATATTTCTATGGAGAATATGCCCCGTTTTATTGATCGGCTTAAGAAAATCTCCGAAACTTGCGGGATTGAGTTTTACGTCAGCATCAGTGCAGAGAAAGACGAACTGTCTTCTATTAACATGGAAGGCTGCAGTCTGCTGAACTAATATGAATAGAGGTTCTAAGCGAAACAAACGGACACAACAAAGGAAGTCTCACAGGCTTTTAATATTGGTTGTGTCCGTTTTATTTGTGATTGGGGCTACGGCCGGTGTTCTGCTAATAAAAAACAAGCTAATAAAGACTTCCGATGATGATACAACTGCCACAACTTCTGAAATCAATGATGCTACTACCAATGAAGCAGGTTTGGCCGAATCGAATGCCGATTCAGGAACACCCGATTCAGGTACGCCGGGTTCAGATGCAGCCGATTCGGGTACTGACTTAGGTTCGGAAAACTCCCATGTATCCGTAGATGCGGCCGGTAATCTCACGATAAATACTAATACTGTCGAAACTGCGAAATCTGAACCCGTTTCACTTTTGGTATCGTCTATGGGCGATTGCACGCTCGGAACCGATAAGAATTTCAGCTACTCTTCCAGTGTGAACGCCTATTATTCCAAAAACGGAGCGGCTTATTTTTTCCAAAATGTTAAACCCATTCTGGAAGCCGATGATTTATCCATTGTAAATATGGAAGGAACTCTCACGACCTCAAATACGCGTATGGATAAGACTTTCGCATTTAAAGGCGATGCGGAGTTTGCTAATATTCTGGTAGAGGGTAGCGTTGAGGCGGCAAACCTTGCGAATAATCACAGTAAGGATTATGGTGAAGTCAGTTATACGGACACCATAGCAGCACTGGATGCGGCGGGTATTGTGAATTTCGGATATGACCGCATTGCCGTTATGGAAATAAAGGGTATTAAAGTAGGGCTTTGCGGGATTTATGAATTGGGTTCGGGAATGGGATGCGCCACACAACTAAAGACAAATATTGCTTTACTTAAACAGCAGGGAGCTCAGCTTATTATAGTAAATTTCCACTGGGGAATTGAGCGTGAGTATTCCCCCAATTCCACCCAGACATCTCTCGCGCATATCGCAGTGGATGAAGGCGCTAATTTAGTCATCGGGCATCACCCGCACGTATTGCAAAGCATTGAAAAATACAATGGTGTCTATATCTGCTACAGCATGGGTAATTTCTGCTTTGGAGGGAATTCAAATCCATCGGATAAGGACACGATGATATTCCAACAAACCTTTCATTTCGACGAAAATCAGGAATTGGTTCCATCGGACGAAATCAATATAATACCCTGCCGCGTCTCTGCGCACACAGGGTACAATGATTATTGTCCGACACCGGTCGATGGGGCTGACGCCGAGAGGGTGCTGGGGAAATTAAAGCGAATCGGGTGGTAAGTCCTTGTTTAGTCGCTTTCTTTAAATTTCGCTTGAAGTTGGCAGATAAAAATAATTCATAGATGTATTTCTCATTTGGCATAAAAATGAAGTGCCTCTCTAAGTTCGTTAGAATTCTTGATTGTTTCAGCGCCATTAATAACATCGGAATGGGCTTCGGCAACATCTTTTTCGAAATCAGGCATAAATGAATAATAAACGCTATCCCCCAATTCAAAAGGTACTCTATGTTGCTGTACTAATTGAGAAAGTGCCATATTAAAATATTCCCCAATAGATATTGAGAGCTCTTTTAGTATTGGCATCGCACGTTCTTTAATATCAGGATTGATTCTGATGTGCATGGTGTTCGAATTAGAGTTTGTCATCTTTTCTCCTCCTCTTATATGCGAATTATACACAAATTATATGCAGTTGTAAATAGAAAAAATTCCGAGCTTTTACTATGTTTTGCAGTCATTTCTCCGTTATACTCACCGCCGTACTCACGCTTCCGCCTTCTTTATACTCAATTGTAACCGAGTCGCCTTCTTTTATACCCACTATTTCAGGAAAATCCATTACAGGAAAGTCATAGATGGCATCTGAATTTGCCAGCATTATATAATAGTGAGTATTTCCGCCAAGCACGACTCCGGCGGCTGTCTCCACTATCCCGCGCGCGGTTTTCACTTCACGCGTATCCTCCGCTATTACCATATCACCGCTTGATAGCATTAATTCAAGATAATTCTGGCGACAGGCATTTACGCTGTCGCCGATTCCGACGACCTGATATTTTTGAACATTGACCATTGCGTACTTCTTAACCAGACCGGCGGCGTCTTTTAAGACGAGGAAATAAGTCGGCTCTCCTGAAATATTAAGCAACAATGGGAATGTGGCTGTGTACGCCAAATCCTGCACCTGTCCTTCCGCGGAACTCATTGCGGAGGTTTCGGTGGCGCCCTCGCAGGTGTAGTAACGTGTTTCCATTGTCCGAAGATTCGAAAGCACAAATCCGACATTGGACTGGTCACCGTTTACGGATGTAACTCCTGTGTACATCCAAACATCATCGTCAATAGCGAGATAATTGTACCCTGAAGTCGTCTCAAGGCAATCTCTTTGACTGAAAATACTATTGAAAAAGCCATGTTTCAGCGTCCCGTAATAATCAAAGAGCTTCATCAATAGATCAGCCGAATATGCCCTGTCTATCCACTGCGGAACATCCTCGATTGGGTAATCCTCCAATTCGCCTGTTATGGCATTGCAAAGCACGACCCTGCCGATGGTCTCCCCTCCGAAAAGCCCGATATTGAACTTCTTTACAGGAGCTACGTAGTAAGGCACACCCTCCTCGTCAATCTCAAAGCTTAACTCTCCATAGATGTAGGTAGGATGCGCAAAACGAAGATAACGGTAGATATTGCGTCCGAAATGATCAGCCTGTGTGTAGCGCATTCCCTCCGACAATTTCACAAGCTCGGTATTCTGGGTAGCCATATTTATTCGAATATAAGCGGGAATCCCGTCACCGAAATTCGTCATCCACTTAATCGCGCTCGCGTATTTCAAAGGAGTGACCCTGACCGGATTATCCGCGTAGTTGATTTGGGAATAAATCGAATCAGCCTCGAATTGAGAGACCATATCGACCATGCTTCCCATTTTTCTATCGCCCAAAAGCTCGGCCGTATCCCTGTCCAGAAGAGGGATTTTATCAAATGAAAGCTCTGTAATATCTTCTGTAAAATTCCCCTCCTGAACCGTCATCAGTTCCTGATATTTCTTTGCGTTAACAATAGGCGAGGACAGAATCGAACCTATAATGAAAACTATTACACTCGCCGCCAATAGCCAGAAAACATATTTTATCGGACCGTTTTTTTTGAATTCCTTTTTTATTTCCGCCGGTTTCATATTGCGTTTACGAAACATCAATACGACAAGGACAACGGCTATTATAAGAAAAATGAACGACCATGTTCCGGACGAGTGAATATTGATGGGCGGCAATGCCACATAATAATATAATCCGGCGAATATAATAACGCCGGCGATAGTAGTCCATTTGATTGTCTTGCCAAAACGAGCAAGATTTGAGGATGATTTATTCGTATTCATGGGAAATCCTTTCGTAAATGTAATCATAATGCGACAAATCCCGGGCTACGCGTATCCGTGACCGCGCCGTGAGGAAATCATCATGTGGCAACGTGCGTCAGCAAGCGAACGGCAGCGTATTGCAATTATTATCGTCCAAATATGAGCGGCGTCCGCACGGGACACATATGATTTTATCACGGACCTTTAGGTCACGGGAAACCGTTTTGCGGTTATAATCACACATTAAAACTTCTTGCGCCAGGCATTCAGGTTGAAAAACAATAAAAACGGGAATATTTCAAGGCGCCCCGCTAACATATCAAAACTCAAGACTATTTTTGATAACACCGAAAGCGACGAAAAATTCCCTGAAGGGCCTACGACACCCAGTCCGGGGCCGACATTATTCATGCATGTCAGCACCGCCCCTAAAGTGGAGGCAAAGTCCATATTATCAACCGACACCAAAATGACCGAAGCGATAAATATCGCTACGTACGACATAAAATAAGCGTGTACTCCATATAACACCTGAGAGGACATTGTACGTTTACTGACCTGAATCAGGGAGACCTGTTTGGGGTGAATTAAATGTCTGCAATACTGGCGGATGCTCTTTAGAAGCACGAGAAAACGCGTCACTTTTATTCCGCCGCCGGTAGAGGACGCGCATGCCCCCACCACCATTAAAAACAGGAGAATACATTGCGATAGCATAGGCCACGTCGTATAATCTGCCGAAATAAAGCCGGTGGTAGTCATTACCGACGTAACCTGAAAGGCCGCTGTGCGCAACGAGTCCTGTCCGTATATTGTATAAATATTAAAACTGATAATCGCAACCGCAGCAACAATGATACCTAAATACGCACGTAGCTCCTCATTCTTCCACACGGGTTTAAAATTGCGAAGCAACAGCAGAAAATACATATTAAAATTAATACCGAACAATGTCATAAAGATAGTTATAGTCCATTCAATATAAGAACTGTTAAAATGCGCGATGCTCGCGTTATAATTCGAAAAGCCGCCTGTACCGGCTGTGCTGAAAGAATGTAATACGGCATCAAAGACATTCATACCTCCAATAAGTAAAAATATTACTTCAAGGGCGGTCAATCCCAAATAGATTCCGTATAGAATACGTGCAGTCTGGCGCATTTTAGGAACAAGTTTGTCCTTTTCAGGTCCGGGGACCTCCGCCCTTAATAAATGCATTGAACTCTTTTTATCAAGATTCGCGAGAACCATGACAAAGACCAGCACCCCCATGCCTCCAATCCAATGTGTGAAGCTACGCCAAAAAGCCATACATTTCGGGAGGGATTCAATATCAACGAGAATCGTCGAGCCGGTGGTCGTAAAGCCCGATACAGTTTCAAAAAATGCATTAATATAACTCGGAATTGTGCCTGACATGGTGAAAGGCAATGCACCAAACAGCGACCACAAAATCCACGCGCCCGCCACTATAAGCATACCTTCGCGTCCGTAGATTACTTTATCCGCAGGCGCTTTGCGCCCAAACAAAGCAAATAATATCAGACATATTGAGGCGGGAATAAGAAAAAACGAGCCATCCCACTCCTTATAAATGAGGCTGATGCCGGCAGGAAGCAAAAGGAGTAGTGCTTCCACTCCCATCATTTTTCCCAATATATAAATAACCATGCGACGATTCACAATAGCCTCCTATGCGCTTAATATTGATTTGTGTACGAACAAATCACTGAAATCATTCATCCCGTTACCCTTCGTGACGACAATCACGCTGTCACCGGGCTCTATGTGGTCATTTCCATCAGGGATGATGATGTGATGCTTGCGCCCTATACAAGCTACCAAATGATTAGGCTTAATCTTAAGATCTTTTAATTTAACACCCGTATACTCGCTCTCCTCTTGTATAATAAACTCCATAGCCTCTATCTGACCACCAACCAATTGATATAGGGTTTCTACATTCGCGCTGGTAAGCGAGTTCTGTCTGGCACGAACATAGCTGATAATTAGGTCAGCCGTCGCATATTTCGCGGAGATGGCGCTGTCAATCCCCAGATTCTGCACCATTTTGGAACGGCTTTCTTCGTTAACCTTAGCAATTATCTTTGGAACATTCAATGATTTCGCAAACAATGAGAGTATAATATTTTCCTCATCCAAAGAGGTAAGCGCCACCAGGGCATCGGCATCCTTAATACCTTCTTCGATTAAGAGATCGTGGTCTGTGCCATCTCCCCTAATGACTACGGCTTCCGGAAAAGCTTCCGCAAGCAAAACGCTCCTGTCCTTATCTCTTTCGATTATCTTAACCTTACGTCCGCTTCCGATAAGCGCCCGCGTGAGATAAAAAGTGACATGACCGCCGCCGCATATCAGAACATTTTTTATTTTTTGTTCGCGCTGTCCAATGGCTGTGAAAAATTTCTCCAAATCTTTTCGAGGTGCTGTAATATGCAGTTTGTCGCCACCTTTTAGGACGAAATTACCATCAGGTATAAAGACCTCGTCATTTCTGACAACCGCACATACAAGAATTTTTGTTTTTAGAGTTTCGTATATTTTGGAAAGGGTTAAGCCCGTAATTTTACAATCTTCTTTAAGCGGAAATTCGACCAGATCAACCCTCCCCTTCATAAAGGTCTCCACCTTAGTCGTTTCGGGAATCATGATGACTTTTTCAATCTCCTGAGCTGCAGTCAATTCAGGATTCACTACCATATTAAGGTGTAAATCATCCTTCAATAAATTAATCTGCCGGAAGTAAACGGGATTCCTGACCCTGGCAATCGTCCCCTTCGCTCCGAGCTTTTTAGCAATCAAGCACGAGAGCATATTGAGCTCGTCAGTGGAAGCGCAGGCTATAACCAAATCGGCCTCTCCGACTTTTGCCTGTTTTTGAATCTCCGCATCGGCTCCGTCGCCTGTTATGCAGATAATATCGAATTTATTCAATGCGTCGTTGAGCTTAATATCATTTCTGTCGATCAGCGTAAGATCACAGTCTTCCTCCGAAAGCTGTGTCGTGAGTCGGTGTCCTACCTTTCCGTCTCCGATTATTACGATTTTCATCACGATTCCTCCAAATCTATTGGAGCCGAGGGACATCCCCGACACCCCTTGCCACAAAAGTTACAATGACTTTGAAAAGTTTTTTCGCCGCATTGACTACCAAAAGATTGTAACACATCTTTAAAAGAATACAAGATAATTTAAAAATCCCAACTCAAAACCTCTTTCTTATCGGGTATAGAAGGCGCCGCTCCCTGTCTGGAAACGGAAATAGATGCTGCTTTTGCGGCTAATTCCAGCGCCTCTTTTTCGCTTTTGCCTTCGGCAATGGCTCCGATGAAAAACCCCGTAAAAGTGTCACCGGCCGCGGTGGTGTCGACAACGTCCACCCGGTAAATGCCCTGTTTTATGATAGTATCGGCGTCTCTATATATGGAACCGTCATCTCCTAATGTCAATAGAATTTTCATGTGCCGAAATCTACTTGAAAGCTGCTTAATTAAGACATCCCCTTGCGCTTGCAAACCCGTTGATTTTGGTTTGATTTCCGCATCAATCTTCGCTGCATTTTCAATAGTACTACTAAGTAAATCTCCGGCTTCAATTTCATTTAGAATCAATAATTCTACATAGTCAAGAGGATATGTAAAAATCTTTGAATCCATAGGCGACGGATTAAGCACAATGCGAAGCCCTTTTTCATGAGCCTTCTCCATAATATAGCCTATTTCACTGATTTCATTTTGAAGGACAATGAAATCGCCCTCTTCAAAATGTTCCAGCACCGCGTCAACCTGAGATCTCTCAATATTTTGATTCGCACCCCCGTAAAGCATTATGCAGTTTTGTCCTTCGGGATTCTTTTGAATAATGGCATGACCCGATTTCATAGGTAACTTTCGCACAAACTCAAGGTTTACACCGGTTTCATCAAGAAAATCCAGCAGAAATGCACCGTCGCTTTCTCCGAGTGCCCCCGCATGGTAAACCTCTATGCCGCTCTTTTTCAGAGCCACGCTTTGATTAAGACCCTTTCCTCCGCAGAATATATCCAGTCTGTCTGACGAAAGTGTTTCTCCGCCTCTTAGAAAATGCTCTACACTGTATACATAATCAATGTTCAACGACCCGAAATTCAATATCTTCATACAATCTCTCCTGCTTTACTAAACCTGTTGCCTTAGAATACCCAGCGCGCCTTAACGTCCAATAGTTTTGGGTCATCAGCCGCAAGCAATTGTGCTTTTTCGAACAACCAATTTTGGTTCAATAATTATATCCGTCATTTTTGTATTATTATCCATCTTATGAGTCTTTTCACTATTCTTGTTATAGTTTTTCATTAACGAAAACAATCTGTTAACCGCGAGTTTCCCCATCTCATAAACCGGCTGATGAACCGTCGTCAGGGGAACAGCCATCAGCGATGCATACACTACATCATCATACCCGACAACAGAAACGTCTTCAGGTACTTTCTTTCCTAATTCCGTGAGCCTTTTGCACGCTCCGAATGCTGATAAATCATTGCAGGCAAATAGCGCCGTATATTCTCTTTTTTCAAAATAATCAATTGCCGCGACACCGCTATCCAATGTAAATCCACCTTCGTAGATTAACTTTTCATCATATTCTATTTTTGCTTCCTCACAAGCATCAATGAATCCCTGAAACCGCTGCTTCGAGGAAGGCATTTGTTTCGGCCCGGTAATACAGGCTATTTTTTTATGCTTAAGATCAATTAAGTGTTTAGTTGCAATGTATCCGCCCTTTCTATGATTCAGATAAACCTGAGGGCAGAGCGCGGTTTCGACGAATCTGTCCAATAGAATGAATGGAATATTGCTGTTTTGCAATGCTTTCACTGCCTTGGATGCGGATTTTTCATTATTGTCGCGAGACATAATGTAAATAATTCCCTCGACTCCATTGTCAGCTAATAACTTAATATACTCGGTGTCCTTTTCCTTTATGTCACCGGTATTGCACAGAAACAGAGTTTTCTCAGCTTCGGAGCATACCTCCCCGATTCCCTTTGCTATATGCGAGAAAAATACATTTCCGATGTCCGGGATAATCAGTCCGATTGTATTACTCCTTTTTTTAACCAAACTGACTGCGACTTGATAGGGGCGATAGCCGGCTTCCTTTGCAATCCGTTCAATTCGCTTTTTAGTGGCAGCCGGAATTTTCGCAGCTTTTTTGTTCAACACCAGTGAAACCGTAGTTATTGATACTCCCGCGGCTTTAGCAATATCCTTTATCGTAGGGCGTTTCATAAAGCCGCCTCAATAAATACTTCAATGGCTCTTAAGTATTTATCTATTTCGACGTATTCATTCGGTTTGTGCGCTAAAGCCGCCTCGCCCGGTCCGAAAAGCAGGACTTGCATCTTTGGTTTATCCTCAACTAAAACCCCCGCATCGGTAAAATATGAAATCCCTGTATAATCAATCGGAGTTTCTGTATTATGTAGCGCATCAATCACGCTCTTTGCAAGCTGCGCTTCCGTGCTTATTTCAATCGCTCTCTTATTATTGATGAAATCAATATAAACGTGCGCTTCCTCGGTCTCATCATCCGAATTGGCGTTTAACATATTTTTCCTGTTTGTATTCCACTCCCTCATAAGATTGAAGATTACGTTTGTGATATCTTTATAATTCAACTCGGGTACAAGGCGAATATCCATAGTCAGAGCGCATTCATCAGGGGTCATATTCGCCTGGATTCCTCCTTCGCATTTAGTTATCTGCGCCGTCGCTTCTCCCAGAATCGCGTGTTTGTAAGTGTTCACATATTCCTTTACTCCATTGGCAATGAAAAATGCCGCCTCTATGGCATTAATACCTTCTTTCGGATATGCCCCATGCCCTGTCTTTCCTCTGACACTTATCTTTGTCCAAAGACAGCCCTTTTGAGCAATCCCAAGTAAAAGCCCCGTCGGTTCGCCAATCAATAACATGTCCGATTCCGACATCTTTTTTTCGGATATAATCGCTTTTGCGCCCGCGCCCCCCGTTTCTTCATCACAGGTGGCAATAAACTGAATATTATGCTTTGGGCGAAAATTGTTCTTATTAATTTCTGTCAAAGCAAAAACCATTGCCGCCAGTCCGCTTTTCATATCTGAAGTGCCGCGCCCATACATTCTGCCGTCCTTAATTACCGGAACTTTAGGGTCAGACTCCCATGAAGCCAAATCACCATAGGCGACAGTATCCATATGTCCGTTCCATATGACGGTTTTACTTTCATTCACCCCTTTGATAAAGGCGATGACATTTGAATGCGTCTCGTCGATTTCCTGAATCTGCGAAGTGATGCCGGCAGCTTCAAAGTAATCGCGCAAATATTCTGAAAGCGGATTTACACTGTCGCGCCCATTCACCGTAGGTATGCTGATAATATCCTTAAGCAGATTCATTGCTGCTTCTTTATTAAACTCGGCGATAAATTCTTTCATAAACTCTTTCAATGCTCCTTGCGTATTCCTTATTTGTCTCCGACAATACTATTTTTCAATCAGCCAGTCGAGAATACCTTGCCATAATTTATTGTAGTATTCCCATTCCACAAATTCGGGTGGTGCCCAGTGCGGTGCGCAATCCGTGGTAAATACGGCGCTCTTTCCCTTACCATATTGCGCAAAAGCAACCAAAGGGTCACCTTCTATAGTAACAGGAACAGTCGCCTCAGGCTTTGCAATCGTTTTATTGTAACCTAATATCTCAGGCCAGTCTTTTGGAAGTCCGGCTAATGCAGGGTGCTGCGCTTCTACCAATGGTTTTACACCCTCGCAGTGCTCCATTCTATCATCAACACTTAAGACCTCCACAGGCAAAATATCCTGAACGGCCGTATCATGCCATTTTCCCTTCGCATCCACTCCCGAAAAGGTCAGATAACCGCCTATCATTAATAATGCGCCGCCACGAAGGACATACTCTTTAAGTAATTTGCAACGATTCGGCATTTTTAAGCTTTTTGAAAATGTCGGAACCGGTATCAACAACGTGTTTGCTCCGATATCCGAAAGCATAATGGCGTCATATTCATTTAATTCTTCCAAAGTAAAAGGGAAATTCTCGCAGGCAAGGTGATTCGGAATAACGCTCACTTCATAACCCCCGGCTTCTAAAGCCTCGACCAGCCATTTATCCCCCGTTTCATAAACAGATGTGTAAAAGGCGTCAAACCCCTTTACATGTGTGGTGTAACTCATCCATGATTCACCTGCCAATAAGATTTTTTTGCTCATAATCAATTCCTCCTGGGTTTGTAGTATACCTTCAAGGGCACACGCCAACATCGCATTATCGTTTATCATGGGACGCCGAGGCCGGCGTCCCCTACGGATTATTAAATTCCAGAATTAACATCGCATATATTAATATCGTTTGTAAATATTCGTCCACTGACAGGTATTCATTTACGCTGTGGCATTGTTCGAGGTTTCCGGGGCCGTATTGTATGGTGGGGCATTCGGCAATATTGCGCCACAATCTGGCGTCGCACCCCGCCGGCGAGCCCGCTATTTTTACATCTTCGCCTCTGACCTTTTTATATGCATCACAAAAGCTCTTCGTAAATTCGTCTTCAGGCATTTCGAAAGCGCCGCCGGATTGATAGATCTCCACTTTCGGCGGATGTTCTTTAAGCCATAAATCGCTGCGAGAAAATCTCTCAATCTCATCTGTTATTTCTGAAACCACCTGTTCATGGCTCATTAATCGTGGTAGGTAATGGACACAGATTTCTATCGCACACTCCCCTGCCACTGTCGATCCCGCACTGCCACCATGTATTGTGCCCACGTTCAGGTTCGGCGCAGGCAGTAAAGGATGTTTATATTTAAGCAGCCACCTGTGTTCAAGGTCATTTAGCCTTTGCATCAAGGCTGTCATTTTTTCGATTGCGCTCACTCCGAGCCATTTTGCTCCCGAATGATTGGAGCGTCCCTCTATTGAAACCTTGAAAAACACAAATCCCATATGAGCCAATATTAATTCTCTTGAAGTCGGCTCACAAACCACTACGCCGTCGGCTTTTAAGCCTTGCATTATCGCCCGAATCGAGCCGTTCCCGCCGCCTTCTTCATCGCAAACGGAAGTAATAATGACATGGGCAGGAAGTTTTAGTTTCGCGTCAGAAATAAGCTTAACCGCCATTATCGCTGCCATCAGCCCGCCTTTCATATCACAGCTTCCGAGCCCGTAGAGGAGTCCGTCACGAATTTCGGGCTTATGCGGCGGGCTTTCCCAAAGGCTTAAATCTCCCGGAGGCATAGTATCAATATGACCATTAAAGAGGATGGTTTTGGGGGAATGCTCAAAATCGGAAGCATTATCGGGATTACTCAAAACGGATTTAAAAGTCGCATAAATATTAAACCTGTCTGTATAATCATGCCCGGGATTTCCTTCTCTATGCTTTGCAATAGCTTCGGAAATAAACTCTTCTGACATATCGTCCTTAGTTATATTGTCCGCGCACATTTCCTCAAACAGCTTTATCAGATATTCCTGACCCTCTTTTTCTCTGCCGCCTTTGATTCCATGACCGATATCCTGTGTGTCAATAGAAACGATATCCTGCAAATAGGCGACATATTCATTTTTATGAATTTCAAGCGTCTTTTTCAAAGCTGCAAGAATACCATCGCAATCTCTCATCCCAAGCCTCCTTCCTGTTATTTTATCGTATTCTCTTCTATACCAAACAAACTTCTGATAGAATTTTACCTCATCTCGAATTACGCCGAATATGCCTTGATTCCCGCCCCAATCGTATCCCAGAATTTTTCGACATCAATATCTATCGCAACATCCACGTTCGGCGTCCTTTTGCTATATCCGAAATAATCACAATTCGTGCGCCCGTAGCTTCCTAAGCCCCTAATGTCAATCTCCGTATACATCGGCTTTATTTTCAATAACTCGGGTTCCAATATCGATGCAACAGTGACCGGATCGTGCAGAGGACCGCCATCCCAGCCAAAGACTTCTTTCTGGCTCTTATTGAAATATGTCATTAAATCCGCAAAAAGGCTCGCGGCTTTGTTTCCGATTTTTCGCATTCTATCGACGATTTCAGGAAAACAAAGCACCTTTCTGGTGACATCTAAGCCACACATTGTTAAGGGCACTCCACTTGAAAAAACCACATGCGCAGCGTCGGCATCCGCAATTATATTAAATTCCGCCGCAGGTGTAACATTTCCCATCTGGTAACTGCCGCCCATCAGGACGATGCGTTTTATTTTAGGAACAATTTTTGGCTCCAGGCGCATCGCCATGGCAATATTCGTAAGAGGTCCGGTCGGAGTGATAATAATATCTCCTTCGGACTTCATTATGGTATCAATCAGAAATAACACAGCATGAATATCTTCTGCGTTTCTCGTAAGTTCCGGAAATACAGGGCCATCCAAACCGGTTTCGCCGTGAATGTCATCAGCTATCATCTGTCGCGCACGAATCATAGGTTGAGGACACCCTGCATAAACCGGATATGATAAATCCAAATACTGACAAACCCGCAAGGCATTCTTAACGGTTTTTTCAATCGTCTGATTCCCTGCCACCACGGTAATACCGAGAACATCTAATTTATCCGAACTCCCCGCAAGCATAATATTAATCGCATCATCATGCCCCGGATCACAATCAATTATTATTTTCTGTTTCTTTACCATATTAAGCTCCTTATCGCCCGTGTCCTAAAGGTCCGTGCGAAAGAAATATATATTTTCTTTAAGCCAGCGAACTCTTGCGCTTCTTCTCCCTGGCTAATTTTGATGCCATGGATATCGCAAGTGTCACAATAACGACCACATAAGGCATTAATAATACCAGCTGCGAGGGTACTCCGTAAGCCTGCAGTCGCGCCCCGATGGAATCCGAGAATCCGAAAACCAGACAACCAACCGCCGTAAGGATTGGGTGTCCGCTTCCGAAGTACATGGCAGCTACGCCCATAAATCCCCTAGCATTGGTCATATTTTCAGTAAACATTTTACTATAACCGAGTGATAAATGCGCTCCCGCAAGTCCTCCGATAAGCCCTGAAATAGCAATGGCCTGATATTTCATCGCATTTACATTAATGCCCGCAGTCTGCGCCGCTGCCGGGAATTGTCCGACCGCTCGTAAGCGCAAACCCCAGACGGTTTTATAAAATATGAACCAGATTGCAATGATTAATACGATTACAAACCATTCGGTAATGCACCAATTATTGAATAACTCATTCAAGAATTTGACTTTCGTCAAAAAAGGTAACGAAACGCGCGGAATGGCCTGAATCTCAGGCTCTGAAAAAGTGCCGCTTTTTCCGAGCACGCTGTTTAACAAAAATTTCGTTATCGCAATCGCAAACATATTTATGCCCATACCAATTGCACAAATCTCAGCTTTGTAACGGATATGCCCGACTGCCATAATCATTGACATAAGAAAACCCGCAGCCATGGCAGTCAGCACCCCCAGAATCCAACTCCCGGTCAGATAGCTGACAGTGACCGCCGCGAAAGCTCCGGTAAGCATTATTCCTTCAGTGCCGATATTAAGTATATCCGCCTGTTGAGTAATGGCGGCACAGAGAGCCGCGTAAATAATAGGTGTAGCGGAGCGAAATGTGGCATATATTAATGATGTATTAAATATTTTACTAAAATTCATTATGTGGTCACCTCGCCTTCGTTGTGTGTTGGGGTGCCCGTGGTTTTGGCGGACGGCAGGTTTACGCCCGTACGGGTTTGGGTTTCAATGTCCGCGTTAGCGGTTTTGCCTGGCGGTGTGCCCCCGCCCCTACGTGGTTTTTTATTCCCGAATTTAAATAATAATTCCATCGTGGCAACGATTATGAATACCGCCGTGATTGTATCAACGAGGGATTTCGGCACACCTGTTGACTGCTGCATGCCCATCGCGCCCGATTTAAGCATCGCAAGGAAAAATGCCATAAACGGAGCAAAAACCATATTATTCTTAACAATCAGGGAGGCGAGCATTCCGTTTGAACCGAGTCCCGTTGCGAAATTATTAAGGAAGTATCCATGCACTCCCAAGACCTCTATGCAGCCGGCTATTCCGCCGAGGGCTCCGCTTAGCATCATCGCCTGTATCAGGGACTTTTTCGGGCTGATTCCCACGTATTCCGAGAAATTAGGGTTCGTCCCGACCGAACGTATTTTGTATCCTATTGTCGTTTTATATAAAACCAATGTAACTAATACCACGACCGCTATCGCAACAAAAAGACCCGTATTTACACTGCTTGGTTTCATGAATTGAGTGAGGTTCACAGTAACAGGCAGTGACTGGGCGTTCGCCACGCCTGCGCTCATAGGACCGCTGACCAAATACGAAGTGATATATAGTGCAACCGAATTCATAAGTATGGTCACGCATACCTCACTGACACGATAATAAACCTTTAATACCGCCGGTATCCATGCCCAGAGCGCCGCGACAATGATCGCACCCGCAAAACAGGCAACGAGCAGAATAGGTTTTGGCAAGAATGTCCAATTGATTCCAATATATGCAGCTGTTATTCCGCCTAAAAAGACTTCACCTTCCACACCCACATTGAATGCTCCGGCTTTTGCGGCGACCGCAAAAGCGCATGAAGTCAATAATAAAGGAGTGAAACTCGCCAAAGTCGTGCCGATTTTGAGCTTTCCATTGAATGCCCCTCTCACCAAAGCCACATACGCCTCGAGCGGATTTTCGCCGATTATAAGAATAAAAATAGCGCCGATTAGAAGTGCAAAAATCATTGTCAGGAGTATTTTAATTAAACTTTGCATTGTTGCTTTCAATCCAAATCACCCCCTGACTTTGAACTACTAAGATCTGCGCCGCCCATCATCAGAAGACCCAGCTTTTCCTCATCTGTCTCTGAGGCTATCGCCTCTCCGCTGATTTTTCCCTCATGCATGACCACAATCCTATCGGAGAGAGATAGAATTTCCTCAAGGTCCGCCGAGACCAATAAAACCCCCAGACCTTTTAGTTTAACATCCTGTAAGATCGTCCGTATGGACTCGATAGCTCCGATGTCTACGCCTCTGGTCGGCTGGGAAGCAACCAATAATTTTCCGTTCATCGCGACCTCTCGGGCGACGACGACTTTTTGGGCATTACCACCGGAGAGTGCCGCTGTCAGACTCTGCGGATTACGCGGTCTGATATCAAAAGTGTCCGCCAGACCGACTGCGTATTTATGTATGGCTTTCTTTTTTATTAAAGCCCATTTTGAAAACTGCACATCCTCAATCTTTGCAGCGGCTAAATTGTCCTCAATTGACATCGTGCGATTTAAACCTCTGACATTTCTGTCTTCAGGGATATGTGTAAGGCCAATGCTCCTTATTTTCCCGGGTGACTTTCCCGTTATGTTTTTCCCTTCCAAGAGGATTTCACCCTTTTCTACCTCTCTAAGACCCGTAATCGCCTCTATCAGTTCGCTTTGTCCGTTTCCGTCGATTCCGGCTAAACCAACTATTTCACCGGCTTTTACCTGCAATGACACGCCTTTTATTTTCGAGATTTCTTTCTCTCCCGATACCCAAACGTCCTTTACATCAAGTACTGTCTCGCCGGTTTTTGCTGACGCCTTTTCAATATTCAAGAATACCTCGCGTCCAATCATCATTTTCGCAAGCTCTGACTGGGAGGTTTCGTTTTTATTGACAGTCCCTATGTATTTGCTCTGACGCATAACGCTGATTCTGTCAGAGATTTCCATGACTTCATTTAATTTATGTGATATAAAAACAATGGATTTTCCGTCTGCTTTCAGATTTTTCAAGATTTTGAATAATTGTTTAGTCTCCTGCGGCGTAAGAACCGCAGTTGGTTCATCGAGGATTATTACATTTGCTCCTCTGGTAAGAATTTTTATTATTTCGACGCGCTGTGCTTCACCAACTGATATCTGGTTGATTTTCTTGTTCAACTGGATATCCATTTTATATTGGTCTATATATTGTCCTATCGATCCGCGCGCCTTTTCGAAGTCTATTGTGATTCCTTTTTTTGGTTCGAACCCAAGAATAATATTTTCCAGAACTGTCAGATCATTTACCAGCATAAACTCCTGGTGAACCATTCCGATTCCTTTTTCAATCGCAATTTTCGGAGTAATATGTCCCATCAAATCGCCGCGGATTTTAATAATCCCGGAGTCAATGTCATACATTCCGTAGAGCGATTTCATCATTGTGGACTTCCCCGCGCCGTTCTCACCAATCAAAGAATGTATTTCCCCTTCTTTCAAAGTGAACTGCCCGTCGGTAATCGCCTTTACTTCACCGAAAGTCTTCACAATGTTTTCCATTTCGATTACATAAGCATCCAACTCATCACCCGCCTGTAACTCTATATGATTATTTAGATTAACAAATGACACTCTTAAGCCATTTAGAATTCGCCTTTCTTTGGCTCCTTCCTATAGCATATCCCGGTCTCAAGGTCATGCCATACTATACCATTAAAGCATGAATAGCATGACCTATTGACCATATTGTTTTGTTACATCGTAATATTAGACTGATTAATTATTGGGGTCCGAATCCTTCATAGTTTTCCACTTTGATTTCGCCGGAAACAATTTTTTGCTCAAGTTCGGTGACCGTATCAACAATATCCTGCGGGAATTTATCACCAAGTGCTTCTTTAATTACGCTGAAATCAGTCAGGCTGACACCACCGTCCGCAACAGTCAGATAAGAAGTGGAACCGCCCGCAAACGTGCCTTCAACTACAGACTCAATAACGAGATAACATGCGCGGTCAACTCTCTTTACCATGGATGTAAGAACGCTGCCCGGTTGATCGTTGTCCTGATTCAAATCAACGCCAATAGCATATTTTCCGGCTTCCTTTGCTCCCTCAAGGATACCATTTCCTGTACCGGAGGCAACATTCATAACAATGTCAGCACCCTGCTCATACTGTGCAAGAGTTAATTCCTTGCCCTTTAATGGGTCATTCCAAGTACCCGCAAAGGCCTGCAGAACCGTAATGTCGGGATCAATGTATTTCGCACCCTGCTCATATCCAACATAAAAGTCATGTAGAACAGGAATATCCATACCACCTACCCATCCGATTATTTTCTCATCATTAACGCCCTCGATATCGGTCTTTGTGGTGAACATGGCAGCTGCTGCTCCCGCAAGGAAAGAACCCTGATTCTGAGCAAAGCTAATAGAGACGATATTATCACCTTCAACAGTGGTATCAATGATTGCAAATTTTACATCGGGATAATTAGCGCAGTGCTCTTTCATGTACTCTTCAAAGTTCGAAGATGAGCAGATAATCAGATCATAGCCTTCTTCTGCGGCTGCAAGGAAATTAGCTTCCCATTCCTCGGCAGTCGTCCCCTCAAGACTCTTTAGCTCAATACCGAAATCAGCTACTGCCTGCTGTGCACCCTCATTACACGAATCATTGTAGGATTTGTCACCGAGATTTCCCGAATAAACTACGCATACCCTGACCTGACTTTCCGTGGCAGTCGTGTCTTCGGTGGTTTCGGCAGTATCCGTCGATTCATCGGTAGTAGTTTCTGTCGCGGCGTCTTCATTAGTTGAATTATCTTTCGTTCCACAAGCCGCAAGACTAAAGACCATGACGAGTGCCAGCAATACACTTATTACCTTTTTCTTCATAATAGATCCTCCTTCTTAGAATAACAGATTTTTGTTGTTGAAGCCCGTAGTAAAACGTTTTTCCATGTTTTTAAAATAAAAACAACGAAAACCCCGACTCCGTTGCCTCATAAGACGATTATAAGAGTGAGTCGGGGAAATGTCAAACTATATTTGAGCTATTATTTCAGGTGACTGATATTCAATTAACTATTTATAAATTATTTAATTAATTCCGTGTGTGCTGCATCCAAAGCCGTTGAAAGGTTCTGCAAAAGGCTCATCTTACCGTACGCACCTGAGAGTATTACGAGAACGTAAGGATGTCCGTTAGCCATTACGACACTACCGTCATTCTGCACAGTCAAGTACCCGCCTTCATTAATCCATCCCGCTTTTGAGTAAACCGTGTACTTCCCGCCAAGCGCCTGATTAATGAATGAATTTCTCGTATTAGTAAAGAGATCCCTGCACCATGTGCTATGTTGTTTGCCGCTTGTGAAGAACTTATAATTCTTAAGCCACATCCTTGCAAGTGCGGCAGGCGTTATGCTCGCATAATTAGTTACAGGATTTACATTGGTAACACCCGCCTCGGAAAGCCATGGCGCAAATGTCGAATAACCGTATGCCTTTCGAAGCGCATAGTAACTCTCATTACTCGAGATTTTGATTGTGTTTGTCATAACACCGCTGTAGCTTGAAACGGAAGACGGATTTCTCTCAACCAATGAGACAACATAAGGACCCTTTATTGAACTGGCACTATAAAAAGTTCCGTTTGAATTGTAGAAAATCCCCGCTCCGGTATTCAAATCCATCATTACGAAGCCTACACTGTAGCCTTTTCCGGTAATCGCACTAATGGCATTTCTTAAATTCTGTTCTGTACCTGATGAAAGCTTTTTACTCGTATTAAAGAGCGCCAGCCCCGAACCGCTCTGCGTTGGAAGAGTGAATTCAGTATAATAAGCTGCCAGAGAACCATTCGCCATGGATGGTGGTGCGTCAATCGAGTAAATCCCCACCTGAATAGCCTCAATTTTCTTGCTCATACCTGCCGTACCGGCATTTTTGCCGTCATTAGTCCATCCAAGCCACCCAAGCCCCTCGGTGTAGACCCTGTACCAAACACTGTAGTATTTAGCCAAATCTCCGGTTAGCTCGATTCTGATAGCTTCTATTCTCTTTGAACCATCCGGACTGCTCATCGCCACTCCGGAAGTCGCGGGAGTAGCCACCCACCCAATATCCTGAATATGCGCAGTAGTTTTTACTCCGCCTGTCGGCTTATTCGAATCGGTCGGGGTGTATTCCAAAGTGTAGCTGGTTAATTGGAAGGTATCATCTCCTGCCAAACCTAAAGTAGCGCCCTTTTGCTGATAGTCAAATTCTTTTTTAACGTTAATAGCCTTTCCCGACGAGTCCTTCGTGAAGATTCCGAATCCCTTATATTTGAAATCATCCTGTGCAAAGCCCTGAACATAAGCTTTACCTGAACCTGTAGGAGCATTCGCCCCTTTGGGAACGAGCACAATTCGAATAGCCTCTGCCCTTTTGCTGAAACCATAGGTCCCTGCCATTGCACCGTTTTTAGCCCAATTCATCCAGCCGACATTCGAAGTATGAAGCTGATAGTAAACATCATAATAGTCGGCCAATGTCCCGTCTAAGCGAATCTTAATAGCCTCAATAGCCCTGCTTTCTCCGGTAGTGCCCGCAACTTGACCGCCGCTGACCTCCGAGAGCCACCCTTTTCCTGTGACACAAGCAGTATAATAAATATTTCCGGTAAGTCCCTGAACCGAAGGTTTAGTAATCTTTAGAGCTTCAAGTCGAAGTGATCTTCCGGTCGTTCCCGCTACTGAATCATCATTCACTGAACTCATCCAGCCTATATTCTGGACGTGAGCACTGTAAGTAATAATCGGTTCCGAAAATGAACCAATGCCTATATCAGCCGGCAATGAACCTTTCGCGACCAGCTTTACCTCAAGACCTTCCATGCGAAGAGATTTCGATGCGCTGCCGGCTTTTTGACCGTTAGCTGCCCAACTAAGCCATCCTAATCCCTGAACATAAGCCCTATAATATATGTCATAATCCTTTGCGATATCGCCGGTAAGAGATAGCTCCACAGCCTCCATACGTAGAGACTGCCCGGTGGTACCGGTTATTTTCTTTAGAGAATTAATATCGGTCGCATCCGTAAATATAACTTCGCTCTGCCAACCCACATTCTGCACATGTGCTCTCACCTTAATACCGCTTCCTGTGGGAGCGTCTTTGAGAGCAAAGACCATAGCCTCAAGTCTCAAGCTTTTTCCCGGCGCTCCGATACTGAGAACATTTGGCGAAACTGAAGATGTCGCAGACTGCTACCCTATATTCTGTACATGAGCTCTGCCTGAAATGGTGGGTTCGTATAGCGGCGTCACAGGTGCCGTAGCCGCAAGAGCGGACGGCTCGATCGGTGCACTCATAAGACTCATGACTGCGTTTGTTTCAGTGCCGCTTGTTTCAGTGTCGCTTCCTTCCGCAGTAATGCCGGTCTCGTCATCGGTATTTGTGGTTTCGGTATCTGTCTGTGTGTCTGTGACTCCCTGCGCAAATCCTGATAGCAATGGAGAAGTGACCAATAAAGCCACTAAGAGTAGTGCCGCAAAACTTTTCTTCATGATATCATCCCTGCCTATTAGATAATTTCAGTAACCCGCCATTACCTGTGGTAATCAAGCTCATAGTTTGAGAGAAGAAACAAGATTCAAGAAGGTAAGCTTCGGTAATGATCAGGTAGAGTCATTATATCATTAGTTTAGAAAATTTACTATAATTTTATAAAGATGTCATAAATTAGTTTGATAGGAATTTCTTTAATAGATTTAGTAATATAGAAAAAGATAAATTCAAAAAAAAATTATTAATTACCCGCAAAATACGCGTCTATTCCATTTGCAATTCCGTTTACTATTTTCACCTGGTAATCAGGGTCTGCCATGTTCAGATCATCAGTTTTATTGGACATATATCCCATCTCAATAAGGCTAACTGGCATAGTCGCCCAATTATTACCCGTCATGGTATCCGTATACCAGACACCTTTATTTGCCATTCCTGTCTCTTTACAGTATTCATCCAATAATATCTGTGATAATTTCTGGCTCGGGGCTATGAGATCCCCTAAGAAGGCGTTATTATCCGTCGGGGCAATCGTAAGAGCTCCATTCACCGATGTGTCTGTCGAGCCATTAGCGTGAATACGGATATAAACTGTCGCGTTTTTCTCAGTGGCAAACTGCGCCCTCTCGACATTGCTGATTTTAATATCAGTCTCGTGAGTAAGATATACTGTATATCCCCTATTTTCAAGCTCTGTGCGAAGAGCCTTTGAAATTATCATATTAAGCTGATATTCTGCTAATCCCGAGTATTTCCCCGCAGTACCGGAAGAATTTTTTTTCTTCATCTCCGAAGAACCGGGACCCAGCGGCTCCAGTGCGGTATCCTGCCCCGCTCCCGTATGACCGGGATCTATAACAACAATAATGCCGCTGTGTTCGTTAATGTTTCCCGCCTGATTTGGGTCATCAGATGTGCTATCGGCGTTCTGTGAAGCATCGTCAGACTGCATATTCCTACCATTTGAATTAGTGTCTGAAGAATCGTGGCCTTCATCATCGTCAGTATTAATCACCAAGTCAGTGCCGGTATCAGATGATTTGCGCGTATCATTTTCAGATTTTATTTCCGTTGCGGCATCTGAAGCTGCGGCCAAGTTCCAGGCAGCGGTTTCACCGCCGGATGAAACATTATCTTTTTCGGAATTTTCGGAAGTCGGTGCTTTAGCTGTCAGGGAATAAACCAGCACTACGGCGCCGATTACTATAATCGGTATAAGGATAATCAATAGAATTTTCACTTTCTTAGGCATTTTTATGGTACCCTATCTCCGCTTTCGGATTTTTCTCCCGGATAGCCGCCAAAATCTCCTCACCTTTATCACGAAAATCAATATTCACCTTTAAGAGCGCGTCGTCCTTTGTACGAAGCATGAGAAACACCGGGTCAAGATTCATCGTGGCACAGCACATCCGCGCCTTTACCTCTTCTATGCGTAAATACGCGTGCTTAATAGCGTCATATGGGTAGCTTTTCCATTTAAAGCCCCTTCTGACCTCCAATGCCTCTCCCAGAAGCCGTACATTCTCACCGATTTTCCTGATTTTATCCGTTTCAGCCATAATCCGTCACCTCGACACATCTTTCAAAAGTCACATCTGTCCGCGTAAGTACTGCAAATGCTAAGTAAGTATTTGAAATTATTAATTATTCGATTTCGTCCTCGAATGCCATTGCTTTTTTTATATCATCATACATGAATCCCTTGGAAGATAAATATGTCATCTGCCTCTTTTTTTCTTTTTCATCGGCATTTATGTAGTCATAGTGCCTTTTCTGAAGGATATTCTTAATGGCCTTAATCGCGTCTTCGTCCTCAGTAAACTCTGCAACTGCATTTTCGGCGACGTCTTTACTTATGCCTTTTTGTATGAGCTTATGGTAGAGCTCTAAAGCGCTTTTATTTTTTCTGTTATTCTCAACAAAGCGTTTAGCGTAATTCTCATCATTAATATAGCCAAATGATTTCACATAATCAACAGCAACCGCGACGATATCATCCTCATAGCCGTCGCATGCGAGCTTTTCTCTTAATGAAGCCTCCGAGCGATCCATTCTCTCTAATATATGCATCGCCCGAAGCTTAGCTTTTTTAAGGAGCTTTTCATCCATAATTATTGGTAAATCATCTTTCCTTTATTATTCTTTTGTTTTTGATGCCTTTGAGGATTTTGCAGGCTTCTCCGAATCCGTATCTTTATCTTTATCTTTATCTTTATTCGCACTCACCTCAGCTGATTCAGGTGAGTCGTCGATATTTCCTTCCAAAGAGTAATAGTCCCTGATTTTCCTCTCTAATTCGTCCATAAACTCAGGATGCTCTTCAAGGTATTGCTTTGCATTCTCCCTGCCCTGCCCGATTTTATCATTGCCGTAGGCAAACCAAGACCCGCTCTTATTAATGAGGTCGATATTCACCGCCAAATCCAGGATATCGCCCTCGCGAGATATTCCTTTTCCGAACATGATATCAAATTCCGCCTCTTTAAAGGGAGGAGCGATTTTATTCTTTACGACCTTTATTCTGGTCCTGTTTCCAACCATCTCGCCGCCCTGCTTTAATGTTTCTATGCGGCGAACATCCAGACGAACCGAAGCGTAGAATTTAAGCGCTCTGCCGCCAGTGGTCGTCTCGGGATTTCCAAACATAATCCCGACCTTTTCACGAAGCTGATTAATAAAGATAACCACGCAATTCGATTTACTGATGACGGGGGTCAATTTCCTGAGTGCCTGCGACATGAGGCGCGCCTGCAAACCGACATGAGCATCTCCCATATCACCCTCAATCTCCTGACGGGGAACAAGTGCCGCCACAGAGTCAATGACTATGATATCAATGGCACCGGAACGCACCATGGTCTCTGCAATCTCAAGCGCCTGATCTCCGCTGTCAGGCTGGGAAATATATAAATCATCAATATCCACTCCGATATTTTTAGCATAAGTGGGGTCTAATGCGTGTTCCGCATCTATAAACCCGGCAATGCCGCCGCGTTTTTGAACCTCGGCTATCATATGCAACGCCACCGTAGTCTTTCCACTGCTCTCAGGGCCGTAAATCTCAACCACGCGGCCTTTTGGTATGCCTCCGAGCCCGAGCGCCAAATCAAGGCTGATAGAGCCTGTAGGCACTGTCTCAACCGATACCTGTGCGGCCGGATCGCCGAGCTTCATGACCGCACCTTTTCCGAAATCTCTCTCTAATTTTGTAATAGCGGCATCCAATGCCTTTCTTTTATCTTCACTTATCATAGCTTCCTCCATATGCGAACTAATGTTCGTTCAAAAAGTATATTATAATATTTGTTAATTGTTGTCAAGAAAAATTTTCATAGCAGACAAAATAAAAAACCCAAAACCCAGAAACCACCCCAATGGGATGATTTCAATATTATGTGTCGGTTCTCTGCCTTTTGGTCTAATTAACAAAGCGCATACCAAAGCGGCAAATACTGCCCACAAAGTTATTTCAAAACCCAGAAAAACGCCGGCTGCGGCAACGAATTTAGCATCTGCTCCACCGAGTTTTTTGGGGCGCAGAAAAGTAATTACGAAAAAGGGGATTGAGGGTAATAAGCCAAGCCAAACCTCGTGAATATTACCATTTCTAAACAAGATATTTTGTGCGATACCTACAAATGCAATTTGGCAAATTATACGATTTGACATTCGATATTTCAGTAAATCCGACGAAGCACAAATGAGAACAAGAATCTGCCAGAGCAACAGAAAACCCTGACGAATAATTAGGGAAAACATAATACCTCCTGATATGATTTATTGATAATTATTGATACTTATTGATATTCATTTACACCAATAGAATGATTTAGAAAAAATATCAATAGAATATTTTAATAGATTAAGTCTCAACAGTGACGACTTCTAAATCTGTCAGACGAACCTGTAATTCCTCCTCCGCCTGAGCCTGCATATCGGCTAAGTCTTCGGGTTTAAGTGATGGGAGTTCGTCAATGGATTGCAGACCAAATCTGCGCAAAAATTCTTCCGTGGTGCCAAAAAGGATAGGCCTTCCGGGTGCTTTTAATCTGCCGCGCTCTCCTACCAGACCATATTCGACTAATTTATTGACAGGATGGTCGGAATTAACTCCGCGGATTTTTTCGACTTCGAGTTTAGTGATGGGTTGGCGATAGGCAATTATTGAAAGTGTCTCCAAAATGACCTCGGTAAGTACGTATTCTTTCGGTTGTTTCGCGATTTTAATGAGGTATTCGTACATATCAGCCTTTGTGCACATCTGAAAGGAATCCTCGAGCTCGAGAATATGAATGCCCCTGTCAGTCTCATCATATTTTTGCATCATCTTATGGATAAGTCTGCGAGTGGTATCCTCGTCCTGTTCAATCGCTCCCGCAATTTTTTTAAGTTCAACGGAATCCCCCATAGCAAAAAGTATTGCCTCTATGATCCCTTCCAATGTCCGAATTTCCAATCAAATTCCTCCAAAATAGAGTATTTACGCTATTTAGCCAATTGACGTCTCCGCGATATTTGAAATATCAACGTCAGTATTAACAGCCTTAAGTATTATATCATTAAATGGTTTATCCTGCTCTATAGAAAGCGCACCTTCTTTTACGAGTTCCAGAATCGCAAGAAACGTAACCACCACATGTGCACGGGATTTCTGCTTTGTCAGTAATGCGCGGAAACCAAAAGACGGATGATTCTTCGCATAAGCAATGATATATTCCAATTTATCCTCAATCGTGACCTCATCGCGTTCAATCTGTCCGAACTTACTGCGGACAGGGTCAATTTTCTCTATCCCCCTGCGCATTACTTCTTCAAAAACCGCTGATAATTTACGAAGAGTTAATCCGGATAACAAAGCGTCCAAATCAATCGGAGGCACATAATCTGCGACTTCTCCGGGCAGTGTCTTCTCTTTATAATAGAAAAGCGCGCCCTCAGTCTCCAAATCACGCAATTCGAAAGCCAAATTCTTATACATTTTATATTCGAGAAGCTGTTCAACAAGAGAAGCTCTCGGATCCTCCTGTTCTTCACCCTCATCATTCTCTACCGGAAGAAGCATTTTACATTTAATTTCCAAAAGGGTAGCCGCCATAACGAGAAATTCACTCATGAGATTTAAATCAGCTTCCTGCATAGCGTGAATGTAGTCCATATATTGATTTGTAATTTCCACAATGGGAATATCATATATGTCGATTTTGTTTTTGTCAATCAAATGAAGTAAAAGATCAAGCGGACCTTCGAATACTTCTAACTTAATGGGAAGTGCCATGTTTCCTCCATGTACTACACAAAAACAGGAGACTCATTTTAAACAGGTCTCCTGCTTATGGATAGCATGATATGTAAATTATTCCGCCGGAGTCTCACCCTCAGTGGCCTGCTCAGTACCTTCAGCAGGCTGCTCTCCTTCGGCCTCTACTTCCGGAGCCGTAGTGTCGTCGGTGCCTTCGGCTGCCGCTGCATTCTCGGCGTCTTCATCAATCTCAACATGTACTGTCGCTGATGTTTCTAATACAATTGGTTCTGCCACTTCTTCTGTCGCCGTCCCTTCTGTGCCGGATTCGGTTTCATTACCTGTCTTTTTAATGCAACCGCTAAATGCCACAACTGCTAATACGAGAGATAACGCCAATACTACAATTACTTTTCTGTTCTTCATTGTACTCCTCCTCTTAGGATGCTAATTCTTATTTCCCTAATTCTTCATATTTAAATTAATATTAATAAATGCTTTCTAAACACCAAGCGTATTGTATCAGAAATAAATTTCAGTGGCAAGTTTATTTATCATTATTTCACTATTATTTCACCGTTTATTCACTAACTACAGTCAAATGCGACCGCCTTCCTCAACTCTGAACATCTCTCTTTGCGAATTCTCTGTTCGGGAAGTCTTTACTTTATCATTTGTCCTAACCTCCGAACGTGCGGAAATACCCAAAGCAAGACCCATTTCACACATTGTGAATAACATCGACGTGCCTCCGTAGCTGATAAACGGCAATGTGATGCCTGTCGTCGGAACGAGGTTAATCACCACCGCTACATTCAAAAGAACCTGCAATGAAATATGAGCGAAAATCCCCGACACAACAAGCGCGCTATATAAATCCGGCGCATTCTGCGCAATAGCGCGAAGTCTGAATAATAGCATTGTAAACAGAAGCAATACAAGTATGAGTCCGACTATGCCGAGTTCCTCACAAATTATCGAAAGAATCATATCGTTCTGAGCTTCCGGAATGAAACCCATTTTTTGTGCGCTGTTTCCCAGTCCTTTTCCAAATAGACCCCCCGAGCCTATCGCATAGAGAGCCTGCATTATTTGATATCCGCCCGAAGCCGCGTATTTCTCGGGATTTGCCCAGATTACAAGCCTCCCTACACGGAAACTCCCATCGCTGCTAACGAGGTATTTTTCAATCAATGGCTTTGCAAAATACAGACCACTTAACCCAACCAATACTAAAATCAAATAAGGGATAGTCGGTTTATTGACTATAAAAATAATAACCGCCCCAATGGCTAATACGATAATTCCGGAGCTTAAATTATCGGTTAATTTATATACACAGAGGAACATGAAAACCGTAAGCACAATCGGCTTCCAAAGCTCTTTTAATTTATAGCGTGTGCGGTATAATTCGCAAATAAACGCCGGAACTGCTACGATAATCGCTATTTTCGCAAGTTCTGCAGGCTGCCAATTAATATCCGAAATACCCGTCGGCAGCCAGCGCTTCGCTCCATTCACGGTAACACCAACAAAAGGAACGGCCGCGAGCGAGGCAAAAGTGATCAGGCATAAAACAATGTATAATCTCGCATATTTTTTATAATCAAAGAACCTCGCAAAGAAAAACATCGTAACAAATCCTAAAACGCAAAAGACGCCCTGACGCTTAAAATAATACATACTGTCGCCCTTGGTAACCAGTGCCATGTACGAGCTGACCGAATAAAGCATAACCAGTCCAAAACAAATCAAAACAACCAGAATAACGACTAAATTCTGGTCCATATTGCGAAACAGTCTTCTAAAAGTAAGTCTTTTCCCCATAGGTAGGGTCCCCCTTGAGTTATCTCCGAAATGATAATACCACATATAGTGCCGGAAAGAAAGAGAAATCAAGTTTTGTGCAATATTACCATTCGAAGTTTTCTTCCAAAAGTGCTAAAATATTATTGCTGAACGAGTGGTTCGCTTTTTTTAATTCTTTTTGGAGGTTTCATTAATGTTGGCAATTGGTGAAGAGCTTATATATGGCAATTCCGGCGTTTGTAGAGTTGCCGGCATTCAGGATATGACCGTGGGTACGGAAACGCACTCATATTATGTCCTGAAACCCGCGTATCAGGCTTCTTCGACTATTTATGTTCGTGTTGACAGTGATAATCTCCAGAGTAAAATTCGCCGCATTCTTTCCGAAGATGAGATTCTTAATCTGATCCGGCAGATGCCTTTCGAGGATACGATTTGGGAATCTGATGATAATAAAAGACGTGATTTGTATAAAGAAATATTAGCCGGTTCTGACCGTATTGCTCTCGTTAGAATGATTAAAACCTTGTTTTTGCGTAGTGAGAACCTAAAATCACTGGGGAAAGGAAAGAAATTACACGCCTCCGACGAGCGTTTTCTAAAGGATGCCGAGAAAATCCTCTACGAAGAATTCGCTTATGTTCTCGATATTAAACGCGAGGACGTTCTTACATTTATCTGCAGGCAGATCGAAGCCATCAGCGAACCTGAGGACGAATGACCACTCCGCTGATATTTATTAATTAAGGAAATATAACGCATTATCATATTGCAACTAATCGTTGCCCATTAATCTGATTTTGTAATTCTTCAACCTGTTTTACATCCGCCTGCGGCGTGTCTGAAAGCGGAAATCTTATGCCCAATTTTTGATATTTTTCCAAACAGAGCTTCTTAAACGGTAGTAGTTCCGTTTTTTCTATATTGGTGTATAGGGACAGAAACTGCGCGAGTTTTCTTACGTCGTCTTCGCTGTCATTCATACCAGGCACAATCACATTGCGAATCCAAACTTTCGTATTTGTTTGCGCAGTCAAATCCAGAAAGGTTCTTACTGAATCAAAATCAGCACCGGATTTGTCTCGGTAGTCTTTATTTGTAAGAAATTTTATATCCAACAGGACCAGGTCGGTAACTGAAAGTATTCCATTAGCATTTTCAGGCAATCTAAAGTTTAATGAAGCGCACCCTGATGTGTCCAGCGCGGTATGATAGCCGGCTTCTTTAAGTTCTTTTAATAATTCGTACGCAAACTCCGGCTGGCACAGCGGTTCCCCGCCGGAGAGCGTTACCCCGCTGATATAATTGCGGTATTTATTTATTTTCTCGACGACTTCAGACACAGAAAACTCCGCGCCTGCTATAAAATCCCATGTGTCAGGGTTATGGCAATAAACACATCGCCACGGACATCCCTGCATGAAAACAACGAAACGAACGCCGGGTCCGTCGACGGTACCCAGAGTCTGAAACGAGTGAATTTGACCTTTAATACCCATATCTAATACCCCAGTGATAGTAGAACAATTAATCGTGTGCCCGCGCTTAAGGCAAAGCTTCTAAGCGATGCATGCCGGGCATGCGTAGACATTGTTCATCAGCTTGAATCGTGTGCCTCGAGGTTATTATATCCCCTCGTGGAATGTCCGGGCAATCACTTCGCGCTGCTGCTCGCGTGTCAGTTTATTAAAATTCACAGCATATCCCGATACCCTTATTGTCAGATTTGAATAATTATCCGGGTTTTCATAAGCATCCTTTAAAGTTTCGCGATTCAGCACATTCACATTTAAGTGATGCGCCATTTGGCGGAAATATCCGTCCAATATAGCGGTCAGATTCTCAAATCTCTCCTTTTCGGTGCGTCCGAGTGCCTCCGGCACAATAGAAAATGTATTGGAAATTCCGTCCCTGCAGCAATCATATGAAATCTTTGCAACTGAATTAAGAGAAGCCAGTGCTCCGTTTTTCTCTCTTCCGTGCATAGGATTAGCCCCCGGTGCAAAGGCTTCACCCGCTTTGCGGCCATCCGGCGTCGCCCCTGTCTTTTTTCCGTAAACTACATTTGAAGTAATAGTAAGAATCGAGAGCGTGGGAATCGCGTCTCTGTACAACTTTTGCTTTTTTAATTCATCGTAAAATAATTCCACCTGTTCCTGTGCGATAGCGTCCACCCTGTCATCGTCATTTCCGAATGCGGGGTATTCGCCTTCGATTGTATAATCCGTAATCAGACCGCTTTCAGGATCGCGGACGCATTTCACTTTTGCATATTTTATTGCGGATAGTGAATCCGCCACTACGCTCATGCCTGCAATGCCAAATGCCATAAATCTTCGCACATCGGTATCATGAAGAGCCATTTGAGTCTTTTCATAGGCATATTTATCATGCATATAATGAATAACATTCATTGTATTTGCATACATTCTGACGAGCCAAGGACGGTAGAAATCCAGCCTCTCCACCACCTTATCATACTCGAGTACCTCACCGTCGTAAACAGGTTTCTCAGGCCCGACTTGTTTTGCGTAACGTTCGTCCTTTCCCCCGTTTAAAGCGAGCAACAAAAGCTTTGCGAGATTAGCCCGCGCTCCGAAAAACTGCATATCTTTTCCTATTCTCATCGCGGAAACGCAACATGCTATCCCGTAATCATCACCGAATTTCTCGCGCATCATATCATCATTCTCGTATTGAATAGAATCCGTATCGCATGATACCTTTGAGCAATAATCCTTAAAGTTCTCAGGCAGATTCTTTGACCAAAGCACAGTCAGATTCGGCTCCGCCGATGGTTTTAGATTATACAAAGTATGCAGCATCCTAAATGTATTTTTAGTCACCAACGTACGTCCATCTTCCCCCATTCCCCCCAAGGATTCAGTAATCCACATGGGATCTCCACCAAAAAGCTCATTGTAATCTGGTGTACGCAAGTGCCTTGCCATCCGCAATTTTAAGACGAAATCATCCATGATTTCCTGGATTTCATTTTCGGTTATTAAACCGGCTTTCAAATCTCTCTCAAAATAAATGTCCAAAAAAGTTGAGGTGCGCCCGAGGCTCATAGCCGCTCCGTTTTGCTCTTTAATAGCTCCGAGGTACCCGAAATAAAGCCATTGTACCGCTTCTTTAGAATTTTCTGCCGGCACGGAAATGTCAAAACCATACATTGCTGCCATATCTTTTAGCATCCCGAGGAAATTAATCTGCTGATATAATTCTTCGGATTGCCTGATAGTATCGACATTCATGTCCATCTTGCTTATCTCGGCTTTGTCCTTTTTCTTTTCGGCAATCAGAAAATCTATTCCATACAGCGCGACTCTTCTATAATCACCGATAATTCTCCCGCGTCCATAGGCATCAGGAAGTCCGGTAATCAGACCTACATGGCGAGCTAATTTTGTCTCGTCACTGTATACGCGAAAAACGCCGTCATTATGCGTAGTTCTGTATTTAAATTCATCTTCTACTTTATCAGAGAGCTCATAACCATAAGCTTTACAGGCGTCTCGAGTCATCCGTAAACCCCCGAAAGGATTCACTCCGCGCTTTAAAGGTCTGTCAGTTTGAAGTCCTACAATAATCTCCGATTCTTTATCAAGATATCCCGGTTTATAATTCAATAAAGATGTTACTGTATGGGTGTCAATGTCCAATACCCCGCCGAATTCCTTTTCTAATGACAGCAAATTTTCGAATTTATGCAGGAGTTTTTCGGTACGTTTTGTGGGCGGCTGTAAAAACGATGCGTCGCCTTCGTAAGGTGTGTAGTTTTTTTGAATAAAATCGCGGACGTCAATCTGCTTTTGCCAGCTACCGGGTATAAAATTTTTCCATTGTGTGAACATGTTATCTCCTTTGCGGTTGTGTTACACGGACCTTTAGGTCACGGATAAACGGCTTATAGACCAAAAAGGGCAATATCGCGGTTACGATACTGCCCAGACGGTCGACCCTTTATTGATCTCATTCCCCTGTGGTGACCCACAATTCCGTCAGTTATGAGACCTTTTCATCTTTTCCTTGAAATCTTCGCAACAAGTAGTATACTGAGTAAGATATTGCGAATTTCAAAAACCAAATGTAGTATAGCACCATGATATTAGCTCGTCAATCAAATTTTTTACGTCGCGAATCTTTCAAAGTGTGCCCGCGCTGAGACAAAGCTTCCGAGCGAGGCATGCCGGGCATGCGAGTGAGGAAGGATTTGTCGAAGACCTTTAGGGCACACGGAGAAGTTTGTGAATATTACGCGTTTTATGAAAGGAGCCCCTAACCCATGGCACTTCTTGTCGTCAGGCAGATAGTATTAATGCTGATTATTCTGATAATCGGTTGCATAACATATAAAACCAAACTGATATCATTAGATGGCGGTCGGCAGCTTTCTAATCTCCTGCTATATGTTGTAAATCCCCTGATGGTTTTTATGGCTTTCCTGCAGGATTATGACTCCGAATTATTAAAGAATTTTATTCTTACCTTTATTATCGGAGCACTGGCGATGGGTGTATTGATTCCGATAAGCTTCCTTCTTGTCCCTAAAAAGCATCTTAATGCGTGTATTGAGAGATATGCGATTGTTTATAATAATGTTGGATTTTTTGGCATCCCTGTCGTAAACGCTGTCCTCGGTTCCAAAGGCGTATTGTATCTTTCCGCTTTTATTGCCGCATTTAATATTTACAACTGGAGCCACGGCGTCACCACGTTTCGCAGCGGTGAGGAAAAAATCAGCGCAAAAACCGTTCTTAAGAATATGCTGAATCCTACGATAATTGCCGCATTTCTCGGCTTTATATTTTTCTTTTTGCGTCTTCGGCTACCCGAACTCCCTGAAAGCGCGCTGCAATTAGTAGCCGACACAAACACACCCTTGGCCATGATAATAGCCGGTATCGCCCTGTCCCAAAATAAAATAGCAGACGTGCTGCGAAACAAACGCCTGCCGATAATTATTTTTATATCGATGTTTGTGACACCTGCTTTAGTGATAATCCCAATCCGATTTCTGCCGATTGACGTAGATGTCAAAGCTGTTCTCACAATTGCGCTCGCTTGCCCTGCGGCGACCACTATTAATTCATTTGCCCTGACATTTAATAAAGATTCAGGCTATGCGGCGCAGATTTATTCGGTATCAACAATATTCGCGGCACTGACAATACCGCTTTTTATGTTGCTGTATAGATAATTTTTCTGTTTTGTTGAGCAATGTTTCGCTATTAATAGTCGGATCCTACATTTCAAGCGGAAACTCCTTAGCCATTTCCTCGACCTGCGTTCTGACAGATTCGATATTATTGGCATCAGCCTTCACAAGCGAAATAAATTCGGCGATTTTATCCATCTCGGCTTCTTTTAAGCCCCTTGTGGTGACTGCGGGAGTGCCCAGACGTATGCCGCTCGTTACAAAAGGTGAACGTTTATCACCCGGAACGGAATTTTTATTACAGGTAATATGAGCGTCATCCAAACGATGCTCCAATTCTTTGCCTGTGATCTCCTCTTTTCGCAAATCCACTAAAAGCAAATGATTATCCGTTCCTCCGGAAATAAGGGCGATTCCACGCTTTATTAAGCCCTCGGAAAGAGCCTTTGCGTTCTTAACAATCTGTTTTTGATACTCCACGAAACCCGGACTTAATGCCTCTTTAAAAGCCACAGCCTTTGCCGCGATTACGTGCTCTAAGGGACCGCCTTGAATGCCTGGAAATATTGCCTTGTTAAAATGAAATTTTTCTTCATTTTCGGCACTTGAAAGAATCATTCCGCCTCTGGGTCCGCGCAGAGTCTTATGCGTGGTCGTAGTCGTCACATCGGCATAAGGAATGGGGCTTTCGTGGACACCTGCCGCCACGAGTCCTGCGATATGCGCCATATCCACCATAAGATATGCCCCGCATTCATCCGCAATTTCTTTGAATTTCTTAAAGTCCAGCGCTCGCATATAGGCGCTCGCTCCCGCCACAATTAGCTTTGGCTTTTCAGTAAGTGCAATTTCTCTAACATTGTCATAATCTATGAAACCATTGTCATCCACTCCATAAGCAGCAATCTTAAAATATTTTCCTGAAATGTTAACCGGTGATCCATGCGTAAGGTGACCACCATGCGCGAGGCTCATTCCGAGAATCTTATCTCCGGGCTCCAGCATCGCAAAATATACGGCCATATTCGCCTGTGAACCGGAGTGAGGCTGTACATTAGCATAGGTGCAGCCGTATAGCTGTTTAGCCCTTTCGATTGCAAGATTCTCCACCACGTCTACGCAAGCACATCCTCCGTAATAACGCTTCCCCGGGTAACCCTCGGCATATTTATTCGTCAGGGGTGAACCCATGGCCGACATTACCGCCTTGCTGACCCAGTTCTCCGAGGCAATTAGCTCAAGATGAGTATTCTGCCTGTCCATTTCAGCCTGAATAGCTGACGCAATTTCATTGTCAACAGCAACAATTTCTTCAAATTTATACATGAATCATCCTCCTGAAAAATAATCTTTAACTATTCTATAACGAAAAAGCCATTACCGCAAGAACTAAAAAGCCTCCCTCACGTAACGTAAGGAAGGCTAATCTATCGAAACAATGCACCATCATAGTCTTTTTATAACGCTTTACCCGCAATTATCTTAACGGCTTACTGAGCCCTCGCCCCTAATGTCAGTTCAACGACTTGTTCCTCGTATTCGCCATTTGCAGTAGGTACCTGCACAGTGAGCGACACCACTTCACCGGCTTTGTAGTAAGTCAATTGCTCCTGCAAGGTGGATAAAGTATCAATAGTCACTCCGTCGAGTTTTGTAATTATTGTTCCCTTAGTAAGACCCGCACTCGCTGCCGCCCCGCCTTCGGAAACCATTGAGACATAAACACCGGTGGGCATATTGTAAAGCTCGGCCGTTTCATCGGAAACATCAACCCCGGAAATCCCTATATATCCGCGCTCCTCCTCGGCGACCTTTGTTCGAGTTTTCGCGTTCATGAGGTTTGTGATAATCTCGCTGACATCGCTCATCGGAATGGCATAACCCATGCCTTCAACCGCGCTTGCGGCGACCTTTACACTATTTATTCCGATAACCTGACCTTTTACATTTAGTAAGGCCCCGCCGGAATTTCCGTAATTAATAGCGGCGTCCGTTTGGATGAGCTTTGCGTCATAACCGTCCACTTCGCGATTTAAAGCAGAAATTATGCCTACGGTAACAGACTGACCATATCCTAAAGCATTGCCTATGGCAATCGCTGGCTCGCCTACCTGCAGTGCATCTGAATCACCCAAAGTAGCTACAGAAATCGCGTCTTTTGTCTCCTGAGGGACACTGGCTTTCGGAACCGCTACTACAGCTATGTCCTTTGCGGCATCGGCACCTTTGAGATTAGCCTCAATGCTCTGTCCGTCAATAAAAGTTACGCTTAAGGTTTTATATCCGGCGATAACATGCTGATTAGTCACCACGAGGTACTCGTCGGAATTCTCTCCGATAATGATGCCGGAACCCATACTCTCTGCTTCATACTCTTGTGCTCCGCCAAAAAAGCTCTGAATCTGCTGAACGCTCATATTTGTAATTGAAACAATTGATGGCATAACCTCTTTTACGATCCCTGAAACATCCGAGGTCACTACCGTAGCATCACCTGTGGTCAAAGTCGTCTTTGTTACATTTTTTTCTTCTTCGGTCAATGTGCCTGATGTGGATTCAGTGGTAGCCTCAGACTCCTCGGCGGATTTCGGAAGCAATTGGTCTGATAGAATATTGACTCCCTGAAAAATAATTCCCGCCGAAAGTCCGAAAACCAAACCAAGCGACAATGCCAGAACCCACTTCGGGGTTTTTTTACGCCTTCTGACTCTGGTAGGCGCCGTATAACCGGCTTGAGTATTGTATCCGCCATTGTTAGCATAAGAGCCTTGTGCATTATATGCGCCGCCTTGCGAATTATATGCACTGTTTGAAGAAAAACCCGCATTGTTGGCGCCTGCTTCATAATTTTCTGACGGGACCTTTCCCTGTCCGTCATTACCGTTGTAATAATAGTACTGATTGTCCATTTATCTCGCGCTCCTTCTTAATAAATGTGAGTATTTTTTAAATTTTCTTCATTCTACCGAGACTTTGTGAAAAATATGTGATAAAAAATAGGCAAAACATAAAACTATATGTGACAAAATCCGGCCGGCAGTATCACCATTTAGAATAATTACCTGCTTAGCCGGATAAAGATATGCCATTCTTTTTAGCTTTACATCCTCTCGGGAGCCTCAAATCCGAGCAAATCAATACACTGTTCAAGAACCCTGACAATTAAAGATAGCAATGCGATATAGCTTTTTTGTTTTTCCGAATCGCTTTCAGTCAAAATTTTCGTGTCATGGTAGAAGCGGTTCGCCAAATTCGCGAGATTAAAAATGTATGCGCAAATCTTATGCGGCGCCAATTCCTCATATGCGAAATTAATGGTCTCGGAGAATTTCGAAGCCTCCAGCATCAGAGCCTTTTCGCCTTGCGTACCCGCCGGCAAAATCTTATATGTTCCAATGATATCAGAACTTTGCTGGGCGCAATTTTCTTTATATTTATTCAAAATTGAATTAATTCTCACTATCGTATACAAAATATAAGGTCCGGTATTTCCTTCAAAGGACGTGAATCTATCAACATCAAATATGTAGTCTTTGGCGGCTTGATTTGATAAATCCCCGTATTTAATTGCGGACAGTGCCACTTTAGCGGCCACATTTCGCGCTTCATCCCCTGTGATTGTCGCGTTTTCGGCAATCTTTTCTTCCATTTTAATTCTGACATCAGTAAGTAAATCCTGCAAGCGCATGGTCCCGCCTTCACGGGTTTTAAACGGCTTTGCGTCTTTTCCGTTCATTGTGCCAAATCCGAGGAAGGTAAGTTCAGTCTTTTCCGGCACTATCCTCGCCTTTCTCGAGGCGCGAAACACCTGAAGGAAATGCAAATCCTGACGCTTATCCACGACATACAAAACCAGATCCGGCGCATAATCCTCCATGCGTTCTTGTAGTGTCGCGAGGTCAGTGGTAGTATAAAGACTCGCTCCATCGGATTTAAGAATCATGCACGGGGGCACTTCCTTTGTATCTTCGGGCTCGCTTACATCGATGATTAGCGCTCCGTCATCGATGTGCGCTACATTATCAGCCTTCATTTTTTCTATCATTGGAGCAATATAGGGATCAGCATCCGCTTCCCCTTTCCATAAATCAAAAGTCACATTCAATTTCTCATAATTCTTCTTTAAATCAGCGACAGAAGCCGCCATAATCTGTTTCCACAACGCTATATAGCCACGTCTGCCGTTTTGCAACTCCTTTGTGGCATAAAGCGCTTCATTGCGATATTCTTCGTTCTCTTTTGAAAGTGCGCTCGCGGTAGGGTAAATTTCCTCCAGATCTGAAATCGTAAACGGAGCTTTGTTCGGGTATTCTCCGTTAAAATCACTATCAAAATACACTGACTGCGGCTCTCGATGTTTTAATTCGGTAATAATAAGCCCAATCTGCAGCCCCCAGTCTCCCATGTGGATATCGCCCAGGACATTATCACCCATAAATTTAAGTATGCGCTTTAGGCTCTCGCCAATAATCGCGGAGCGCAGATGTCCGACGTGAAGGGGTTTCGCCACATTAGGTCCACCGAAGTCCAATATAACTTTTCGGGAATTCGAATTTTTCTCACAGCCCAAACGAGAATCATTTGACATTTCATTTAGATATTCGGCAGCATATGCAGGCGAAACGTTCATATTAATAAAGCCCGGTGCGAATGCATTCACCTCCTCAAAATAAGGGCATCTTTGGAGGATTTCGCACACCTCTTTTGCAATTATTAAAGGGGATTTATGGTATATTTTTGCTCCCGCTAAGGCGCCATTACACTGGAATTCACTCAAATCCGCACGGTTCGAATATGTAACCATCCCGTATTTTTCATCATAGCCTGCTGCGACAAAAGCTTTTTTTACTTCGATTTCCAATAATTCTATAAGTGATTTCATCTATGATTTATACTGCCTTTCTTTCATATATCGTAAAAACATATTCCAAATCAAAATACGTCTGCTCATCGCTGGTTTTTGTCATTGTCCAATCGGGATCTTTATCCAGATTAGGGAACCATGAATCCGCATTATATGCATGGTCAATCTTAGTTATATAGGCTTTATCGCAATGTGGCAAGAGAAGTCTGTAGACCGCCTCACCGCCAATAATGAAAATGTCTTCAGCTTCGTATTTTATTAACTCTTTCAACAATTCTTTTTCGTTATTGACAATTACAATGTCGGGCTTACTATAGTTTTTATCCGTCGTCAGCACAATATTTACGCGGTTTTTAAGACCTGTGCCGCCGGGGAGGCTTTCCAGAGTCTTTCTGCCCATGACGACTACTTTTCCCTTTGTAACGTGCCTAAAAAATGCCATATCTTGCGGGATGCTTACCAATAATTTATTATTCAGACCGATGGCCCAATTTTTGTCCACTGCGGCGATGATGTTCATATGTTTTCCTTTCTGCAAAATTACCAACGGGCGAAGTGACAGCGCCCCTACACGGCAATCGGAATATTCTTAATCTGTTCGTGCGTTTGATAATTTATTAATTTCACGTCATCCGGCGTAAAATCATAAAAATCCTTGATTTCCGGATTCAGCCAAAAGTCCGGTGCAGGTAAGGGTTCTCTGGCAATCAACTCCTCAACCAAAGGAATGTGTCTGTCATATATATGCGCATCGGCGATTACATGCACGAATTCACCCGCATTCATATTGCAAACCTGTGCAAGCATATGTACTAACACCGCGTATTGGCAGACATTCCAATTATTCGCAGCCAATACATCGTTAGAACGTTGATTCAAAATGGCATTAAGCGTCAGTTTTTCGGAATTCTTTTCATGGGTAACATTAAAGGTCATGCTGTATGCGCATGGATAAAGCCCCATCTCATGCAAATCCTGATGGACATAAATATTAGTCATAATGCGCCTGCTGTAAGGATTATTCTTTAAATCAAATATAACCCTGTCGGTCTGGTCAAATAGACCTTCTTTATATTCGTGCACGACTCCCATCTGGTAACCATAGGCTTTACCGATAGAGCCTGACGCATCCGCCCAAGAGTCCCAGATGTGTGCCTGTAAATCATGAATATTATTGGATTTACGCTGCCAAATCCACAAAACCTCATCCGTACAGCTCTTAATGGCTGTGCGCCTCAAAGTCAGAGCGGGAAATTCCTTCCGAAGATCATAACGATTTACGACACCGAACCTCTTAACCGTATGCGCTGGGGAGCCATCCTCCCAGACAGGGCGAACCTTCTCGCCCTTCGTGTCGGTACCGTTATCGATAATGTCACGGCACATGGATATGAAAATATTATCGGCAATACTCATTTATTTCTCCTAATCGTTTCACGAGGACTTTCAAGGGCGTGTGTGACATATGCATATTATTACGCCCGCGCCGAGTGGAAGCTTTCCAAGTAATCCGTGCGTTAGGAAGCGAACGCCCGCGCCCTCCCCAAATTAGCGTCCAAATATGAGCGACTTCCGCGCGGGGACTTGGAAAGTTTTCACGCGGACCTTCAAGGGCGTGTGCCTATTGCTGGCACCCCTACGGTTCCTGCACATTGTATAGCACTTTCTCCAGCGCCCGCGTAAGAGCCGCGACCTCTTTTTCGGTCATTTTCAGCGTCAGATTTTTATCTATGCGCTTTCTGTCCAATTCCATACGGCGCTGTATCCCATATGCTTTATCTGTCAAATATACATTCTTACAGCGCTTATCGGTACGATTTTGGACAATGATAACGAATCCCTTAGCGTCGAGGCGCTTTAAAATACCCGTCACGGTGGGGTTCTTAAGACTTAAAGCCTTTTCGATGTCGTGCTGATTAACAAATTCTTCGCCGCTTTCAAAGAGGTATTTCAGAACATCACATTGAGAGGACGTAATCCCCAGACCCTTCAGCCGAAGATTGAAGTCCTTTTCGTACAGCGTATTTATCTGCTTAATGAGACTTCCAACCGTTTGTTTTTCGCGCATTCGTCACCCTTTTTCAATCAATTTATTTTAACATTTCAGGATGGCTAACTCAAGGACTTTCTAATAATGGCTTCTTATTATTTAATTTACTTTACGTCAATCTCCTCATGGAACGGATCTCCCGAACTCCCAAACCAAGAGCAGTGGCTGCGGAGGCAAAATCCGCTATCGGTCCCGCATACATGAAACCATCAATGCCCATGAATATAGGGAAGATAAGAATTAGCGGAGTCAGGAAAATCACCTGTCTCGTAAGCGAAATAATAATCCCGCGTTTCGCTTTCCCGATTGAAGTAAAAAACCCGGAAGACAGCGGCTGAATCCCGTTAATAAACGTCATCATCAAGAAGATTCTGAAATATCTTTCGGCAAAATGATAGTATACCTCATCTCCGCTTCCGAATATGCTTACAATCTGCCTCGGAAAAATCTGGAAGGCAAGACCGAAAAATGTCCCGAATCCAAGCGCGGAAATCATCGCGGTTTTCCATGCTTTTTCAACTCTGTCATACTTTTTTGCTCCGTAATTAAAGCCATAAATCGGCTGGCAACCTTGGGACAATCCTATGCAAAACGACATAAATATAGCGGTCACCTTCGAGATTACGCCCGCGCATGCCAATGGGATCTCCGTGCCGTAAATCGAATCCGCCCCATAATGCCGCAAGGTATTGTTCATGGCAATCTGCACGAGAGCAAAGGCAATCTGATTAACAAATGCGGCCAATCCAAGACTCAAGATCGCCTTAATATAACTGCCTACAGGCTTTAGTCTATGAAGTGTCAGGTTCATTTTCTTCATTTTAATGAAATAAAACGCAACCATCAGCCCCGAAAAAACCTGCCCGATAACAGTCGCAATGGCAGCACCCTTTATCCCCCATCCAAAGCCGAATATAAACAGCGGATCCAAAATCGTATTGATAATAGCTCCCGAAACAATACTAATCATAGAATAGGTAGGGCTGCGGTCAGCTCGAATCAGGTGATTGCCTCCAGTAGTTACGACTAAAAAGGGGATACCGAAAGCTGTAATACCTGTATAATCCAAGGCATATGGAAGAATTTCAGCAGTGACTCCGAAAATCTGCAACAAGGGTCTCAAAAAAATCAGCACCAAAACAGCATAAGTACAAGAGCAAATCAGAAGCATCGACAGAGCCGTACCGGCAATCTTAGCGGCCTTTTCGGTATTTCCTCTTCCTGATTCAAGATTATAATTCGATGCCCCGCCGATTCCAAGGAGCAGCGCCATTGCGGTGCAAAAAATAGCAATCGGAAAGGCGATATTAGTTGCGGCATTTCCGAGCAACCCCACGCCCTGTCCAATGAAAATCTGATCCACAATATTATATGTAGAAGCGACCAGCATACTAATCATAGCGGGTATGGCAAATTTAGGTATCAGCTTACCTATCGAGGCGCTGCCCAAAGGATTCTTTGATTCATCATTATTTGAGATTTGACCATTCATAATACAGCCTCACATATTGGGTCAGGGGCACCCCCGACATTTAAATACAATCTTGTAAAAAAAGGATTGCAAAGCAATCCTTCAAGTCTGTAAGCGACAGACGGGGTTCGAACCCGCGACCCCGACCTTGGCAAGGTCGTACTCTACCAGCTGAGCCACTGTCGCAATAACGAGTGTTCTCTCGAACATTTTGTATTTTACTATAGCGGATTTCGGTTGTCAACATAAGATTGGCAATAATTTCTTTTCATTTTTTCCTACTCGTTTCCCTTATATAATAAAACAAATACTGCTGCAATATCCCTGAATATCCTTTATAACTCTCATATGGAAATCCCTTCGGATAATGCCTTTCCAATACTCTTTGTATCCAGACATCAACGGGAAATGCTTCTAATCTGTGGTACCCGAATAGCATGACGCAGCTCGCGACCTTTATACCGACTCCGTGGATTCGAAGTAATTCCGACAGTAAATCATCATCCGAAGCACTCTTTAGTGCTTCAAGGTCTATCTCTCCTTTTGTAACCATTCGGGCGGCTTCTTTCACATAAGGGACCCTGTATCCGAGTGAACAGGCCTTCAGCTCATCATCTGATAATGACATAATGTCTTCGGCTTTCGGGAACGCGAATCTGATGCCTTGTTTATCATTCATAGCAGCTAATGGTTTATTGCAGGCCACACAAAGTGCTTCAACACAGGCCTTTATCGCCGGGATATTCTTCCTTTGAGATATGATAAATGTTATCAGCATCTCGAAAGGGTCTTGCCTTATAATTCGCAGTCCTTTTCCGAAGTCGGCGCAGCGTATTAAAAACTCGTCACCCGGGTCAATCATTTTATCCACTGCGTCGTAATCTGTTTTCAGATCAAAATACTCTTCCCAGAATTCTTTAAATTCAGTTTCATCGCACGAAAAAATAAATTCGTTATCTCCCGCGTCCTCAATAATCAGTTCTTTATCCTTTGAGATTATCAGGTATTTGTCGTATTCTTCATTATCCGAAGCAATCCTTGACATACGAAAACACTGACCGCTGTCTGAAATTTGTTTTAAATTAAAATGCAATATCCGTGTTTTTACCATTTTTTCAGGGGGCGGGTCTACCCGTCCGTTTTAATTATTTTCGATTTCCCAACATAATAATAAACGACCAAAACTATAAGCCGGGTTCTGTCAAAGTGTAATCATCTATCTTGGTCAGACGTCGCCGTCAGACTCACGCGACCTACCAGAGGCGCGACGGGCAGCCGCATAGCCTCAATTCGGTCTTGCTTTGGATGGGGTTTACATGTGCCGCCTGCGTTACCGCAGGCGCGGTAGTCTCTTACACTGCCCTTCCAACCTTACCGGCGTAAAACCGGCGGTACATTTCTGTTGCACTGTCCTTGGAGTCGCCTCCACCGGATGTTATCCGGCATCCTGCCCTGTAAAGCCCGGACTTTCCTCTTCGGGGACCTTTCGGTACATTCCGAAGCGATTACACGTCTTAGTCGTTTTCGGGTATCAGTGTAGCATAAATCTACGAAAACTGCTATAATTAATACGCAAACAATACTTTTCCGTCCCGATTGTTAATATGTGGACATTTACGGATTGTAGCAGAGGAAATTTTGGGGTGATACATGATTCAGTGTTTTGTCAAAAGGGTATATAAGGACTCCTTTGCGGTAGATCATATTCCGCGTTTGGTGTCTGCGAGCAATATCCGTTTTGATTATTCCAAACATACGAGAGTTCTTCACAGGCATGATAATCTCTTTGAGATTCTATTTGTGCGTAGCGGAAGCGGCTCTTATGTCATAGAAAATAAAAGTTACAGAATTCAAAAAGGCGATCTGATAATATGCAATGCAGGCACGCTCCACGACGAGGTGACCGAAGAAAATAATGAGCTTTGGACTTACTCCATTGCCATTGAAAATCTTAAGCTAAATTCCGATTTACCCGAAAATCATCTGATCAGTGGTAAAGTCCGCCCGGTTATTGCGACCGGAAATTATTATGAGCTTTTCAATACAATGCTTGAATCAATTTTTGAATTATTGTCATCAGGAAAAGGTCTCGTGGAGGAGCTCTGTCATTATCAGATGATGTCGCTTTTATGCGCCTGCCTCTGTCTGATTAATGAGGCTTCTGATTCCGAAAGCGCGCCTATTGATGACAGTGCCCTGACCATGAAAATTCGAAAATATATTGATTCTCACTATACCGAAGACCTTTCTTTACAATCAATAAGCGAAAAATTTCATATTACTGCTTATTATCTAGCTCATATTTTTAAGAAAGATTTGAGCTATTCCCCCATGCAGTATATTCTTCGCCGGCGTATAGGCGAGGCACAGACGCTACTAATAACCACAAATAAAACCATTACCGACGTGGCGGTTTCGGTCGGATTTAATAACCCTAATAACTTCAATATCCAATTCACAAAATATGTGGGACTCTCGCCGAGAGAGTACAGGAAAAGTTATACCCAGCAAAAAGGAGGTAAATAATGTCACAGGATTTTAACGAGGCTGAATTATTATCCATCAAGGAATTTGCAGAATATACAGGTGTAAAACAGCATGTTCTTCGCCACTATGACGAGCTCGGACTCTTTTGTCCGGCTGTCCGCGGGGAAAACGGATACAGATACTACTCACCGCAACAGATAACTACGCTTAATATGGTTTGTGTGCTTTCAGATATGAAGGCACTTTTGCGTGAAATCGGAGAACTCACGAAAAAACGCAGTCCCGAAACAATAATGGATTTACTGGAAAAGCAGGAATTAAAAATCGATGCCGAGGTCAGGCGATTGCATGATTCTCACTCTATTATTCATATGTATAGAACTTTAATCCATACCGGATTGTCGGCAAATGAAAATGAAATCTCTGTTATGGAAATGGATGAATTCCCCATTTTTCTTGGCGAAAAGAATTCTTTTAAAGACAATGCCGGTTTTTACGCGGATTTCATTAATTTCTGCAAGTATACCAGGGAACGAGGAATTAATCTTAGTTACCCTATCGGTGGCTATTTCAAGGATATGAAGACCTTCATCGGTGCTTCTGGCAAACCCACTTACTTCTTCTCCACCAGCCCTACAGGCTATGACATTAAACCTGCAGGTAAATATTTGGTAGGGTATTCGCGGGGGTACTATGGTCGCATGGGTGACCTGCCCTCGAGATTGGTCGAATACGCTAATGAGCACTCTTTGGAATTTACAGGTCCGGTCTATGCAATTTATGTGGAGGATGAAGTAAGCGTAAAGGAGCCCGACAATTATTTGGCCCAAGTCAGCGTTCAGTTTAAGAAGAAACGACGCGGCTGATATCCTTTTCGCAGGTATTAAATAATTCAACCACCACAGGTGCAAAGCGCTTCCCTGACTCTTCTTTTATTAAATCCATGACTTCGCTATGTGATTTTAGTTTGTCTTTTTGACAATCATAGAAATTTGCTATGCCAATTACCGCAGCGTGGAAAGGGATTTCTTTCCCTGAAAGACCCGCAGGATATCCATTCCCGTCGAAATGTTCATGGTGAGCTTCCACTGCCATGCAAATATAGCGCTGTACGCCTAAGTCAACTTCCAGATTCCAGAAAACCTCTGCCAGAGTATTCGCTCCCAGTCTGGTATGTGCTTCCTTCATTTCTTCTTCGTCGCTGTATCCCACCAAACATTTTCCTATATCATGAAGACCCGCAGCCATAACGATTTTAGGGATCTCTGACGAACTTAATTCCTCAAAAGTCTTTTTCTTTGCCGCTTTCTTAAGAAGAATCTTGGTAATCTTCGCGACCCGAGTCGTATGGTCTCTATCATCATAGTATTTCGTTAAATCAAACCCGGCCTTTATCAGTTCTATTAACAGGTCGTCCGTCTGAAACGGATTTCTAAATCTGAAGCACATATTCTATCTCCTCATTATTATTTAAAGTCATGGGACACCCCCCGACACCCCATACAACATAAACTTAAGCTTACCTTTTCTGCGTATAAATATAATAATAGTATAAAGCTAATTCGGAACGCGCTCACAATATAGCGCATATCTCTGGTAATTCGCCCCAAGGGGATTACATGATATCAATGTAATCAAATCCCTTCCGGGCTGTATTTTTATTTCTGCTACGTCCGTAGGCTTTATGATTTTAATCTCAGCCGCTCTGTAATGTAGCGTTTCGCGAAAATTCGTGATGGTTATTTCGTCGCCAATTTGAATTTTGTGTATATTGCGAAACATGACGAGTGATGTCCCTCTGTGCGCTGCAATTACGCAATTCGTATTCTCACCTCCGATAGGGTATGAGGTCTGGGTTAGGTGCACCGCACCTTTTTTCATGTTTTCTTTATTTGCTCCCAGATAGATGGGAAGCTCCATGTCAATCGAAGGCAATGATATAAAACCGACACAATTATCCTCTATTCCATACTCTGAAAGATCAACCGCCGGCTGCTCGTATGAAAAAGCGTCTTTAAGTTCGTATTGACCTTCCAAAAAGAGCTTTTCATTTTCGCTTTTCATATATTCGTAGAGCCTATCCATAGGTGTTTCTATCGAATCCGCGTCATCTCTAAACGTCTCTTGAACGTCCTTTTTGTCGTGCAGAAACTCCTCCTTAAGACTTTCTACATGGTGTTCAAAGAAAAACTCCTGAATCCTCGGGTACAAATATATTCCCGCTCCAATCAGAAATATCAGAATAGACGCGAGTATTATACCACTTCTACCTCGTCCCACCAATACATTTTTTCGGTTTTTTGTCTGATTTTCTTCATGCCACCATCTTTCTTGCCGGGCATGCACACGTATTCCCAATCCTCGCCACTCCTTGTTTCCGGATAGTCTCTTTTGCAAACGCTTTTGCCTTTCCAAGCTTTTTCTTCTTCATGAAGATAAAGCTTAATTTCTCCTGTCTTCTCCATTATTTTTCTTTGTTGCGCGGCAATGTTCTTTTTTCGGCGCTTCAGCGCCAATGCGATAAAAAGCACTACCAGAGCGCCTATTCCGGCTGCCGAACCGATAAGCATATTTACATCAGCGAAATTCTGTTTTGTCTCTTCGCTTTCTGCAACTTGCGCATTTTCATCTTCTGCCACATAAGGGATTCGACTTCCTCTGACCAATAGTCTGTGGCTGTTTACTCCATAAGGTGTGCAGGTGATAAGAGTGCAGTAATCTTTATTAAGCTCACGGTGTAAATCATCTGTATTTTCAGGCTCGACCACCTTTATCTGATCGACTTCGTAGGCGAGTACTTGATCCAGTACATGCAGATAAAATGTGTCACCTTCTTCTAGTTTAGTCAGATCCGTGAACATCTTTGCGTGCGCCAGACCGGTATGACCGGTCAGCACACTGTGTGAACTCTCCCCGCCTATCGGCAGAGATGAACCTTCCAAATGTCCCACACCTTCCTGCAATGTAGAATCAGCTGTGCCGTGATAAATGGATAGTTTTACATTAATTTTCGGAATCGTTATGTATCCCATAGTCCCTGCTTCATCGAAATTAAGCACTTCCAAATAATTTTCGGATAATACCATTCCGCTGCCCGCTAAAAACGGGTCATGGGCAGGGTTCCCCTCGAGGTTTTCATTGTATGTGACAGCAGCATTATATGCTTCTTTAATTTCACCGGCTGCCTTGTCATTTACTATATTGTCATATTCCTGCGCCGCGCTCGACGCGTGTTTCTCAAACAGATAATTCGCAAACATCGGGTAGGCGAACAGCCCGATGCCGAGCAAACTCAAACATATAATTACGATTGTTCTTTTCGTGGCTGTTCACCTCCTTTCCCGATATATCAAATCGACTGAATCATGTTTCATACAACGCCCGCGCGAGCGGGACGGCAGGTTGCCGCCCCTAAGGCTTATCAATTAAATCATGTTTCATACAACGCCCGCGCTGAGACAAAGCTTCTGAGCGAGGCATGCCGGGCATGCGAGTGAAGAAGGGTTTGTCGAAGACCTTCAAGGGCGTGTCCGACATGATTCACCTGACCGTTTTGCGATTCTTCTTGCATAGTCCCACGATGAGGAGGATTAATGCAATACCCATCAGCGTGATGCCTGCAGCGGCGAATAATATCGTCCCGATACCGCCTGTCTTAGGCAATGTGAAGTCTGTTGAATTCTTTACGGTCGTATCAATCTCATATTTTGTATCAGCAGTAGAATTCTCAGCCGTAAATGTTACCTGTACCGGCGCAGCTAACAGATTGTATCCATCAGGAGCCTTTGTTTCAACAAGCCAGTATGAAAGATATGTTTTGCCTTCATTGTAAGCGGTCTCGGTATAGTCAACGAGTCCTCTGAAAGTAGCTATGGCTTCTGTTGAAGAAGTACCGCCTGAAGTAGTTTCAGTCCAGTCATCGGCTGTATCATAGCCTGTCGTTCCAACATCAATTATTTTTCCATTCGCATCTATTTTAAGATAATCCCCTGCCAGAGCATTAGCCTGTGATGTTGCAATGTGGAATTCGGCACCGTTTACATTAGCGCCTTCGCCGGTATTAGCATCAATCTTTTTGATAACAACAGTACCTGTATGTACTTTTGGCTTATTTGTAAGCTTTTCCTTGTCCTGATTGAATTTATTCGTAAACTCAACCTTAGCTTGGTTCTCTACAGTACGAGTATCCGGATCTTCGGTGGTATGTCCTGTAGCAGTGTAAATATCCTCATTTACAGTAGTCTTAAACTCAAGTTCAATAAACTTATAATTTGCAAGAGTAGCAGGAACCACGGCCGGTGTCCCCGATGTATTAAAGGAAACCTTTAATGTATTGCTATTAGCGGTTGATGGCACTGTAACTGTGTAATTAGTATCAGCAATAATCGCACCCGTAGTGTCAGATGCTGATGTATATCCCGTCAGCTTAACACTACCGGATACATATTCGAGCGCACCATCCAATTCATCGACTAAATCAAATTTCAAGAATTCGGCAATATCAGCCGGTACAGAGGTGCGAACGGTCCAAGTAACTGTACCTCCAAGCTCAACTACAGATTTATCAGCCTCCTTTGAAACAGAAACATCCTCATTCTTAGGATAAACGTGTACATCTGTAATCCACTCTTCGCCGTCAGCAGATGTCATGGGAACTGCCACCACGAATGGTGCCGCGGGCGCGGTTACTTTAGTGCTGGGCTGCTCTACTACGAGATAAAATCCTTGAGGCAATTCAGAGGCCTTTGCGATACCCGTTGAGGGATTGCCGGTCGTTACCGACGCAGTGTCGGCCGGTGCAACTTGGAAAGTCTCGCCGCCTGATGTAAATGAGGTCGGGTTCGTGAGGCTATTTAAATTGTAATCCCCGTCAGTCGGAGTTTTGCCGGAAGAAGGAATCGTAATTTTGTAAAGTTTAAATTCAATTCCATCAAGCAAAGTTGCGCCATCAGGTATGTCTGATGTTACGTTACCATCGTTAGGGTCATTTGCTCCTGAAACATCGTCCATTAAGTATTTGTGGATTGTAAGACTTCCCTTTTCAGGAGGGACAGCCTTGTTGTCGGCAAATGCACTGCCTGCGGGCAGACAAAGTGTCAATGCTGTGATGCAGGCTATAAAAGCCGCTTTGATTTTTGTTGCTTTGTTCATTTGATTGAACTCCTTTCGTTATTAAGTATCATTTTCTTAGTTTTCCTAATTTATCAAAACGAGGTATACTCGGTTTTAAGGATTTATTTGGACATGAAATTCATCCCTTGCGTCAGAACGAGTCATTAATATGATTTCACGTTTGCATGGATATAATGCATTGCGCTTTCCTGCCATTCGGTCAGGTAATTTACGCGTTCTTGCGCCTGTTTTGTTTTCTCCATGAGGGTTTTTATTTCTTTATCTTTATTAACGTTTTGCTTTATGAGAGTTTCTATTATCTCGGTGTACTTTTCCGTTACGATTTCGATATGATCGAGTACATTTTCTTCGTCGCAACCCCCAAAGAGTTTCTTTTTGAAATTCATTTCTCTTAAATATCTTGCAATATCTTTGATTGCAGGTATTCTCTTAAGCTCATTGTTCATCTAAATCAACTCCTTTTCCTCCAACATGGAAAAGTTTATCGGTTGAGGTCACATGAAGGTCAACACTTTTTTAGAATTTTTTTTCATTATTTTAGAAATTAACATAAAAAATACCGAAAGTCCCTGTAATTTCAAGGCTTTCGGTAATTAGACTGTTTTATTTATTTGTTAATAATTAAAACATATTAACCTAAATTGATGATTTTTACGAAGAATAAACTTTAACACCATATTAAGGTTAGGACTGATTTTAATATTCTATTTTCACAAGCTTGCCGGAATCCAGAGATTCTTTGCAGGCATAGCCAATCTGCGTTGCTTTCGTGCCATCATAGACATTGACCAAAGGCTTCTTTCCCTCCAAAACCGCATTGCAGAACGCCTCGAGTTCAATCGCATATGACTCGTTGAAGCGCTCGGGGAAATTCCTGACGCATTCCTGAACCGCGCCTGTTTTATCATATAAAAGAGCGAGATTCTTTGCGGGAACGGGACTTACTCTGATGGAACCTTCGGTTCCGATTATTTCGGTCTCAATATGATAGCCATGAACTGACGCCCTGCCGACATGAAGCTGACCGATTCCGCCGTTTTTAAATGTAAAAATCGCCGCGGCAGTCTCAAAATCGCCCTGCTCGGTGAAACGGCTATGCTTTACCGTAGTTCCGACTGAATAAACGCTGTCCGGGTCATCTTCCAAAAACCAGCGCATTAAATCAATATCGTGCGAAGCCATATCAATGAAAATTCCTCCGCTTTTCGGTACATAACCGCTGTCTAATAGGCTCTCGGCATCTGCATCAGGGTCTACGCCCGTAGCCTTTACCATGTATGGTTTCCCAATTGCACCCTCCTCTATCTTTTTCTTTGCATAAGCATAGGATGGGTCGAAACGGCGCATAAAGCCCAGTGCAAATACGAGGTCAGGATAAGCCTCCGCCATTTTTTCGATTTTCTTACAATCATCTACTGTAACCGCCAACGGTTTTTCACAGAAAATGTGCTTTCCTGCTTTTAAAGCACACTCCACCTGCTCCGGGTGGTAAACGGAAGGTGTGACGATTGCCACCGCGTCCAGATTCGGACTTGCGCACATTTTTGCAAAATCATCATAAAGCTCTTCTACTTCCAGTTCATTTTTGGCAAAGTCTAATTCCGCGGGAACGACCGAGCATGCCGCCACGAGTTTCGCGTTTGGTATCTTAAAAGCTAAATTAAGGGCGTGACTACGACCGAGGCGACCCAGACCGGCGATGCCGATTCTAATTTTTTTCATTTCTTGTTTCCTCCTTATCCATATGATAATAAGTAATCCGATTATTTTCGTGTGTCATTTTTTCAAATCCGATATCCGCAGGCCTTTAAGGACACCTGCGAATAATTGTTTATAGCTTTGTCCATACATTACCGTCTTTGTCGGATTTTACGCAGGCGTGAATGAATTTGACGCCGCGCACCCCGTCGCTGACTTTCGGGTATATGTATTTTCCATCGGTTTTTCCTGCCTTTTTATCGAGTATTTCGCGACAAAACCCTTCATAAATATTCCCGAAGGCTTCGTAGTAGCCTTCCGGGTGCCCGGCAGGCAAATGTGATGCCGCGAGACTCTCGGGCGAATTATATGGGCGGTTCATTGCGAGTATCTGCACAGGCTCTTTAAATCTTGCGAATTTCAATAGTCCCGGGGTGCCATGAAACCACTCCAGTGACCCTTTTGTCCCATATACACGGATTCTAACGTCTGAGTCATGACCTATGGCGGCCACGCAACACCAGAGTATTCCGGGCGCGCCGTTTGAAAGCTTAAACATAACGGTGCTGTTGCTCTCCAATGGGAGTTCCGGCGGTATATGGTCGAGTCTTGCTAAAACTTCGGTGATCTCCAATCCGGTAGTCGAATAAACGAGGTGCTCCATATGTGTCCCTATATCCCCTGTCGCAAGAGAAATCGCGCCCCTGCTCGTATCCAGCCTCCATTGCGGCGCACCGCCCGCGTCTAACCTTAATAGCAGCCAATCCTGCGGATATTCGCAAACGATATTGACTATGTCCCCGAGCTCTCCTGCTTCAACCATGGAGCGCATTTGCCTAATCATGGCATACCCCGCATAGGAATATGTAATCCCGAAGCATAGATTTTTACTATTCGCCAATTCCTCAAGCTCTAAAGCTTCATCTATGGTCAAAGTCAGCGGCTTATCGCACATTACGTGGATCCCTTTTTCAAGGAAGGCTTTCGACATCTCATAATGAGTGTCATTAGGTGTGGTAATCGAAACGAACTCAATACCATCCTTACGCGCTCCTTCGGCGTCAGCCATCTCGCGGAAATTCGCATATAATCTCTCATTATCCTCGAGATTCCACTGCTTTGCGCATTCGATATTTTTCTGCGGATCCCTCGTAAAACAACCCGCCGTCAATTTCGCAAGCCCGGACAGATACGCGCCCTTACGATGAACATCGCCTATGAAAGCCCCGTTTCCACCGCCGATAATTCCATATCGCAGATACATACAATCACCTCTTTTCGTTATTCTGTTTTATTATAGCACGTTATATTTTGCAATTAGCGGGCGGGAAAAACATAATATTTTCCAATTAGCGGGCGGGAAGACCCCGCCCCTACTATATTGAAGTTCACATCATTGCAAATACAGCATGATTATAATTATTTCACCGTTGCAATTCTATATAATTCTTGCGCAAAAATAGCGGTCACTGCCGCTATTTTCGCTATGAATCATTATAATATTGTTATGCCTTCTTCGCATTCTTTCTCATGTCGAGTACCACCGCGATGATAATTATGAGACCTTTAATAATCTGCTGCACATAAGGCGATACGCCGAGACCCTGCAAAGCATTATTGATAACAGCCAAAATCAGAATACCGCAGATAACGCCGGAGATCTTTGCGATACCACCGGTCTGAGAAGTACCACCGACCGTAGCAGCTGCAATTGCATCCAGCTCGTATGCCGCAGTGATACCTGCAGTAGGAGCTCCTGCCCCTGTACTGGCCGAGTACATAACACCGCCGAGGGCTGCGCAGGCCGAGCACCACATATATACCTTTATGATATTTCTCTCAACATTGATACCCGCAACCTTTGCGGCGACATCATTTCCGCCAATCGCGAAAACATTGGTTCCGAAACGAGTCTGTGTCAGGAGGAAACCTCCTATAATGATTACAAGTATCATCCAGAGTATTGTATTGGGAACTCTGGGGATTAATTTTCCGCCTCCGAGGTAGGTAAAGGTCTTTGACAGACCTGCCACGGGTGCGGCATTAGTAAAGATAAGTGCTATACCTTTGAGAATCAGGGTAGCACCAAGGGTCGCGATAAACGGATGAATCTTTGTGTAAGCTACGAGCGATCCGTTAAATATACCCACGCAACATCCGATTAAAATACATACGATAACCACGATTCCCGCCGGCCATGGTTTCGCGGGTGAATGTATAGCCGCGCCTGCTTTAGAAACCAATGTGGCCGAAACTACCGATGTCACCGCTACGACCGATGATGTCGAGAGATCAATACCTCTTGAAAGAATCGGGAACATAACACCGACCGTCAAAATACCGATTATACTCTGAGTATTAAGGATAATCAGAATATTCGTCAATGACAGGAAAAACTGTCCTGTCTTAATTTCTGTTAAAATAGTTACCAGGGCAACAAGTGCAATTAAAGCCACCCAGATACTATTGTTTTTAATAAATCTGACAACCACGTTGTCTTGCTTTTCAGACATTTTATTAGCCCTCCTTACGCTACGCCTTCGCTCTTTTTTGACGAAGAAGCATATTCAAGTAGTTTTGCGTCTCCGCCGGGTACATTGAAGTCGGCTCTGTCAATGATACCTGTCAGGTCTCCTTCATGCATAACGACTATTCTGTCGCTCATTCCCATAACCTCAGGTAATTCGGAACTGACCATTATAATGCCCTTTCCTTCACCTGCCAATTGAGTGAGAAGCGCATGAATCTCAGATTTTGCTCCGACATCAATACCGCGGGTAGGCTCATCAACTATTAAAATATCAGGATTCGTTAAGAGCCATCTCGCAACCAGTACCTTTTGCTGATTTCCGCCGGAAAGATTCATAAGTTTCTGCTCAAGGCTCGGTGTCTTTACACTAAGCTTATCAACATACTCCTGAGAGTCTTTTCGCATTTTAGCGTGACGAAGCGGGAAACCATATTTCTTAAGATTTGATACAACGACATTTCTTGATACAGACAAGAGGCCGAAAATACCTTTGCCTCTTCGATCTTCGGTAATAAGCCCCAATTTATGTTCTATCGCATCTTCAGGTGATTTAATTTTAATCTCGACACCATCTTTATAGATGTGTCCCGAGGTGATGGGATGCAAACCAAACAACGTCTCGCATACTTCTGTCCTGCCTGCGCCAACGAGTCCGGCAAAGCCTAAAATCTCGCCTCTTCTAAGTTCAAAACTCACATTTCTGAATAATTTACCTGAACTCAGATTCTCTACCTTCAGAATGGTCTCGCCGATTTCGCAATCCACCTTCGGGAACATAGCCGTGACCTTTCGGCCAACCATTGCCTCAATGAGGCCATTCATATCAATATAATCGGGGGCGCCTTCCTTAGTGGAATAACTCCCGACATAGGTTCCGTCTCTATATACGGACAATTCATCACATATTTCGTAAATTTCATCCATTTTATGGCTGATATAGATGATGCCAACACCCTGATCGCGCAAATCGCGTAATATCTTAAATAGATGCTCCACCTCTCGATTCGTGAGAGCGGAAGTAGGCTCATCCATTATAACCACTTTACTATTCCAACTGACCGCCTTTGCGATTTCTACCATCTGCATTTTCGCTACGGATAAATTCTTCATTTTATCCGTGGGGCGGATATTGTCAATACCAATTTTATCAAATAACTCCTGGGTGTCGCGCTCCATTTTCTTTTTGTCAACGATAATGCCCTTCATAGGGACACGTCCCAACCAAACATTATCCATGACAGAACGCTCAGGCACAGGACTTAACTCCTGGTGCACCATTGAGATTCCGGCTGCGAGAGCCTCTCTCACGACTTTGAAATTAACTTCTTCTCCGTCGTAAATGATGGTGCCGCCGTTTCTCTGGTAGAGTCCCACCAGACATTTCACCAATGTGGACTTTCCGGCGCCGTTCTCTCCCATTACTCCATGAATGGAACCGGGTTTGAGTTTAAAATCTACGTTGTCCAGCGCCTTAACACCGGGAAATGTTTTTTCGATACCTGTCATTTCCAAAATGTATTCGCTCATGTTCTCTCCAATACGCCGTCTTCCGGCAATAATATTAGCCTTTTTAATAACCGAGTAGCAGGCTTTTGAGATATACTCGATGCCTCCTACTCGGAAAAATTCAATTATTCAACTGTCTTAGTAACAATTTGAATCCTTTGATAATCATACCTTACCTCATCTTAGGTGAGTCAATGATTATTTAAGAAGTCCTGCCTCGTCGCTGTCAGCTGATACTTCGATAAACGGAACATAGTTAAGCTTAGGAACATTCTCTCCGTTAATCATGGCAATCGCACATTTAACAGCCTCGTTGCCCTGTCCAACAGCATCCTGGAATACTGTCATAGACAATCCGCCAGCTTTAAGGGATTCGATTCCGGGGTCGGTAGCATCAACACCAACTACAGGGATTTCTTCGGTGGTCTTGCCGGCATTCTGGATAGCCTCAACAGCACCAAGAGCCATGTCGTCATTATTAGCTACGATGACATCAACATCAGGATAGTTAAGAAGGATCTGATCTGTTAAATTCTGACCTTCCTTACGATCCCAGTTACCTGTCTGACCTTCGCCGCCGCCATTAACGATTTCTACGGTGAAGCCTGCTTCTTTAAGAACCTGCTGGAATCCTGCGGTACGTCCGATAGTTCCCGGATGTCCCAATTCGCCGAGTAACAGACCGACTTTGATGGTCTTGTCAGCTTTGTCAGCGAAATGCTTTGCAAGCCATGCGCCCTGAGTCTCACCGGCAACAACTTCATCAGAACCGGCGAAAACAACTTTACCTTCTACGAGGTCTGCTTCATCAGGCTGTCTGTTAACAAATACAACCGGCTTTCCGCCAGCAGCTTCAACCATCTGTGCCGCAGCTGTAGCTTCTTTGGGGCAAATGATGATAGCTTTTACGTTCGGGTCAGCTGCATACTTCTGAATATTGGTAATCTGCATTTGCTGATCCTTCTGAGCATCCTGTACTTGGAACTCATAGCCTGCCGCCTCTACTGCTGCCTGAGTAGCATCGCGAAGCGTTGCAAGGAAGGTATCTGTCTGTGACAATGACAAAGCGATAATACCGCCTTCTCCGGCCTCTGCGCCTTCGTCTGCTACTGCTTCGGTCGTACCTTCGTCAGTAGTGTTTGTCTCCTCAGCGGGAGTCTCCTTGTTACATCCTGTGATAATGATACCAAGCATAGACACACACAGTAAGCCCACAAGTACCTTCTGAATAACCTTTCTCTTCATAACATGTTTTCCTCACTTTCCACGTCTAATTATTCTGACCGGCTTATGCCGAATCATTCAATAATTTTATTTGTCTCAATCGAAATCCAAAATTAACTGAGACTACATGAATAATACCAATACTACAAGGATTTTACAATAATTTCACCAAGATTTTTTCATATTTGTAACAATCTATCAAAAATCCTACTCATTTTTGTTACGATATTACCAAAATACTATTGTTAATTTTGTCCGATATTCGAAACCCAATACGACCGGTAATACCGCGGAGGCATTCCGACAGCCTTTAAAAAAGCGCTTTGAAAGTGGTTTGGGTTCTTATATCCTACTGTCAATGCGATATCGGTGACGGTTTTTGCTGTTCCTATCAATAGTGACTGCGCTTCGCCGATCCGACGCCTAATTACATATTGCATGGGAGAAATTCCTTCCTTTTCCTTAAACAAATGCGACATATAATACATGCTTATATGCATATTTTCGGCAATTTTCTCCAAAGTGAGTTCATCGGTGAAATTTTCATCCAGATACTTTTTTATCTCTTTGACAATCCTGTCACTGTCAATCTTTTTGATCGGAAGTGGCTTTGATTTTATCAAATCCATAACGAGAATTATTAAGGCTTCCGTTAAATATGTCAAATATTCTCCGCTGATTGAATATCCTACTGAATTAATGTTAGCCGAGTGAATCAGTTCAAACATAGACAGAATGTGCCGGTAACAGCCATCGCCGGATTCTATATGCGACTCGGTACGAGTCTTTATTACAAAATTCTCTCCATCAGACAAAACGCCGGGCTTTTTACCTGTGATTCGCAGATTTTTTATGCCAATACAATAGACCTCCAAATTTTCATGCGCAGGGAAAACCTCATCATGCGGGACTCCCGCGTCGTATATCAACAAATCCTTCTCTTTAGTTTCGTAGGTCCGTCCGCCAATTTTATGAATCCCGGTTCCGCCGGTAATCAAAATTAATTCCAGAATATCATCGTGAGAATGCATAGCCCGCGGCATATTAGGAGACTGCTCGTCGGTACGACAGGTATAAGCAAGGACAGGAATTGTACTGTCTGCAAATGACGAACTCAGTAGTCGTTTATTGTAATATTGTATCATGAGTCACCCTCCCAAAACCTGAACATATCGCGTTTTCCGGGCAATTTTTCTTACATACCCCGCAACGGATACACTCGGCATTATTACACTGTGTGCGCGGGTTAATTACCATAGGGCAAGCTTTTTTGCATGCCCCGCAATCCGTACACTTTTCTTTGTCCACTCTGTATTTGTAAATAGAGATTTTATTGAAGAAAGCGTATATTGCCCCCAAAGGACAAATATATTTACAAAACGGACGATATAATATTATTGAAGCTATTATTGTGACTAACAGTATGAGTAGCTTCCATGTATAAAGAAATCCAACGGCTTTTTGAAGAGCCGGATTCGCCAGCACCAAAGGGATGCCGCCTTCCAAAGTCCCTGCGGGGCATATCCATTTGCAAAACCACGGGATACCGCTACCTGCCGCATCCACTATTACCATCGGCAGTATAATAACAAAAACCGCTAATATTATATATTTAAGGAAACGCAAAGATCTATCCATGCGAAAAGTTCTGATTTTCTTTGGGAATGGTATTTTATTAAGGAGTTCCTGTATCAGCCCGAACGGACATAAAAAGCCGCAAACGAAACGTCCGAAGATTGTTCCTATCATCAAAAAGAAACCCGCGAGGTAAAAGGGAAATCTATTGCCGGAGGCTGCGAGAACCGCCTGTAGTGCTCCAATCGGGCACGACCCCAAGCTCCCGGGGCACGAATAGCAGTTAAGCCCGGGAACACAGAGCTTTTTAAGATTTCCTTTGTAAATTTTTCCGTTGAGGAAACCTGCTACATAGCTATTTGAAATAATAGCCCACGCAGTTTGAACCAGTCTTCGTAAGCTAACATATTTACCCAATTCCGATACACTCCAAACAAATGAAAATCGCCCTTTGAAGGACAATTTTAACCTCGTTTGCCCAAATTCCCAAAAGTACTAAGACAATACCTGCGGCGATCAATGCGCATTGAATGATGGTTCGTTTTTTATTAGAGTTTAGCCAATGTTTCATCTATTTCGGTGCTCCAGCCTTCGAAATCATTCGAACCGATAACAGTATTTACTACATTGCCATTGCTGTCAATGAAAAAAGTCGTCGGAAAATACTCCATAGTGCTGATGAAAACCTCATCCAGAGTCTTATCAGGCAGGATAACAGTGTAAGTCGCGCCTGCGTCTTCCAATAGATTTATCGCATCTGTCGCGACGGAATCATTGCGAAGCCGCAACTCTGTAACCGCATCCTGCACTACACCCACGATCTGAACGCCTTTATCCGCGTAAGCTAAAGAGACGGCTTGGAGCGTGGGAAGCTCTGCCACGCAAGGTCCACACCACGTAGCCCATATGTTCAAAACTGTGAGCTTATTATCGTAAAAGCTCTCGTTCGTAATTTCATTGCCGTAAAGATCCTTAGTATTGATCAAAAAAGACCACTCAGAGGAAGAATCGGGGGATGAATCGGCTGTCGTTGCTGAAGTATCAATAATAGCTTGCGCATCGCCATCGGTACTATCGTCGTTTTCAGTATTAGCATCGGACGCATCTTCTTCCGTGGCGCTTTCGACAGATGCGGACTCAGACTGGGAGTCAGACTGCCGGCAGCCCAAAAACGATATTGAAAACAGTATCAATATAAGCATTATTGTCAACGTTTTAGTCATAAATGTCCTCCGTCAATTTACCTTAGAAAACTTCCTATACTCTTTCCACTTCCACCTTGCAGAGCTTTTTATAAAACCCAACACCGATATTATAAGTAATTTTATCCTTTGGCAGTCCGTAGTCGTATTCCTTGCCCTTAAGTTATAATTCAGGATTTCAGACACTTCTTTAATGCTCTGTCGAAAGTAAAAACCTCGTAACCTTCTTTCTGATACCCGGCCATTAAACAATCAACAAAATCAAGTTTTTTTTATTGCCGCCCTTTCCCACGCATTATTTTCTTGCTCCACCAAATCCGGATTAGCATATCTCTTTAGTATAATTCATAGTTTTCAATCAGGCCAAGCATCTCTTATTCTTTGTATTACTGTTATCGCTTCAATATATGGTAATTTCTCAAACAGCAGCGTCTCGGTTACCTGGTTATAGTCAGCTTTATAATAATCTTCATTTATTATTTTATTAAGTAGTTCATGCAATAACACACCGTCCTGCGCGGATACACACGTAGGATGTGGCTTTCGAATTGCTCGAACCTTGTCAACCAGTTTGACAAAATCGCTGTCAAATTTAATGTGAGTGTAAAGCTTGTACAAATCATAAATGTGTCGTGAATGTTGGTGCACTTGTTTTGCCAGATAGTAATCCGCTAACGCAAAAACTTTATCAATAAAAGTCCTTTCTAACGACTGCACTTTCACCTCAAAGGGTAGTAATTCATACTTTTCAATATCATCATATGCATTTCGACTAAACAGAAAATCGTAAATAAGGCTCGCCGCGTCCATAATATAGGTAGGAAATGATTTGATAAAAACCGAGGTTTCCACTATCAAGTATGGATTCAAAAAAGATGAATCATAAGCACAATGATAGTCAACCACGTATCGATTAAAGTCACGCCGACTACGAATTTGGTCCATGTTTTCAAGGGTGAATCCGGTATCTTCAATAATGGAAATAATGTCCTGTTTTAACTTTTTGCGCTGTCCTTCAGTCAATTTTTCAAAAGAAGTCTCTACACCCAAATCTATATCTTCTGAAAAACGATTGATACACTTGTGACATTTTGAAAGAGATGTGCCTCCCTTAAAGATCATGTCGGACCTTTTGGCAACAATTTTTTTTAGAAATAGTGTAACAAAATAATCCTTTTCCACAATACCCGTATCAGCCAAGCCAAGAAACTTGGTTGTATCCGCCACTATCTGCGCAAACAGTTTTTTATCTTCATGCAAGTTCATATGCAGTCCCGCTTTCAATCATATTTTTCATTGCTTTAGCAGGGAAAAAACCTACATATTTCATTACCTCTTCTTTATTAACACCAGCAGTTTTTATGTACTTATTCAGCATATACTTTTCAGTCTCATCTATATTTTTTGGATCCATTACATTCATCAAGTCGAGAAATTGTAATGTCTTTACATTTTCACTCGTCACAGTCGTTCGGCTACGGCGGGCGCGTACCCGCTGATTGCCCACCTGAATATCTCGAACTCGTGTGGTCTCATTATTGCTTACTACCTCTAACAGGTTAGGAACCTGTGTGGTGAGACCTACCATATTAAGCAGCGAAATCCCTGCTACATAGCCATAAACTTCATTCCCGTCTGACAAGAAACGTTTCTCAACTACCGTGCGCGGATTAAGGCTCGCTTCCCCGTAAGACATTTTTTGCGGGAAGTAATAAATGCCTGTGTCAAAGCGTCTTAACTCTCCACTCTCTACCATTTTCTTCAATTGTTTGAAAATCCAAGAACGGGAGTAGTTAAGAAACTTAATTTTACTCAAATAAATTGGCTCACCAATACCATATTGAGTTTTCATGTACTCATTGAATGTCATTCTTCGTCACCTACAATTCGCCTTATTTCCTAAAATATAATCATATTACACTCCTTTTTACGCAATTTGTCAACATTAATATTCATGTTTGTATTTTCTTTTACTTTACTTCGTCGCCGTTTCAAACGCCTGCTGCAAATCCGCTATTAAATCATCCGCGTCTTCGAGTCCCGCGGATATGCGGATCAGGTTTTCGGGTAAATCCGCGAATTCCTGATCTTCAGGTATTAATTCTCCATGTGTCGTTTGAGGGCTATTGACGATGAGGCTTCGTGCATCGCCGATGTTTACGTGGTAACTGAATATTTCGACTGATTCGAGGAATTTATTTTTCTGCTGTGCCGTTCCTTTGAATCCGAATGCCAATATACCGCCCGCTCCGTTTGGGAAATCCCGTTTGTAAAGAGCGTGATTTTTGTGGCTTTCCAAAGTCGGGTAGCGCACCCATTCCGCATATTCGCTTTTTTCGAGATATTCAGCTATTTTACCGGCGTTTTCGCTCTGTTTTGATAGCCTCTCCGAAAGTGTTTCCAGTCCGATTATAGCTAAATAAGAATCAAATGGGGACAATGCCGCTCCAAAGTAATTCAAGTAATTAAGTCTGATTCGCGCTGTAAATGGGTCATCTGGGAACACTTCAGTGAAATCGCGCTTTATGCCTTCTTCGGTTCGAAGAGTGTAATACTTCTGCGTAAAGTGCGGGAATTTAGCCCAGTCAAATTTTCCACTTTCAAGAACAAGTCCGGCTATTACATTGCCGTGCCCGTTAAGTGCTTTTGTTACGCTGTAAACCACAACATCCGCCCCATGTTCAAAAGGTCTGTACAGATACGGCGTGGCTACCGTATTATCCACGACGAGCGGTATTCCATGAGCATGTGCGACCTCGGCGATAGCGTCAATATCAAGCAGATATGCGTTCGGATTGGAAATGCTCTCGACGAATATTGCTTTTGTATCGGGCTTTATCTCATCCGCGAGCTTTGCCGGATCGTCAATGTTTTTGGCATAATCGAACTCTATGCCGAATTTCGGATAGATTTTTGTGAAACTATCGAAGCTTCCCCCATACAGATACGGCGATGTTAGTATCCTTCCGCCACCTTCAGCAATATTTAAAATTGTATAACTGATGGCCGCCATTCCGGAGGCTAAAGCTACCGCCCCGGCCGCGCCTTCAAGAGCCGCCACCCTCTGTTCGAAGACAGCTGTCGTAGGATTGCCAATGCGTGTATATAAAAAGCCTGCCTCACGAAGCCCGAATAAATCAAGCGCGTTTTTTACGTCGCGGAAATCGTATGCCACCGTCTGATAAATCGGCGGTGAAACCGCGTAATGGTGTTCGCCGGGGACGTAGCCCGCGCGAATTCGTTGTGTATCAAATTTATGTGACATAATTTTTTCTCCTACTTTATTTATAAGTCGATAGTACCGTGTTATAGATGTCCTCTATGACTCGCAATCCGCCTGTAAATCCGCAGTAATTGCTCGTCAATACCAATCTGTACGGCGTCGGTAGTGCGGCAGATAGGAAATCATAATCCTTTTCTTTCGCAAGCTCTTTATCCCAGCCGCTTCCTATTATCAACCCTCGCCCCGAGTGGGACAATTTTCTGATCATATCTTGCGCCGCTCCTGCGTCGGGCTCAAAGTACACCTTTATTTCCCGTTTATTGCTTGTGGCTGCAATATTGGCTCTTATTTCTTCCTGAAATTCAAGAGGCGCGTTATCTGTTACGAACTGTTCTTTCGGAATTATTCCCACTTCGTGAAGTAAAAATTTTGAAAGAGCCGCCACATAACCCGCATCATGTAGAATATGGACGTGATTGGGCAAGCCGTAGCGAAATTCAAGCAGAAAGGTCGCAAGATTATCGATTTCCTCGTAATATGCTTTACTCTCACGCTCAATAAATGATTTCGCAGTTTCTTCGTCTATTTCCGCTTCGTTTTCTATCGCAAAATTCAAGACACCGTATAAAAATTCCTCTGCCTGATTAGCTCCAATGGGAATATGGTGATACCAATAATATGGCTGTTCGTATTTACTCGCGAGATTATCGGCAATCGGTTTTCCATACCACGGCGAAACGAGGATATTAAAATTCGCGGCAGGTATATTCTGCCATTCTTTTACTCCGCCGCAATACGGTCCGAATAGAATATTGGCGTCAATCCCCAGACCTTTAAGAAGTCTTTTATACTCAACTAAATTTCCCTTCCAAAATGCGTCTTGATAAGGTATGGAAGCAATCAGATTCACTCTGTTCTTTTCGGTGCGCGGCTTAGTACCATAAAAGTCGCTGTACTGGTCAATAATGGCATTTACGACTAAACTGTGAGCTTCGAAATTATTGCACTTAAATCCGGCAGTTTCTACGGATACGATTGGTTTTCCCTCTTCCTTAAATTCCTCGACCAATCCACCTATATCATCGCCTACTATCCCGCTCGTGCAACCTGTTAATACGACCTGCAAATCCGTATCCAGAACTTTATAAGTGTTTGAAATAATCTGCCGCAGTTTATCAATGCCTCCGAATACCACATCGGTTTCGGTAAAATTCGTGCAAGGCGATGTGGGACCTCCCGCATATCCGGTACTGCGCTCAAAGAAACCCGCTATCATGTCTCCGCATCCGGGACCGCTATGCAAAATCGGCACGGCGCGTGGAATCGCGACTACACTTTGCAAAGCGCCAATGGCGCAGGTGTAACGTTCCTGTTCAATCAAACCCGATCTGCTCATGCGATAGCGCCCCCCTCTAAAAAAGCGTAGGGCTCTTGGGCAAGCCACCATTTCGTGTACGGATTGACCGCGTGTTTTTCAAGGTTCTTTACGAACTCGTCATTTTCGATTACCTCAATGAGTCTGTTTCCGTAATTAACCAACCCCTCATAGCCCATGGAATAATGTTCGTCACCGATTAAGAGCGCGGGTATTCCGAGTTTCGCACCCCAGAGTGTCATTCCGCCGTGTCTGGCGAGCAAGACATCGGGGCGAAGCTTAAAAAGCACATTTACGAGTTCAAACTCCTGTTTATTACAAACATTGAAATTCGGCACATTACCATAATCACTCACTCGCTGCGCTAATTGGTCATTTTCGTCGCGGCCGCTGTCATACCTGCAGTCATGGTGGAATATTGCCGCACCAACTGCCCTCATCCCGAGTTCTCCGAGAACATCCAGAAGCGCATGCCCGTGTGCCGCTCCCGCAGTTACATATGCTCGTTTGCCTTTTAGCTTTTCACGGACTTTTTCAATTTCCGGAAGGTACTTTTCTTTCTTCTCGGCAATGATTTGCTCGGCAATCTCTTCTTTATCCAAAATTCTCCCGAGGGCTCGAAACCATCTGTCCGTCTGAGCTATGCCATAGGGCGGCGCCGCAGGAATCTCCGGCACACCAAATTCCTTCTCCAAAACCGCCCCTAAGTAACTCCCAAGTGTTGAACACGCCTGCACCGTCGCGGCGGATTCACTCGAGCTTTCAAGGCTTGCAAGCGTGGAATATGGCGTAATGTAATTGGGTACGGCTCCAAAGGGCGCAAACCACTCTTTGAAAATGTCGGTTCCCCAGAAATTAATTACATTAATGATGTCATCGCGTCTTTTCTTAGCGCTCTTAATCAACTTTCGCGCTATACCGTGATACGCCGCGTCAAAACCGGTCGTCCAGACTCTGGAACGAAACCCCTCGCAAAATATCGCCACGACAGGAATGGAAAGTTCCTGCGAAGCCTCGTCGCAGACATTTCCCACATCATCACCGATGATTCCCGCTGCGCAGGTCGTCAGGACAAAAATCACATTAGGATTTACGCGCTCCTTGACCTCTCTGATAGTCGCCTCAAGCTTTGCCGTACCCCCGAATACGGTATCCTTTTCAGTGAGATTGGTACTGAAAATCTTTCGCTGGGTGGGGTTTTGCACTTCACGTAAATAACTGTTTACCCTGTAAGTAAACGCAAACTCGTGCAGGCAGGACGAACACCCCACCGGTCCGTGGCTGATTACCGCTCCATCCTGTATAAGAATGGTCATGCAGGCCGCTTTGCTCGTGGCACATCCTACACACTGGCTGAAAGTACGGTTTTTATCTTTCATCAGGCATTTCGACGCAGCTACGAGACCATCGGCACTCCCCTGATATCCTGTTATTGAGTTGATTCGAGTCTCACGTATTGTTACGCTTGGCGATTTTAAGTTAATTTCGGACACAATAATTCCTCCGTAATCCATTCGTAATATATTTAATGAAGAAACTAATAATTCAGATTTGATATTCAGGCTGCGGTTTAGCACTCGCAAGCTCAAGCCGCTCTAATATGTCACGCCGCAAAGATAAAAATTCCGCTCCGCCTCGGTGCCTCGGGTGCGGAAAATCAACTGTTAATATGTCTTTGATTTTTCCCGGACGCGGCGTCATTATGAATATTCTGTCGGATAAATAAATCGCTTCATCAACATCGTGCGTAACAAGAAGCATCGTAGCACCGCTTCCTTTTCGAAGTTCAAGTAATTTGTCCTGAATATCGGCACGCGTAAAGCTGTCAAGCGCCCCCATCGGCTCATCCAGAAGCAGTAATTCAGGCTCGTTAATAAGCGCTCTCGCAATCGCAACGCGTTGCGCCATCCCCCCGCTGATTTGATGAGGATATGATTTTTCAAAGCCCTCAAGTCCGATAAGATTTATATATTTTGCCACTTCTGCTTTGCGTTTTGAATATAATCCGCGAACTTTTAATCCGTAGGCAATATTGTGCCAAACATCAAGCCACGGAAAGAGTCCCCCCTGCTGAACGACATAACCGCGATTCGGGTTAGTACCATGGATTGGTTTTCCGTCGAGCAATAATTTTCCTGATTGAGGCACATCAAGCCCCGCAATCAACCTTAAAAGTGTGGTCTTTCCACAGCCCGAACTGCCTATGAAAGTGACGAACTCTCCCCTCTCCACATCTAAGGAAATGTCTGAAAGCGCCTCGACTGTATTGTTTACGTCATCGGAATATATACGGTTTACACCCGCAATTTCCAAAACGGTTTTACTTAACTCGGCCATTTATTTCACCAATCCTTTCTGCCAGCGAAGTACACGATGCTGCACCGCTGATATTACGGCAAGAATAATTGAGAATAATACGGCCATAATGACTATTGCCGCAAATACTTTGTAATATGCGCTCCATACACGGGACAATTGAATATAATAACCTAAGCCTCCCGGTTGACCCATCATTTCGGACATAACAAGCGTGGTGAACATAAATCCGTTTGCCATAGCTATACCTCCGAAAATTTGCGGCATTGCGTGAGGAATTGCTACCCTGAACACGAGTTGCGCGGTATTGGCACCAAGTGTTTTTGCCACTTCAAAATGCACCTTTGCCGTAGACTGAACGCCTTGTGCGGTGAAACTCGCTATCGGAAACCATGCGCACATTGTCATAAGAAATACCGCCGCCGAAAATGGTGTCGGCGCAAGTGTAAGCGCAAAAGGCATCCAAGCCACCGCAGGTATTACGCCGGTGATTTTAAGGATTGGGGATACCCAGTAATACACTTTCGGAAACCAACCAATCAGGATTCCAGAACCTACGCCGAAAATAACCCCGACTGTGAAACCCGCCGCGTACAGACGCAGTGAATATAATGTATTTTCAAGGACAAAAGCCGGTTCATTAAGGAACGTTTCAACGATTGCCGCGGGCCCCGGAAAAAACGGCTGAGGCAATAGAAGATATTTAGTTCCCAAGACATCCCAAAGCGCAAGCGCTAAGCCAAGCGCAAACCGAAATGGCGCCTTCTTTACGTACTTCTTGCGTTTATCCTCATCGAAATACGAAAATACGCCAATGACTACAAAAATCGCTATAATACATAGAACGATGTAGCGATACAAATCATTAAAATTATAAAGACGTCCGAAATATTCATATTCCTTGATGTTAACATCAGCCACCTGCGGTACCGCGATATTTACGATAATTGCAATGACAAAACCCGCAATAGTAAGCAAGATGCCAAGAGCAAATTTCAGATTTGAAATTTCTTTATTAGCCATTTAGTTTACTCCGTTTTATTAACAAGGGCAGGATCCTCCCCAAAAATCCCGCCCTTATTATTATTTTTATTGTCCAAGTGTCAGATCGATATTGGCGTAAGCCTTATCAACAAAAGCTGACGGCTCGGTCTCAAGATAACCTATGCTGTAAAGCTGTTCGGCAAAGTACTCTACGTCACCTCCAACGTTATATGCAGAGGTCCCATGGTCAGAAAGATGCGGTATCTGATAATGCTCAAGGAGTTCAGCAGCAATCTCTTTTTTATCGTCAATTTCCGAGTACTTCTTATCAGCAATAATATCAACTGCTTCATCAATATTATTTGCAATCCAATCCTGTGCCGCACGATATGCGCGAAGCAACGCCGCTACCTGTTCAGGTTTTTCTTCAATCCATTTATTGGACGCATAGAGGAAGCAGCAATAGTGGTCCGCAAAGAGCGGATCGGTCGCCAAGTCAAAGATTTCCGTGAATTCGCCTGTCTTTGCCTGAATAGAAGCAAACGGATCCCATAATGCCGCCACATCAACATCGCCTGAACGAAGTGCTTCAATCTCCAGATTACCTTCCTCAAATGGGAGGAATGTAACTTCTTTATCCGCCTGATCAGCTGAGATACCTGCTTTTTCAAGCCAGAGTGCCGCCACCTGATGCGGAGTACCGCCAACTTCGTCAATAGCGATCGTCTTGCCTTTTAAGTCTTCTACACCTTTAATGTCACTGTCTGCGCGGACAAGGAATTTTATACATCCTTTGTGAAGACCTTCAACTACAGACACATTCACGCCGTTTTCAATACTTTGGAAAAATTGGAAGTCGCCGTTAACCACGGGTATCGTTCCGTTATTAAGTCCAATCTTACGAGTCTCTGTGTCGGCAGAAATAAGCTCTACATCAAAGCCTTCCGCAGCGAAAAATCCTTTTTCATATGCGATGTATACAGGAGCCCCGCAAAGTGCGCCGCCTTTTCCGGGAATCTGAATTTTTCCGTATTTGAATTCCGTTACGGATGTCGGGTCAACCGACTCGGGATAAACTATTTCTTTGGTTGAATCCGCGGTTTCGGTATCGGTTTCGGTGCTTTCAGAGGCCTCTTGAGTATCTGCAACATCCGTCGTATCGGCTGCCTCTTCACCCGCCCCGGTCTCTGCTTTCTTTCCGCACGCGGCTAAAGAAAGTACTAAAATAACTGCAATTAGTATGCTAATTACCTTTTTCATATATTTATTCCTCCTGGAATGCTAGGTTTGTGGTTGCTTTTTATTCAAACTCTCAGTCTTTAAACTATCTCCTGAGACGACATCGTGCTTTCGCAAAACCAATTATGCTTAAACTATTCATTTTTACCCTCCCGGATTTATTTGTAAGAGCTACTAAATAAATAAGACGCTGTCCCTCCCCGGACTGCGCCTTTTTTATGCTTTATAAATATAGTAGGATACAGTTTTATTCGGGAGGCGGAACAAAGTTTTTGCAAAAAAGACAACGACAAGCGCACATCGCGCAAGCTGCGGATGTTTTGCATACAACTAAATTAGTTTTGTAAAACGCTGTCTTTGATAACATGATTTTGTCCCCTTCGCTTAATACATATAAACATATCTGTTTTATGTGTTTTAAAGATAACATAAAGCCCCTTATTTGTAAAAGGGGCAAAATAAACAAAGATTATATAATATTTTGTGCATTATTATGCAATTTTATTGGTCGTGATGACCGTGGCCATGGCCATGTCCGTGGCCGTGTCCATGACCTCCTCTTTTGCTCTCATCTGCCGGCGGGATTTCTCCGGTTTCTAAATATAACTTTCCCCTTTCGCATTTGGGTGCGGATAAATCGCAGTGTCTCCCGCAGCATGGGCATAGATTAGTTTCTGTCATGGCGTTCTCCTTTCGTTAAGATACCGTTTTCATTATTAATATAACATATTATTTCGCATTAAATAAATGATTTTTGCTCATGGTTCTATCGGTTTACTTTAACGGCGCTAAATGTTATAATGAACCAAAATTGATGAAACGGAGCAAGGGTAAATGGAGACTTCACACATAAAAGAGTTTTTAGTGTTAGCAAAAATCAATCATTATGGTAAAGCTTCCAATGAGCTGTTTATTTCGCAATCCACTCTTTTTACACATATCAGGTTACTTGAAAACGAGCTCGGCGTCACGCTTTTTGATCGCAAAGGTAAGAAAATCGAGCTCAGTGAAAACGGAAAAATCTTCGCCCTTCACGCCAAAAACATTATTGATTCCATAAACGATTTTGAACAAACCATTCGCGATTCCGTCGACGAACAGAATAAAACAATCAAAATCGGAACACAGTATCAGGTTATTGACCTCATTCAGAGTTTTAAAAATACCCATAAAGACTACAAAGTACAGCTCCTCCAAAATGACAATACTTTAGATTCACTAATTAACGGAAAATGTGATTTGGCTTTTGTTTACGATGTCGACCTGCCTGCGGATAAATTCGAGAGCTATCACTTTTTCACCGATAATGTTGTCGCGGCTGTGTATGACACTCACCCTTTGGCAACGCGTGGAACCATTTCACTTTCCGAGCTAAAGAACGAGGAATTTATAACGATTGAGCAGCACCAGCCTAAAGAGGATATGGTAATCACTCATTGTAAAGAGGCAGGCTTTTTTCCAAAAGTCTCTATAGTCGCTTCAAAAAGAAGAGAGGCGGCTTTGTTTGTAAATGCCAAACACGGTATCTCGCTCTTTCACAGGGAAATGATCAAAGCGGAAAACCTCAGTAATTTAGTTATACTTGATCTGAAGCCCCCGATTGAATGCGCAATCTTCATTTGCCGAAACAAAAACACCGAATTATCAAACGCCGCGCAGCTGTTCCTTCACTTTGCGATAGATTTCGGTAATAAAAATCAGTCCTGACGCGTCTCAAAATCCGCCTCAATGCGGCGCACCCTTCTGTGATTAATTATTAATACCGCCAATGTCAAACCTACCGGTATAGTCATGATTCTCCACATATACTGATAGCCTACCTGCTCTGCCACCCAGCCCGCAATGATGGGTCCTACCAGACTCCCCAAGTCAGTGCCTACGAAATTCGTCGAGCTCCCCGCTCCGCGCTCGGCTGCAGTCACGCTCTTCATAGTCAGAGTCTGAAGAGAAGGTACACATACGCCATATCCGAATGAGGATATTAATGCCGCCAATAAAAAGCCCCAAAGAGTCTTAGAGTAACTGATAATGACAAATGATAACGCAAAGCAAAACAGAGCAGGTACCATTACTTTTATTAAGCCGAATTTATCCGTCAATTTCCCCACAAGTGGTCTCGTTATGAGCATACACCCCGCGTAAACCGTGAAATAATAACCTATATGTTCTATCTTTAGTTTGCCCGCATAAACAATTAGAAACGAATTGATAACAAAATATGTCAATGACAATAAGAAAATCATAGAGGCCGGCATAACGGCGTTCTTGGCAATGATGCTCTTAAAATTAAGCGTCAGCTTTTTTGTTCTGGTGTAAGGAACCACAACTCTGAAGGCCAATACTGCCGCAAAAATCATGATGGCGCATCCCACAAAGAACGTCATTTGGTAACCTAAAATATCAAGAAGAAATAGCGCCAAAGCAGGACCTACCGCCTGAGACGCTGCTTGTGCCATTGAATATATGCCGATTCCCGATCCGAACTTTGCCTTCGGCAATGTATCAGCCGCAAGGGCTAAACAGCAGGTGGATGTAAATGCCTGCCCAATGCCTTGAACAAGTCTGGATGATAAGAGCATGGGGATATTACCCGATATTCCATACCCCAAAAATGCCAGCGCCATTATTCCCATTGTTATGGTCAATATGATTCGCTTATTATAGGTGTCAATAACCGGCCCCGCGACAATTTTGAAAATCAAAGCCGTAAGAGCGTAAATACTCGAAACCAAGCCCACTATAGTAGCCGCCGCACCGAGAAAATCAGCATATTTAGAGACCAGCGAATTCATCATCTGCTGCGAAAGGTACATGCAGGCATTCGCAATAAAAAGCTTTGTGAACAATGGGTTCCATATTCTGTCTGTAGTTGTTGTCTCTGTTGTAGCAGCGCCAATCGCCATTTCTTTGTTTGACATTTCTTACCTCTCACCCCAGCAAGCAACCGTATCATATATACTCTCGCCCGTATTCTGGTCTCTGCGGAAATGCTTAATGTAATCCCAAACGATATTAGCCTGACTCTCCCATACCACATGCGGCAATCCTATCGCTCTTATCAGTCTCATGACCACAACATCATCCTGCCCGTAGTAGTCTCCGCCAATCCAGTCCACACCCTGTACATGGAATGAAAATGTCTTGTCAAATGAAAGACCGAATTCCTTTTCGAATTCATCGGCGGGATTTCTTAATTTTTCTTCAATGCTCTCAAGTGTAAGAGGCGTGTAATTTTTCAACTGCGCAATATCGCGCATCCATAAATTTAAGTTTTCCGCCCTGTGAGGTTTCCTCTCGTGATCCAAAACCCACGGCGCCGGATAAGAGGCGATATCAACCGAACCTCCCACGAAAATCCCCGGAATTCGAAAGCCCTTTGTAGAAGCGTAATAATCGCTTCCGGTATAGAATTTAAGATCTTTAAACGGCTGCCCTCCGGGCAATATGCCCACCGCCGCCACCTGTTCGGGGTATGTGCAGGCTGCTACTGCCGAAGCATCGCTCCCCGATGAAAATCCTACGCAATAAATGCGTTCGGGATCAATCGGGTAACCTTTCTTTTTTATTTCTTTGATAATCCTGTCAAATTCTTCATCTACATTATTATTTGAGCGACCGCCGTTATTCGGATAAACAATAATATATTTCTCGGCTGCCGCCTGAGTATTGAAGCCATATGTTTCCGCCAGATTATTGAATACGCCGCCGCCGTGTGAGAAATATATCAGGGCGTATTTTTTATCAGGTTTAATGTCAATCGGAGTGAAAACGGAATAAGAGAACATCCCGTCGTCACGGTCATTATCAAATAGTTCTTTCTTTAGCCCTATTGCCTTCCAATAATTTACTACCGCAGGATCCATCGGCGAATCCGGATAGGATTTAAATAACGAGAGCATCTCGGTATGTCTTTTCCCAATCTCGGAATTCCAATATGCTTCCTCATCGTAATCCAGTTCCGGTTCCTCTGACGGGTCAGGAATACGTTTGTGTGTAACGGGTTCATACCTTAAAAGCGGCAAATAATTTTTCATTGGTGAATCCTCCTCATATAGAAATTATCTTCTTACGCTTCCACATGCCTGACCAGAAATATATTCCGCCTATGAAAAACGGTATCTGGCTGGCAAAAACATCCCCGAGCCAAAAGCCCATTATTCCCATTTTCAAATACAAGCCTAAAAACAGTGCTAATCCGACTCTGGCGACTATTCCATCCAATATGCCTATTGTCAATGACAGTGTCGGATTTCCCGTCCCGTTTACAAGCGCCAGCATGGGTGAACGCAAGGCAAACCCATTGAACATCAAAACGGATATCGGGATGTATGTATGCGCCAGCTCCAGAATCTCCGGATCGCTGTTAAAGATGCCGAAAATTTGATCCGGGAAGAAAATCATTATTACAGCAAGCGACCAGCAAAAGGCAATTGAAATAAACAAAGTGACATATACGGTGCGTTTCACTCTGTCAAGTTTCCCCGCTCCGAAACTTTGTCCCACCATCGACGTACTCGCCATGGACATCGCATTGGTCACCATCGTCGAGCACTGTCCGATTTTAGCTCCGACTCCGGTTACTGCCGCCGCCACAACTCCGTATGAATTAATATAAGAATTCACAAAGAGTTTTGAAAGCATAACCGCGCTGTTTTGAAGCGCCATAGGAACACCGAGTTTTCCGAGCACCTTAAGCACATTTAAGTCAGGCATAAAGCTCTTTAGCTTAAAATCAAAACCAAATTCTTCTTTTTTCCTATAAAGATATATCAGTGAAACGATAAAACTGACTCCCTGACTGATAACCGTGGCAAATGCGGCGCCGAAAGCGTCCCAATGGAAACCTGCCACGAAAACCAAATCCAAAATCAGATTCATCACCGCCGCTATCGCGACAAAGACAAACGGGCGCTTCGAGTCTCCCATTCCCCTTAAAATAGACGAGACGGCATTGTATCCGAATATGAAAAATACACCGGTAAAGCAGCAAAGGCTGTACGCTTTCGCCTCGGCGAAGGCTTCCGCGGGCACATTCATGGCATTTAGAATTCCGTTAATAAAGATAAGTCCGACTGCCGTAACGACCAAAGATAACAAAAAGCAGAAGGTAAACATTGTGCCTATTGTTTTACGGACGCCATCCGCGTCCTTTTTTCCTGACAATTGCGAAATAATAATCTGCGAAGCGGAGGCAAAGCCCATAATAAGCGATGTTACGACATGTAATAAGTCCGCGCCGCACGACACTGCCGCCAGACCGGTCTTTCCCACGAATTGCCCGACTACTATCATATCAACCATGTTGTATATTATTTGAAGTAAATTAGACAGCATTAAAGGCCACGCAAAGACTAATAGCGTTTTTGTAACACTGCCGGTGGTTAAATCAACTTTCAGACTTGTTTGTGCGGGTCTTATTTCTCTCATCTCCTTTTGTTACAGCCCGAATGTATAACCTGAATGTATATCCTGAAAGCACACCCTGAATGCACATAGTCGGGCAAACCAATAATTTCATTTCTAAAAACGAATCCGTAATCAGCTCTCACCCCAGCAATTTACAACGCTGTAGAGGCTCTCGCAGGTTTCTTTGTCCCTGCTGAAGCGTTTGAGATAATCCCAGACAATATTGGCTTCGCTTTCGGTAACCACATAGGTTCTGTACCATTTAGCGGTCATTACTCCGCCTCTGGTCATTTCGGAATGATTGTCCCACATCTCATGCGGCATCCCGATGGCTCTTACAAAGCGCATTACAGGCGCACCATCAGTCCCGAAATAATCTCCGCCGAGCCAATCTACACTCTGTGCGCGGAAAGCATATGCCCTGTCAAAATTAAGACCGAATTCTTTCTTTATTGGATCCTCGGAATTAACAAGTGACTCCTTAATGTCCTCATAGGATAACGCAGAATTATTGCCCGCTTGCGCAATTTCTTTAAGCCATATCTCCAGATTGGAAACGGCGTTTTCTATGCTACCTGCCCCCAATTCATTGCCCGAATACTCTGTAATCCATGGCGCGGGGAAATTATTTTTATCAATCGTACCGCCGATGAAAATGCCGGGGATGCGTTTTCCTTTAGTCGAGGCGTAGTATTCCAAACCTTTATAGAATTGCAAATCAAGAAACGGATTCCCGCCGGGTAATACCGCAACCGCAGCTACCATATCAGGATAAGTGCAGGCCGCGCAAACCGCCGCACTGCCGCCATTTCCGAATCCTGCTGCATATACCCTGCTCCAATCCACGGGGTAACCTTTTTTGCGAAGCTCTCCCATGATTCGTGCAAATTCAGTATCGACTTCTTCGTTGTAATTCCCGCCGTTTTGAGCGTAGACAACAATATATTTTTCGACAGCCGCCAACATATTAAACCCGCTCGTTTCTGCTTTTCCAATAGTTTCGTCCCCGCCGTGGCAATAATAAATCAAAGCGTACTTTTTATTCGGATCCATATCGAGCGGCGTAAACACACTGTATGCGTACTTTCCCTCATCGCGCGAAGCGTCGAATAATTCCTTTTTCAGCCCAAGTTTTGCCCAATACCTTAGCAGGAAGGGATGCAAAGGTATGTCTTTATATACATGATACAGTGACGTAAGCTCTCGGCGTTTCCGCCCGATTTGTGTATAATGAAATTCATTCTCATCGAATTCTATGTCTTCTAAGCCTGATGGCTTTATTAACTTTTCAACGGATGACTCAAGTGTTATATCATGATACATCAGTTCCGGCTTATGATTTTCCATAGTATGTATCCTCCTCTTATCTCTCGCCCCAGCAAACTACAGGATCATAGATACTTTCACCGGTGTTCAGATCCCTGCGAAAGTGCTTTAGATAATCCCAAACGACATTGGCTTCGCTTTCCCATATGACATGCGGGATACCATATGCCCTTACATATCTCACTGCAGGCGCCCCGTCGTCGCCGTAATAATCTCCGCCTATCCAATTGGTGCCCTGCGCCGTAAAAGAAAAGGTCTTATCAAATATGAGTCCGCTTTCTTTCTCTACGGGGTCATCCGAATTACGTAATAAATCCTTTATTCCATCTAAAGTCAACGGAGTATAATTCTTTATTTTTCCGATTTCCCTAAGCCAAATATTGAGATTCTCAACGGCATACTCCATTTTAGGCACTCCGTGATCTCCGGGTGACCCTAAGATCCCCTCGTGGTCTAATATCCACGGTGCGGGGAAATTACTCCTGTCCACTGTTCCTCCGCAGAAGAAGCATGGGATGCGTAATCCTTTTGTAGAAGCATAGTATTCAGGTCCCGTATAGAAACGCTTTTGAGTAAATACATTGCCTCCGGTCATAGCGGAAACGGCCGCTACCATGTCGGGATATGTACAAGCGGCGCTTATTGCGGCATCGCTTCCCGATGAAAATCCGGCAGTGTATACCCTCTCCCAATCAATAGGGTAGCCTTTCTTTTTAAGCTCACCCATTATTCTGCCGAATTCGGTGTCCACCTCGTCATTGGAACGTCCCCCGTTTTGGGGATAGACGATAATATATTTCTCGATTGCCGCCAATTCATTAAATCCGTATATTTCCGCCATCTCGATATTATGTCCGCCGCCATGACTGTAATAGATAAGCGCGTATTTCTTTTCAGGGTCAATATCTAACGGCGTGAAAACACTGTAAGCATATTTAGCATCGTCATGGTCCGCATCGAATAATTCTTTTTTTAAGCCTTTATTAGCCCAGTAGCGCAATAAATCAGGATGCAGCGGCTTATCCGCGTACGAGTCGAAAAGCGCAACAAATTCGCGGCGTCTTCTTCCGATTTCAGTAAGATTAAAAGAGGGTTCGTCAAACGGCAGTTCCATCATTCCGGGAGGCACAATTCTTCTGCGTACAATCTCTTTGTGCACCACGGTTTCATATTTTAATTCAGGTACGTAATTTTTCATTTGCCCCTCACTTTCTTTTAATAGCGCAACTTGGATTGCAATTATAAATAGCGCCAGAACGGCTGAGTATATGATAATAATATCAAATTTCTTTTCCCAAACGTCAATAAGTGATTTAGGAATAGAAGCCGCATTCGTTTACTATTTATACCGGTTTCTGCTTTATATTCAAAAATCCGAATCATTCCCCCAAGGTGATTTAAATAAAGCGAATGGTCGTTTCTTGACAAACCCTCGGAGCTTAATCCATAATGAAACGGAAAGCTCAATTACAACCAAATCTTCACAGGTGGTGCCCAATGCAAAATCCTTTCAAACGTTCCGGCAACATGTACGCCGACCCCGGCAGGAAATCGTTCCAAAACCGTGCATACCACAAGTATTTCGAAGGATATTCCGAAACCAAGGTCGCGGATAAAAATGGTAAAATGCATATAAAACGCGTGTATACCGGCACTTATTATTCTCAGAATATTTCCGCTAAAACCAGAAACGTTTTGCGTTCGCTCATCATCTTGTTATTTCTGCTTTCCGCCTTTATGTTTATTTTCAGCGCTTCACGCAGGAACAATGCGAATATTACAATCTATGCCACGGCTTTACAGGCGCTGTCATTAATTATTTATCTAAGACTTCTATACGTCCTCATACGTTATATTGCCGCGCCCATAAAGATGGATATAGGCACTTTTAATGCGACGTCTGCTCCGCTTATAAACGCATCCCGTTTTACCGCTATCAGTCAGCTGTTGCTTTTTTGTGCCAGTGCCTACCATGCCTTTTTTGCCGCAGACTCTGACATAAAACGAGAGCTTCTATGCGCGGGGGGCTTTCTATTGGCAGGTGCCTTAGCTTTCGGCGTTTCGCTCATTGAAAATCGGATTAAATACAACCGCACACAAAGCGAAACGAAAACGATTGAAGACGGAGTGGAGATTTCCCGCTGAATCTATTCAACAAGAGTCTTCCTCTTCTTCCATTTCCCCGCGACAAAATACCACATGCTCGGTATTACCGCCCCAAAAGGCGCAAGTCCATACCCCAGCACAAAACCGTAAAACCCCAAACCGAGTGTAATCCCAAGCAAGGTACTTAAACCTACTCTTAAAATCACTCCGTCCATCAGCCCGAATAACATTCCGAGCTTTGCGTTTCCTATTCCCTCTACGAAAGCCGAGCACCCACGTAAAAACGCCAGTCCAAGAAATGTCCATAGTATTGCCTTAATAAATACAGGCGCCAAAGCCAAAACTTCCGAATCCGTTGTGAAAAGCTTAAAAGCGAGATTGCCGTAAAGCACATAAAAAAACACAAAGATACCATGAAACAAAATTACATAAGCCCATGACCAATACACGATTTTTTTGCATCTTGGAATTTCATGCGCCGCCCAGTTCTGTGCAATCATTGGCGAAGCCGCATTACGAACGGCAATTGAGAGCTTATTGCAAATGTCATCAATCCTGACACCTACGGAAAAGGTCGCCGAGGCAGTAAGCCCGAGTTTATTCACCATACTATTGACGTAAAACATCGAAAAATAAATTAACCCAGATTGAAGCGCTAAGGGCAATCCCTGACCGACCATCGTTGACATGTGTTTCTTCACCGGTCGCAAGCTCTTTAGTTTAAAATCGAAATGAAACTGCTCTTTTCGTTTATACATAAAATACAATGAATAAAAGAAAGAAAACGCCTGCCCGAGTATGGTCGCCCACGCGGCACCCGCGACACCCCAGCCAAAACCGCCTATGAATAAAAGGTCAAGGATAAGATTTATAACCGAGGCTATTGTAATAAACCAGAAAGGATGCTTTGAGTCTCCCATCCCTCGCAAAACCGCCGAAACCATATTGTATCCGAATGTAAACAAGAGGCACGCTCCGCAAATCGTCAAATAGGATAGTCCCATATTAAATGATTCTATGGGAATATTAATCAATAACAGCAGAGGTGTTCGCATTGCGACGATCATCAGTGTAAAAAAGACACCCATTAGCATCAGAAGCGTAAACATCGTACCGATTACGTTATTTAAATCGTCTTTGCGCCCGGCACCTATCATTTGAGCTATCAGAACCTGTCCTCCAACCGATAATCCTGAGCATAGCATTGTCGAAAGATTCAATATCTGGCTTCCCATTGCGACAGCCGAAAGTCCGGCGCTCCCCACAAAACGTCCCACCACAATCATATCTACTGTCGAATACAATACCTGAAGCGCGTTTGATGCCATGAAAGGTAACATAAACGCAAACAGCATCCTTGGGATGCTGCCTTTCGTGAAATCTTTGATGACAGTTTCGCTCATTCTCAAGGTCGCTCCGCTTTTCTGAAATTAATTAGGTTCTCTTTGATTTTGGAATTATGATTCGTGCATGATATCCTTAGTCGATTCATACAGTTTTCTGTATTTGTCAAAGCCTCGTTCGTAAATTTCGGCAAATTCGGGGCGGGGGGTGATATAATCCGCAACTTTAATCCATGAATCAATGTCTTCACGCTTATTAAAGAGTCCGCATGCCATACCGGCAATAAACGCTCCCCCGACCAAAGTACCCGTGACGGTCTCTAATTTAGTCAGATTAAAGCCCGTAACATCGCTGACAGCCTGCAAAAGACCGGGGATCTTTACGCCGCCGCCCATTACCGCGGCTTCTTTTATTTCGAGATTAGGCGCACGCTCAGTTAACATATGCCTCATAGAATAAGCTAAACTCTCTAATGATGCTCTATAGAGATCAGCTGCGGTATGCCTTGCCTGCAATCCGAATATCATTCCTTTTGCGTCAGGATCTACCATCGGGTTCTTTTCACCGTTCAGATATGGGAGAATAATAATTCCATTGGCGCCGGGCGCACAAAGCTCTAACAGTTCATTTAATTTATCATCGTCTACGCGTTTGGAATCAATTCCCGAAATCAGGGAAATGACCCAGTCAATCGTGGAGCATCCGTTTGACATCGCTCCGCCGCGAATTGTCTTTTTTTGATTATTTGGGTCAAAATCGGGAAATAGTATAGTACAAAAATCATTGCCGAAATCAATGCCGACTGTCGTCCCGAAGGTAAACTGTATGGTCGAATTAAATTTCGTACCAAAGCTGAGTTTTTCCGCTAAGAAATCACCTGTGCCAACAGCAACAGGAGTGCCTTCGATAAGTCCCGTGAGCGCGGCAGCCTCTTTAGTGATAAGTCCCGCCCTTTCGGTAGCGTACATCAATCGCGGTAATTTATCCCGAGTGATTTTACAGGCCTCGCACATCTTATCATCCCAATCAAGTATTGCGTTATTAAAGGGGAGTCTCCCTATCCGATAGCAGCCGTAATCGGCGACCATCTCACCTGTGAGACGATAAACCATAAAGCTCGGAGCGCCTACGAAATACGCGGCTTTCTTAAATATTTCAGGTTCATTGCGATATAGCCAAAGAATCTTAGGACCTGTGCTTAATTCCCCCGCAGCGTCCCCTCCACCGCAATATTCTCTAAACTCATCATTTAGTTCCTTTATTTCGGGGACAGCGCGTTTGTCCAATCCATATAGAATCGCGGGGTAGAGTGCTTTCCCATCGGCATCTACGGGAAGCAACGCGGGCGAAAGCGAGCTGAAGGCGACAGAAATAATATCCTTTGCCTCAATGCCATCGGATTTTAAAAGCTCAGCGCAGATGTCACAAAATTCGCGCCACCATATCCCTTCGGCGTCATGCTCGGCATAGCCTTCAAATCGTCTGGAAACCTGATGCCGCCTCGAAGCGGCGGCGATTACTTTTCCATCCACAGAAAACAGAGCGCCTTTAAGATTAGTCGTTCCTATGTCAATTGCCAATAATAGTTCTTTTCCCATTAATCCGCATCCATCTCTTTATCGTGATACTCGGCGTATAATTCGGGCAAAAACCGCTGCGTATGCGTATGCTCGACAATATTGTGAATCAGCACATCTTTCAAATATTCCTCGCTACAGGGGGTACCCGGTACCCGTACGATTTTCCCGTCTTTAGCGGTATAACCTATCCATTCACGTTTAAAATGCTCGGTACCGCCGTAAATACATGGCCTGTTAAAAGACAGCGCCAAATGACCCCCACCTTCGACCTCTTCATAAGAGGCCCTGAAACTGCACCCGGCCGCTTTCAATTCATCTTCTCTTTCCTGCGATAAACCGTAATCGCGAAGGTTTATTTCGTAAGCTATTTCGGCAGACCCGTTTTTTGCTCCGGTTTTCCCCATGTTAAGTGTCCCGAAAGACCAGACCCCGTCCTTTTTATCTTTTCCATTAACATAGGCGTGATCCCAGTGGTCGGGGTGACACCATAATTTATAGCGAAGATTTCCCTGCCCTTCTGCCATTCCTTTGGATTTAAAATTAATCCAATTTACAAACCAAGCGTTCATTTCGCCTTTCACGGGACTATTTGGTGCAGTCACGGAATATTCGACATAATAACCCGAACCATCAGGCATCATGCAATATCCGAAATTCGCCTTCCAATACCCATTGATTTGCAATGAATCCAACCAGTTCTCGGCAGTTATGGCATCCGCCGGATCTATGGGACCCGCGTCAAGTAGTTGCCGCTGCATAGGCGGCAATTTCAATAAAGGATATTTCTCAAAGTACTTCGCCAATGGGAGCCTTTTTTCTTCAGGAGTTAAGTCAGGTTGGTCATATTCCCAAATCATGTTGTCTATCTTTCCTTCATCATATTTCACACTAAAATCCATATTTACGCTTCCGGCTACGGCCTTAGTATTCGTGTTTACTCAATTGCTCCGTCATGTGTTTTCATGTATTTCAAAATCTGTTCCAGATGTCCTAAGTGATAGCTCATCTTCATATTCTTTTCGGGATATTCATATTGATAACCCGCACCCCCCGGTGTCCCGAACACTGAATCCAGAGGCGTTATCTTCATATCTCGGGCAATGTCGTAATTCTTTGTCCACGAAACAAACATGTCTCTCGTATCGGTAATGAGTTCGGGCCCTGCGGGCAAATCCCCGTGCGCGGGCCATACAGTTTCCACATCCAATTTTGAAATACGACTTAACCCCCTGATAAAATACTGCGGTTCGGCCGATATTTCCAAGGCCTGCCCATAATGAAGCATATGATTTTTCCCCATCGTGTCACCGACAAAAATCGCTTTTTTCTCTTTGCAATACAGCGCAATCGAACCTAATGTATGCCCCGGAATGGGAATGACCTCAAGGGTAATGCCTCCCAAATCAAATATGTCGCCGTCTTTTGCGAATTTAAAATTACAGTTTTTTAGTGTCGTATTATATAAATAATTTTCTTTATCCACAATCGTATCAACGTCAGGTGTTTTCTTTCGCATGGCGGCAATCTGCTTTTCTTTTTGGGCGGGATTGTCATTGGAGGTACAAAGAGGTAAATCCTCTTCTCCCAGATATGCCTCATCAAAGAACCTGCAACCAAGTATATGGTCGTCATGACCATGTGTGCAGACCACTGTGACAGGAAGATCGGTCACTTCTTTTATTAACGGGCGAAAATCCACAAAACCAAAGCCCGCGTCAATAAGCAGCGCTTTTTCATTTCCGATGACCAGAAACATCCTGACCGTATTCATATCATCCAAAACATACAGCCAATCATCGGCCTTTATTCTGATGACGATATTGTCTTTATTTATTTGCCTTCGCATTTCGGGGTAGATTATTTTGTCCATGGTGCCTCCTGCGTTTTTATTTCAATTATCGGTGACGTGCGTTATAATTTTTCTATTTCATTGCGAAACGCGTCGACGGTGCGCATTACCGATTCCGGTGTCATGTCGCCGTTTGCATTAAATAGTATTATTCCAAGCATAAATGCTTTGCACCCTGCCTCGTAAAAATGTCTGACATCCTGAGGGCGCATTACTCTCTGGGCTGTGGCGATAACAGGTTTTTTCACCGTTTTTACAAAGGCTCTGTGACGTAGGATATCGCCGTATACAAGGGGTGTCGCGAATTCAGAAGGGGGTACAAAATTTGCCTCAACGACATCCACATTCGGATCCTCGCTGATTCCCTTTAGTATTTCGCTTTCCTTGTCTTCATCGGTCGTTGCTATTACCTTTGTGAGCACCTTACTTTCAAACATATAGGTAGGGACACTCCAGTATGAATTAACGAAATAATCAACGCCCATCTCTTCCATTTCAACGACTTCTTCTTCGGAGACAAAGCGCTCTTTTCCGCCGGGCACGAGACCAACGGGGATACCGTTTGCCATATCAATTACTTCCTGAATAAAAGCTTTTCGTTCCTGAAATGTGCCATTTTCCACACCTGCGGAAAGCGCGTCCATCTGCATTTTATTGACACGCATCTTCAGCGCGTCTGCGCCCCCTTTTATTGCCGCTTCAACATACTCAATAGTCTGCGGCATCGTAACTTCAAGAGTTAGCTTTTTTGTCTCAAGCAAAGTTTTAAATTTCATCTGTGAAGCTGTCCTTTCTGTGATTTCGATTTTCAGATTTCATTTATCCTGCAGCATGACACAAAATGATCTGTCCCTACTTCCTGCAAACCCTGCGGTGCACTGCAGCTTTCGGTAGCGAACTCGCAACGCGGCGCAAATCTGCACCCGGGTTTTGGATTTATAGCGGATGTCAATTCACCTTTTAGTATCTTTCTTTGCATCGGACGGTGAATATCAATCGATGGAATCGCAGATAATAAGGCTTTAGTGTACGGATGAAGAGGATTGGCAAAAAGCTCCTTAGAAGGGCTGGTCTCCACGAGCTGACCTAAGTACATAACGCTAATATGGTCACTGATGTGTTTTACCACTGAAAGGTCATGGGTAACAAACATATAAGTCAGCTGATATTGCTCCTGCAAATCCATAAGAAGATTAAGGACCTGGGCCTGCACCGAAACATCCAGAGCCGAAACCGGTTCATCGCACATAACAAATTCAGGATTTAAAGCGATTGCTCTCGCAATGCCAACCCTCTGTCTTCTTCCTCCGTCCATCTCGTGCGGATATGCCAACCTGTATCTTTTATCAATTCCCACTCGGTGAAATAGTTCTCGCATTTTATCCATTATTTCAGCCTTTGATTTATATTTATGCGAAATTTCCAAAGGCTCGCTGACAGTCTCCTCAACTGTCATTCTGGGGTTCAGCGAAGAATACGGATCCTGAAAAATAATCTGCATATTCTCTCTGGCTTTTTTAAGCTGAGCGCCTTTTGCATGAGAAACATCCTCGCCATTTAGCAGGATCTGTCCGGATGTAGGCTCATAGAGCCTGATAATTGTGCGCCCCAGTGTCGATTTTCCGCAGCCGGATTCTCCGACGACACCCATGGTCTTTCCTCGCTCTATTTTGAGTGAGACTCCATCAACCGCGAGATTCTTGCCTGCCGGAACACTAAAATATTTAGCTAAGTCTTTAATTTCGATAACAGGTACCATAATTATCTCTCCAATTCATTTACTCGACAGCAACGACAGAAGTGGCCCGGTGAAACCTCCACCATCGGTATCTGCTCGCATTTGCATTTTTTCTCGGCAAATTCACAGCGGGGGTGGAATTTACAGCCCTCGGGCAGCTCCGACGGATCGGGCGTCATGCCTTTAATCGGATTAAGCCTGTCGGTCTCCTCATTAAGTTTCGGCAAAGCGGCAAATAAACCAATCGTATAGGGGTGAGCAGGGTGATCAAAAATATCTTCCTTGCTTCCGCTTTCTACGATTTCTCCGGCGTAAATCACCGCGGTATCATCACAGGTCTCGGCGACCACTCCCAAATCATGTGTAATCAGCAACATTGATGTGTTTTGTCGCTGTTGCAATTCCTTGATCATACTTAATATCTGAGCCTGAATCGTCACGTCCAAAGCCGTAGTAGGCTCGTCCGCAAGAAGTAATTCCGGATTGCTGGCAAGCGCCATGGCTATGACCACGCGCTGCTTCATACCGCCCGAAAACTGGAACGGAAATTCGCCGCCGCGTTCAGCTTTGATGCCTACCATTTCAAGAGCATCCATGGCCTTCGCGAAAGCCTGTTTTTTATTAAGACTCTTATCATGTAGTTTTATGACTTCCGCAATTTGTTCGCCTACTGTCATTATAGGATTAAGAGCCGTCATAGGATCCTGAAATATCATGGATATTTTATTTCCCCTGATATCCAGCATTTCCTTTTCGGTCTTTTGCATCATATCCTCGCCGCCGACAATGCACTGACCGCTCTTTATTTTAGCGGGAGGGTCGGGCAAAATACGCAAAATGCTCTTTGCAATCGTAGTTTTGCCGGCGCCTGTTTCGCCCACCAGTCCAAGGGTTTTTCCCTTTTCCAGTTTCAATGATACCCCATTTACCGCGTAAATTATCTTTTTATCTGATGTATACTCAACAACGAGGTCATTGACAGAAAGGAATACATTATTATCGTCCACACTTACCTCCTAACATTTGGGTCAAACGTTATTTTTTAAGCTTCGGGTCAATCGCGTCACGAAGTCCGTCGCCCAATAGATTAATGCAAAGTACCACCAATGCTATGGCGCAACCCGGGAAAAGCAGCATCCACGGATAATAAGTCGCATAATTTTTGGCATCTGAGAGCATGGCGCCCCACTCCGGATTAGGCGGTTGAATACCGAGTCCTATGTAACTAAGTGCCGCAGCCTCCAGAATAACTCCGCCCACACTCATCGTCGTATTGACGATAACAGGCGATATGACGTTTGGCAGCATATGTTTGAACATAATTCTAAAAGGACTGGCATTAATGGTAGTCGCCGCCTCAAGAAACTCCTCGTGGCCTACGCTTAATATTCGCCCTCGCAACAGTCGAATAATCAAAGGCACCGATCCAATCGAAAGAGCTACCATTGTATTAAAGAAGCCGGGACCGAGTACTGTGGAAATAAGTACCGCCAAAAGGGTACCCGGTATAGCCGACCAGATATCTAAAATTCGCATGAAGATATTGTCAAATGCTCCGCCGATGTAACCATTAATCAAACCTAATACAACTCCTATTGCCAGTCCGAAAAGAGAGCCGCTGATTCCGAGGATCAACGAATATCTTCCGCCATACAAAAGACGAACAAAAATGTCGCGCCCATATGTGTCGGTACCGAACCAGTGCTTTGCGGAAGGCGGCAAACAGCGATCCGCCATTATCATCTCATTGACTCCGTACTTGCAGAAAAACGGACCGATGAGGCTTACGAGGAATATGAGTATTATGATGCCGAGACCTATCATTGCAGTCTTGCTCTCTGAAAGGCGCTTCAGCGTTATCATCGTCATTGATTTTTTGCGCACCTGAATTTGTTCTTCATGAATGTGATTTTCATGATTGTGTTTTTTGTGATTGTGTTTTTTCTCTTTCATTTCGTCACCCCGTGCATTCGACCTGAATACTGTGCTTTGATTCTCGGGTCTACCTGTGCATACACGATATCAAGCAATAGCATTACCAATGCGGAGAAGAACGACAATATAATGATTGACCCTTGAACAACAGGGTAATCCGCATTATTAATACCGGTGAGAAGGTACATCCCAACACCGGGAATCGTGAAAACAGTCTCTATGATTACAGACCCGGCAATGGATTTTCCAAGCCCGACGCCTAAGCCCGTAACAACAGGAATAAGCGCGTTCGGAAGCATGTGCTTAAGCACGACGTTTCTCTCGGAAACGCCTTTTGCTCTCGCGGAGGTGATATAGTCAGCCCTTGTTACATCCAATAGGGAAGAACGCATTTGTCTGGCATTAGTGGCAACACCGCTCACAAATGCCGCAAAGACAGGCATTATATAGTACTTTATGCCTCCTATTCCAAAAGCCGGCAGCCAATGAAGCTTTACGGCAAAAATATCCACCAATTGCAAAGCCAGCCAGAAATTCGGAACCGATACAAAAATGAGCGCCAGCACCATACACAAGGCATCCTGCCATTTATTCTGGTTTAGTCCCGCCATTAATCCCAATGGAATTCCAAGCAATGAATCAAAGAGAATGACCGAGCAACCTATGAAAAATGTTCTGGGAATCCTCGACAGCAATTCCTGCATTACGGGAACATTATAAATATAGGATTTACCCAAATCGAATTTGGTAAAAACATTTTTCAGATAACGAAGTAATTGGACAATATAAGGGTCATTCAATCCCAATCGTTCCCGCAAACTCGCCAGTTCTGCCTGCGTCGCTGAAGAGCCGAGCAAAACTTTCGCGATGTCTTTGGGAATAAAATACATTATGGTGAAAATTACGATTGCGGTGCCGACAAGGACGAAAATCATCCATAATAAGCGATTTAAAATATATTTTCCCATTCTATTTGTACCCGCTTTCATTACTGCTCATAGAGGCTGCCGGCTCTTTTAGTGTAACGACAGCCTCTATGCGTGTTTTAGTTAGTTGGTTTGTTATTGACTCATTATCTTAGGTATTCAAACGAGCCGGGAATAATCCAGTTTCTGAAAGTCTTTACTGATGTGTCACTTATCATGTCTGCTAAATAAACATCATAGGTAATTCTTTGGAACAATCCGTAAATGTAGTATTGATCGGTAATGTACTGAAGGAAAGTATCAACATTTTCCTGACTCTTTCCGCTCTCGCAATAGGTCGACTGGAAGAGCTCATCAAGCTTCGGGTCATTTTCATTACCGGCGCAGCCTTCTTTTTCCAATGTATCAAAGATACCTCTGGTGTAATCAAGAACGTGTCCGTTGCCGCCCATGTTGAAGAATACTAAATCCCAATCCGAATTGGTTTGCTTCCATATTGAGTCAATGTCCGAATCCTTTGTCAGGATTTCATATTTGATTCCGAGACTCTCAAAAGCGACACCCGCGATAAGCGCAACCGCTTCTAATTGCTCTTTGTAACTGCCGGTCTCGTACCAGATTTTGATAGTTTCGCCATTGTAATTTGATTTCTCAAGATATTCTTTGGCGAGATCAAGATCTGTCTTCGTGTAGTAATTGTCTTCCGTTTCAACGGCGGGGTTATAGGATTGAGCCTGTGAAACGCCATACGTATACACCTTTTTAGCGAAATCCTCTCCGCCGAGTGCGGCGATAATATCATCTACATTGAGTGCGTAGAAGAATGCCGCCCTTAAATTAATGTCATTAAACGGTAAACCTTCCAAGCAGTTCGGCATTGCGCAGAAGAGCTTGTAATCATAGCATTGTGCCACTGACCAATCCGGAGAAGCCTCAAACTCGGGAAGAGCTTCTTTTGCGATAGCGTAATTGTAATCAATTTCGCCTGTCTTTAAGGCGTTTACAATCTGCTGCGGATCTGTGATGAATTTCAAAGTAATCTGATCTACATTAGCCTGATACTGACGTCCGATTTTGGTCTCATCTGTCTGCCAGTAATCATCATAACGCTGCAGTACGCAATAAGCGCCGTCAACGAATTCCGTACAGGTATATCTGCCTGTTCCGACGGGGTGCTGTGCCATTTCATCTGTGCTGGCTTCCCAAGCAGCTTGAGAGAAGATGCCTTGCGCTGTCATCATATCAAGCCAGCCATTGAAATAATCGGTTCTTTCCGGAAGGAAATGGAAAACTACAGTATACTCATCCAATGCTTCTACGCCTGAGCAATAGGTATAGAGCTTATTGTTCGCGTATCCGAGTTCCTGAGGAGTAACGTAACTGAATACAACGTCGTCAGCAGTAATATGATTACCTGCCTGATCGTGGACATAGTCATAGATTTCTACGATGAAGTCGTCGCCGTCCCAGTGCCATTCCTTTGCGATTACGCCATAGGCCTCGCCGCCGAATCCGTCTTTGTCAATAAGATATTCATAAATCGAGTTCAGAACATCTTTACCATTACCGGTAGCTCTAAGCGGTGTGAGCGAAACAGGATCGGCACTCGCAATTGAAACAGCTTTTCCGATTACGCCTGTAGCCTCGGCCGGCGTAGATTCCTCGGTAGTCTCCGTCTCAGTTTCTTCGTCGGTAGTCGTCTCAGCAGCCGGAGTTTCTTTCTTTCCGCAAGCGGCGAAAAGACTTAGCACCATGGCTCCAACCAGTAACAGACTCAAACATTTCTTTTTCATTCTTTTACCTCCCTTAACAAGTGGTTTTGTGGTATTGCACTTTTGTTCCCTAACGTTACGTGACTTAATTTCAAAGCGTTAAAAACGCTTAAAATTCCTTAACAGTAATACGGAAAACTCGGTAATGTTACATTAACACTGGCATATTTATAAATCGGGTTCAGAACTTCCGTGCGCTGGATAATGCGCCCTGCGTCGTCGAGCTTTATTATCATAAAATATGCCTGATGGTAATGACCGTAATCGTATCCGTTTCCAAGCCATCTCGCAGGTCCGTGGCTTAGCATTTCTATAAACAGAACGTTCTTATCATCGGTTTCGAAAACCTTCCCTCTCGTATCTCTATATGCCCAAGGGCTGGAAGACTTCATCCAACCATGCATACGAACCTTTGTCTCAAATGACTTTATCTCGCGCCCGTCATACCCCATCATGGCAGGTTCATTGGGATTCTCATCCCAAGGCAAATCGTCAGGCACAAACCACACGCCCGCCTGACCATTCTTTTCTCCGACTGTCGTAGTTTTTCGATATTTTTCACGCTCCACTCCGCAGAGATTTTCTTTTGTATTGATTTCGCGGCGTTTAGCTATTGCCTCCGGGCTCATATCGAGATCCTGTTTTCCCTGATTCGGGTCGGCGGCAATCTTATTATCGGGATTTTTCCTGCCTTCGGGATGGGCTTCTAACCACTCGTCCACTCTGGGGTCTTCCAGTCCTTTATGAATCGGTTTTACCTCTAAACCCGCAGCTTTCAGCATTCGTATAGGTTCAATCATTCCCTTGATGTGATTGATTTTTCCGTCCTTCATTTCTATTCTGCAAATGAACTGAGAATGATAGCTTCCGTCATGACCGCCCCATCGCACATCACCGCCGCATTTTCCTATTGCCCAGAAAATTTCAGGATCCGGTGTGGTATAGAATTCTTCCACATCAGACTCCCATGATTTTACGGTACGATTGAGCCATTCAATGCAACGCTCCGACTCCCAGAAATCGAAAAAATTGGGCATTCCCGGAGGGGAAGCGAGATTAATCATGGTGAAGCTTTCCGTGAAATATTCAGGGAAATACTCGGCTCTCCAAAAAGGTGATGAAACTATTAATTTAGCGATTTTCGCGTTTTCTTGCTTATCAGTCATTGTCACTACTCCTATTATTTGAACTCATACCTTAGGTTCAGCGGAATCTGCTTTAAATTAAATTCCACGTTATAGCAGGCATCCCGTCCTTCATCTGTATCCTCAAAGTAGAAATCCAGATACACGACCGGTTTTTTATCCGTTATCATTTCGCGGTATACAAAATCATAATCCATTCTGCTGGTGCGAATGAAGTCATCATATTCAACAACAGATTCGGTAATCTCTCCAACTCCCAATTTCTTTAAATCGTTTGACATTTCTTCGGTAAGTCTGTCCGGAATTTTCACGGTACCCAGAATACGTTTCATTGGTTTTCTCCTATGATCACAAAATTATAATTGCACATCCGAGCGAAGGAATAATCCCATTCGCAATTCTTCGGGTATAAGGCTGTCAATTTCTTCTAAATCTTCCGTCGTGAACTCAACATCCGCGCATTTGAGCATATCCAGCATTCGCCCCGCGTGTATCGAACCGGAAAGGCACATAATATTATCACTCCTATTAAGTACCCACGCGACGGCAAGCTGCGCAGCGGTCAGTCCCTTATATGCCGCAAATTCGGTCAATCGTTCAACGCAGTTATAGACTTTACTTACATCCCCATCGGGGAATTTTTTTCGAAAGCGCCCCTGTGCCATCTCTTTAAGCTTTTCCAGACTCCAGGTTCCGCCCAGCAATCCTCTGGCTAAATTCGCGAAAGACACGATGCTGACACCTAAGTCTTTCGTCGTGCCCAATACTGATTTCTCAATATCCCGCGACATTATCGAATACTCGTATTCCACGGCACTAATCGGATGAACGCAATAAGCCCTTCTAAGCTCGTCGGAATTAATCATTGACATTCCGATGTGCCTTACATAACCTACTTTAACAAGATCAGCCATAGCCCCAAGAGTTTCTTCCATAGGATATACGGGGTCGAGACCGCAAGGCTCAAATAAATCTATATAATCAACGTTCAAACGCTTTAACGTAAGTGCCAAAGAGTCCCTCACCGCTTTCGGGCTAACATCTATCGAAGGAGGTTCATCACCTTCCTTTCCAATGGTTTTATTCGCGGGATGCCCGAATTTAACGGCTAAATAGTATGAATCCCTCGGATAACCTTTCAGAGCCTCTCGCAAGACCTGTTCACTCTCGCCAAACTGATAAAACGTACCCGTGTCAAAAAACGAAACACCCGCATCCATAGCCGCATGAACCGTTTCAATACTGCTTTTTCTGATATCCGAATCCTCATATAACATCTGCCCGCACCCGATGCCTATCCTCGGATAAGAAGCCCCTGTTGCTGATTTTTCGAGAAGTTTCATACTAATATACTTCCTTTGTCACTAATCTTAAGAAACTCAATTATTCACACATAACTGATTAGATTTTAACCGATAGCAATTAAGCAACATTGCTAAATTCCGTACTATAATAATAACATTTTTCACAAATCGGTAAATAGATGATTTGAAAACGAACAATTCCCTTGTTTATATTACACAAAGAAATTCATGCCTTAGTATGCGAATAAAGAAATAATATATAATAATCATTCGGGAAAGATGAATGGAAGAAGAAATCATTCG
>JAISSU010000031.1 GCA_031272985.1 Lachnospiraceae bacterium | reverse complement strand
AGTCGCTAAGTGCTCATAGCTACGTCGACAGTACTAAGTTCGTTAAGGACCTCACTAAGTACTTCGACATGCATCGCACGTAAGCGACTAAAGAACAGTCGCTAAGTGCTCATAGCTAGGCCCAGTGGCTCAGTTGGTTAGAGCGCCGCCCTGTCACGGCGGAGGTCGTCGGTTCGAGTCCGATCTGGGTCGTTTTGCCGCAGTGGCGGAACTGGCAGACGCACAGGACTTAAAATCCTGCGGGGTTAATCCCCCGTACCGGTTCGATTCCGGTCTGCGGCATAAAAAAGCCTCTTTATGGGGCTTTTTTTAATGCCAATGCGCTGTTGCTGCCATAGGTGCTGCCGGCACTGTTTTCGAATTAGTCGCACTATACAGAACAGGGAATGTTCTGCTATTTGTTTTAGATTTATTCTTTATCTTTTGAAAATCCGTTCTTTTATATTCTTTTCCTTTTGTATTAGAATTTGTTTTATGACAAAACATAAAGGTAATAAATATGCGTAATATGTCTGTATTCTCAGAAAATAGTGAATCAATAATAATAGAAGTTAATTCAGAGAGTACAGGCATATCCAATTCAGCTAGTAACTCGCTATCTGTCTTGTGAGAATATTCTATTTTAATGACGTCCTTCTTAAAATCCATTTTTTTAAGAAGGACAGGTTTCTCGGGTTTTACCAATCCACATTTTGAACTGGGATCTTTAGCAGAACGAATCATTTTTTTTTACGTTATCCAAACAAATATATTCTTTTATTTCTGGCACATTTTTTATGATCTCATCTACATTATCATAATAGAAAGTATCCATATCATTAGAACAGATCTTACTTTTTTGTGATTCTCTCCACGTTTCAAACATCTTTAAAAGGTCTTCTTGATAATAAGTTAAAATAGAATACTTATGTAAAGCATCTACTTTTTTTAAACGGTTCAATTCTTCTTTATAAAATGTGCAAAAAGTAGAATCTATATGATTGAAGCTATTTTTTAATAAAGCATCCAAGTATATGGCTAATTCATTTTTTTGAGTTTTGTAACTAAATAGTCTTCAATTTCTTGTACTGTATCTTTTTTCGCTAATTCACCTTCAATTTTTTGTATTTTATTCAGTGCAGCCAAAAAAGTATCTTTTTTGTGTGCTGTATTCATTGTAAATTAATCCTCTCTAAAATTATTGTGTTCAGATATATGAACTTAGTTATTCATTTCTTTTTTATCGGTTCTACCTAACAGATAATCAACAGAACAATTATAATAATCTGCTAAATTCATAAGAACATCAAGAGGAATTTTTCTACTGCCTGATTCATAATGAGAATATGCCCGCTGACTGATATTCAGTATGGCGGCAATATCTGTCTGTGTTAAATCCTTATCTTCTCTTAAATTACGTATACGCTCAATATTAACCATTTTTATACTCCTTTAAAAGTATTATAGGAAGAACAAAATGGTCTATTGCACTTTAGAACAATATTGTCTAAAATAGAATTCCAGATAGCACTGTTTTGAGGGTACAGTTTTTAGCTGTAGCTTTGATTTTGGGGGGATATACGTGTGATAAAAGAGAGAAAAGAGTATGGAAAACAAAAAGAATATATATCCGGTATAGATGGATTGAGAGCCATCGCGGTCATAATGGTATTTGCGTATCACCTTAAGCTTCCCTTTGCAAAGGGAGGATTACTGGGTGTTACTGTGTTCTTTGTTATCTCGGGATTTTTAATCACACGGATTTTACTGCAGGAAGTCAACAGTACAAATACAATTAACCTTAAAAACTTCTGGATCAGACGTGTCAGAAGGCTGGTACCGGCAATTCTGGTTATGATAACAGCGCTTATATTTGTGAGCGCCATATTTAACAGGGTTCTGTTTACAAAAACCTGTTCTGATTTTCTTTCTGTTCTTTTAGGTTTTAACAACTGGTGGCAGATATTCAATCATGTTTCTTATTTCGAAAATGTGGGTGCACCTTCACCTTTGACACATTGTTGGTCGTTGGCCATCGAAGCACAATTTTACTTATTATATCCGTTGTTATTTATTTTTCTTGCGAAATCTAAGAACAGGAAAGAAAAAATTGCACTTGCAACTCTTATATTGGCATTTATTTCTATGGCTTTGATGTGGCTTTTATTTGATCCTGCAAAAGATCCAAGCCGAGTTTATTATGGAACCGATACCAGAGTATTTTCATTGCTGTTTGGAGCATTTTTAGCTTTGATTGCAGGGAATCAAAAAGGAAGCAGGAAGACGCCGGCTGTTTTACGGGATATGATCGGGGCAGCATCACTTACAGGCCTTTTATTTATGATGGCTGCACTGGACGGATACAGTAGTTTTTTATACAGAGGAGGACAGGGGATAGCATCAATATTGACTGTTCTGGTCATCTTTTCTGTTTTAAACAAGAGGAGTATTTTGGGAAAAGTATTAAGCGTACTTCCATTGAAATGGATCGGCGACCGTTCTTATGGAATATATTTATGGCATTACCCCATAATACTTTTAATCAGCGGAGGCAAAAAATCCAGTTGGTGGATCATCTTCGTTGAAATTTTATTGACAATACTCTTTTCTGCTGTATCATATCGATGGATCGAAACGCCAATACGCCACGGTGTTATGAAAAAGAGCATTGATATTATAAACAGTCACCCCAGAACGAGAAGAGAACGGAGTATACAGGTTCAGACAATCAAAAAAAGCCTGAAAGCTGTTTTGGCCGTTGTGATAACCGGTACGGCAGTTATACTATGTATCGCTTTTATACCCCGTGAAAAGGCATTGAATAATATCGAAGAACTGGAAAAGCAGGCCGAGAAAGCAAAGGAGATCACCGGGCAGAAAACGGCAATGCAACAGGCAGATACAGCGGGAGAGGAGGAAAACACCACAGCTAACGTTCAGACAGAAGAAGAAATCCTTAATCATCTCAATCTGTTACTGATTGGTGATTCAATCGCGTTAGGTGCAACCGATGAGTTTTATGCCTTTTTTCCAAACAGTATCAGTGATGCGGCAGTCAGCAGGTACACGACAGAAAGCTTTGTTATTTATGATTCTTATGTGAATGAAAAAGGATGGAACGGCGACGGTGTGATCTTTGCCCTTGGCTCCAATGGGCTTCTATATGATTCACTCGGTACACTCAGAGACATGATCGGTACAGACAGACCATTTTTTATCATTACAGCCAGAGCCCCATATGCAAGCTGGGAAGAATCGAACAATCAGGAGATATACGAATTTGCCGAAGCGACGGACAATACTTATCTTGTAGACTGGTACAAGGCAAGCGAAGGACACAGCGAATACTTTGTGGAGGATGAAACACATTTAACTGCAGAGGGAAGTAAAGCATACATTGAATGTATCAAAACGGCAGTTCTGCAGGCATATAAAAAAACAAAAGAAAATTATTATTAGCGCAATTTTTCTAGCAGTTATCCCTTTGGTAATGTGTAGTTGCCAAAAACATTCTAGCAGTAAAAACAAATCATCTCAGAATACAGAGTGTCAATTTAAAAAATGTGGGTCAAACGTATGGAAAGTTACAACAGTAAATCCTAATTGTTGTGATGGTCATACTAAAGGTCAACTTATTTGTGGTGGAATGGATAAAAAGATTAATACAGAAGATGATAATTGCATTGTTAACGGTGCAGGAAAAATTCAACTAAAAGGGCAAGAAGTAAAAAATGACGCTGAAAATTATTATTTTGATTTAGGAAATGGTTTTAAACTTTATGCAGGAACAGATAAGCTTTTAGGCACGGAAGATGATGTGATAGCGGACTTTTGTGCGTATATTTGTGGTGCAAATACAGATAAAAAAGAGAGGCTAGATTGGCGAATATGTGAAATTAATAGTACAACACAAGAAGCAACTCTACTGAGTAATGCCATTTTGGATATAGTCCCAAAATACGGAAATAATAATGCATATGAGGATTCTAATGTAGCGATATGGATGCAGAATTTTGAGAAACAACAGAATGAGGATGATAGAAAGAAAATAGTACCGCAAAAGCTAGACCTTCAACAGCATAAATATTATAATGGAATATCTCAAATTATAACACCCGCTCCGGCCAGTACTTTAACTTCATTAGATAATCAATACTTCTATGCCCTCAGTGTATCAGAAATATGTAGGTATTTTGACCCCGATTACATAAAAGAAAGTGAAAACACAGGAATTAAAACACAAAATATTGGCAGAGCAAAAGGATATATGACTCCATATGCAAGTGCTCGTTCAAGCGAAAGTGGAACTATATTTTGGTTACGAAGTCCCGGTCATGAAACAGGTTATGGAACAAGATATGGTTTTAGTGTTCATTTAATAGATGTCACTGACGAATACGGGAATCTGGGCGTCCGTCCGGCATGTGTTGTGAAATTGGACTTGAATAAAGAAAACAGCGGTAATGACTTTGATAACTTAAACGAGTACATATTTCCTAATAGCGGTGTGGAATATTTAACTGATACAGACCTTGAAGGACTTTCAGCCGAGGAACTTGCCCTTGCCCGTAATGAAATAATTGCCAGACATGGAAGAATGTTTACAGAAGAAAAATATAAGTCCTACTTTGAAAGTAAGAGTTGGTACGAGGGAACTATATCCCCTGATAAGTTTGATGCTAATTATGAGAATGAATTAAATGATATTGAAAAGACAAATATTGAATTGATTAAAACATATGAACAAAAATCCAATAAAACAGATAATGATATATCAACAGAAGTAAAGGAACTTGCCCAAAAATGTTACGGAGATTTCCTACAACATTATAAAGAACAAGAAGCACAAGGATTTACTCAAAAAGATTTGGAACTTATAAATCCAGTATTCTTTGACCCTTTATATTTTCCTAATGGATATGATAAAGAATTATATTATACCGTTATTGATTTGGCTGATGATGGCATTCCAGAACTTTTTATCAGTGACAAAAAAACAATATACGATGCATATTACTTGTTGGAACAAGACTTTCAAGTGTGTCCATTGATTGGAGATATAGGTAAGCGCTACTTAGGCGATGGAGTATTGTTAGATATTTGCGATAATAAAATAATAAAAGAAACAAGAATTAAAAATGATTTGACAAGCGCAACCACATTTTATCAAGTAGAAAAGCACACCTCCGAATTTGAACAGATGGAAAGTACTTCCATTAACGAAGGTAAATATTTTAGAATTTTTTCCGATGGAAAAGAAGCAGAAGAAATAACTAAGGAAAGATATAATGAAATTGTAAATCACTATCCACTAAAAGAAGATATAGAGTGGTGCAAACTCTCTGAATTCAAGAATCAGGAGTAACAATTATTGGACGCTTGGGAGATGTAGAAAACCCAACCGAAGTATTTCTTGAAAACGGAGCAATTATTACTAGAACTTCAGATGAGCCGGAAGAAGCTATACAATATTATCATTCACAAAGTCAGATTATGTCATATGATATTAATGATTTAACTCCATTTGGAAGTAAATAACAACCACTATGTCAAAAGCATTAGAACTTTTGCAACTACGTATAGAAAAGAATATAGACAGAAGAAATAGCTTAATTAGTTAAATAGCTGTGTATTGAAAAACATGAACAAGGAAAAGGTGCATTGAACGCCCCGGGACACTTTGGGAGACCTTAGGGCAACAAATTATAATAAACTATAGGATGAATGAATTGAAAAAGCACGGATTTATGGGTTTTGTAACACTTTATAACACAATATAATCTAGCAGAATAGTCCTTCAATATTTTTACATTTATTTCCGTGTACCATTCCGTCACCCCCTAAAACAGTGATTTTAGGAGCGAATCTTGAAAATCAGATTAGCACCTAAGCAAAATCACTTTTCCCCCTCTGCCCGAACTCCCATAGGGGGAAATTTGTTTGCGAATATGGAAATAGATCACCTAATTGGTACGTTATAGAAGCCGGACACTTGCACAGCCGACCCACCGCCATTTTAGGAACCGTCGCTCTGTGCATTTCCCGTTGGGAAACCGCTGTGTATTGAAAATTACGAACAAGGAAAGCTATAGTGGAGTGGACTTTATAGATTCAGTGGAAAGTTGTACAAATGTTGTACAGTTGATATCAGGGATGGTACAACCCTCCTTTCTGTGCGGTTTCTCGCATTCCGTAATTGTTCGATTCCGGTCTGCGGCATAAAAAAGCCTCTTTTTGGGGCTTTTTTTAATGCCAATGCGCTGTTGCTGCCATAGGTGCTGCCGGCACTGTTTTCGAATTAGTCGCACGAATGTTAATTCCTGATTGATTTTGCTTTTTTTGGGTGGTATACTGTTCATGCGCAGATATGGTCTATCGGTATGACGCTAGCTTCCCAAGCTGGAAAGGCGAGTTCGACTCTCGTTATCTGCTGTTTTTTGTTTTATACGGCATGCTTTACTAACTATAACGGTGATTTGATAACGACGTTATTCATGAACTTAATTATATTTTAAAGTAATTAATTATTATTCTTGACTTATTTCAAAAGTTCTTTCATACTATCTGCTATGGGTTATTCCCCTTTACATAGATACTCTATGAAAGGAGGTAAGCTATGTGACTCACCTTTTTGACCTTTTATTAGCTGTTATAGCAGGGGTAATTAGTCATTATGTATGCAAATATATCGATGATGAACTTTCTGATTAACAGCAAAACCCCATGAGCAGCAACTCATGGGGTTTGTCATACTGCAAGTATGGGTTGTGTCTACATGAAACACCTAAAACCTTTTCTGAAAAGTATAATACCCCAGTGTTCATAAAATGTCAATAACAGTTTTACGCTAAACTAAGAGTTTCGTCATCATCCCACCTCGCACTCGCCCCGCAGGGAAGCGCCAGTCCTGTCGCGGTCACCGGAAGCCCTATTTCAAACGCAGACACTGTGCCTGCGAACTTCTTTAATTCCAGACTCAGCATATATGTCAAAACCGAGGGTGCCAGTCCTGTCGTATATGAGTTTATCAGAAAGAATAAAGGGTCATTCGACAATAGTAAAGCGCAGCGCGAGATTAGATTGTGAATCGAGTCTTCTATTTTCCAGACTTCACCGCCGGGACCTCGTCCGTATGAGGGTGGATCCATGATTATTGCGTCATAATGGCTTCCTCTTCGAATTTCGCGTTCAACGAATTTTTCGCAATCATCTACGAGCCACCGTATCGGAGCGTCACTAAGTCCGCTTGCGACAGCGTTTTCCTTTGCCCAAGTGACCATGCCTTTTGAGGCGTCCACATGTGTGACATTAGCTTTGCAGGCGGCGCAGGCAATGGTAGCGCCTCCTGTGTAAGCAAATAGATTAAGCACTTTAATAGGTCGATTCGCTTTTCGGATTTTATTTCCCATCCAATCCCAGTTTACAGCTTGTTCCGGGAAGAGTCCCGTATGCTTAAAATGAAAGGGCTTTAAATTGAATTTTAAAATACCGAGCTCATCACTTTTGTATTCGATCTGCCATTCTTTCGGTAAGTCATAAAATTCCCAAGTTCCGCCGCCCTTACTGCTCCTGAAATAATGCGCGTTAGGCTTCGACCAACGCCTATCCGTTTTTTCAGTATTCCAAATCACCTGCGGGTCGGGACGTATCAGAATATACTCTCCCCAGCGCTCAAGCTTATCTTTTCCGCTGCAATCTATTACTTCATAGTCTTTCCATTGGTTTGCAATTAACATTTTATTAACTCCGTAACATTTTAATCATTGTCCAGTTTACAGCATATGAGCGGATTTTTAAAGCAAAATAATGTATGTAGTACAAACGAAGCGGGCGAATAGACTTTAATCTACTCGCCCGCTCGTTCCAAGATTGCAAAAGCGACCTTGAATTAGGAGTTTATGACAATTCGGTGACATCAATATTGGGACCGGTGATACCTACAAAGACGCCGTCTTTCGCCTCCGGCGCGTCCGCATGTGCAATCAGCCACTTATTGCGGGCGCGTAGAAGTTTATCTTCAAAGGTAACCGGAGTAAAATCCGGAAGTTCTGTATTGGTCGTTCTTGGTAGTATTATTATGGTTCTGTAAGAGCCATCTTTTTTGGACGGAGCATAGTGCATGGAGGTCTCGTAGTATAAAACCCCTGTCCCTTTCGGAAGTTCAAACGCCTCGACTTTGGACGAATCAATCACGCCGTCTGTAACCTCGCTCAAAGGCGCAAGCAGCATAATTACATCATCCGCCGCTACACAAACCTCGCTTCCGCGATGATACTCCAGACAATTCATCTTAGTATTCGCCCCGTTGCAATATCCGATTTCAATGGGCGCTCCGCCAAAAAGTCTGTCTTGTAAATCCTTAAAAATTGGCAGTTCCTCCAACACCGCAACAGCGGGAATGTAATCCACACCCGCTTCCGGCTTTGGGGTCTTTTCCTCAAGCGTGCTTAATAGCTCGGTGAAATCAAATCCTTCCACCACATGACCGAATTTTTTAAATTCCTTGTCAAATACAGTTTTCATTGCATAATCCTCCTATTTTAGGTCGGGGGATGCATCCCTCGCCATCATTATATTTAATACTTCCGTTTGGGTCTTGTTTTTGGGTTTTAAGTTCCGCGGGCCTGCTCATCTAAAATCAGGACCTTCTCGTCCCTTGTTTTGGTAATTATAACGAAAAATCGGAGAAATTTCAATAAAAAATATGGTATTATTTCTATACCATACCCCGAATTAATCAAATTTTTACGGTTTACCTTTAGCTGATTCAGTGATAGAATGTATCTATAAGTGATTTTTCCGGAAAGGACGGTTATAAAATGATAACAGTAAACGCAATAGGGGACGCTTGCCCAATCCCCGTTATTAAAACGAAGGAAGCGCTATTAAAAATCACGGGTGCGGAAATCGTCGAAGTTCTCGTGGATAATGAGACCGCAGTCCGAAACGTAAGTAAATTCGGCGCGAATGCAGGAGGGAAGGCAACATCTGAAAAAACGGGCGAAAAGGAATTTAAAGTCATGATTGAATTTGAAAAGGCTCCGGCTTTGAGTGCTGATACCGAAGCGACCTGCACTTCCGAGGCGAAATCCGATGTTGTCGTCGTAATCGCTTCTGACGTCATGGGAAATGGTAAAGATGATTTGGGCAAAGTATTATTAAAGGGCTTTATCTTTGCTCTTACAAAGACTGACACATTGCCTAAAGCAGTAGTATTCTATAACGGCGGCGCCAATATTACGACCGAAGGCAGTGAGTCTTTGGAGGATTTGAAGTCTCTGGAAGCACAGGGTGTCGAGATATTAACCTGCGGGACCTGCCTTGATTTCTACGGAATTAAGGACAAATTGGCAGTAGGTTCCGTTACGAATATGTACACGATCGTGGAAATGTTAGAAAGCGCGGGAAAGATAATCCGTCCGTAGTGCCCCGCCTGCAGTAGTGTAGAAGGGGGGTGTCCCCTGACCTTTAGTAGAGTAGACCGGATTCATTTCGGTCGGAACGTGGGGTGTCGGGGGTGCCCCCTGACCTTTAGTAGAGTAGACCGGATTCATTTCGGTCGGAACGTGGGGTGTCGGGGGTGTCCCCTGACCTTTAGTAGAGTAGACCGGATTCATTTCGGTCGGAACGTGGGGTGTCGGGGGTGTCCCCTGACTCAAAATAGAAAGGAGGAAGAATTCGGTATGAGCGACATAAAGCTTACGAGCTACAGCAAAACTTCCGGATGAGCGGCTAAAATCGGTCCCGGGACCCTTGCTCAGGTTTTGAGCAAGCTGCCGAAATTTGCGGATCCGAACCTGCTGGTGGGTATCGAAACTTCAGATGATGCCGCTATATATAAAGTGACGGATGAAATCGCCATGATTCAGACCGTGGACTTCTTCACTCCTATTGTTGATGATCCATATTGGTTTGGACAAATAGCCGCCGCCAATTCACTCTCCGATGTATGGGCAATGGGGGGTGAGCCGGTGGTTGCATTAAATATAGTAGGCTTCCCGAATTGCCTTGATCCGTCTATCTTAGGAGAAATACTAAAAGGCGGAGCTGATAAGGTTAAAGAGGCAGGGGCAGTGCTCGTTGGAGGGCATTCTGTTCAAGATGATGAGCCAAAGTATGGTCTTTGCGTTTCGGGCTTTGTGCATCCTGATAAGATTTTCAGAAACTACGGTTGCAAAGAAGGCGATGTTTTAATACTAACAAAGCAGATAGGAAGCGGTGTTATTAATACAGCCGCAAAGGGGAATATGGCGGATTCATCGTCTATAGATGAGGCGACTAAAGTTATGAGCTCCCTTAACCGCACGGCTAAAAGAGTGATAGAAAATTTCCCCGCAAATGCCTGCACTGATATAACGGGCTTTGGGCTCCTAGGGCACTGCGCCGAAATGGCGCAGGCAAGCGACGTTACGCTTGAAATAAACGTCTCAAAGGTTCCGCTGATTGCAAACGCCTATGACTATGCTCTGATGGGACTTGTACCCGGGGGCACATATAAAAATCAGGAATATTCCGGCGGTATAATTGATTCCGGAAATACCAAGGAGGTATATTTGGATTTACTTTTCGATCCTCAGACCTCAGGCGGGCTTTTGGTCAGCATCCCCGAAGAAAATGCCTCTGATGTCATTAAGTCATTTGAGAAGTCCGACATCGATACAAAAGTAGCCGTAATCGGAAGGGTTTTGCCTAAGGAAGCAAAACTGATAAAGCTAAGATAGATAACAATAATTAAAACATATGAAACAACGAGGGCAGTATGACAAAGAATGAATTATTCAGACAGATTCCAAAGGTGGACACATTACTCATTCGGGATGATGTAAGAGAATGGATAGAAGAATACGGGCGCGATTTAGTTATGAACGTGATTCAGAAAAGCCTTGATGAAATCAGGGAGAGGATATCCGACTTCGAAGAAAATGAATCGCAGGATAATATATTGGGAGAAAATTTAATAAATGAGATACCTGAAAGGATTCATGATAATTTAGTAAAAATAAAGACTTCGAATATCCGCCGCGTGATAAACGCGACAGGGACGATTTTGCATACGAATCTTGGGAGGGCGCCGATTCCGGTAGCTCATATTCAGAAAATCTCCGAAATCGCATCCGGCTACTCTAATCTCGAATATGATTTAAATGCAGGAAGAAGAGGTGAGCGTTATTCGCATTTCGAGGAATTACTCTGCAAATTAACAGGTTGCGAGGCAGCTATGGCTGTTAACAACAATGCTGCTGCGGTCATGTTGATTCTTAATGCTCTCGCAAAAGGCGGCGAAGTGGTAGTATCGCGCGGAGAGCTCGTTGAAATCGGAGGGAAATTCAGAATTCCGGATGTTATGGAGCAAAGCGGGGCGACTCTTAAAGAGGTAGGAACCACAAATAAAACCCACCTTGAGGATTTCGAGAATGCCGTTACGCAAAACACAAAAGCTCTATTGAAAGTCCATACGAGCAATTATCGGATTGTCGGATTTACAAAGAATGTTGATATTGAAGAACTCGTACCCATTGCAAAGAAATTCGAAATTCCTTTGATCGAGGATCTCGGAAGCGGAGTTTTAGTAGATTTAAGCAAATATGGTATTTCTTATGAGCCTACGGTTCAGGAATCCATCAGAAAAGGCGCTGATGTCGTATCTTTCAGCGGTGACAAGCTCTTAGGCGGCCCTCAGGCAGGGATCATCGTAGGGAAAAAGAAGTATATTGACATAATGAAGAAGAATCCATTAACGCGCGCACTTCGCATTGATAAATTCACAGCAGCTGCTATAGAACTTACACTGCGGGAGTATCTGTCCGAGGAAATGGCTGTAAAAACCATACCCGTTCTCAGGATGATTACAATGTCGCACGAACTGACAAATTCGCGTGCTAATTCATTGGCGAAGGCTCTTAATGGAAAAATCGCAGCAGAGGTAGAGGTCACAGATACGCTATCGCAAATAGGCGGAGGCTCATTCCCTTTAGAGAGAATTCAGGGAAAAGCGGTATCCATAAAACCGCTGGAAATGAGTGTGGACAAAGCCGAAGAAGCATTGCGTCATCAGGAGTTTCCTATAATAGCGCGTATTGAGAATGATTCAATAATAATTGATGTAAGGACTGTTTTGTATGATGACATCGCGTCGCTTATACGCGGAATCACCACTGTTTTTGCGGTAAAGAGGTCAAAATGAAACACATAATCATCGGCACCGCCGGTCATATCGACCACGGTAAGACAACACTGATAAAAGCCCTGACCGGGCGAAATACCGACCGTTTCGAGGAAGAGCAAAGGCGTGGAATAACTATCGACCTTGGATTTACATGGTTTGATCTTCCTTCGGGAGACAGGGCGGGCATTATTGATGTGCCGGGGCATGAGCGGTTCATTGCAAATATGACCGCGGGCGTGGTAGGGATGGATTTGGTATTGCTCGTAATCGCAGCGGATGAAGGGATTATGCCGCAGACCCGTGAACATATGGATATATTAGGGCTTCTCGGAATAGAAAAAAGTATCGTCGTCCTAAATAAATGTGATTTGGTAGATGAAGAATGGCTGGAGTTAATGGAAGAGGATATTCGAGAGGGACTTCGAGGGACCTTCCTTGAAGAAGCTCCGATCGTACGTGTATCCGCTGCCACTAAAGAGGGACTGCCCCGCCTCATAGAAATTATTGATGAAACGGCGAAATCCGACGTAAAGGAAAAGGATACGAAAACGATTCCGAGACTGCCGGTAGACAGAGTATTTTCTCTTTCGGGATTCGGAACCGTCGTCACGGGTACACTAATTTCCGGAACAATTTCATCCGATGATACGCTCCAGGCTTATCCGGGCGGGCAAATGTGTAAAATCCGAAGTATTCAGGTACATTCTTCGGATGTTAAAGAAGCCTTTGCAGGTCAAAGGGTGGCGATTAATCTCTCAAATATAAAGAAGTCCGAGCTTAGCAGAGGGGCAGTTTTGGCACCGCCGCACAGTATGAAAAATACAGATTTATTAGATGTTAAACTAAAGGTCCTGCCGACGTCCGTGCGCGTGATTGAACACAATATCAGGCTTCATCTATTTACGGGCACATCCGAAATCCTCTGTAGGGCAATGATACTTGATAAAGATGTGATTGGTCCGGGAGAGGAGGGCTTTGCGCAATTACGGCTTGAGGAGGAGACTGCCGTTAAAAAAGGAGACAGGTTCATCGTACGATTCTATTCGCCTATGGAAACGATTGGCGGCGGGGTCATACTGGAGCCAAACCCGAAGTTTAAAAAGAGGTTCCGCGAGGACATCATTGCGGAGCTTCAAAACAAAGAATCGGGCTCGCTTTCGGATATAGTGCTTCTCCATGTGAGGAATTATGCAAAGACAATGGTTAGCATTGCGGAGCTCGCAAAACTCACCGCATTTACTGTGGATGAAGTAAGTGCTGCAGTTTCTGAGCTTGAAAACGAAGGCAGGGTCTTAGTATTTGACCTGAAAAAGGATAGCTTTGTATGGGCAATTACGGATTACGAAGTGGCCAAAAAGAGTATAACCGATACCATGACAGATTATGAAAAATGTTATCCCTACAGGTACGGCATGAAAAAGGCAGAGATTCAGACGAGGCTTTTTTCGGGAATGAAGCCGGTTTTATCTGATCTGGTTTTGGAAAAAATGAGTTCGCCGAAATCAGATAATAAAGTCCTTGAAAAAGAGGATGAGTATATACACACTGTGGGATACACTATTTTAAGGGATGAGCGCTTTTTAAAAGCGAAGAACCTGATTTTGGAAAAAACAGGAGAAGCCGGATATGACTTTATCAGATTTTCGGAAATTGAATTCCCGAAAGAGGTATTGCCGATTGCCGAAGATGTCCTTGCGGTATTAATAAAAGAGGGAATAATAATCAGAGTAGCAGATGACATGATAACGCTTAGTACGTTAATGGATGCTGCAAAAGACAAAATCAGCACGCATCTTGAAAAAGAAAGTCTAATTACGATTGCGCAGGTGCGGGATATGTTTAACACGAGCCGCAAAAGCGCAAAACCGATACTGGAGTATATGGACGGCATTAAAATTACTAAAAAACTTGGTGCCGAAAGTGAAAGGGTTGCATTCAAATGAATTTAAAACAATTAGAGGCTTTTGTAAAGGTTGCTGATTGTGAGAGCTTTTCAAAGGCGGCCAGAGAGCTGTTTATTACACAGCCTACCGTCTCGGCTCACGTGCTTTCGTTGGAGAAAGAATTGGCGTGCCGTTTGTTTATCAGAAATACAAAAGAAGTGAGACTCTCGCCTGATGGGAAAAAGCTGTATGTGTATGGCCGCCAGATGCTGGATTTGGACAGGCAGATAAAACTCTCGTTTAATTTAAAAGAAGATAACGATAATCAGGGCATCACTATTGCGGCATCTACAATACCCTCGCAGTATTTATTGCCGAAGATCTTAAAAAACTTTTATGATTTGTATCCGAACGAGCAAATAATCACTAAACAGACCGACAGTGCCGGCGTGGTTAGGCAGATTCTTGATCATGACGCCGAAATCGGTTTTACCGGAACGGCTCTTGAGAAACGCCACTGCAGGTATATGCCATTTTATAAGGATCAATTAGTGATAATCACTCCCAATACTGAGAAATACCAAGATTTCGCAAAAGTCCCCGGCAATATACACTGGGTTGAGCATGAGTCATTTATTATGAGAGAAGAGGGCTCCGGTACCAGAAAAGAGGCCTTAAAGCAGCTTAAAACAGCGGGTATTGATCCTGCAAAAATTAATATTATTGCGAGCATGGAGAATCAGGAAATGATTAAAAAATCCGTTCAGCAGGGTATGGGGATATCGGCATTGTCGAGACTCGCCAGCGAGGATGAGGTAAAAGACGAGAAAATCCTTGCATTTACGATTCCGCGCTCGAACAAAGGCAGGGATATTAACCTGGTATATAATAAAAATTACAAGCTTTCCAGATCAGCCGAGAGGTTTGTGAAAGTGGTGAAGGATATTTATTTAAGTAATCAGTGATTGGATAGAAACAAATGATTAATCGTGAATTAAAGACAGTCGTAACCTTCCATACGGCTGCTGACGCAATAGCAACAGAAAAAGCTTGTAAGAGCAACAATGTGGCAGGAAGGATTATCCCCGTACCAAGGGAGCTGTCTTCCGGATGCGGTCTTTCGTGGGCATCAAGCCCTGAATTAAGGAAGGTATTAGAGGAATTGTTATCCCGATATAACATAGAAGCAGAACAAATCACGGATCTTCTTATCTGAACAAAGATTTTTCAGAATGCCATGACATTCTAAAAGATATTTCGGCAAGAATTTCCCGAAATCTCTTTTGGATAATCTTTTCAAAGAAACATACATTACGGACATTGTTACTAAAAATAAGGTTCGCAATGTTTCAGAGATGGAAAGCTTACTGGATGTTTTGTCATCAGCCATAGGTTCACTTACGAATCCGAATAAGTTACGCAAGACATTCAAGAGTGTTAATCAGTCGAAAATTACTGCAACAACCATAACAAAGTATATTGAATATTTAGAGGATTCTTTTTTGATCGAGGAAGCAAAGAGATATGATATAAAAGGCAAGTCATATATCGGAACACCAATGAAATATTACTTTATGGACATGGGGCTGCGTAATGCCAGAATTAATTTTAGACAGATGGAAGTTACACATTCAATGGAGAACGTGATATATAACGAACTTAGGATGAGAGGATTTCATGTTGATGTAGGAAATTTGCAGATTGTGGAACAAGACAAAAATGGAAAACTGGTAAAGAAACAATTAGAAGTTGATTTTATCTGCAATAAAGGTTCTAAAAAGTATTACATTCAATCAGCGTATACTTTAGGAACTGAGGAAAAGATGGAGCAGGAGATTAGACCGTTAAATAAAATAAACGATTCCTTTAAGAAGATAGTAATTACTTCAAATACACCAAGACCATTTTATAATGATGAGGGGATTCTTATGATGAGTGTATTTGATTTTCTTCTAAAACCAGATTCGTTGGAAATGTGAGTCTAAATGATATTTGGGTTTTTCGGTTCCGGAGTTCTACATAGATTTTTCAAAATCGTAGAATTTTGGATATTCTCGTTGTAATATCCCTGTTTAAAAATTCTTAGCTTTGCTATCCTTGATAAAAGCTCTTCCATTATTATATTAAAAATTCAAGGAGGAAAGTAAACATGAAAAAGAAGTTATTTAGCGTGGTTTCCTTGGTACTGATTGCAGTCATGCTTTTTGCTGCGTGCAATAAACCGGCACAGACCACAGACGAAAAGGCTGAGACGACCACAGAAGAACCGGCTGCCAAAAAGGACATTAAGTTCTACGGAAAAATCGTAGAGTATTCATCAGGCGAAGCTACCTGCTTAAAATTAGAGGAATTGCTTGCTGATAAATACAATATCGAGTCCTTACAGGTAGACTGGGGCAATCTGGAGCAGGTTATCCGTACAGGTATCGGCGGCGGCGAGCCCTGCGACATTTATAATTATTGGCCGCAGTATCTTTCCACATTTACCGATTCAGGAATGGCTCTTGATTTGACACCGTACATGGATGCCGACGGCGGCGCATGGAGAGATTCATTTGATGCCAATCTTTTGGGTCTTGCCACCTATGACGGAAAAATCTACGGCGTTCCCACTACCCCGAACTTCTCTTGCTTAGTCGCTAATGTTGACTTATTCAAGGAAGCCGGAGTGGATGTCCCCGAAGGCACCTACTGGTCATGGGATGATTTCCTTGCGGCTTGCGAAGCTTTCAAGGCAAAAGACATCTTCCCGTGGTCGAATCCTTCCGACAATCAGAAAGCAAACTGGATTTTCGGCAATGGTATCATGGGTCTTGCTAAGGACGAAGGTAAAGTTGAAGCGGTTGCTAACGGCGAAGTTCCCTGCACCGATCCGATTTTCGAAAAAGCTTTCACATTGACAAAAGAACTCTATGACAAAGGTTATATGTATCCCGGAGAAGGCGCTGTTACATTAACGACAGATGAATCCCGTGCGGCATTTGCTCAAGGCAAAGTTGCTCTTTCATCAGAAGTTGCAGCAGGTATCGGTGCTGTTATCGAGACATTGGATTTTGAAGCCGCTATCGTTCCCTGGCCGTCGATGGGCAAGGAAACCACAGTAACCGGCGGCGCTGACGGATTATTCATCCCCAGCAATGTCAAAGATCCCGATGCGGCTGTAGAAGTTCTTAAGACTTACACCAGCCCCGAAGTACAGCAGATCAATGCCGACTATGGCTTTGTTGTAGCTGTTAAAGGCACTACATCAGATGATCCTATCGTAACGAAGCTTTCAGATTTTGGGTTTGCGGTATGCGCACAGGAAATTGCGAGTCTTGATGCCGTTATGACAGATTATTACAGAAATCAGGCTTTGTCAGACCTTGTATTAGGCGATGGCGTACAGGCCACTATGGATAAAATGGAAGAAATTCGTCAGCAGGTAACTGCCGAGTAATCTGCTAATTGAGTCCTAAAGAGGGCGGGCTTGCATGCCCGCCCTTACTGACTCTTAGAATAATATTAAAATAATTATTAAGTAAAACCATGCATTTTATCAACTAAAAAGAGAAACGAAAAGTCGCCTCAGGCGCCTGTTCTTCACAAAAATCGGATTAGTTATGTACCGACATCATTACATTATTGTTAATAATTATAAAGTTTTTGATGACAGAATTAAGAAAATCTGTTAAGATAGGAGAAGAAGATTCTTGAACAAAGGAGTTCGGAATAAACGGAGGTTTCGTGTGTTTCTCAAGTCTGACTGGGGTTTGTCTCGTTTGAAGCTCGCACAGAAATTTGGGGTGACACTGTTTTTTATCCTGATAATCCCCATAATTCTGGTTTCTGTTTTTGTGGGTAATGAAATCGGAGCAACCAGCTTCATGGAGGCCTGTAATTCACGACTTGCACTACTGACCCAGACAAAGGAAAACGTTGACAGATTTGCAAATGACATCCAGTATGTTTCACTTAACATTCTGAGCAATTCTAAGACACAAAACCTCTTAAAAAATTACCGCGACCCCGACCTTACTTCCGCCGAGAGGCAAAAGCTGATAGTAGGCTTTTCGGTTCTGGAGCTATTGGAATCAAGGGACTTTATTAAATCTATAAGTCTCTATGACGATGAGGGCATCATCTATCAATATGGGCTTAGGGTATTAGGCGAAGATAGGGAATACGATGAGGCGGTCTACTTTAATAAAGGCAGACCTCTTTGGACGCCGGCATATATTCAGTCTTTCCCTTCCATGTATTACTCCCGATATGTTTCGGGTGAGTATGTCGTTTCACTGTTCAGGGTGGTTAACGACGCATACTATTTTCAAAAAGCGCTCGGCGTGGAAAGGCTGACTTTCGAAGAGAATTATATCGCTTCTGTTTATGAAGGTTTAAAGAGTCCCGAAGGGACAATGCTCCTTTATAATGAAAACGGGGATATCATATCTTCAACAAATAAAGAGTTTTTGGGGCTCAATATTGAAGAGGCTATACCCGGGATATTTAAAGATTCTAAAAATATTATTGCAAGCGGCGGCAATATGATTTTTAAAAGCACAATGACAAGCCCCGACTGGACGCTGGTATTACAGGAGCCTCGCACGGAGTTTCTGGCGGGACAGCAGCAGGTTGCGACTCTGACATTTATGACGATCCTGCTTATTATCCTTTTTGCGATAGTATTCCTGATGGTTCAAAACAAGGCCGTTATCAGACCTGTCAAGGAATTATCAAAAGATGCACAGAATTACAAAAACGGAGATTTCAAGATTTCAAAATATTCCGACTCTGCCGATGAAATAGGGCAATTGAATCGTTCTTTGATAGAGATGAACCGGCACATAAAAGATTTGATTGAGCGCGAATACAAGAGCAAAATCGCCGAAAGGGAAATGGAGCTTGAATACCTGAATATGCAGATTAATCCGCATTTTCTGTATAATACCTTGGACAGTATCAGGTGGATGGCGGTCCTTAATAATCAAACCGAAATCGCAAAGCATTTGGAAGCCATGTCAAATCTCTTCAGACATACGCTAAACAGCGGGCTGAAATACACGACCGTTGTCGAAGAGATCGAAAATCTTGAGGCTTATCTGTCTTTGCAACAGGCACGTTTCAGCGACATCATGGAGTATGAAATCAGTGTCGATCCAAAATTGCGGGACTGTAAAATTATTAAGCTGCTTTTGCAGCCCATTGTGGAAAATGCCGTGGTGCATGGATTGGAGCCGAAACAAGGCGAAGGAAAGGTTACCGTCTGTGTTGATGAATTCGAAGGTCAATTACGCTTAAGCGTAGGAGACAATGGTGTGGGAATTGACGCGGATTCCATTTGGAAGTACATAAAAGGCGATTGGAGCACCAAGAGCTCATTCGCGCTTAAGAACATACACGAACGTCTGGTCCTCGAATATGGCGAAGGACACGGCTTGAATATAGAGGGAGAAAAATTCAAAGGGACTAAGATTTGGTTTGTAGTTCCCATTTTGAGAGGAAATTACGAATGACAAGACCTTGGAAGCTTATGATTGCGGATGATGAAGTCCATATTAGGATGGGACTTAGTTCAACTATTGATTGGACTACGGTCGGCATTGCCGAAGTTTTTACGGCAAGGGACGGAGAAGAAGCATATAAGTTATGCGAAGAACATAAAATTGAGGTAATCCTTACTGATATCAGAATGCCGGGAATGGACGGATTAGAGATGGCAAAACGATTGCATTATTCGCCGTTTAAAGTCATTGTTATGAGCGGATATTCTGATTTTGAGTACACGAAACGTGCTATTTTACAGGGTGTTTCTGACTATTTATTAAAGCCTATTAATGTCGACCATCTTAAAGACGTTGTTGCTAAGGCTATTTCACAGCTCGAGGCAGCCATTCATGAGGAGCAGATTTCCGTGTCCCCTTCATCTAAAGGATTGTCCGCGCACCAGCAGTTTTTTGCGAATGATCCGATGCTGAGCCTCGCCGAAAAGAACTTTGACGCATTTACGTTAAAGTCATTTGAATATGTCAATAATCATTACCCTGAGCGTGTTACGGTGGAAAGTATTGCCAATTACCTCGGAAAATCAAAAAATTATTTCAGCTCCATGTTTAAGAAAAAGACAGGCTACAGTTTTGTGGATTATTTGGCCATGGTGCGTCTGGAGCACGCAAAGGTACTTCTTCGAACGACCACGTTTATGACTTATGAGATAGCAGAGAAAACGGGTTTCACCGATTATAAATATTTTTCAACTACTTTTAAACGCTACACGGGTTCCACACCTTCGGATTTTAGAAGAGTTAAACCGAAAAAATGATTTAATTTAGTAAAATCGTAGAATAATGGATATATTTGTTGCTCACTGCCATACATCAAACCCGTAGGGTCTGTTACAATAATTTTACGAAATAACAGGCGAGGTAATAAGATCATGAGTAGTCGAGGAAAAAAGAGCCGAAAAAGAAGCCGTTTGTTAGGGATATTGTTTCTGCTGCCGGCGTTGGCATTTATCACTTACGCACTTTACGTTCCCTTCGTATGGAATGGGGTGCTGTCATTTCAAAAATGGGACGGGTTTGCAGACCCTCAATGGATCGGACTAAAGAATTACTCAAAAGCACTCACTGACAGTGTGTCGCTGCTTAGTCTTAAAAATTCCGTCTTGCTCGGAGTAGTATCCACTTTGGGTGCTGTCATTTTGGGACTTTCTCTGGCGGCTTTCGTCTATAAGGTTTACCGCAAAGAGGGTGCATTATACCGCTTGATTGCGTTTATGCCCATTATGCTCCCTGCCGCTGTGGTCGGACTATTATTCACTTTCTTTTTCAATTCGGAAATGGGACTATTGAATAATCTCTTACGTTTAGTAGGGCTTAACGATATTACAAAAGCCTGGCTTGAAAATAGAAATACGGTCGTCTGGTGTATTGCCTTTGTCAATATCTGGAAGATGAGCGGTCTGACAATGATGCTTTCATTCGCTGCGATGCAGATGCTGCCAACAGACATATTTGAACAGAGCAAACTCGATGGTATCGGATACGGAAAGCAGTTTTTCAGAATTATCCTGCCCCTGATTAAGCCTACGGTTTTGCTTTCCGCCGTTTATACCCTGGCAGTGAATTTTAAATCATATGATATTGTCTCTATAATGACGGGCGGAGGTCCCGGGACTACTTCCTATGTAGTTCCGATTAATATGGTAAAGAACGCGTTTTCTTTTGGGGATTTCGGTTATGCTGCCGCCCAAGGCGTTGTCCTCACCGTTATTGTTGTATTGATTGTCGTAATAATGAGAAAGACCGTGGGCAGTGAATCCTACGAATATTGATATTGTAATTGTAAACACTAATACGTAATAGCATGAAATGACATTAATGCTTGATAATTTAATTCAGCAGAAGGTAGTGGCAGGTATGGAAAACAATACTGAAAAAAATATAGAAAAAAATATAGGAAAAAAAGGTATCAGACATCGAAAATATCAAAAGGGCGATGGGAGAGCGAGAGCGATTAGCAGGACCTTTCTGATAATATATAGTATTATTGTGGCGTATCCTATTCTCTTTGTGGTTATTACATCACTTAAAAGCACAAAGGAATTTTACGTTAATCTGTGGGGGATTCCTAAAGATATTGCTTGGGAAAACTACGCGACCGCATGGAAAACTGCCAATATCGGGCGATACATGGTTAATTCTCTGATAGTGGTCAGTATTACTTTGGTTGGGACGCTTATTGTCGGAGCACTCGCGGGGTATGCGCTATCGAGACTCCACCTGAAGTATGCAGAGCTTATAATGATGGCGATTCTTGCCTGTACGATGCTGCCTTCAGAGGCCATACTGATGCCTATGTATTTGATTACCGCAAAGACGCATATGTTGGGGACACATATTTCACTGATTATCCCATATATCGCTTGGGGACTCCCGATGACGATATACATATTCAGGAATTTCTTTGATACTATTCCCAGCGAGCTCCTTGATGCAGCCCGAATAGATGGCTGCACAGAGGTAAAGGCTTTTGCGAGGGTGGCTGTGCCATTAATGCTTCCCGCCATAGCGACGAATGCTATATTTATCTTTGTATCGTGGTGGGGTGAATTGCTTTGGGCGACAGTCGTACTATCAGCCTCGAGCATGAAGACTATTCCTATCGGTATGGTTTCATTTTCAGCACAGTTCGGCACGAATTGGGGACCCATGAGCGCAGCTATATGTATTATGCTCATTCCACTGATTGTATTCTTCTGCTTCGTACAGAAATACTTCGTACAAGGACTGACAGGCGGAGCAGTGAAGGGGTAAAGAAGATTTCTAAGGGAGTAAGAGATGAACGATAATAAATTCTTGGTTAATCACGTTGGTTATTTGCAGGATGGCGAAAAGACTTTTCTGTATTTAGGAGAGGCGAAAGAGTTCGTCGTCTACAGGCTGCAGGATCTCATATTAACGCCGGTTCTGAGTGCGCCATTCTCCAAAGGGGAGGATTTCGATGGTATTACAATAAAGCGCGGAGATTTTTCCGAGATAAAAGAAGAGGGGATTTACAGAATCGGTTCCGGGGGCGAAAACAGTCGTTGTTTTATTATAGGGGATGGCGCATATGGTACGGTAAAGCGCCTTTTGACATACTATTTTACTTGGCAGCGTTGCAATGATGATAAGGGCTGGAATGGGAACTGTCATCAGGATGATAAAATAACTTTAAAGGACGGGCGGGTCATTCTGCTGGGTAAAGGTCATCACCAGTCGAGCGATTTACGGAAATGGACTTTCGGAACATCGCTTGGAATGGTCGGTTATGCTGATTTTGCCTTAAATGAAAATCCGCTTTGGGATAAAGGAATCATTGCCGAAGAAATAAAGCACAGCGCCGACTATTATCTCAGCCTGATTGCAGATAATGGGATGCTCTATGATTGCACATGGCTGCCCGAAGGCTACGATAAAGAAAAAATGGCAGGGGTGGGTTTCGGAGACTACGATTTTAATTGGGGGTCGCCGCGAATATATTTTGAGAGCCCATCGCCGGAGAGCGCACATTGGAATGCGATTTGGGAATTGGCATTAATAGCTCTTTATTTTGATAAATCCGATGATGGATACTCGCGTCTCTGCTATGAAGGCGCAATGAAAATCTGGAATTACATGAATAGTCCGGATGCAAAATTCGGACCATATATTCCACCGATTTACCCGCCTCTCGGGCATGATGGCTTTACGAGATACTTTAACGGATTCTATAAGGACTCTACATTAAGCCACGCGGGTAGGGCATGTGCGGCGGCCGCGATATCACGTTTCCTCATTAATAGAAAGGAAAGCACGTCCGGAGAAAAGAAAGACCTCATCAGGCTAATAGAACTATATCAAGCAGCCCACGAGTCATTGCAAATCGTTATGAGCCGCAGGGTTGGGGAGGATATCGGTGGAAGACTCGCCGCTTCTTGTTATTTTGAAGGGGAGAATACCCCCGCTCTTGCAAATAATTACATATATTTTGCCTGCACAATGATACCGCAGGCATTTACCGCGGCGCTTGAGCTTTGGGCTGATTCAAAGGACGCGCCACTATGGAGGGAGCATGTCCGATTAATAGCCGAGCAATACAAAGAAGCATCATCGCAGAATCCATACGGACGACTTCCCGGGACATGGCATACTGACGGCTATGATGCGTTCGAAAAGCCGGGGTGCTTTAGCTTTAGCACGAATGAAAATCCCGCTTTTGAAATGAGAAAGGCAGGAACCATCCGCTATGATGGACAAACACTTGATGTGTATTACGATTTCAATAGCTTTTGCTTTAATTTAGATATAATAGCGGGAGCAGTCTTCATGGCACAGGCGGCAAAAATCTTAGAAGACGACACATATCGCGCCACAGCACAAAGACAAATCGACTATATCCTCGGGGTAAATCCCTTTGATAGCAGTAATATCGAAGGCGTAGGATACAATCACCCCCACCGCGGGATATTCGGGGAATTCTATCCCCC
>JAISSU010000027.1 GCA_031272985.1 Lachnospiraceae bacterium | reverse complement strand
CGCTCCGACCGGAATGAATCCGGTCTACACTACTAAAGGTCAGGGGACACCCCCGACACCCCACGCTCCGACCGGAATGAATCCGGTCTACACTACTAAAGGTCAGGGGACACCCCCGTCTGTGTTTCTAAAGGTCAGGGGGCAGTGGACACCCCGACTTTGCCGCGCCATGATATAATCTCGTTTTGATTACCACATTTTATACCAATAAAATTAATTTGTAAATACCATTGACATATTTATTATTACATTATATGATATTCAATATTATTTCTGTTGTTATGTTTGATTTGGAGGGCAATAATGGGCGCATTCTGTATGTTCGGAGACTCTGTAGCGAGGGGAATAATTTACGATAAAATCCGCGAGAAGCACGTAATCTTAAAGGATAATTGCACGAGGATGCTCGAAAAGAGCGGTATCAGACTTAAAAACTATGCGCTTTACGGCTGTACTATTATTAAGGGGGAGCAGATAATAAAGCAGCATGAGGATGAGCTAAAGGAATTTGATTATGTGGCCTTGGAGTTCGGAGGAAATGACTGTAATTTCGACTGGGCTGCCATTGCGAATGAACCAAAAAAAGAACACCTTCCAAAAGTTCCGATAGATGTTTTTGAGACGACCTATAATAATATCGTAACCGGTATCAAAGAAAAGGGAGGAAAGCCCGTGCTTATGACACTGCCTCCGCTGCACGCCAGACGCTTTTTCAATTTTGTCTCAAGGAATTTAAATCATGCGAACATCTTAAAATGGCTCGGAGATGTCGGACACGTTTACCGCTGGCATGAAATTTACAATACCGCAATTTACCGAATCGGCGCAAAAACCGAATCCATTATACTAGATATCAGAGAAGCATTCTTAAAAGAAAACCGCCTCGAAGAACTGCTATGCGAGGACGGAATGCATCCAAATGAAAAAGGTCACCAAATACTGCTCGCTAAACTTAAAGAGCTTTTTACTCTCCCAGATATGCTTTCTTCACAGAATCATTGTCCATCAGCTTAGAAGCTTCGCCGGTAAGAGCAATCGTACCTGTTTCCAATACATATGCCCTGTCAGCAATCATCAGGGCTTTTTTGGCATTTTGCTCAACCAATAAAATCGTGGTGCCGTTTTCATTGAGCACCTTAATAATATCAAATATTTCATTAACCAAAATCGGGGATAGACCCATGGAGGGCTCATCAAGAAGCATTAATTTCGGCCTCGACATCAGTGCTCTTCCCATAGCGAGCATCTGTTGCTCACCGCCTGAGAGCGTACCCGCCAATTGATTCTTTCGCTCTTCTAACCTCGGGAATCTCTTATAAACTGTCTTCAGGCTTTCATGGATCTCAGACTTGTTCTTACGAGTGTAAGCACCTAATTTAAGATTCTGGTAAACCGTTAGCTGTGAAAACACACGCCTGCCCTCCGGGACATGCGCCATTCCCATTGAGACGATTTTGTGCCCCGGCGTTTTATTTAAATTCTGTCCCGCAAAGGTAATCTGACCCTTATTGGCGGGGATTAGTCCGGTAATCGTATGCAATATAGTAGTCTTTCCGGCGCCATTTGCGCCTATCAGAGCAATAACTTCCCCTTCCTCAACCGAAAAAGAAATCCCTTTTATTGCCTTAATTACACCATATGCGACTTCAAGATTTTCAACTTCAAGTAATGCCATAGAATTATTCTCCCAAATATGCCGTAATGACCTGTGGGTCGTTTAGCACCTCATCCGTATTTCCGAAAGTCAGAACCTGACCGAAATTCATAACAGTGAGCTTTTCACAAATCCCTGAGACCAATCTCATATCATGCTCTATCAAAAGTATTGTCATATCGAATTGCTCTCTGACAAAACGTATGGTTTCCATGAGCTCAACAGTCTCATTCGGATTCATACCTGCCGCAGGCTCATCCAACAATAAGAGAATCGGTTTTGTGGCAAGTGCTCTGGCTATCTCGAGCTTCCTTTGCTTTCCGTATGGAAGATTCTGCGCTAAATGAGAGGCATAGCCGTCAAGCCCAAAGACCTTTAGGAGTTCAAAAGCCTCATCATCCATTTCGCTTTCAGTACGATAATATTTTGGAAGCCGCAGGATGCCTGTAGCCGTCGAATACTCAAAGCGATTATGCAATCCGACCTTAACATTATCAAGCACGCTTAATTTCTTAAACAGGCGGATATTCTGAAATGTCCTCGCGATACCGCATTTGCTTACATAAGCAGTCTTAAGGCCGGTAATGTCGCGCCCGTCTAATTTTATTGTGCCGGAATCAGGCTTGTAGACGCCGGTAAGAAGATTAAATACCGTCGTTTTCCCCGCTCCGTTAGGACCGATCAGACCATATAGCTCACCTTTTTCGATTTCCACATTAAAATCGTCAACCGCCTTTAAGCCTCCGAAGGAGATGCCTAAATCTTTTATTTCAAGTAATGCCATGGCTATTCCTCCTCCTTTCGGCGTTTTGCAATGAAGGGTATTTTATTGAGTAATACCTCCTTGTACATAACGAGTTTCGGACTCCAATTAATCAGCATCATAACGATCAGCACTATGGAGTAAATGAGCATACGATAGTCATTTAAACCACGCAGCAATTCAGGGAGCAAAGTCAATACGACTGCCGCTATTACCGAACCTCTGATATTTCCGATTCCTCCAAGGACGACAAAGACTAAAATTATTATTGACATATTGTAACCAAAATTTTTAGGCAGTGCCGTAAGTGTGGCTAAATTATGTGCGTAAATGACTCCCGCAAGTCCCGCCAGTCCCGCTGAAATCGAGAAAGCCAGTAATTTGTATTTCGTAATATTAATACCGACAGACTCGGCGGCAATCCTATTGTCTCTGATGGCCATGACCGCCCTTCCGGTGCGGGAATGTATGAGATTAAGTACTATTATCAGTGTGATTATCAGGAGAATTATGCCAATAGTAAAATTAGAATCCTTCGGGGTGCCCGAAATACCCTGCGGTCCGTTTACTATAACTTCACCGCCATTCATATTCAGTGACATTGTATCTTTAAGTGAAAAATGAAATCCGCTCTCATCTCTTCCGATATAGAGCACGTTAACGAGGTTCTTAATGATTTCGCCGAATGCTAATGTCACTATAGCTAAATAGTCTCCCTGTAATCTCAAGACAGGTATTCCAATAATAAATCCGAAAAACGCGGCTGAAAGTGTCCCTATGAGAAGTGCAATAATAAATCTCAAGAGATTCGGCATGGTACCCGCAGTACAAACCGAAAAGAAAGAGCCCGTAAAGGCGCCGACGCACATAAATCCGGCATGACCAAGGCTGAGTTCTCCTAATATGCCGACAGTCAGATTAAGTGACACCGCTAAAATCGCGTAGATGCAAAGCGGCACTAATAGCCCTTGCAATAAGGAGCTCATATTCCCTGTACGCAAAACCGCCTCAACAAATAAATAAGCGAAAATAACCATTCCGAAGGTCAAAGTATTCTGACGCGTTGTTTTTGAAAATCTGTTTCTGTATGCTGCAATGAATTTTTTCATAATCGCGCCCCCTAAACTTTCTCGTTAATATTTCTGCCGAGTATTCCGGTAGGTTTAACGAGAAGAACAATAATAAGGACGGCGAATACAATAGCATCCGCAAGTTGCGATGATATATAAGCCTTTGATAATATTTCAATTACGCCGAGAAGGATTCCACCTATCATGGCCCCGGGTATGGAGCCGATGCCGCCGAATACCGCAGCCACAAAGCCTTTAATTCCGGGCATTGAACCGGTATAAGGAGAAAGCGAAGGGTACGCCGAACAAAGCAGAGCACCTGCTATCGCAGCGAGAGCGGAACCTATGGCAAATGTAAGGGCTATTGTGCCATTTACATTAACTCCCATGAGCTTTGCGGCATCCTTATCCTCGGAAACCGCGAGCATCGCCTGACCGGGCTTAGTTTTTCTGACAAACAAAGTGAGCACTATTACTATAACAACTCCCGATATAATAGTTACGAGCGTTTCTCCTGTGATAATCAATTCGCCATTCGCCAAAGAAAGCGGCTTAACTCCTACTACCGAAGTAAAAGATTTCGAATTCGCTCCGAATCTTAAGAGGGCTACATTCTGAAGGAAATAGCTGACACCAATGGCGGTAATCAAAACTGCAAGTGGTGCTGTTCCTCTAAGCGGTCGATAGGCAATCCTTTCAATAACGACTCCGAGAACAGTACAAACCACAATGCTGATAAGAACCGCTACCGCGGGAGGTAGATTCGCCTGACCCATTGCGGTGAATATAGTAAATGCCCCGACCATAATGACATCGCCATGAGCAAAATTAAGCATCTTCGCAATGCCGTAAACCATGGTGTATCCCAGCGCAATAATCGCGTAAACACTGCCGAGACTGATTCCGTTTATAAGATATGAAATGAAACTCATTCCTCTAAAATGCACCCTTTCTAATAAAAAAATCTATTGCAAAACCCGCATAAACCCGTAAAGAAAGCCTTCATATGAATATTGTTCGACTTCGAACCCTACACATATGAAAACGTACGTGAAATATTTTATCACAATGAGAAAGGGATTACAAATATTATTTTTATTAACACGCTACGGCGATGTTGTGAAGGCGTTTACAGTTTCAGGAGGCCAACCGCTTACCGTTGATGGCAGTACCATAAATATTTTAGCATATTTCGAACGAGCGTTCAAGTGGTATTAGATTTTTCTATAAGAGAAATTACTTTGCAGTTCAAAATGGTTTTTTCTATAATCTATTATTCCTTCTGATTTCAGTTTGCTCATTTCTGCGGAAAGTGCAGAGCGCTCAACGCAGAGATAGTCTGCCAGTTCTTGACGGTTGTATGGTATGTCTATTGACCTGCTGCCCGCCTGCCGTGCCGCGTCGCCGAGATACGAAAGCAGTTTGTCCCTTATTGTCCGCTTGGTAATATGTTCCATCTTATTCGACATCATGATGTTCTTGCGCGCCAAGACGCCAATCATGTTTCGAATCAGCTTAGAGTGAAATCCGCAGGAGCTTTGGCAGGTCGTCACTACTTTCTTATAGTCAATAAAGAGAACTTCGCTTCTTTCTTTTGCCACCACGCTGACCGGAAGCCTGCCCAAGCCGCTGCAAACAACCGCTTCGGCGAACATTTCCGGCGGCGTGATTTCCGTCAAGATTGAATTGTTCCCCCAAATATCGGTTTTGAGAAGATGTAGCTTCCCGCTGACCAGCAGCCCTATCTCTGAAACAGCATCGCCTTCAAAATAGACGGTTTCTTCTTTATCATAGCCATTTACAGTACCACCCAGGCAACCCATGATAGCACCGAAATCCTCGCAGCCTATCCCTGCGAACAACGACGACGAACTGATGATGGGAAAAATATTTTTCATAACGTCTCACTTTCGTTGGTTATCCAACCGATTAGTCTGATTTATTGTATTACAATGAAGTCACAGAGTCAAGAAGGAGGTGCGCTATGTTACGCAAGATAATTGAAATTAACAAGGAAAAGTGTGACGGATGTGGGCTATGCGCCGATGCCTGTCACGAGGGCGCAATCGGAATCGTCCACGGCAAGGCCAAGTTACTGCGAGACGATTACTGCGACGGTCTCGGAAACTGTCTGCCGGTATGCCCTACAGGAGCCATCAGTTTTATTGAGCGGGAAGCGGTGGCGTATGACGAATCGGAGGTGAAAAAAAAGATGAATAAGAAAGCACAGACCGGCGGCTGCCCGGGGGCAAACGCTCATGCCATAGACAGACTCCCGGAAAATGCCCCGGCGCAAACCGAAACCACGAGCGAACTGCGCCAATGGCCTGTTCAGATTAAACTCGTACCCATAAACGCGCCCTACTTTGATGGAGCGAATTTGCTCATAGCTGCAGATTGCGTAGCCTATGCCAGGGCGAACTTTCACACCGAGTTCATGCGGGGCAAAATCACACTTATTGGCTGCCCGAAGCTGGATGAAGTGGATTACAGCGAAAAGCTGACGGAAATTATCAAAAGAAATAATATCAAATCCCTGACCATTGTGAGGATGGAAGTGCCATGCTGCGGCGGCATAGAACACGCGGCGACGGCAGCGCTAAAAAACTCCGGCAAGTTCATACCTTGGCAAGTAGTAACTCTCGCAACAAACGGAAACATCAAAGAAATCTAACTCGCCCGCAATCCGGTTAGCGTAAAGAAAAAAGCAGCCTTTCGCTGCTTTTCTCATATAGCATCTTCGAATACCCTCTGTTCTTAATTAATCTGCCCCGAAAATTGTGCCGGTGCTTGTGCCGCTTTTGCTGCCTCCGGGAATTCCACGGTCGCCCTGAAGAGATCTCCGTCCACGTATATTGAAAATGTTCCTCCCATGAGTTCCGTCAGGCTTTTAGCTATTGAAAGCCCCAGTCCGCTACCTTCGGTAGTACGTGCCACATCGCCCCTTATAAAGCGCTCGGTCAGTTCTTGGGCTGTAATATTAAGCTCCATTTCCGAGATATTCTTCATTATAAAGGAGATTCGCCCACCGTAAGCCGGATCTCTTTTTACCTGTGTGTAGACCCTTGTGCCTGTGTGTGCATACTTTGCGGCATTTTCGTAAAGATTATCAAGGATCCTGTACATTTTCTGCCCATCGGCTCTGATTATCATTTCTTCTTCGGGAAGTGAGATTACCTCTGTTAGCTTCCGGCTTTTAAATTTCTCCGTAAATTCGCCGCTCACCTGCTGCAACAATTGCGAAAGATTTATGTCCGCGTATTCCAGCACGAGATTGCCTGAACTCGCCTTTGAAGCTTCGACAATATCCTCGGTCAGGACCTTTAACCGCAATGCCTTCGCCTCTAATACCTCCAAATAGTGTTGTATCTTTTTATCATCTAAATTCTCCTGTTTCAATAGGTCAACATAGTTAATTATTGACGTCAGCGGCGTCTTAATATCGTGTGAAACATTCGTAATTAAATCCGTCTTCATTCGCTCGCTTTTAAGACTCTCTTCTACGGCCCTTTCAATGCCTTGTCCAATTGAATTAATTTCCCGGGCCAATACTTTCATCTCTCCAAACATACCGGTTGTGGGGATTTTATAGTCTGTTTCACCCTTAAAAATCCTGCTGACACCTTTCCTTATATTACCGAACATCAGCGAAAGCGATATCAGCACTATCGACACAGCCATAAAAAAGAGTATGAATACGATTGTGCTGTAAACTCGGAAGTGTGTCGCTGCCAGCACCAGTAAAATCACCGCCGCGATACCGCCTCCTAGGAGCCCCAGCAAGGTCTTCCAGATCATCGGCAGATTCGTAAATACCCTCGCCGTAAATCTGCAAAGCATACCGAGAATGCTCTTTTTCCACAACGTGTGCGCCTTTGCCCTACGTACGAGTGAGAACCACCACACCGAAAGCACTGCGTTAAGCAAAACTCCCATGATAAAAGCTATCCATGAGTTTTCCCCTGAGATCATTGCATTGGCCAACCATCCTAACAGCCCGCTCGCATCTGCTAACACAACTGCAATTACAATAATCAGCGGTATAGTTATGATAGCTAATTCCGTCGGAAAATAATCAATCGCCTGCAAATGCACTTTTTCATCCTGTGGCTGCCTGCCCGAAAGTATCGTCATGGCAACTAACACTAAGACAGTAAGTGCAAAAAATATCAGAATCTGAGTAATTTGCGGCTGGATTTGACCCGCGCTTTCAGTGAAATTGGTTCTCTTTACCGAAAGATAATCCTTATTCGGATAATTCTTGTCCACTCCAATCAAGTAATAGTAAGAGTTGCTTAAATTAGCCTTATCAAAGGGACTTACCAGCTCTATGTCAGCATATGCGGCAGGAAGTGATTGCACCGGCACATTGGAACCTGTATTATAACCCCATGACCAGGCCATACCGAGGATGCTCTCAGCCATTTCTAAATTAAAGGTTAATCGCGAAAAATCAGTCCAGTCACTATTATTCGTATAGACCTTTCTATTGTCATAATCCGCATAAAGATAGATGATATTGGATCTTCCATCGGAATATGAATTCTTATATGTCCCTTGGAAATTGGTATAAAAGTTATACTGTGTTCTAAGCAGGTCGACAGCCTTAAATAATAAGCCATAGGCATAGCTTAACTGTCCGTTCCATGACGGGTTATCGTTTGCCAATTCCATAAGACTCTCGTATCCATCAGGAGCAATATCGTAATTCATATAAAAGCCGGTGTAGTTCCAAAAATCCACAAATTCCAATTTTCCGTCTTTTCCGATAATGCCGCTCACACTGGCTCTTGCGGCATCATTTTCAAAGAGATTACCCAGACTTAAACTCTCTAAGACGCTCTGCTTGATATCATATTCCGTCGTACCGGTGTTTCCCGCAGCGTCTGAAGAAAATACAAAACTGTAAGTTCCGTCATTGAATTTAGAGATAAAGTCCTGTATGAGAAAGTATGCATATGTGCCGTCCTGCCTTTTGCCTACGACAATCGGAGTCTGAAGATTGCTCACGGCACTGTCGGTATAGTCATAGATATTTGTTCGCAAGCTGTCGCTTTGAAGACTCTTCACAAGTGAAACCAAATCATCCAGTTTGTAATTAAGCTTTGCCGTACCCGAAGAGGACTCTAATATCATCTCTTCCGATACCAAATCAGTCGGGATTGTTTCTGCACCCTGCGCTGACTCGGCGGGCAGCCCTGATGTTTCATTGTAATATCCGTTTGATTGTACAAATTCATTTAAGTCAATCAAGCGCTTTCCACCGTCACTATCAGCATCTTCAAATATATACGTACTCGAAAGACCATTTAAGATATCTAAATTTGCACCCTGAATTTCCCATTTAAAAGTATTGGTATCCTCAAATGATTTCGCATTCCAATCTGAAAAATCCATTGAATGCACCGCGGGTATCAGTAATAACCCCAATAGACTCACCGCACAGAGCCCGGCAAGAATATGCATGGCAACGAGTGTTATTGCCTTAAATATAGGTTTTCTAATCCATTTCTTTTTCATTTTCTCCCTCCAAAGTCTGTACCCCTTACAGACTTTATTTATTTCTTCTCAATTTTATAACCCACGCCCCAGACCACCTTTAGGTAGCGCGGATTCTTTGCGTCTATTTCTATTTTTTCTCTGATATGCCTGATATGGACTGCCACGGTATTATCTACGCCTACGGCGTTTTCATTCCATATTGACTCGTATATCTGCGTTATTGAAAATACCTTTCCCTGATTTTTAACCAGCAAAAGCAAAATGCTGTACTCTATCGGTGTGAGCTTAACGCTTTCGCCATCTACGGTTACTTCTTTTGTATCATCGTCGATTTCCAGTCCGCCCGATTTATACAAGTTTGTTTTTTCTTCATTCGGACTGCCGCCCAATTTCTGATATCTTCGTAGCTGTGAACGAACTCTCGCCACAAGTTCCAAATGGCTGAAAGGCTTTGATACGTAGTCATCAGCCCCCACGCTTAAGCCTAAGACCTTATCCGCGTCTTCTGACTTCGCTGAGAGAATGATAATAGGAAGATTTTTCTCTTTTCTGATTCGCAAAGTCGCGTGGATGCCATCCATTTTGGGCATCATTATATCAATAATCAAAAGATCAACCTCTTCCTTATTAAGGATTTCCAAAGCCTCTATTCCGTCATAAGCCTTTAGGACATCATATCCTTCCTGAAGAAGATAAATCTCAATAGCCTCAACAATTTCCTTGTCATCATCACATACCAGTATTGTAGACATAGCATTTTCACCTCCTTATATACGCCTTTTTGAAGGCTTATTCATGATACTATAATATCCGCGAAATTTTAAGAACAATTATGATAATTATTAAGAATAAGTGAAGATTTAGTCTCTTGTAATCAGCACAAAGCCCTGTTATAATTCTTTTTGTAACAAAACTTTATAGAATAAGCAAGGATTAAATGACAGAACCGGAAAGAGCGCAGTTAAAGCGTAATAACGCTGCATTATTCATTAATACAACACAAGAAATGATGGATTCGGAAGGCATGGCGAATCTCTCCATCCGCAAAGTGGCGGATAAGACAGGCTTTCATAATTCTACTATTTATTTGTACTTCAATGACTTCGACGAACTCCTTCTACTGGCTTCAATGAAACACTTTAAAGAATACGCTCACGCATTAGGCGAACTCAGCAAGAAAGACTACTGCGCCACGCAATTATTCCTCTTGGTTTGGGAACATTTTTGCGACTCGTGTTTTAAGTATCCTGATATCTTTTATAATTTTTTCTACGGGAAGCGCAGCAATGATATTGAGTCAATAATGAAAAAATACTATTCCATTTTCCCTGATGAGCTATCGACCTTCTCTCCTGAGATAGAGTCCATGTATTTCGGAAACAATCACAGTGAGCGCTCCTTTATGATGCTGAAACCACTGATTAATGAAGATACTTCAGTGACACAGGATAATGTCAATATGATAAATGACGTGATAATCGGTCACTGCAAATATATTCTCGAGCAATTATGTGAAGATGAATCAAAAGATTGTGAGCACACAAAAGCAGAATTTATAAAGATGCTGAAACATATTTGCGGAATAAATGCCGCATTTTAAAGGCTTTCTTTAAAAAATCTTAATAAATTTTCGATTTCTTTTATATTTTGCACACAAATTAGACATACTTCGACTTTATACTGAGGTTGATGGTTGAGGAAGAGCAACTCAACTATCAAACCCCCTCATAAGTATGATGTCGGGATCCTCCCGATGTTGCACTTCACTCTCATTCCTTTAGATAACTATTATGATGAGAAAACTCCGAAGGTGAAAGCCTTCGGAGTTTTCTTTTAAGCTGTCGCTTCGTAGAATTCATCTAAAAGTGCTTTTCTTATTTTTTCATATAATTCGGGTGCTTTCCCGCCTACTGCTTTCCCATCGATTTCACTTGCGCGAAGACAGAGGTTGCTCGAGCTGGTGACGATTACTTCCTGCGCGTTAAAGAGGTCATCCAATGTAAACGGCGTTTCATTTACGGGGATTTCGAGCTTCTTGCACATTTTTATCATATGTGCTTTTGCGATGCCGGGCAGAATCATATTATCATTCGGATGCGAGCGCAGAACATTGTCCTTGATAATACATACATTGCTGTGAGCACACTCGGTGACTATTCCTCCCTCGCGGTAAAATACCGTTTCATCTACTCCGGCTTCTTTTGCGGCCTGAGCTGCCATTACCGAAGGTATCAGATTCAAGGTCTTTATATTGCAATGATAAAACCGCGTGTCAGCCATTGTAATAAGCTTTATCGGAGTAAGTCCATCGGCTATTTCATCCGGTTTAATAAGAATCCAAAGATTCCCGGCGCCTTCAGTAAAAGCGTGATTACGGATTCCTGTGCCGCGGGTCACTTGATAATATACGAAATTATTTCCGGTATCAAGTTTTTGTACCATTTCCTCTAAAATACTTTTTAACTCCTGCTTTGTAACAGGCATTTTGATTTTTAAAAGCCCCGCGCTGTTAAAAAAACGGTCGATATGTTCATCGATGGCAAAAATCTTATAATTGCGCGACGGACCCGCATCATATGCCCCGTCTCCGAAAAAGCAGGCGCGGTCATTCATGGGGATCATCATATCCTCTAATTCCGCAAATTTTCCGTTGTAATAGCCTAATGTTTTCATTGTCATTCTCCTTATGTTTTATTCAGAGTCAGGGAATTCCCCCGGCTTGGCTACTAATGTTAATGCGAATTAAATAACCTAAATCTTAGACCACATCTATAAAAAATGTGTATATATCCTCATAAACCTCAGTCCTGTTTTTCTCATTTAGGACTTCGTGGCGATCATCCGGATATAGTTTTATGTCAACGCGCCCGCCTCGAAGCGTAGCATACTGATTAAATGCCTGCTCTACTCCTTTTCCGAAACCACCTACGGGATCCTCTGCCCCCGATATTATCAATAGAGGGATTCTCTGCGGTGTTTTCCGAATCGTGACAGCATTGCATGCTCCCGCAATAGCTGAAAATAGAGTATGATAGCCGTTAACCGTAAACTTAAAACCACAAAGTGGGTCTTTCAGATACAGCGCCTTTTTCCCTTCATCGGTAGTAATCCAATCCTTAGGGGTCTCACCGTTTTTCTTAAATTTAGCATTAAGGCTGCCCGAACCCAAGTATTCTATCAAAGGACTCCTGTATTTCGAACCGCGAATCTTCCACAAAATTTTCGTAAGGGTTTTGCCGAAAGCTAAGAGTGCAGCCGGTTGAGTGCCCGTACCCATAATAATGGCTCCTGAAAGAGCATTCCCATGGATGGCTAAATATTGCCGCAAAAGATACGAACCCATGCTGTGCCCCAAAATAAAATATCTGATTCCGGGATATTTCTTCTCCGTCAATTTCCGTAAAGCATGAATATCATCAAGAAGAACCTTATTAGCATCCTTTTCGCAAAAATACCCGAGACATGATTCATCTACTATAGAACTACCATGTCCGATATGGTCATGCCCCACCACATAAAAACCCTTCTCCGAAAGAAACGACGCAAACTCGTCATATCTAAGGATATATTCCACCATCCCGTGCACAATCTGCAAAATCCCCGCAGGCCGCCCCACAGGCACCCACTCCACGGCATGAATATCCGTAACCCCATCTTTCGATTTAAACGTAAATTCGTTCCTCATATTATCCCCCGTTATTTCTCCACGGACCAATGCGGGTCTGCGGGAATAATGTTTAGTTTAGTCAAACTATCGAATACACACAAGAGAATAAATAATTAGTAAGTAAAACCTGACCGTATTAATTTCCGGTGCCCGCGCCGTGTGGAAAGTTTCGCAAGGTATCCGTGCGTTAGGAAGCGAACGCTATCGTGCTCCCCTTATCTGCGTCCAAATATGAGCGACTTCCGCACGGGAACTTGGAAAGTTTTCACACGGACCTTCAAGGGCACTTGCGAATAAACACAAAAACTAACGCTTCGCCATCTCCACATACTCCTTGTGCTCCGTCATAGGCTTATACGCCGGCCGGATAATTTTATCGACATTTTTGAGTTCCTCCAGCCTATGCGCACTCCAGCCAACTATTCTTCCCGCCGCGAAAATCGGAGTATAAAGCGATTGGGGCAATCCCAGCATATGATAAACCAAGCCGCTGTAAAAATCCACATTGGCATTAACGCCCTTATAGATCTTCCTCTTTTTACCTATCACCTCGGGCGCCAATTTCTCGACCAATTCATAAAGCGCGAACTCATCATTAAACCCCTTTGCCTTTGCCAGCTGTTTTACAAAGACCTTGAAAATATCAGCCCTAGGGTCTGAAATCGAATAAACGGCATGCCCCATTCCGTAAATCAATCCCTGCTTATCAAAAGCATTTTTATCAAGTAAGGCGCAAAGATATGCCTCGACCTCCTCCTCATTAGTCCAATCACGAACGGTCTTTTTCATATCCTCAAACATCTGGATAACCTTAATATTCGCCCCGCCGTGTTTAGGTCCTTTAAGAGACGCCATCGCCGCAGCCATCGTGGAATAAGTATCCGTCCCTGAAGAGGTGACGACATGCGTGGTAAATGTGGAATTATTACCGCCGCCGTGATCCATGTGGAGCACCAGCGACATGTCTAAAATCTTCGCCTCCAAAGCAGTATATTGGCGATCCTCACGTAGCATCATAAGAATATTCTCAGCGGTAGAAAGCTTCGGGGAAGGTGCATAAATGTATAAATCCTCACCCATCCTGTAATTATATGCATGATAACCATAAACCATCAGCATCGGAAACTGGCTGATGAGATTAAGGCACTGCCGCAGCACATTAGGTATGGAAGTGTCATCAGCCGCCGGGTCGTACGAATACAGATTTAATATGGATCGCGATAGCGAATTCATCATATCCCTGCTCGGAGCTTTCATTATTACATCACGCACGAAATTCGGTGGCAATGTCCTACGCTCCTCTAACAGTTTATGAAAGCGCTCCAAATTCTCCTTCGAAGGCAATTCTCCAAATAGTAACAAATAAGTAATCTCTTCAAAACCCGAACGCGAATCCCCTAAAAATCCCTTAACCAAGTCCTTTACATTATAGCCGCGGTAATAAAGATTCCCTTCACAAGGCACCTCCTCGCCGTTTACGATTTTCTTTGCGCTCACATCGGAAATCGTGGTAAGCCCGGCGAGCACCCCTTTCCCATTTAGGTCTCTTAAGCCTCTTTTTACCTCAAATTTTGTATAAAGCTCTTTTTCAATCGCATTATGCTCCTCACAGAGACCCGCTAATTTACTGATTTCCGGCGTAATTTCAAATAAAGCCGGCTCCTTTATTCTTCCCATGATAGCACCTCCAATCCATGACAATGCTCCAAAGTGTTACGGTAAATCTTTAGACAATTTATGTTATTAATGAAATAGTGTCCGTATTAATTGATAGTACTCTTAAACAGAATATCCGAAAGCTCCGAAAACTGCGTTAATGAAAGTGTCTCACCCCTGATGTTATCCGCTAATCCCATCGCCTTTAGCGCCTCGGAAACGGTTTCCTTTGATTCTAATCCAATTTTCGCATTAAGTAAAGCATTTATCAGTGTTTTTCTGCGTTGTGCAAAAGAAGCCTTTATTACCTTAAAAAGAAATTCCTCATTAATCGGTCTGACAGGCGACTCCTTTAGCCTCGTTAGCCGAAGAACCGCAGAGTCTACATTCGGTCGGGGTATAAAACAATTCCTCGGAACATTAGCTACCAAATAAGTATCCGCATAATACTCTACCGCAAGTGTCAGCGCTGAGTAGTCCTTTGTGCAAGGTGCGGCTTTCATACGCTGCGCGACCTCTTTTTGAAGCATCACCGTGAGGCTCTGAGGCGGGTTACTTGATTCCAAAAACCCCATAATAATCGGAGTAGTAATGTAATATGGTAGGTTTGCAACCACCTTATATGGTTTGTCTGCGACAATAGGCTCCAATCCTTTTTCAAGTAAATCCAGAATGTCCCCCTGTAAAATGCTCACATTAGGATAGTCTCTTAGTATTTCCTTTAGCGGCTCAATGAGGTTAATATCTATTTCAACCGCCACCACGCGCCCTGCAATTTTAGCCAGTTCTTTAGTCAGATTCCCAAGCCCCGGCCCCACCTCTAAAACAGTGTCATCCGAATCAATCTGCGCTCCCGCAATAATCTTATCTAAAACACGAGTATCCTTTAAAAAATTCTGTCCGTACTTTTTTTTAACCGAAATTCCGTATTTATTAATATTGTCAATGGTCTCCCGATAAAGGGTTGTGTCATCCTGCAAGTATCAGCCTCCCTATATTACATAAATGTTTTGATGCACGTAATAATAGAAATCATCTCATTATTATCTAAATGGTCAATAACCGCAGCTTTTCTCGCAGCAAGGTCAATAGCCCTTATTTGCTCCATTACCACAAAACCGGATACATCGTGCCCAAGTGGAATCGGCTCGTGAAGGAAAAAACCATCATCCTTAGAAGTAATGGGACAAACGATTGTCATTGACGTCATATCATTAAAATCATTGCTGCTCACCACAAGCGCCGGTCTTAATTTTTTAGGTTCATGACCGAGAGTGGGCTCGAAATTCACTTCGACAATGTCGCCTTGTCTGAAAGCCATTACCAAATCTCCTTCCCAACAGGCTCGCCCCAATCATATTCGGGCTCAGATTGACCTCTTTTATCCCATGCCTTATAACGCGCCTGCAGAGAATAGCACTCATCAGCCTTTACAATAATCAGTCTGTCCTTCTCGATATTAAGTGCGACCTTATCCCCCACAGATAAGCCCAGTTGACTACAAAAAGCCTCCGGAATCCTAATACCCTGCGCATTGCCCCATTTACTGACAGTTGCCGTTTTCATATACATAATTCCTCCTTTAATTAGGATAAACATTGTTTATCAATTTGTCAAGAAGTTACGATAATAATCAGCTCTTCTATTTGCGTTAAAAATGAAGTATATTAACGAAAGAATACAATTTCTTATTAAACATAAATTTTTTTTGATATTTCAGGTTCATTTCAGGTTTACAAGCTACAATACGCATTGTAAACCGGTTTGTAACTAATAATAAAAATTGAAAGGGGCATCTAAAAATGAATAACGAAAATGAATTTATCAATGAGATTGTTAATGAAGAAATTGAGGCAACTACCGAAGTGAGCACGAAGCGTAAACTCGGCAAAAAGCCAATACTTATTGTCGTAGGTGTGGTAGCTCTCGTAATGGCGGCGACTCTGGGTGTTCTCGCACAGAATGCGAAAAATGAAGGAAGCTATATGGTTCGCTCCGAAGATGGCGTGACCGAGTATTCCACCGACGAAGGTGAGACTTGGGAATCTGCTCCGGCTAATGGAACTATAATTACCGAAGACGGGACTGAGTTAAATGTTCAGACCATTGATGACGGCAATTCTATTATGACTATAGTCGGAAATGCGCAATCAAGCGATTACTCGGTGGGAAATGCCGAAGGCGAATCCGGATTTTCGGTGATAAGCGAAGACGGCAGCGCTATCTCCGGCGCTGTAGCAGGCGATGTATTGGTGAAATCTGAAGACGGCGGGCATTATTACTCTACAGACGGCGGGGAAACCTGGACTTTAATTGATGGCGACGAAGGAGCAATAACGATGGAAGACGGCAGCGAATTTACCTTTTCTTTCGGAACCGATGAGGGTAGTTTTTCTCTTGAATCAGCCGAGTAAGGCGACGGACTATGAGGATACTCTATGTCGAAGATGAGGCTTATACCGCCAAAGCCATTGCAGAAATCTTAAGGCGGAATAATTACGCAATTGATCTTGCGTATGACGGAGAGCGCGGTTTGGACTGCGCTCTTTCGGGTATCTATGATTTATTGATTTTGGATATTATGCTCCCGAAAATAAATGGACTCGATATCTTAAAGGCTTTTCGGAAAGAGGGCTTTCATACGCCGGTAATAATTTTAACTGCTAAGGGAGACGTAGACACCTTAGTAAAGGGACTCGATTCAGGAGCCGATGATTATCTCTCAAAACCATTTCGGACCGAAGAACTATTAGCCAGGATACGCGCCATAGCCAGACGACCTAAGACAGTTAATAATGAAGGTGCTCTTAACTGCAAAGATTTGACTTTACAGATGCAATCTCTTACTGCGAGCAAGGGAGAAAATCAGGTGGTATTGACTCCGAATGAGGCGAAATTAGCAGAGCTTCTCATAATCAATCATGATAATATTATTCCTAAAGAGACCATCCTTTGCAAAATCTGGGGTTATGACAGTGATGCGGTTGAAAATCATGTCGAGGTACTCGTTTCGGCGCTTCGCAAAAAGCTTGCTTCTATCGGGGCAGGCGAGGCATTAAAAACCATTCGCGGTGCGGGTTACGCCATATATTCAAACTAATTAAGTACAAAGTGCGGTGAGGCTTATGTTTAAAAAATTACGAAACAGAATCCTGTTAATGAATACTATTACGATAAGCATCGTGATTATCGCGGCGTTTATAGCCGTTTATTTCACTACCAAAATCGCGACCGGCGTTGAGTTTAGAAGTATACTGCCCCCTGACGGTTCTACAACCACCGGGACTATTGTAGGCAATGCTTCAGGCGCAGGTTCTGTTGACTATTCCATTGTGGCCGGTGAAGAAGGAAACGAGTATTCGACTACCGTCGGCGGTGCGGAAATCATCGTCACTAAAGACGGAGAGTCTTCGTATATGTACACAATCGGAAATGAAGAAGACAAAACACTTGGAGGCGTAAACGTAAACGGCGACAATAGTACGATAATTACCTCAATAAGTCAGGATAGCGATGGCTCGTTTGTCATTAATACTCTGGATGCGGATTACTCCGCGCAACTGCTTCGAAATCTGTTATGGCTTCTTTTGGCGGTAGGCGTCACCGTATTAGCGGCAGTCTTCTTTATCAGCCTTAACTTTGCGAATCGTGCGATTAAACCGATTGAGGAAGCGTTCGAAAATCAAAGACGCTTTATTGCCGACGCCTCCCACGAGCTAAAAACACCTCTTATGACAATAATGTCCAATCAGGATGTAATACTGGATTCCTTATCAAATGACCCGACGGCGACCGTAGACAGCCAAAAAGAATGGCTTAAATCCGCGCAGGAAGGTGCCCTCAGAATGCAAGTCCTTTTGGAAAAGTTACTGACACTCTCAAAAGCCGAACAGAATTTAACCGCACATTCAAAAAATAGCAAAACCGCGACCGAAAGTGAAAAGCAAGAGCTGCATCTGAAAGAATTTATCAGCTTGGAAACAAATCTTTGGAAAGCCAAAGCTATGAAAAAAAGCCTGAACTGGGAGGAAGACTTTGACAGTTCAAATATTGCAGATGCAGAAAAAATAAAGACTTACGAAGAACCCTTGCGTCAGATTATTGCAATTTTATGCGAAAACGCAGTCACATATGCAAATGAAGGCGGCGCGATAGGATTTTCTCTTGATAAAAATGATTCGGGATACATATTCAAAGTCGAAAACAGCGGCGAAGGCATACCCGAAGAAGAACTTTCGCACATTTTTGAGCGCTTCTATCGCGCTGACAAAGCCAGAAGCGCCGACGGGCGTTTCGGTCTCGGGCTTTCAATTGCGAAAGCGCTTTCTGACAAATATGGATTTAAATTAGAATGCAAAAGCACTCCCGCAGAAATGACGCAGTTTAGCCTCGCCTTTTAATTTACTCAAGATACGCTCCCGTCTGGCGATTCCAAAGTCTCGCGTATTCACCGCCGGAATCGAGCAAATCCTTATGAGAACCCTGCTCTGCGATTTTCCCGTCGTGCAAAACTACGATTCTATCAAGAGAAGCCACTGTAGAAAAGCGATGGGCTATGACAAGGGAAGTACGACCCTTCATGAGTCTCTTAAGTGCATCCTGAATTAAATTTTCTGATTCGGAATCAAGTGCCGACGTTGCTTCATCCAAAACCAAAATCGGAGCATCTTTTAATATGGCTCTCGCAATAGCGACCCTCTGGCGCTGCCCGCCGGAAAGCTTCACTCCGCGTTCCCCGACGAGTGTCTCGTAGCCATTTGGCAATGTCTCAATAAATTCTGCCGCATTTGCAAGCTTTGCGGCATACTCTATCTCCGATTGCGTAGCATTAGGCTTTCCGTAAGAAATATTCTCGGCAATAGAACGGTGGAATAGCGCTGTTTCCTGCGGAACATATGCTATCTGTTCCCTAAGCGAATTTTGCGTCACCTCACGAATATTCTGACCGTCAATCAAAATCTCTCCTTTCTCCACATCCGCAAACCTAAGCAAAAGCTTTGTAAGGGTGGTCTTTCCTGAGCCGGAAACTCCCACAAGTCCAATACGCTGCCCCGCCTCAATGTCCAAAGAAAATTCAGAAAAAATTGACTCCTTTGCGTCAGGATGAATAAATGAGATATTTGAAAAGCTGATCTGTCCCTTATCGACCTTTAATTCCTTTGCGTCTTTTATGTCAATGACCGCATTGGGCTCGTCTAATATCATTGTCATCTCAGAGGCATCCCCGAACACACGGTTAAAATTACGCATAATATTATTAATATCCCAGAGATTCCCCAGAATCTGTTGAGAATAAGTAGCAATCAATATCATAGTTCCGACAGAAATTCCAAACCACCCGCGCCCGCCTATGAGGAATACAACAAGAGCGGACATAATCCCCACGTAAACAAAAGAAAACGCAACATCTCTACTGATAATAGCTCGCATGAGGGCACGGCTCGCCTTAAATGTTGCGCCTGCGGCAAAAGTATACCTGCTATGCTCATGATTTTCCCTGCCGTAGCTTTTAACAGTCATAATATTGGCTACAGAATCGGAGAGCTGCCCCGACTGGGCATTTTCCGCAAAAGCTTCGGCTTCGTTTAAGCTCTCGGTCTTCTCATAAGAAAAGAAAGCCATTAAGGTATAAATTATTGAAAACGCAAGCAAAATAATGGCAAAAATCGGAATATCTCTCCATAAAATTACTACCGTAAAAGTAATGACTGATACCAATGGTAAAAGCTCCCAAACGATACTGTCAATGAATCGCTCAAGGCTTCTGAAAAATTTAGAAGTCTGCGAAACCAACGAACCCCCGAAGCGGTCATTATGAAACTGCATCGAATGCGCAGCGAGGTGATCAAAGCACCTGACCGCCATATTATACATCGCCTTAATTTCCATCTTCCAGCAGAAAAACAGTCGCAGTTTTTCAATAACGACAGCCGAAAGGAAGTAAACTCCGATAAAAGTCAAGGCCGTAGGCCAAAGCTCCTTCCAGAGATTTTCAGGAGGAATCTCGCCCGATGAAATCTTATCAATCAGCGTAGCAAAAACGAGGGGTGCCAATGCACTCCTGATAAAAATGACCACAGGTGTAGTGATGAGCATCCCCAACGAATGCCATTTGTAGCGCCAAATCTCCTGCCAGTAATACCACAGAGTGCGCCGGATGGTGGAACTTTTTGCTCTCATAATGTATGTATTATACAAGCAAATGAAGAATTTATGCAAGAACTGACAATATCAAGTGACCTCACGAAAATTTCCATATCCTAAATGTCTTACGTTGCTAAAATGCTATTGCTCCACCAACTAAACAATTCGAGTTCGACTTTAAAAAAGCACCCAAGCAAATATTAATTGCCGGGTGCAAAGTATTATATTACGGCTGTATCAGCCCGCGGCTTAAGGCTATCTTCACCGCGTCGATACTGTGCTCGGCTCCGAGTTTATCATATATTATCTGCAGGACGACTTTTACGGTGTTTACCGAGATTCCGTGGCCTGCCGCTATTTCGGTGCGGGACAGCCCCTGAGCGAGATCCTGTAAAATTGCGTGCTCTTTTGTGGTTAGAGCTGCGCCGCCTTCCGGATTATTCTCCTCATTATACTGCGACCTCACATGCGCCACACGTTTCGCGTAGGTATTGGCACGGCTTCGTACCATTTCGAGCCACTCATCCGGAATCCCTGTTTTTCCGCTTTTTATGGCATTTCCTGCCAGCGTTCTCATTGTATTGCCAAGCTCTATAAATGGAAAAACATATTTGCCTTCATATGCGTAATCATAGGCTTCTTTGAGCTTTGCAAGCGCTTCGTCGCGTTCTTTCATTTCGCTTAGGCAGGCGGCCTCTATCGCCGTTAATCCTACAAGCCCCAACATATACCTACGAAGTCCCGTGCGGGGCGAAAGTCCCGAGAGGAAGCCCTGCAAAACTGAATACTTCTTTTCATTAAGGTAGTACTTGATTTTCGCAAGATCCTCCAATCCCGTCACATAAGAGGGCGCTTCACCGGTCAGATAATCACTTTTTACCCAGCTCGCCGCACCTTCGCTTTGCCCTATTGCAAGATAAAACCAGCTTGAAAAAATCTCATAAAGGACAAATCTATTCGCGGCAGTAGAGCGCTTTGTGAGCTCTTCCATCTGATAAAGAACCTCTTTTAGCTTCACATATTTTCCGAGCCCTAAGTTCACCCTAATCAGGAAAAAGTATGCCCTAAACTCAATATCGGATTGCCCATGCTCTTTAGCCTTATGTGCGGCGGTTACCGCAAATTTTTCAGCTGCTGCCACTTCGCCTTTGTAAAGTAATATCTCGGCTTTTGTCAGATCAAGTGCCCCTGCAAGAAATCCTCTCATGGTATAATAAATATTGGGCGCCCCCGTTTCTATCGCTTCAATATAAAGGTCGGAATCATCCTCCGCGTGGTAACCTATGGCACAGGCGTAAGGGAGAATAACGGCACTATAAGTAACTATCTGTTCTGCATTTTCGGAATCGAAATACTCCGCTGCCTTCTTAAAGTACTTCCCAAACGTATAATCTCTGGTTTCGGCACTTATTGCAATATTGGCAAAGCCAAGGTTATTGTACAGCCCGACAAGCAGATTTCTTGATTCACGTGTCAGAGGCTTAGCTTCTTCTTCGGCAATATATTTTTGCATTATTGCGATTGTTTCGGTGATTCTTCCGAGGCTCAGCAAAACTCTCGCGTAAATTACTTTTAAGTTAGAATACCTTTCAAAAGCATCCGACGGCATTTGCTCAATAATATTAATGAGATAATTGGCAATATAATAATCAATGTCAAGTCTCATATCCAGAACCAAATCAATAATGTCTTCATATTTGCCGAGCTTATCAAGATAACTGATTGCCTCTAAATCAAAGCCGTTATCAAGGCACCATGCGGCTCCCTTTTCATAAACTTCCGCTTTCTCCTTCTCAGAGATATGTTCCTGTTTTTCAAGGAGGAAATCTATGAGCAAATGATGAAGGTGATAAACGCACATATACGAATCGTAATAAATCAGGGAGGAATGCCGCATCAGTTCCTTCATGTTCTCAATGCCATCTTCTAATTCAGCCAATAAGCTGACCGAAAGATGACCTATAAGAGGCAATTTAATCGCGAATTTTTTTAGATTATCAGGCAAATCATCAAAAAACTGTAAACTAATAAGACGCGTAATATTGGTCTTCAAAGCATTAATGACGAATTGAGGCTCTCCGTGATTCTTTAAAAGGAGCTTCCCTGCCATATTAACGAGATAGGCTAAACCTTCTGTTACCGTCATGAGTTCATCCGCCAGCACCATCGTCGTCTTAACCTGTAAATCGGAAAGATAATCAATAATCTCGTTTTTGGTAAAACGCAGATCGCTCTCATCAATTACCACATTTTCTATATGATACTTATCAAGTAGAAACGGGGAAATAACCTCCTCACGTGAAATGAACACGCTCGTGAGATTTTCAACCGTATACGTGGCGCAACGTATAAAGAATGCCTTAATAGATCTGTCAGATATAAGATGTATGTCATCAAAGACAAAAACATATTTACAGCGAGGCTTTAATACATCCCAAATACTCTCGGCAAATCTTCTGAATAGTTCCTCGTTACCGGGAAAACCATATCCGAATATTCGCTCGGACAATTCTTTATTGAGATGTGAAAAACTGTTGCAAAGAGTCTCCCAAAAACGTGAAGTGATATTGTCGGTTTCAGATAAACCAATCCAAATCGCCTGCACATCTGAATCTTGCAAATAAGTATAAGTCGCGTAAGTCTTCCCGCAACCGGGACCTGCCACTATTAATGTGACGGGTTTTTCAAACGCCTTTTCCAATAGCTGGTTTACTCTTGGTCTTTTAGACTTTATTGCCTTTTGGGAAATAGCGTACAAATCCTGATTTCCGCTAATTTTTACCATGAGTGCCCCCTTCCTTTAAGAGATATTCCACTGCGTTACTATCATGGTGAAACAAAATTACACCGAAACAAAGTTCAGTAAAGTTTTTAACTATATCCCCGTAGTACGCGCGAACTTCCCCCAAAGTTCAGGCAAAATGACAACTATTAATCCGTAAACACAATTCACAACATTATTTGTGCTTAAGCTAAGAGACGCGGCTGTCCTTCTTTGTGATCAAGCCCTCTGTCTGTCTGTCTGTCTGTCTGTCTGTCTGTCTGTCTGTCTGTCTGTCTGTCTGTCTGTCTGTCTATACCCTCTTGCGCCCCTTCGCTGCCAACCGATTCTTCCGGAACAGTTCTCCTGCATCGTTTGCAGTACTCAATAATGTCTGAATAACCTCCTTGTAAAAGTATTAATAGTTTTAGATGTGTCAATAAGTCAGGGATATCATACGGTGGAACATCACCTTGCATTTCCTGAATTTTTGCGTTAATCACCGCGAGGATGGTATGCATAATAATACCAGCAACACTTCCCGTGTCGAAAGCCTCACAGCGTTTTAACTCAATTTGTTTTTTCAGGATTTCGTCGATAGAATCAATGCCATATCTAAGAAATACCTCCCGACATATTTTGCCCGCTCTCGGATCTCTAAACTGCTCCGCCTGTACTAACCCGAAAGTAAGCGTTGTAAAATGATTACGCATTGCCAATGCTTCATAGAATAGTGTATCTACCACTTCGCCAAAAGTGGCTGCTTTATTTGTTTCTTCTTTTAAGATATTAAAATAAAGCAAAAAATATCTTTCTGTCTGATCCATAATCGCATTCCATAGCATCTCCTTGCTTTCGAAATGATTATAGATAGCTCCCGGTGTGATACCTACCTTTTCGGCGATATCACGGATAGAAACCGCGGCGTAACCTTTAAATGCAAACAGCACCGTAGCTTCCACCAAAATCCGTTCTTTAGTGGGATTGCTGGAAATATTTGCCGACAAATCAAACCTCTTTCCAAATACCTCAAAAAAACGCAGTCTTTCAGTTTCCATACCTTTGCCCTCGCAAGTCCTAGAATTTAACCTACGATCCGGATGCCAAGATGCGCTGCACCCGTCCCCCAACTGCATTATAAATGAACGATTGTTTATATGTCAATACAGAATTTATTTTTATTCATTATATTTAATAATTTGTTAACATTTAATCGAATTAATCTGTCTTTTCCTACCAATTCAGTGGGAATTGTTTGTGGTGTCGACTTCCGCATTAGAAGATATTATCAGACTTTCTTTTTCTGATTTTGACATATGTTTAAACGCATATTCTCGGCTCATAGCTTCTTCCTTTGTTTCAAAAGTCTCATAATAGACTAACGAAACGGGGAGCCTTGTACGCGTGTACTTTGATGCGTTCCCGCTTTGGTGAGCCAATAGCCGCTTATTGATGTCATTCGTCCATCCCGCATATAGCGAACCATCAGCGCACCGAAGCATATATGCATAGTTAACTAAAGTTATCTCATTTCCCATTAAACAGCCTTTTCACAGATGTTATTTTATTGATTCTGCTTTCCAGATGTCGTCTATATATTCCCTTATTGTCCTGTCGGATGAGAATTTACCCGCGCTTGCCGTATTTAATAATGCCATACGCGACCATTTTTCGCGATCTTTATAGGCATTTTCAACGTCTTCCTGAGCTTTGGCATATGAGCTGAAATCCTTTAATATAAAATACATATCCGCAGGAGCCATCCATTTGCGGTTTGTGAGTGAATCAAAGAGCTCTCTGTAGAGTTCGTGATCTCCTTTTGAATAAGTTCCGTCCACTAATTGGTCTACTACGCGACGGACTCTTTCGTCATTATCATAGATTTCCTTTGAATTATAATTACCGTTTCTTTCGTAATCCATTACCTCCTGAGAGGACAATCCGAAAATAAAGGCGTTTCCTGCCCCGACTTCCTCTACGATTTCGACATTTGCCCCGTCCATTGTCCCAATCGTAACGGCTCCGTTTAACATAAATTTCATATTGCCAGTACCCGAGGCCTCTTTAGATGCTGTGGAAATTTGCTCGCTCAAATCAGCAGCCGCAAATATTAGCTCCCCGTTTGAAACCTTATAGTCCTCAATGAAAACAACTTTTATTTTCCCTCCGATTGAAGTGTCAGCGTTTATTATTTCGGCTACCGAGTTTATGAGCTTAATAATTTCCTTTGCGCGGGTATAACCGGCGGAGGCCTTCGCTCCGAAAATAAAAGTTCTCGGATAGAAATCCAATGAAGGATTGTCTTTTAATTTATTGTATAAATACATAACGTGCAAAATATTTAACAATTGACGTTTGTACTCATGAAGTCTCTTTACCTGAACATCGAAAATTGATTCGGGATTGACCACGATATGATTGTGGGTCTCTATATACTGCGCAAGCCGCATTTTGTTTTTAAGTTTAATCAGCATAAACTCCGCGCACGCTTCTTTATCATCAGCAAGCGGCTTTAACCCCAAGAGCAAATCCAGATTCGCAGCCCACGCACTCGTCCCCAGTTTCCTCGTCACCCATTCCGATAAGAGGGGATTTGCATGCATTAAGAATCTTCTCTGGGTGATACCATTAGTCTTATTATTAAATTTCTCGGGCATCATCTCATAGAAGTCCTTAAGTTCACGTTTTTCCAGTATTTCCGTATGGAGCTTTGCGACTCCGTTTACCGAAAAGCCCGTGGCAATCGCAAGATTAGCCATCTTCACCTTTCCATCGCGCAAAATCGCCATTCGTGACACCCTGTCCTCTTCCCCGGGGAAGCGTTTTCTGATTGCGTCGCAGAAACGTCTGTCGATTTCCTGTATTATCTGGTAGACCCTCGGAAGGAGCTTTGAAAAGAGATCAACAGGCCATTTTTCGAGGGCTTCGGACATAATCGTGTGATTCGTGTAGGCGCAGCAATGCGAAACTATATCCCAGGCTTCGTTCCAGCCGAGTTTTTCCTCATCCAATAGTAGTCTCATGAGCTCGGCGGTAGTGACGGTGGGATGGGTGTCATTCATCTGAAAGACCATTCTCTGCGGCAATTGCGATATGGGAAGGTTAAGTTTCTTAAATTTCTTTATTGCCGCCTGGAGGCTTGCCGATACAAAGAAATACTGCTGTTTCAATCGTAATTCCTTTCCGGCATAATGATTGTCATTCGGATAGAGTACCTCTACGATATTTCTTGCGAGATTTTCCTGCTCGACCGCCTTATGATAATCACCGCGTTCAAAGGAATCCAGCTGAAAATCTACAATCGGTTCCGCATCCCAGATACGTAAAGTATTTACAATGTGATTACCATAGCCAACTATCGGAATATCATAAGGAATGGCGCGAACAGACTCGTAGTTTTCCTGGATAAAACGGGCATTACCGGTCTCGTCAAATTCAGTCCTGATTCCGCCTCCGAATCTGACCTCTTTTGCATATTCCGGACGTCTTAACTCAAACGGGTAACCGTCTTTAAGCCAATTGTCGGGGGTTTCTACCTGAAATCCGTCTTTTATCCTCTGTTTGAACATACCGTATCTGTATCGGATTCCGCAGCCGTAAGCCGCATATCCCAAAGTGGCCAAAGAATCAAGAAAACAGGCTGCGAGCCTCCCGAGACCTCCGTTTCCGAGCGCGGGATCGGGCTCTTCGTCCTCAATTGCATTTAAATCAATTCCCATCTCTTCGAGGGCTTCTCGCACCTCGCCATAGCAAGAAAGATTAATAAGATTATTGCCAAGGGCACGCCCCATAAGAAATTCCATTGACATATAATAGATGATTTTGGGCTTTTGCTCTTTTATTTTATCCTGAGTGGCAATCCAGTCATCAATGACAGGTTCCTTTACGGCATAAGCGACAGCCTGAAAGAGCTCCTGTGCGGAAGCCTCCTCCACTGTTTTTCGAAACAGGCGGCGGACATTTCCGGTCACCTCTGCCTTAAACTCCTCTTTATTGAATCTCTTACCAAGGTAGCTACTTTTTAAGTCTCTCTCCACGGGTGGTCTCCAATCTAAGTGTAATGTTGGTGTAATATTGATAAAATACGTTATTCGCAGCGATGTTGCCTGTGTGTCATTTGGTCGGGCGGGAAGACCCCGCCCCTACGACTATACAATTGGTTTATTTTGCGGGTGTCGTCACACGCACGCCCAGTTTAACATGTTCGCCATTTAAATTCCAGTCTTTAACATAGCCTTGAGGTTCGCCTTTTGAGGTAATTTCGGCAAGGGTTTCCGCCATTATTTCAGCCTTATTCTTTTCAAAAATACGCTCTGATTTTTCCGTGCCCGAATATGTTATCGCAATTTTATCCATGACCTCAAAATCAGCCTCTTTACGCATGGTCTGAACTTTACTGATGATTTCTCTTACAAAGCCTTCTTCCAATAATTCATCAGTCAGAGTAGTTACCAGCGCCACTGTGATTCTACCTTCTGTCTCAGCTGCATATCCTTCGGTCTGGATTTCGTCAATCAATAAATCATCGCGGGATAATACTATTTTTTCTCCATCTACATTAAGCGCTAATTCTCCGGTGCGGTTAAGCTCTGCCATCGCGATATTGCCGTCAATATCCTTTAATGAAGCGGAGATAGCACCTAAAAGTTTTCCGAATTTAGGCCCGAGCGTTTTTAGTTGTGGTTTAAAACCGTATGAAATATAGCCTTCGGCGTCATCCACAAAATCAAGCTCCTTAATATTGAGCTCATCTTTGACAATGTCGGCATAAAAATCAGAAAGCGAAAAATCGGCTTTCACCAACATTTTGCTGATCGGCTGTCGGTTCTTTATGGCTGCTTTATTGCGGCACGCCCTGCCCATAGTGACGAGTTTTAGGACCCTGTCCATTTCTAATTCGAGCTCTGAATCAAGTCGATTCACATCCACTTTTGGAAAATCACAAAGATGAATGCTCTCCGGCGCGCTCTTATTGATTCCTCGAACTAAGTTTTGGTAGATTTCCTCGGTCATAAACGGAATCATCGGAGCGGCAGTCTTTGAGATCTCAACAAGAGCCGTATATAAGGTCATATAGGCATTGATTTTATCCTGCTCCATGCCCTTTGCCCAGAATCGCTCACGACTACGTCTAACATACCAATTGCTAAGCTCATCCACAAAATCGCCGACCACACGAGCCGCTTCGGTCACCTGATAATTGGAAAGATACCCATCTACATCCTTAATCGCTGAATTAAGCTTTGATAGTGTCCAGCGATCCATCACGGAAAGCTTATCAAAATCTATTTTATATTTTGTCGGGTCAAAATTATCAATATTTGCGTAAAGAACATAAAACGCATATGTATTCCAAAGTGTCCCCATGAATTTTCGGCGGCCTTCGGTTACGGCATCATCAGAAAAGCGATTCGGAAGCCAGGGCGCTGAATTCACATAGAAATACCAGCGGATTGCGTCAGCCCCGTGCTTTTCGAGTGCTTCGAAGGGATCCACGGCATTTCCCTTTGTCTTGCTCATCTTTACCCCATTTTTATCCTGAACATGCCCCATTACGATAACATTCTTAAATGAGGCATCATCAAAAATCAGCGTGGAAATCGCCAGTAGAGAGTAAAACCAACCGCGTGTCTGGTCAACAGCCTCGGAGATGAAATTCGCGGGATATTGCTTATGGAAAAGCTCCTGATTTTCAAAAGGATAATGATGCTGCGCAAATGGCATCGCTCCCGAATCAAACCAACAGTCAATAACCTCCGGAACTCTATGCATTTCTTTCCCGCATTTCGGGCATTTGATTGTGACCGCGTCAATATATGGGCGATGAAGTTCTATTTCATCAGGACAATTATCGGACATTGATTTTAGCTCGGCAATGCTCCCGATACTGTGCTTATGACCGCATGCGCACTCCCAGATATTAAGCGGAGTCCCCCAGTAGCGATCCCGGCTGATACCCCAGTCCTGAACATTTTCAATCCAGTCTCCGAAGCGGCCTTTGCCTATACTTTGCGGCACCCAATTTATTGTATTATTATTCGCCACGAGATTATCTCTGACAGCAGTCATCTTAATGAACCATGATTCACGCGCATAATATAAAAGCGGTGTATCGCACCTCCAGCAATGAGGATAGCTGTGTTCGTATATCGGAGCTTCAAACAATACCCCGGCTTCATCAAGATCCTTTATGATCACCAGATCGGCCTTTTTAACGAAAATACCCGCGTATGGAGTTTTGTCCGTGAGATTTCCTTTTGCGTCCACGAGCTGAACAAAAGGCATGTCGTATTCACGTCCTATTTTGGAGTCGTCCTCGCCGAATGCGGGCGCAATATGCACGACTCCCGTGCCGTCGCTCAAAGTGACGAAATCGCCGCAAGTAACATAGAATGCCTTTTTGTGCTGCGAATCCGCGACTTCTTTTGCCCCGGGAAATAGCGGTTCATATTCTTTATATTCCAAATCCTTTCCGCTAAATGTCTCCAATACCTCATAAGCAGGCGTCTCTTCATTTCCGAGCTTACCCAGAATCTTATCCAAAAGCGCGGTAGCCATATAATAAGTATAGCCGTCAGCGGCTTTTACTTTGGAGTATTCCTGTTTTGCGTTTACGCAAAGTGCGATATTGGAAGGAAGCGTCCAAGGGGTAGTAGTCCATGCCAGAATATATGAATCCTCGTCCTTCACTTTAAAACGAACGATGGCAGAACGCTCCTTAACATCCTTATAACCTTGTGCTACTTCCTGAGCCGAAACAGGTGTTTCGCAGCGCGGGCAATACGGAACGGTTTTGAAACCCTTATATAGCAGCCCCTTTTCCCAGATTTGCTTTAGCGCCCACCATTCTGATTCAATGTATGAATTATGATAGGTGACATAAGGGTGCTCCATATCAGCCCAAAATCCGACGGTATCCGAGAAATCCTCCCACATGCCTTTGTATCGCCATACACTTTCTTTGCATTTCTTAATGAATTTCTCTACTCCGTATTCTTCTATCTGGTCTTTTCCGTTTAAGCCGAGCTCCTTTTCGACCTCGAGCTCCACCGGGAGTCCATGTGTATCCCACCCTGCTTTTCTGGGCACCTCATGGCCTTTCATTGCGAAAAAGCGCGGAATCAAGTCCTTAATAACACGTGTCAAAACATGTCCGATATGCGGCTTTCCATTCGCCGTCGGAGGCCCGTCATAAAAGGTATAAAGAGGCTGCCCCTCTCTTTGAGTATTGCTCTTTTCAAATATCTGATTCTCTTTCCAGAACTTCCCTGTTTCTTTTTCTCTTTCCACGAAGTTCAAATCCGTGGACACCTTTTTGTACAGCATCCTATAACCTCTTCCTTCTTTTATTATTATTAGCCGGGGGACACCCCCGACTTTGCCTCGCTCCGATGGAAATGTTCCTCCTGCTAAGCTCGAAAACACCTCGCTAATCAGGTCGGAATCGCCTCGCAATGGTTTCGGTGAATCCGGTGTACGCTATTAAAAGTTCACTGTCTGTATAAATAAAAAAGCCCCGACAGCGGGACAAGCGTGACAATACCTGTTTTATACCACCCACATACTCAGATGATTCCTTATTAATCTAAAGGAGCTTCATCATATGCTTTCCCGTAACGGGGGAATCCCGTCGGAGACTACTTAAACAATTAACTGTTCGCCTCCGCGGCTCGGAAGGGATTTTCAAATGGTTTTACTCATACCGGGCTCTCACCGCCCCCGACTCGCTGACATTTTCAAACTCATCCTACTGGCTTCGTCACTGCTTTTGCTTTTATAGACGGTATTATAATGAGCAAAAACGAATTCGTCAAGAAAAATCGCAAGTCGATCATTGCCACCAATCATTGCAAAGCAATATCTTCCCCTGCACTAGCCCCGGAGTTCTAAACATGTCAAATGCTTGTTGTGCCTGCGACATAGGCATTTTTTTATAGATGAATGAGGAATCGATTTTCAATTCTCCCGTTCCGAAATAATGCGCTGTCAGCTCCCATTCGCGCCCGGGGAAGGGGGCGCTGTAAGACATCCATGAGCCGGTAAGTTTAAATTCCTTGCGGTTCATTAGTTCCCATAAATCGGGGGTGAATTCGAGATTCACATGCGGGGTTCCTATAAAGCAGACATGCGCTTTATTCGAGGATAGCGTAAAAGCAAAACGCATCGTGAAAGGCTGTCCTGCGGTTTCAAAAACGTAGGAATATCCCGCGCCATTCGTAAAATCAAGCGCCTCTTTTGCGAAATCCTCTTTTGTGGTATCAATTACTTTGTCCGCGCCGAGTCGAAGAGCCAAATCAAGCCTTTCTTTACTTATATCAAAAACAACGATTTTCTTTGCGCCGAAAATCTTTGCCCATTGCATCGCAAAGATTCCGACTGTACCCGCGCCTAAAATGGCGACGGTTTTCCCGCCTTTATATTCATTTAGTAAAAGTCCATGAAGAGCGACGGTCGCGGGCTCAAACAGTGCTCCCATCTCAAAAGATACGTTTTTGTCAAAACGCACGACATTTTCCTTAGGAACGATGACATAATCGGCATTGCTACCCTGCTGCCTGGATCCAATAAAGCTGTAATTCTTGCAAAGGGAATAATCGCCCTTTTGGCAATCGGAGCATTTCATGCACGGAATCAAGGGTGCCGCCGTGACGCGATCTCCTACGCTTACACTATCTACTCCTTCGCCGATTTCGGATACTTCACCGGAAAACTCATGCCCGAGCACTATTGGATAATAATGGACACCGTTATTTAAAACTCTCGGAATGTCTGAGCCGCAGATACCCGAGCAGGCGACTTTTATTTTAACCTGATCCTTACCGGTTTTCGGTTCCTCTATCTCCTGATATTCAACTACCTCATTTTGTACGACCACAGCTGCTTTCATATTTTCCCCCACATCAATAATAGTCCATTAAACCTACAATTAGTTTCAATTGACAGTCTAACACAATAAATCGTGTTTAAAGGCTTTTTTATTTATTCTTGTAATAATTCATAAGGCAGCCACAAACAATGACCTCTCTCTCTGTATCAGTAAGGCTTCCTAACTCAAAAGAAGTCTCTTTTATCTGACCATCCGGCTTTACTACATAGGCCTTAAGCTCTGAGGCTTTATTCGCAATGGCTTCTCTTATATTCGCCAAGAAGACATAGTCTCCCTTTGTAAAGCTAAGCTCCTCATGTTTTTCTTTAGTTAATAAGGGAAGCATCCCCCAATTTATAAGATTAGAGCGATATCGCTTCGTAGCGTATTCACAGGCGATATTAGCCCATCCGCCGAGGACTCTCTGACATGAAGCAGCTTGCTCTCTCGCAGACCCGTCACCGGGCTTTACGGCAAATATGGTGCTGCCGATTCCTATCATATCCGGATCTGTTACTAAAGAACTAATAGTGAGCTTTAAAAGCTCTGATAGCTTCTTTAAGCAGTTCCAAGCTTCCGGAACAGCCACTTCGAGATTTTCACCGTTTTCTATCGCAATCTGCCCTTTTTGAACTTCTTTCGCCGCACCTACATATTCCGGATCCTTTCTGCTAAGTGCAAATTCCGCAAGCTTTAGAGGATTAGAACGGTAAGAAGACGTCTCACCCGAAGGAATAAGCTCATCCGTAGTAGTAACAGGATCGTGAATCTCCGAGACTATCTTTAATAGAAGGTTCTTTGGCAATTTGCTAATCGGCGGCCAATCCTTAATAAACGGCCCGTATTTAAGTTCCGCCTTTTCATCAGGCTCGCCGTGACTATCAAATACACGATTAGCATAAATCGCCGAATCAAAGTGATACTTAGGATATTTATACTCGACATCAAAATCAGTCGCCTGGGCTAAAAAGCCTTTGTTCGCGGCGGTCGCCGCAATCGACCTTGCATCCATTAAGGCGACGGATGCAATCTGACCTTGAGCAAGTTTAGAGCCCTCGCGGTTCGGGAAATTCCTCGTAGTATGCCTGATCGAAAGCGCATTATTGGAAGGCGTGTCTCCAGCCCCGAAACATGGTCCGCAAAACGCAGTTTTAAGGAGGGCACCCGATTCCATGAGTTTCGCTGCGGTATTATTCTTTAATAGTTCCATGAATATGGGCTGGCTCGCGGGATAGACGCTTAAGGTAAACTCTTCATTACCTATATTATGTCCATCCAAAATGTCCGCGGCGCAGCAAATATTCTCGAAACCTCCGCCGGCACATCCCCCTATTATTCCCTGCTCTACGTAGAGCTTTCCATCGATTATTTTATCGGTGAGCGAATAAGAAACCGCATCTCCGAGGCTAATTTTTGCTCTTAGCTCCACCTCATGCAGGATGTCTTTTGGATTCTTTAATACCTCGGAAATCTCATAGACATTGGATGGGTGAAAAGGCATAGCTATCATCGGGCGGATCTCGCTTAAGTCCACATACAGCATACTATCGTAATATGCGATTTCTCCGGGAGTAATTTCCGAATACTCACCTTTCCTATCATGAATCTCATAGTACTCCTCTATCGTCTCATCGGTCTGCCAAATAGACGACAGACAGGTCGTTTCCGTCGTCATAACATCTATTCCAATCCTAAAATCAGCGCTGAGATTCTTTATGCCCGGTCCGACAAATTCCATAACTTTATTGTTTACAAAACCATCAGGGAAGGTGGCTTTTATAATCGCTAAAGCCACATCCTGTGGCCCGACACCCTTAACAGGTTCGCCGCAAAGATAAATAGCAGTTATCTTTGGCATATCAACATCATAAGTTCTCTTTAGTAATTGTTTTACCAGTTCGGGACCGCCTTCGCCTATTGCCATAGTGCCTAAAGCTCCGTAGCGCGTATGAGAATCCGAGCCGAGGATCATCTTTCCGACGCCTGCCATCTGCTCTCTGGCATACTGGTGGATAACTGCCTGATGCGGCGGCACATAAACTCCGCCGTATTTCTTAGCCGCGCTAAGTCCGAAAACATGATCGTCTTCATTAATCGTACCGCCCACCGCGCAAAGTGAATTATGGCAATTTGTTAAAACATAGGGAATCGGAAAATGCGTAAGCCCTGAGGCTCTCGCAGTCTGGATAATACCGACAAAAGTGATGTCATGTGAAATCAGCTTATCAAAGCGAAGCTGTAACTTTTCCATATTTCCTGAAGTATTGTGTTCCTTTATAATCCTGTAAGCCATCGTAGCCGCTGCGGCTTCAGACTTAACAAAGTCGCGCCCGTATAAGTTTATGGCTTCCTCTTTAGACTCCGCAATTTCCAAACCGTTGATAAGATAAACACCTGATTCGTATTTTTTTAACATAAAAAGCTCCCGTTTCGTTTATTAAAACTCATGCGCTGTAGATTCTTCTATAATGCATGTATGTTTTTTTGTATTCTTTGAATAATTTATCCCTACCAATAAGATTTTTCCATTGTAACCCCTAAGAGCGGCGGGATAATTCTCTCGTTAGAGTTTTATCTATTTTATCAATCATATCTGTTATGGAAACACGGCTTTGAAGCTCTGCCATATTCGCTGCCATAGTCTTACCGAATCTTCGCGGACGGCTAATGCAAACATAGCAATCATTGGTATTTATTAATTTGTTCAATTCGGCTATCATTCCGGATTTGTCAACATAGGGGGTATTCCGGAGAGCTTTTTTGAACATTTCATTTGATGGATTTAAATAAATGCCCATGAGCGGACCCCTCGCAAAGTGATTGTTTAACTGCTTCCAAGTTTAAAGGAACTGGATAAAAGATACCATAATTTGGTGTGTCAGTCAACGAAGCCGCCAAAGCCGGTCTTCGTGATTTCTCTTATAGAAAATTCTAATATCCCTTGAACATTCGTTCGTAATCTGCTAAAATAATTATGGTGCTGCCATTAGCGGTAAGCGGTTGGCCTCTTGTAACTGTAAACTTTGGTTTCAGGGAGGCGTTCTATCAGCCTCCCGGCAAGGAGGCAACATGGACACCTATGAAATTATAACGGCGATATGCATTGTTGTTAGCACTGCAATCAGCCTTTTAGAGTTTATTCATAAGTTCAAAAATGATAGAAAAAAATAACCGCCCGGCACGGCGATTATTTTGATTAACAAATAATTCCCGAGGCCAGCCGTTTATCGGCGGCACCTCTTCTGATTAGATATTAAGTCTCACTTGCTTCTTTGTCAATAGATTTTCGCAAGATTATGTCACGCTATTCCACTCCGGGTATTTTCGGGAGGCTTGCAAAGCCTTTTTCGAGGTCCTCATCAGTCGGGATATAATCACTCATCTCGCCGCTGTTATATGACATGTATGCGCTCATGTCGAAGTATCCGGTTCCGGTAAGTCCGAATAGGATTGTCTTTTCTTCGCCGGTTTCTTTGCATTTTAGGGCTTCGTCAATGGCGACTCTTATCGCGTGTGAGGACTCGGGTGCAGGCAATGTCCCCTCGCTTCTTGCAAACATTGTGGCTGCCTCAAAAACCTTGCTCTGTTCTACAGCTCTGGCTTCATCGAGTAAACCGTCGTGATAGAGCTTTGATAAAATCGGGCTCATGCCATGATACCGCAACCCTCCCGCATGATTGGCTGAGGGCATGAATCCCGCGCCTAATGTATACATGCGCATTACGGGGGTAGTCCTTCCGGTATCTCCGAAATCATAAGCGTATTTGCCTCTGGTCAGAGACGGGCAGGATGCAGGCTCGACCGCTATAAAATGCGGGGCGTCCTTCCCCTGTAATTTATCTCTCATATACGGAGCAATCAATCCTCCTAAATTAGAACCGCCTCCCGCGCAACCAATCACAATATCCGGATAAATATCATATTTATCAAGAGCTGCCTTTGCCTCAAGCCCTATTACCGACTGATGAAGCAGAACGTGGTTAAGAACGCTTCCCAGAACATATCTGCAGTTTTCGGTCGTCATGGCCTTTTCAATGGCCTCTGATATTGCGCAGCCTAGGCTGCCTCCCGTGCCCGGATTATCCTTTAAAATAGCACGTCCCACATTTGTGGTATCTGACGGCGATGGTATTACATTCGCCCCATAAGTCTCCATGACTGCCTTTCTGTATGGCTTTTGTTCGGATGAAATCTTAACCATATAAACCGTAAGCGCAATGTCAAAATACGCGCAGGCCATTGACAGGGCAGTCCCCCATTGTCCCGCTCCGGTCTCTGTCGTAAGATGTGTCAGTCCCTGCTCTTTTGCGTAGTATACCTGCGGTGCGGCAGAATTAAGCTTGTGCGAGCCGGAAGTATTCGTACCCTCAAATTTGTAATAAAGCTTTGCGGGAGTGCCAAGGATTTTCTCCAGACAATAAGCTCTCACTACAGGTGACGGACGATACATCTTATAAAAGCTCTGAATATCTTCGGGGATGTCGATAAAAGCAGTGGTCGTATCCAGTTCTTGGCGCGCCAGCTCCTCGCAGAACAAAGGATAGAGTCCTTCTACAGGCACTTCTTCTCCTGTCGCAGGATTACGCATCGGGTCCGGCTTTTCCTTCATGTCCGCCCTAAGGTTATACCATGCCTTTGGAAGCTCGTCTTCCGATAAGAAAATTTTGTAGGGAATTGTTTTTGCCATTTTTGTTTCCTCCTCATTGAAATAATGAATGCCCATGTGTCTCGAGGGGAAAGGCATAAATAAAAGTCCTCGCCCCCTCCATATCTTTCGAAAGGGACAAGAACTTATTAACAAATTCCTGCGGTACCACCCTAATTGGTATTTCTACCCACTTTTGCACGCACAACTATGCGCTCTTCGCTGATAACGGGACGAGTCCCCGTCGAGCCTACTCAAACTATCAATATCCAAAGTCCTTTCAACCCGCCCTCCTGAGTCCATTCGGTAGTCAATTTCCTGCAACGCTCCCACCAATACGCCGCTCTCTGTGAAGTCCTTAATACTACTTACTTGCCCTCAATCAATGGTTTGATTTATTGAATTAAGTAGCTTATAGCATAACGAGGAGAACTTTGTCAAGAAAAAGTTGCATTAATTTATATTTACAATTATTTAATTATACATTTTTCAAGAATTTTCCATTGAGATTAGCAGTGTTCTGCTATAAAATAACGTATATATACAATTTTTTTAACTTTTATTGATGGGGATCTTAATTTGGAACCACGAATGCTTGCGTCACTGAAAAAAACTGCCGTCGGCTGGTTCGTCCCTATCGTCGATGGACCAACTTTGTATTACGGCGGCTATCAAGATTGGCTGACACATGAAAATGTGCCACAGTTTTTCGCTGACCGTTCCTGTGGTGTTACGGCATGCGCCAATATGCTCACATATATGGGATTTTTAGGCGGATATTCGGGGTTTTCATCACCCAATGTCACCGACATTCCCATCGGGATCTTTTCCGGCTTCCAAAAAAGCCTTTATAAGGCGCTTCACCCTACGATTTTCGGGTTACCTTCCCAGAATTATCTGATTTGGGGCTTAAGACATTTTTTTAAAGCGAACGGTATTCGTCTGGGTGCTTGTAAGCGTAGGGGCGCTTTCACATATGAAAATGTAAAGAATTATATAATTGAGGGACTCTCAAACGACTGTCCCGTCCTGATGCTCACCTGGAACACGCCTATAAGGCAGCTTCGCTGGCACTGGGTCACCATCACCGGAATTTATAGGGATGTGGACAACCATATTAAAATAATCACGTCAAACTGGGGCTCAAAACGTGATTATGATTTCGATGAATGGTTTTATTCTTGGAGTTTTTGTAAACGTGTTCTTTATTTTGACAGAGCGTAAATAACACTCACATTTTCAGTAACTTTCCACCTCAAAGGTCTCTAAGTAATTATCAATAGCAAGATTCGCCGCCGAAAGTGCGTCGGCGTTTTCATCAAGACTCGAGGGCAGAATATCTATTTTTCGATTCTTCTTAAGCAATAATCTTCCAGGGATCTGCTCCTGAATCATTTGAATCAATAGATAGGGCTGATAACAAATCTCTATCCCCGACAAAAGAATCGCCTGTATTTCAAAAGCATTCAGCAGGTTAATACAAAGCGATGAAAGATAAAATGCCTCCTCCTTTATTACATCTGCGGCAAAAGTCTCACCCGCCTCCGCCGCATCAACAATATCCTTCCAAGATTTAAGTTTAGAATTATATTTATGCGCTTTTTGGACGATGGCATCCACTGTCGCATATAGCTCGGCACACCCCACATTCCCGCACTGGCAGCGTTCGCCGAAAATATTAAGCGTAGAATGCCCCACTTCATTTCCATTGCCGTAGGCACCCCTGATGACCTTTTGATCGAGGACGAGCCCGCCTCCGATACCACCTGTTACCTCAAGGACAAAATAATTATTGTACCTGTCCTTTACACCGAAACTAAGCTCGGCTAAAGCCATCGCACAGGCATCATTTGCCATAACCACCGGACAATGATAGCGCTCATGTAAAGGGGCAATAATCGGAGTTTTATGCAATATCCTAAGGTTCGTCGGATTCTCAATGACACCGGCTTTTGCATTTAGAGGACCGGGGGCTCCTACCCCGATTCCCAATAGCCTGCCCTTTGGCTTATATTTGATAATCGCGCCGTCTATCATTTTATAAATATCCGCAAGAATATGCGAAGCATGTGAATACGAATCGTCAATGTTTTTTCTCTCGACATAAATTAATGTCCCATCGAATTTATAGAGCGAAACCCCGAAATACCCGCGTCGCAAAATCACTCCCACACAAAAGAAAGCATCAGAATTCCAGAAGAGCGGTGTGCGTGACCGACCGGCTGTATTTGAGGCAATAACATCACCTTCAATAACCACATTCTCCTGTATCAAAGAATCGACTATTGAGCTTATTGCCGCCCTTGAAAGTCCCATCCTCGTAGCCAATTGCGAACGTGAAAATGGGGAAATCCGAAGCTCTTCCATTACGCGCCTGATATTTCTGTTTTTCATTCGCGCCGCATTGAGCGCCACACCCTTAGACATACTAAAATCCTCTTAGAACTCTCATCTCATACAACATCCCAAGCCAACTCATATTTCGGAATATACTATATAATTATTAATTAGGCAATTAAATACGCAAGTTTCTCTAATAAACCGCCGATGGCAGGATTTAAGGAATCTTTCCCTTTTAGAAATTCGATTATTTGACTCCTGCTTGCGCTCCCAACATTAGCCCCAACCTTTCCAATGGCGAGTGCTCCGTTTGCATTTCCAAGAACAGCACATTCCCGCATCGAAAATCCGCTTAAGAGACCGAACAAATATGCCGCCACAAAGGCATCCCCGGCTCCGGTAGTGTCCACAACTTTTACGCCCTCAAAAGCAGGTATTAACTCGCCTATTCCCTCATAATCAGTTATGTAGCAGCCTTTTGGACCGAGTTTAATCACTGCCTTTTTAATACCGAAATTACCGAAATAATCCGCGATTGCAAAAGGCTCTTTTAGTCCCCCCGAAAGAGCCACCGCCTCATCATAACTCGCAAAGAAAATATCTGTATAGGGCAAAGCGGGCTTTATCTTTTCAAGCCATCTTCCACTGTCATCAAAGGTCACATCAAAGCTGGTATGCAATCCCATCTCCTTTGCTTTCTTAAAAAGAATTCCTGAATTTTCAAATTCGAGTGAATCAAGCGACATAAAGCTTCCGATATGCAGATATTCGGTGTCCCCTTCGATATTTCCGATTACATCTTCCACATTTATTTTTCTGGATGAATTCCCCGAGAAAACAAAGTGTCTTTCGTTATTCTTATCGATCAATATGCAAGTGGCAATGGAGTCAGCCTCGCACTTAACAATCACACCGGAGGTATCTATCCCCAGCTCCTTTAAGATGTCAACGGTGATCCTCCCGAACAAATCATCACCTACTACAGTAACATATTTTGCCTTGTCTCCGAGACCAAGCTTATTAAGACCGACCGTAACATTTAAGGCGTCCCCTCCGGTACAAACTTCTATTTTATCCACAAAAACTGTATCAGTCTCAAAAACCTCCCTGTCCACCGGCCTTAGCGGCAGATCACATGAAGCGTGTCCCGCAATAACTATTTTCGCCATAGTCCCTCCCTAATGAAACCTTTAAATACACAAACGTTTTTTCGTCAGTTTCAACAGAAATCAATGCCGATAATCCGTTCAAATCACGTTTTATAGTTAATTCTTTGTGCATTTTAAACAAATTATTACTTCAAAAACAATCCATATAGCGGTAGTATAGCACTTTTTTTCGTCAAATATTTTGTTAATCAGTTTGACAAATTGCCTTTTAAAAGCTATAATCAGTTCAATTCATGAGCACATTTTAGCAAAATAACGATTAAAAATCAAGTGTAATAAGCGGTTTTGATTAATTCATTTAACAAACGCGCGAGGGGGCGCAAAGGTTTGTCATATTTAATGGGAATCGACATCGGAACATCGAGTCTGAAAGTCCTTATCCTAAAGGATAACGGGCTTGTTTGCGCGCTTTGCGGCTGCGACTACCAGTATGATTCTCCGATGAGCGGTTTCGCCGAACAAGACCCCGAAATCTGGTGGGAAGCTTGTGTCACAGGTATTAATAATGCACTCGCAATGAGCGGTTTAAGCGGGAACGAAATCGACTGCGTCGGATTTTCGGGGCAGATGCATGGTCTCGTCACACTTGATAAGAACGGCAATTGTATTCGACCCGCGATATTGCATAATGACGCGCGCTCCGAAAAACAGGTCGATGAAATTAAAAATATTTTAAGTGAGGAAAACATAAAGGATCTCCTTATGAATCCGGTTTATACCGGGTTTTGGTTGCCGTCTCTTTTATGGATTCGTGAAAACGAGCCGGATAATTATAATAAAATCGCAAAATTGTGCTTTCCGAAAGACTTTATCAGATACAAATTGACAGGTGAAATAGCGACCGATTTTTCAGACGCTTCAGCTTCGCTTTTATTTGACATAAAAAACCTTACTTGGTCAGAACATTTACTAAAGACTTTCAATTTTTCCGAAACATGGTTCCCCGATTGCGAAACAAGCGGGGCTTATGCCGGAAACATCAGTAAATCTGCCGCCATTCTTACCAATCTTCCCACGAACGTAAAAGTCGCTTTTGGCGGAGCGGACGCGGTGATGCAGGCTCTTGGAAACGGGGCGCTTGGAAAAGACATTGTGACAGCTAATATAGGAAGCAGCGGTCAAATATGTTTTCAAACCGAAACTTACATTTCAAATCCCGACTTAACGACCAATACCTTCTGCGGCTTTGAGAGAGGTCGCTGGATAACGATGGGTGCGATTATGCACGCGGGTTTAGCAAAAAAATGGATACACAAGGTCTTAAAGACCTCTGATTATAAGGAACTGGATGACTTGGCGAGCACTTCCAAAGAAGGAAGCGGTCTTATCTTTCTTCCTTATTTGAATGGGGAGCGAACCCCACACCTAAACCCGAATCTAACCGGACTTTTCCTCGGGATTACGATGGGAACAACAGATGCAAACTTAGCCAGAGCAGTGATGGAAGGCGTTGCTTTCGCCCTGAAAAACGCCATGGAAGTCTGTGAAGGCTTAGGACTAAAAGCCGACGGCGTAATTGCCTCCGGCGGCGGAGCAAAAAGTGAGTTCTGGCTGCAAATTTTATCGGACATTTTTGCACTTCCGGTAAAGGTCTCAAAAAGCGAAGAACAGGCGGCGCTAGGAGCCGCAATTACAGCGGGAGTTTGTGCGGGTGCTTTTAATGATTACTCAGAAGGCGTCCGGCGCAGCGTTAAATACAGCGAAAAAGAATGGCTTCCGGATACATCCCGGACAAAATTATACGAAAAATATTATGAATTATATAAAGATGCTTATGAGGTAAACAAAGATTTGCTGGTGCGATTGCGGACTTTGGGAAGGCAATAATGGCACCAAACAAAATTTTACAAAGGATGGGAGGTGCTAAGTTTGGCACAGGATGACACTATTTTTAAGTGCGATAACATTACCAAAACCTTTGGCGGAACAAAGGCTTTGCGCGGTGTCAGACTCGATGTGAAAAAGGGCGAGGTTCATGCGCTGATGGGCGAAAATGGCGCGGGAAAATCGACTCTTATGAATTGTGTAATCGGACTTATCAAAGCTGATTCAGGGACAATGGAATTTGAGGGACAACCATACAGTGTGCGAGGTCCTGTCGAAGCCATGGAAAAGGGCATTTATATGATACATCAGGAACTTCACCCCGAACCACATCTTTCGATAGCCGAGAGCATTTTCCTGCACAGAGAGAATATGCGGGGAATATTCCTCAATAAATCTGCTCAAAATGCGAGAACCGCAGAAATACTTAAGAAATTCAACTTCAATTACAGTCCGAGAACTTTGATGAAGGAATTGACGCTCGCGCAGGTTCAAATGGTGGAAATCATAAAGGCAGTCTCGTCTGATGCCCGCATGATCATTATGGACGAGCCGACTTCTTCATTAGACGCAAATGAGACCGAGCATTTATTTAATACTATCAAGGAATTACAGGCAAAGGGTGTTTCGGTAATCTACATATCGCACAGAATGGACGAGATTTTTGAGATTGCCGACAGGGTCTCTGTTTTCAGGGATGGTCAATACATCGGCACAAAATTGATTTCGGAAATCACAAAGAGCGAGCTCATTACCATGATGGTCGGGCGCACTGTGGAGGCAGTATTTCCTAAAGTAGACGTTCCTATCGGGGATGAGGTCTTTAGAGTAGAAGGCCTAAGCGGAAAGGGCTTCAGAGACATTAGTTTCTGCGTACACGCCGGAGAAATACTGGGGCTTTCCGGGCTCGTGGGTTCAGGACGCAGCGAAACCGCCAGAGCAATTTTCGGACTCGATAGACCAGAGAGTGGCTCCATGTACTTAAACGGCGAGAAAATCACAAATAAGAATACACGTCAGGCCATAAGAAAAGGGATTTGTATGGTCAATGAAGACAGGAAAAACTATGGGCTTTGCCTGCTGCGCTCAATTCGTGAAAATGTCTCTCTCCCCAATCTCGAAAGCCGACAAAAGGGTCTTTTTATTCAGCAAGGCCGTGAGAAAAGGGAAGTAAAAGATGTCGCGGAGAAATTAAGAGTTAAAGCCGGAAGTATAGAACATACCGGATTTTCGCTCTCCGGCGGAAATCAGCAGAAAGTAGTCTTGGCAAAATGGATTATGGCATCCCCAAAGCTCATGATATTGGATGAGCCCACAAGAGGTGTGGATGTCGGCGCGAAATCCGAAATACACACGATGATGTGCGAATTCGCCGCAAAAGGTATGGCCATTCTCATGATTTCCTCGGAAATCGAAGAAATAATGGGGATGTCTGACAGGATCCTCATATATCACGAAGGTCGTATAAACGGAGAAGTAAGCAGAGAAGAAATCGTAAACGGAACAATGTCACAAAAAGAGATACTTGCCAAAGAATTCGGACAATAAGTATTGTGCGTCGGGGACATCCCCTGACTCTATATAGGATTAAGGGAGGGCTTTATGGATAAGAAAGGAAGTAAGAGCATTTACACGAATAAAGATGAGCTGCGGTTGTTCATGGGTAAATACGGAATCGGCGTAATCCTGTTTGTTATGCTGATTGCCCTTATTATCACCGTTCCGTCTTTTCGAACCACGAGTAATTTTATCAATATACTAAAACAGGTCTCAATCAACGGAATGATCGCCTACGGAATGTGCGTGGTCATCGCAACGGGAGGAATCGATCTGGCGGTCGGCGCGCAGTGCGCACTCGTGGCCTGCCTGTTAGGTCAATTTATTATGAAGATGGGAATGAACGTCCTTCTCTCCTGCGCCTTGGCAGTTTTGTTTTGCGCGGCACTCGGCTTCGTCAATGGATTTTTGGTCGCAAAATTCAATATGTTCCCATTCGTGGTAACACTTTCAACGCAGCTGATTATACGCGGTCTCGCGCAGGTCATCAGCAGTGCTCAGGCGATATCAATGACGAATGCGCAGTTTAAGCTCGTTTATCTGGGAATGGTGGGTCCGATTCCCTTCCCTGTGGTCATGCTTTTCGTGGTTACCATATTGATGTACATGATTCTGCATTGGATGAAGCTCGGACGCTATATTTTAGCTACCGGCGGCAATGAAAAAGCAGCCATCGCCTCGGGTGTTTCGGTTTTCTGGACGAAAATCGCGGCCTATGTAATAAGCGGCTTTCTCTCGGGGGTAGCGGGCGTAATTCTCACGAGCAAAACGAGCTCCGCCCAATCGAATTTAGCCGTTGGCTATGAAACCGACGCCGTTGCGGCCTGCGTTATCGGCGGTACTTCATTTGCGGGTGGGGTAGCTACAACGCCCGGCGTACTAATAGGAATATTAATTATCGGATTTATTTACAACGGCATGAACCTAATCGGCGTTAATTCATATTATCAGACCATTGTAAAGGGCATTATGATTATCGCAGCGGTTCTTCTTGATTTAGTTATGAACAGAAAGAACAGATAAAGAACCAAAGTAGTTTGTATTGCCGAATAGGCGTAAGCGCTTGCGTCTTAATAGGCTTTACATAGGAACTTGTAAACGAATTATTATCAGGAGGTAAGAGCATGAAAAAGTTACTGGCAATTCTTTTGGCGGGCGTAATGGTTTTTGGTCTTATGGCATGTAGTGCACCAAAGGAAGAAACCCCTGCTGACGAGGCAGACACAGGGACTGAAACTACCGCAGATACGACGGAAACTTCAAGCGAAAGAGTAGGCGACGTAAACGGAGACGGAAAATTTATTGTCGGATATATTTCAAAGAATACCACCGACACCTTCCACGGACCAATTAATGCGAGAGCTATCGAGGTATTAGACGGCTTAAAAGCCGATGGAACGATTGATGACTGGACAGGAATCTTAGATGGTCAGACTGACCCGGGTGTTCAAATCAATCTCGCGGACGACTGCGTAACAAAAGGTTGTGACGCCGTTATTATCCTTCCGGCGGAAGCAGAAGGAAGTGCCCCGGCTGTCGCCACGTTAGCCGAGAATGGGATCGCTGTAGTCGTTGTTAACTCAAAGACCAATAATACCGACGAATTAGCTGTAGCATACAGTGGTTCGGACGATGTCTATGCGGGAACTTTATTGGCACAGCACGTAGTCGACAATGTCCCCGATGGCGGCAAATATGTCCATATTCAGGGCGTTCTCGGAAATTCGGCTCAGATTCAAAGAGGCGAAGGCATTGAGCAAATCATGAAGGATCATCCCGAATTTGAGAAAGTCGAAGAAATGACAGGAAACTGGAATTCTTCCGAAGCACAGAACATCGCTCAGGATGCGCTTTCGAAATATGGCAAGGATTTGGTTGCGATAATTTGCGATAACGACGATATGTCATCAGGCGCTCAGGATGTTGTTAATGCGGCGGGACGTTCGGACATCGTCTGCGTTGGCGTTGACGGAAATAATTATCCGCTTTCTCTGGTCAAAGACGGAAAGATGTTGGCGACGGTTCTTCAGGACGGCGTAGGTCAGATTGAAGCAGGAATCGGCGTGGTAAAAGCGATTGCAACGGGCGAATCCTATGAGAAGAATATCGACGTTCCCTTCGTTCTTGTAACGAAAGACAATGTTGACCAGTATTACACAGGGGAATAAGGTCAATTCACCAGCAGATGGCCTTTCCGAATAAGCATCTCTTAATCGCAGGGGGACATAAAACGTTCCCCTGCACAATTATGCTTTTTTATGTATAATTTGACAAAGTCGTCATAAAGTGATATTACATCACATGGACTTTTAATAAATGACTTGTAATTTATTTTAATGAAAATTCGGAGGAAACAAATAATGTTATTGAATATGAAAGAACTGCTTAACGTCGCCAACAGGGAAAATTTCGCGGTACCCGCGTTTAATATAGGAACGGGACAGATATTAAAAGCAGTGCTGGAATGCTCCCAAGAGCTTCGCGCACCTGTCATTTTTGCAATACATCCTTTGGAGCTTGAATTTCAGGGAGATTTCTTTATGGAGAGCGTAAAAGCTGCCGCAAATACCGCCTCGATTCCTGCGGTCATTCATTTAGACCACGGCGAAACAATTGAGAATATATACAGGGCAATTCGCACAGGCTTTACTTCAGTGATGATTGACGCCTCGCATAAGAGTTTCAATGAAAACGCCGCAATCACAAAAAAAGTAGCCGATATTTGTCACCCGCTTAATATTTCGGTAGAGGGCGAACTCGGGACAATAGGAACGACCGACGCAGATACAGAAGGCGGAACCGATGATATTATTTATACAAAGCCTGAAGATGTCGTGAAATTCGTGGGAGAAACAGGCGTGGACTGTCTCGCGATTGCCATAGGCACCGCTCACGGGCTATATCCTAAGGGATTTGTGCCAAAATTAAAACTTGACCTCCTTAAAGAGATTAAAAAGGTAGCGACGGTGCCGCTCGTCCTGCACGGCGGCTCGGGAAATCCGGACAGTGAAATTGAGGAAAGCGTTAACTTGGGAATCAATAAAATCAATATATCTTCAGATACTAAGGATGCTCTGTATCAACACTTAAGAACAATACTGGCGGCTGATTCAAAAGTCAGGGAGCCTTTTGCGTTGTATCCACAGTCGATAGATGTAATGAAAGAAGTAATCAGGCATAAAATAAGGCTCTTCCACGCTGACGGAAAAGCCGAAAAATATTCAATGTAAGTTACAGTTGCCTTAAAGCATATCGACTCTTGAAAGCCAATCCTCGATATTATCACCTTGATTCCCGTCAAGAGTCTCCAGCACCTTTGCTTTAGGGCAAATTTCTTTTATATCCCCAAAGCTCGTGCCGATTCTGCCGCCGCCGTGCGTGACAAAAGGCAGAATAGTCTTTCCCGTAAAATCAAGGCTCTCCAAAAACGTAGCTACAGGAGGAGCAACCGTTCCCCACCAGTTCGGAGAACCAATGAATATTCTATCATAAGCGGAAATATCGGGGAGCTCTCCCAAAAGCGCTGGGCGAAAGCCTTCGAGACGTTCTTTTTTGACCTGCTTAATGACTATACTATATTCCTCGGGGTATGGCTCTAAAGGGCGGATTTCGTAAATGTCTCCACCGACTTTTTCGTGCAGAAATTGCGCGATTCTCTTTGTAGTTCCCGAATGCGAAAAATAAGCTATGAGTATTTGCGCCATGACAGACCCCTCCCGAAAAATATTAATGTTAAAACCGTTTGTATAATTATAACACAATTTGCAAAGTTGGTGTAATAAAACTAATATTTTCACGTTGTAACAAAAAGAATTTAAGAGTATAATATTTTTCGTGTGCAAAATACTCAAAGAAAGCTGGTTTCACCTCCAATGAATACTTTTCAAATTCTCGGTATTATAATTACCCTTGCGGTTTTCGTGGGCTTAAGCATTTATGCGGGTACGCGTGTCAAAACAGCTGCTGATTTCGAATCCGGCGGCGGAAAGACAGGGGCTCTCATAGTGGCGGGCACCATTATGGGCACACTCGTAGGCGGGACATCTACCGTTGGCACCGCACAGCTCGCGTATAATTACGGGATGTCAGCCTGGTGGTTTACCTTAGGCGGCGGGATAGGCTGCCTCATTTTGGCAATTGGTTTTGTAAAGCCTTTCAGAAACGCTAATACCGCGACGCTCGTCGGCATGGTCTCAAAAGAATACGGAAAGACCTCCGGGATGCTCGCTTCGGTATTATCTTCGATTGGAATTTTTATTAATATATTGTCACAGCTACTCTCGGGAGTAGCGGCTATTTTTGTAATTGCTCCGTTTCTCGGGACGATTCCTGCTCTTATTATTTCTGCCCTATTGATGGTCGCCTATGTGGTCTTAGGTGGTATAAAGGGCGCGGGCATGGTAGGGGTACTAAAGCTCATACTTCTTTATTTTACCGTCGTATTTTGCGCAATTTCAATACTCTTTATAACCGGCGGACTAAGTCCTCTTTTAGCTGATATATCTAAAATAGATATGCATACCGGGCTATTTGCCAGAGGCTATGGCACGGATGTGGGGGCGGCACTTTCCCTCATATTCGGGGTGATCACGACCCAGACCTACGGGCAGGCCTTAATGGCGGGAAAATCCGACCAAACCGCCAGAGCCGGTGCTCTGATTAGCGCAATAATGATACCCCCCGTAGGGATTTGCGGAATACTCGTAGGACTTTATATGCGCACTCAGCCTATCCCCGAAGGCTTTGATTCAGCGAAAATGGCGCTAACCGCTATGACCGAATTCATTGCGAATCATGTTCCCTCATTCTTAGGGGGCGTTATGCTCGCGACACTAATATTTGCGGCCGTAGGCACAGGCGCGGGATTAGCACTCGGAATCAGCACAATAATCAATAACGACATTATTAAAAAGCTCTCAAAGAAACCTGCCGATACGAAAAAAGACTTATTAATCTCACGGTTCTTAATAATAATAGTACTCTCAGTAGCCGTGGTACTTGCAGCCTTGCTCGGAAAAGAAGCAATCCAAAACTTCGCCTATATGTCCATGGGACTGCGCGGCGCGGTAATGCTGATACCGCTATTAATGGCACTATTTGCCAAAGGAAAGGTAGATAAGAAATTTATCATAGCCTCAATCGTAATAAGCCCGATAGTCGTCCTCATAATCGGGATAGTACCCGCACTAAAAAACGCGATCCCATTTGACGGATTATTCATCGGAATCGCGATATCATTTGTAATATGCATGACGGGGCTGGTAGCTACCAAAAAGCATTAACGGGACAACATTCATCGTCGGCTGCTTATTCATGATTCAAATAAATCCTCTAATGTCACTTCACTCGTAATTGAAGTGCTATATGCGTTTCGCTTTAATCCGGAAACAGTGATTAATGTGGTCTGCGTCGCCTTCTTTGTCTTTGTTTCCCGCACAAAAATCTCCTGTCGTTCGCAGAGCTTTTCATGGTATGTTTTATCTATATATCAATTTCCCGTTTTCGTCCTATAATTTCCATAGTCACCTCTCGCTTTACTTTGGCGGTAAGTCTTATATTATTGATACTTACCGCCAAAGTAAATTGTATTATTATTGTTTATAAACCTATTGAAGGATTTTGTCTTCCTACCCTATCTGCGTTTCATTCGGATATTTTTTCGCCTCTTCCGCGCCGCTTAGTACTCGCATTACGCCCTGAGCGAGTGCTTTCATTTCGTGCTCACCGGGGTATTTCTTTACAGGGGCTATGAACCCGACACGTTCTTTAATCCAGCCGGTTAGGAGTTCGTCATAAGCGAGTCCGCCGGTTAAGAGAATCGCGTCCACCTCGCCCTTTAGGACCGTAGCGCCGGCGCCGATTTCTTTACTTATCTGGTATGCCATTGCGCCGTATATGAATTCGGCTTCTTTATCGCCGCTTTCTATTCGTTTTACGACCTCGCGGGCATCATTCGTCCCCAGATACCCAACGAGTCCACCCTGACCAACGAAGTGCTTACGCAATTCCTTTTTTGTATATTCTCCCGAATAGCATAGATCCATGACCGAACCAAATGGCAGCCCGCCGCTTCGTTCAGGCGACATAGGTCCGTCTCCGTCGAGGCAATTATTTACATCTATCATACGTCCTTTTTTATGGATGCTAACAGAGATCCCGCCGCCCATATGTACGACAATGAAATTATAATCGGAGTATGTACCGCCTAAGTCCGCCGCGGCGGCACGCCCTACGGCTTTACAATTCAAAGGATGATCCTTTGATTTACGTTTTATAAGAGGGGTGCCGGAAATCCGCGCAAATGGCTCGAATTCATCCACGATCACAGGGTCTACGACATAGGCTTTTAATCCCACCTCTTTTGCGATTGCGTCAGCCAATAGCCCCCCTAAATTAGAGGCATGCTGTCCCATTACGCCGATTTTTAAGTCCTCGAGCATCTCGGCATTTACCTCATATGTCCCGCCTACCACAGGTTTCATATTCCCGCCGCGGGCAATTATCGCAGAAAATGTGCTTAGATCCAGCTCAAATTCTTTTATTTTCTCATGAAGCAATTCCAGACGAAATCCCAATTGGTCATAAATCGTATCAAACTGATGAATCACCTGCGCAGGATGGCTGATACTCGTGCTCTTTACTTCTTTATCGTCCTCAAATATTGATATTTTCGTTGACGTGGAACCGGGGTTAATAATAAAGAATTTATACATGAAATCCGACCCTCCAAATTCTCTTGAATTAATGCTTTATGCTTCCTGCGAAACGAGTGCCGCAAGCGCAATTGAGTGCATCTTTGATTTATCCGAACTCGCTCGTGACGTTAAAATCAAAGGCTTAGCCGCCCCCATGATGACGCCCGCTTTTTCGCATTTAGCAAAATATTCCATTCCTTTATTCAAAATATTGCCTGCCTCAATGTCAGGGACAATCAGTACATCAGCTTTGCCCGCGACGGGACTTAGTATCCCTTTATGCTTCGCGGCCTCTTCGGAAACGGCATTGTCAAGGGCTAATGGTCCCGCAACTATGCACCCTTCTATTTCTCCGCGCTCGTTCATTTTCGCAAGCTCATCGGCATCTACAGTAGCAGGCATCTTGGGATTTACCTTTTCGACAGCACAAAGCACCGCCACCTTCGGCAATTCGATATCAAGCGCGTGCCCTACCGCGGCAGCACTCCTGATAATATCGGCTTTTTGCTGCAAATCGGGAGCTATCGCCATTGCACTGTCGCTTAGGATAAATAATCTGTCAAAACCCGCGACCTCCAATACTCCGACATGGCATATGAGCTTTCCGGTACGAAGTCCGTTTTCCTTATCAAGAAGTGCTTTCAAAATCACCGGAGTATCCACAAAACCCTTCATGGGGAGATCCGCTTTCCCTTCGCGCACCAAAGAGACTGCCTTCTTACAGGCATCTTCTTTATCTTTAATGTCTTCAATAACAAACGGACTTAAATCAAGACCTTTTTCGGACGCAATCTTTTCGATTTCTTCTTTATCTCCAACCAAAATCGCACCGCTTATTATGCCTTCTTTATAAGCCATCGAAACAGACGAAAGTACGTCACTATCCTGAGCCGCCGCGACGGATATTTTAGAAAGCTTCCCAGAGCGGACCTTGTCAAGCAATTCTTTAAAATTTGTTATCATTTATGCCTACCCCCAGATTTCTTCATCTGTCGGAATTTTCTTTTCCGGCATAAGGTAGGCGACCTTTTGAATATTTACAAGGTGATGCCACCAGAGATTCTCGCTTATGGAATTATTCCCCCAGGAACCGCAGCCTAAAGTGGCTGTCGGATTTAATCCATTATCAAATCCCCCACCTAAGCCTGAGGAACCAATCATATTAATGCCCACACGTGATACCGGCAGTAATTCGGCTGCGTATTCAATGTGTTCTTTATTAGAAGAGTGGAGTACTGCCGAGTGCCCGGCACCCTCCATATTAAGATTCGTAACGGCATTGGCGACGGCTTCCTCCCATGTTTTGTATGAATAAATAGCCAGAACCGGGCAAAGCTTTTCTCTGGCTAAAGGCTCGCCCACACCCGCTGCCTTTACGGGAGCTAAAAGGAATTTTATGCTGTCAGGCACTGTTATCCCCGCCATTTTCGCTATCGTCTGCGGTGAAGCGCCCACTACGTCCTTATTGATTAATTTCCCGTCGGGGAACATTGTATTTCTTAAAGCATTCAGCTCATCCGACTTATCAAAATAATATGCGCCCGCGTCGATAAGCATTTTAACCGCCTCGTCATACTTTTCTTCGGGGATATGGACGCTTTGTTCGCAGGTGCATAGTATTCCATTGTCATAAGTGCGTCCGCGCACAACCTTAGGAATAACTACCTTTAAATCCGCATCGTCATCCACGATGCATTGAACATTTCCGGCACCCACGCCGAATGCCGGTTTCCCGGAGGAATATGCTGCTTTTACCATTCCGGGACCACCAGTGGAAACACAGGCGTCACAAAGCTGCATAACGAGCCCTGAAACCTCTACCGAAGGCTCCGGCACTATTTGAATCAAATCCTTTGGCGCCCCGACCTTTTCCAAAGCATCGCGCATTATTTCAACGGACTTTTCGCCGGTCTTTTTTGCTCTGGGATGGGGGCAGACAATAATGGCATTAGCTCCCTTTAAAGCTATCATAGCGTTTTGCATAGGGGTCATGGTCGGATTAGTCGTAGGGGTGACGGCTCCTATTACACCGATTGGCTTTGCGACTTCCACGAGACCTTCTTCCTCAATATAACGAATAATTCCTCTTGATTTAACACCTTTTAATTTATTCCAGACAGCCTTGGATTTACCTTTATTCTTCATGATTTTGTCTTCATAAAGACCCATTCTGGTCTCCTCGACCGCCATTTTCGCGAGCATATCACCCTCGTCATAGATTGCCTTTCCTATGGCGCGCACCGCCTCATCCACCTTCTCCTGCGAAAAGGTCTCAAACTCCTGCTGTGCTATCCTTGCTTTAGAGATTAAATCCAATACATATTCCTTAGCTTCCATTCCCGTCCCTCCTGTTGAACTGGTTTTTAACCACTTTACACTATCATCTAAATGGTACTGCTAAAATGTAACAAAAGGCTCAATCATGCGATATTTATGTCAGGATATCATAACCCTGATCTTCTATTGCTTCGCAAATTTCCCCCAATGAAACTTCATCCTCATCATATTCGACCGTAGCGGTATTATCGACAAGACTTACCTCCACATTCGAAACCCCGTCCAAAGCGCCCACAGCGTCACTGACGGCCTTAACACAATGCTCGCAAGACATTCCGTCTACATTGATAACAGATCTCATTGTCGTCCTCTTTTCTTAATTATTAATTTTAGTGGATATTTTGATAACGATTGATTTTCCACGTGTATTATACATGGTTTATATTCCGATTTAAAGAGTAAAATGAATTTATTTCCATCAATAAATGTCTGAAAAAAATACCGGAGCAGGCTTTCAAAAGTCCGCTCCGATTTTAATTAAATTACATAATTGTTTCTCTTATTATGACAGATTACATCGCCTTGTAAGCGCCATCCGTAATAACCACTGCCTTCGGGGATTTATTCGGTTCGCCGTCAGCAGTCCATGTGATTCCGTCCTCGCCGCCTGTTACGCCGTCAACCGTGATTTCAAGCATGCCTTTCTTAGCGGCCTCGCAGATGTCCGAAACGCTCATATCCGGTGTGGCACCGCCAGCTTCCAAAGCTGCCTTAATCGCATACATTCCGTCATAAGCATCAGCCGCGAACTGATTAGGCGTCTCGTTATAGGCTTCTTTATAGGCCTTAACGAAATTAACTGTCTGCTCGTCGGTAGCATCCGCAGCAAACGGAGTAAGAAGGATAACACCCTCTGCCAATGTGGTATCAAAGTTCTCAACCGTAAGAATTCCGTCAAGACCATCACAACCAAAGAATTTTGCATCGTAATTTGCCTTGTTTGCCTGGTCAAGAATCAAAGCAGCTTCCGTATAATAGATAGGAAGGAATACCAATTCGGCACCCGCGTCTTTTGCTTTTTGAATCTGGGTCGAGAAATCCTTATTGCTGTCGGCCGTAAAAGCCTCAGCTGCTACGATTTCAAAATCCTGATTTGCAGCTTCCTCAGCAAATTTCTGATAAATTCCCGATGAATAAACATCCGAGCTATCATAGATAACAGCAACCTTAGTAGCTAATTTCTCTTTGCTGATATACTGTGCCGAAGCAATACCTTGATTCGGGTCTGAGAAGCATACACGGAAAGCATTGTCATATTTAATACAATCAACCGCTGAACCCGACGGAGTAAGAAGGAACATATTGTCATTCTTAGCTTCCTCTGCCACAGCCTTACAGGGCGCTGATGTAACGGTACCCAAAAGAAGCTGCATTCCCCAGTCTTTTAAGGTATTGTAAGCATTAACGCTCTTTTCGGCATCGTGCTCGTCATCCTCATAGCTGATTTCAATCTGCACACCGCCAATACCGCCCGCCGCATTAATTTCCTTTGTGGCAAGCTCCATACCATTCTTAACAGCCTGTCCGTAAACAGCCGCCGGTCCTGTCGTAGGTCCGATACCTCCGACTTTATAGACGCTGCCGCCGGTGCTGCTTGAACCGCCTGATTTATCACCGCAACCCGAAAGAGTGGCGATAACCATGGCGGCTACCAATAAAGCACTAATCCATTTCCTGTTTTTCATTTTCATTTCCTCCCTGTAACTTAAGTTTTTGAGATACAATTGTACCCCGGTAATTCCGGCACTCTGAGAACAATTAACATTAAATTATTATTAAATTTAGCAATTATTCATTTTGACCACCGAATTTCAAGGAATGTTACCACAGAGTTTAGAGATTTGTCAACGAAAAACAAAGATTCATCAATATATTCATTAAAACGCACAGAGGATGAGAATGAAACAGGGAAATTTCAGTGAAAATTAATACAGGGTAGGTGGTTTTTACTTTTTCTTCTTTATTCTGATTTCTTTGTAATCTTTTACTTTTTTTGCTGAAATTCTGCAAGTTTTGTGCCAAAGTAGAGAGAAGTAAAATTACGGGGAGGCTTTTATCATGGAACTTGCTTTTTCGAGGATTCTTTTGGAGTGGATGGATTATGTGAAGATGGAGGTCCGCCCGTCCACCTACGCGAAGTATTTCTTTTTATCAACGAGGCACATAATGCCGGGTTTGGGTGACGTGCCCGCGCAGGCGCTGACCGCCGAGAGGCTTAATCGCTTTCTGACCGAAGAACAAAAGGGAGGTAATCGTGTAAATAACGGGGCGCTCTCTAGAAGCTCCCTGCAGAGCATCCGCTATATTATTAAAGCGGTAATGGATTATGCTGTGGTGCTCGGATATATCCAGAATTCGCCTACTAAATACCGTAGCTTCAGGCTGGAGAGACGTAAAATCACCACACTCGACACTCAAGCTCAAATGAATCTCAAAGCCCTTTTATTAAGGGAAATTGACGCGCCGAAGCTCGGAATTTTTGTCTGTCTTTATACAGGACTTCGAATAGGAGAAATATGTGCTTTGCGCTGGGAGGATATCGACAGGGACAGCCGAATATTGCGTGTAAAAAATACAGTTCAGCGAGTGCCTAATCCCGAGAGCAACGGCAAGGTTAAAACAATGCTCGTCATTGGGTCCCCAAAAAGCATTAGTTCCCAGCGGGAAATACCACTTTCGCCCGTACTCTCGGATTTGTTCAACCGTTATTTTCCCGAAGAACATAATGGTTTTTTGCTCACGGGAAGTTCTATTCGCATAATGGAGCCTCGAACATACCAGTATCGTTTTAAACGCTATCTCGCCCAGAGCGGAATACGTGACGTCAATTTCCATGCACTTCGCCATACTTTCGCTACGGAATGTGTCAGAGTGGGCTGCGACGCAAAGACTTTAAGTGAAATACTCGGACATGCCAATGTTAATATTACCCTTGACCGTTATGTTCATCCTTCAAGAGATATGAAAAGAAAGCAGATTGAGCTTCTAAGCTAAGCGTAATTAAAACTGTCTCTTTGCAAACTTAACATATGATATATTTACTTCAGATATTGTAATATAAACTCGCCATATTCGCATTTTATTCCGCTCTCACAAAGCTCGAATGTTATTTTCTGTACTCTTTCGGCAACATTGTGCCTAAAAGCAGATTCATTGATTTCCCACCTGATATAGGTAGGGTTTCTGCCCTCTTGACGCGGACATGAGAGACTCCCGGGATTAATAAAGGCTATGCCGTCTTTTATCGCAAAAGCCGGTCTGTGCGTATGACCGTAAAGAACAACATTCGCGCCATGTAAAACCGCTTCTTTCTTTAGGAATTCAAGCGTTACCATTGGCATCTGGCAATGCCCATGTGTCATAAATATATGAAAAGCTCCGAGTGTAAAATCCTGCGAGATTGGCACATCCCTAAGGAAAGTGTCATTATTTCCCCTAACGAGACGCATCGGTGCTGCCGCAAAGCTTGCTATCTCCTCGCGCCCATAACTGATATCACCCAGATGAAGGAGCAAATCGTAGGGCTGTTCAATATCCTGCATTTCATAAAAATATCGCTGGAAATCATGTGTGTCACTGATTATTATTACTTTCAAACCAAATTTCTCCGTCAGTCATTATTAATATTTCGCTTTGCAATGATTTGCTTTATTTTTTGTAGTGCTGCCCCGCGATGGCTGATACTATTTTTATCCTCGGGGGATAATTTGGCACTCGTGCAACCAAACTGCGGCAAATAGAATATCGGATCATAACCGAAACCATTTTTCCCTTTTATTTCATAAGCAACCCGCCCTTCCATAACACCGCGTACTGTTTCTGTACTTCCATCAGGGAAAACAGCAGTTATAGCGCAGATGAATCTCGCGGTGCGTTTTTCGTCCGGAACACCTTTTAGCTTTTCAAGAATATAATTATTCTTAACATCATAGGAAGTATCTTCACCTAAAAACCTGGCCGAATAAATCCCCGGAGCCTTATCAAGGTAATCTACCTCGAGACCGGAATCATCCGCTAATACTATGGAGTCGGGGAAATCTTCCCATACGGCTTTCGCCTTTATTTTGGAATTCTCTTCAAAACTCGTACCGTTTTCGATTATATCTTTATTATAGCCAATATCAAAAAGCGATACGATTTCATCGGAGACATCGGATAAAATCATGCGGATTTCGCGCATTTTATGTTGGTTACTTGTGGCAAAAATTATCATAGGTCCTCCATGTTTTCGGGTCGCTGCCTTAACGACATTTCCCATTTTTCGGATCGATGCGGAAATCTACCCTACAGGCATTACGCCTTGATGTCGTGTTTCTTTGGCGGTTTCGGTCCCTCGAATTGATAAAAATAGGTTTTTATCATGCCATTGTATAGTTTGCGGTTTTTATTCGCTTTTTGGCCCATATATTTCTCGGTTTGCTCGTAGGACGAAATAATATAGGCTGACCACGAGTCCAATGCCTTAAAACGCTCTCCGAGCTCTTTATAGAGGGCCGGCAGGGCTTCCAGTTCCTCGAGGCGCTCCCCGTAGGGTGGATTTGTGATAATAAAGCCATATTTTTTAGGATGGCTAAGTGCACTTACATCACGAACCTGAAAATGAATCAATTGTGCAACACCGGCTTTTGCCGCATTTTCTCTCGCAACGGCAATAACATCTTTATCCGCATCATAGCCTTGTAAGTCCGTCTTTTCAGGGATACTAATCCTTGATTCGCATTTTTCGCGAACTGCTGCCCATGAATCCTCTTTTATAAGATTCGTCCAACTCTCAGACAAAAAGCTCCTTTTAAGACCCGGAGCAATATTAGCCGCCATCATAGCAGCTTCTATCAGGAATGTCCCGCTTCCACAAAAAGGATCCACGAGAATTCTGTCCTTATTCCATGGGGTCAGCATTATTAAGGCTGCCGCCAATGTCTCAGAAATCGGGGCTTTCCCCGCCATCTCACGATATCCCCTTTTATGAAGAGACGTACCCGTGGTGTCCAAACACACAGTAACAATATCATTCTTTATAAACACTCTGACCGGATAGTGCGCACCGCTTTCGGGAAAGATATTTTTATTATATATCTTGTGCAATCTGTCAACCATTGCCTTTTTCATGACGGATTGAATGTCTGATGGAGAAAACAACGCGCTTTTAACTGATGCCGCCTTTGTCACCCAGAACTTTCCATCCTCGGGAATAAACTTTTCCCATGGGCAAGCTAAAGTCCCCTGGAAAAGCTCCTCGAAACTCTCCGCCTTAAATTCTCCTACCTTTAGAAGTACTCTCTCGGCGCTACGCAGGCGAATATTAGCCTCACACATACTCTCAATACCACCTGAAAAAGTGACGCGCCCGTCAGTAGTTTCCATAATCTTAAAACCCAGGTTTGTAATCTCTCTTTTTAATACCGCTTCCAGCCCGAAATGGCACGGTGCTGTAAATTCAAATAAGTCCATTTGTCTTCCTTCATAATTTTTAGTAACTATACAAGTGTCTTGACAAAAAATTTTTTAAGTTTTTTGAAGTTTCTTCTTGCAATTTCTGAAAGATATGCTATTCTATATCCGTAGGAGTAATTCCTACACCCCTTATTAATTATTTATACTCCCCTCATAATAGCCGTAGCTCCCCTACGGCTATTATACTGTGCAATTATAGATTAATCTGACTAACATTTTCCATAATTTTTCATAACTCTTCATAACCTTTCATAACTCTTCATAACTTTATCTCACTGCGCACAAACTATTATAACTTTCAATTCCGCCTTCTAAACAGCCGAAATATCACAAATATTACTATCAATACCGGCAATATCGGCCACAGTGCACTCACTATACTTCCAAGTATTGCAAATACCACGATTACCACAAGAAGAATGGCTGCCAGTATTCCCAAGATCGGCCATATCCCGCGAAAGCTCCCTGAAAATCCGGTCGTTCCGGCACTATTGCCCGTTTGGGTTTTGCTATCTTCATGCCCGTTGCTCTCAGTGAAGCTTCCCTGTACGTTTCCTTTTAGCTTTTCTCCGGTGATCACTGTCTGAGCTATCGCCCATGGGTCTCCCAATTCTCCCGTAATTTCCTCTTCAGAGCGCCCCTTTGCCATTTCGTCATTTATATAACCCTGATAATATTCAACATTAGAGCGCACCAAGGCGCTATCCAGATCATTGGACAGCGCCTCTGTTAGTTTTTCTATGAATTCTTTTTTCGACATATTCTCTCCTGCCCTTAAACCAACAAACCTATCGTCCGAAGTATACGCAGAAGATTATACCTTATTATTACGTGATGGTCAAAACCGACTGGCTCAAAACACTAAATCTACACAAAAGACTCATTCTAAACCTCAAACATCAAGTCTCCGTATGAAGGCATCGGCCAAATTTCTTTATCGACAATCATCTCGAGTTTATCAATCGGGGCACGTAAGGCTTCCATTGCCGGAACGACCGTCTCATGATAATATGTCGCAAGTTCTTCTCCCTCTTCCTTTTCGGCGGCGGCAGCCTCAATCTTCTTAAGGCTTTCAAGTGCGTCCTTCGCCTCTTTTAAGAGCGAAGATACCTCTTTTAAGAGCTCAGTCTGCACGGAAACATCGGCTCCCGCTGCTTTTACGGTATTAATTGTACCTGCGAGCTTCCCTGAATATTTGATAACCGCGGGAATCAATTGCTTGCTCGCAATATCAATCATTGTCAGCGCCTCAATATTAATTACCTTCGAGTAGGTCTCGTACTTAATCGCCGCACGTGATTCAAGCTCCGCCCTTGAGAGCACATGGAATTTCTCAAAAAGAGCTACCGACTCGTCTGTCGTCATGACCGGAATCGCCTCTACCATCGATTTGATATTCGGAAGTCCGCGTTTTGCGGCCTCTTCTACCCATTCATCCGAGTAACCGTTTCCATTATAAATAACTCTCTGATGCTTCTGCGCGTATTCGGCAATCAAATCCTTAACCGCTGTTTCAAAATCATCCGCCTTTTCCAATATATCGCAGGCATCCGAAAATGCTTCGGCGACAATCGTATTAAGTACTGTATTAGGCGTGGCAATGGAATCCTTTGAACCAACCATACGGAACTCAAATTTATTGCCTGTGAAGGCGAACGGAGAAGTACGATTCCTGTCTGTGGCGTCTTTTGAAAACTCGGGAATCGTGGAAACTCCGATGTCCATCTTTCCGCCCTTCTCACTGTGAGTGGCGCTGCCCTTTGAAACAAGCTGATCGATAATGTCCTGTAATTGCTCACCTAAGAATATGGAAATAATTGCCGGAGGCGCCTCATTAGCTCCGAGACGGTGGTCATTACCCGGATTCGATGCGGATTCACGCAATATGTCAGCATGTACGTCAATAGCCTTTATAATACAGGTCAGTACCAATAGGAACTGCAGATTTTCGTGCGGATTCTTTCCGGGATCGAGAAGATTCTTTCCGTCATCGGTCGTAATGGACCAGTTATTATGTTTACCTGAACCATTCACACCCGCGAAAGGCTTTTCGTGCAAAAGGCATTTTAAGCCATGCTGACACGCGACGCGCTTTAATGTGGCCATTACAAGCTGATTATGGTCCACAGCGACATTGGCCTGAGAATAAATCGGAGCGAGCTCATGCTGCGCGGGTGCCACCTCGTTATGCTGAGTTTTTGCGGTGACTCCGACCTTCCAAAGCTGCGTATTCACATCCTTCATAAAGGCAGCAATTCTCTGGCGAATCGTCCCGAAATAATGATCCTCAAGCTCCTGCCCTTTTGGCGCCGGTGCTCCGAATAACGTCCTTCCGGTATAAATCAAGTCCTTACGTTTTTCATATTTCTCGGCATCAACCAAGAAGTACTCCTGCTCGGGTCCCACACAAGGTGTGACCTTTTTTGAAGTGGTATTACCGAATAATTTAAGAAGTCTTAAAGCCTGCTCGTTAACTGATTCCATTGAGCGAAGCAGCGGCGTCTTTAAATCGAGTGCCTCGCCTGTATATGAGCAAAAAGCTGTCGGAATGCAAAGTGTGGCACCACCCGCATCCACTCTCACGAATGCCGGAGAAGTGCAATCCCAAGCGGTATAGCCGCGAGCTTCGAAAGTGGCGCGAAGTCCACCCGACGGGAATGAGGATGCATCCGGCTCGCCCTTTATCAGTTCTTTGCCTGAAAAACTCATCAAGACCTTTCCGTTTGGAAGCGGGGCTGAAATAAATGAATCATGCTTTTCCGCAGTGACTCCCGTCATAGGCTGGAACCAGTGCGTATAATGCGTAGCCCCCTTCTCTATCGCCCATTCCTTCATCTCGTGGGCAATAACATCAGCTGTCGCAAGGTCCAGATCTTTCCCTTCCTCAATAACCTGTTTTAAATCTTTGTAAACCTTCTTTGGCAGACGCTCCTGCATTACAGAATCATTAAAAACGTCTTCGCCGAAAATGTCCGCTACGTTGAATAAATCACTCATAAATTCCTCTCCCTTCAAAAATAAAATACCCTTTTATATGACAAAAGACACTCCGAGCCCTAAGGCTTTCGGAACGTCTTCGTTCACTTGGTTAATAAGCTGATTCGATTTGCATTTATCCCGCAAGTATAAACCACTCTTTCGCAATTAGCAAGCAAGTAATGACTCCGAGGGGAATCGAACCCCTGATTCCAGCGTGAGAGGCTAGCGTCTTGACCGCTTGACCACGGAGCCTCGGTGTTTTTAGAAGCCTCTATAAAAGCTACTTGCCTATTGTAACAAAAGCTTCGTAAGAAAACAAGTATAATTTTGTTGACAACCTCTTATGTTTTTCCGTACAATAATTTTATGTAATTCTTATTAATTGTTTCAGGGGAATTCCAAAAATAATGAGTATCTTTGAGGAGGGTGTCATGGCGCAAGCAAAGAAAACCACAAAAAAACCGCCTGTAGAGCGGGAGATTGTCCGCGTGAGCGAGACAAAGAAAGTCGACAAAAGTGAAGGGACTGCTAAAAAAGGAGATAGTTCTTCTTCAGGAGAAAAGAAGGGCTCTTCGGTCCTTTGGAGGATTCTTGCCATTGTCTGCTGGCTATTGGCTGTCGGTAGCATGATTTTCGGTCTGATTATGTTATGTGAAGGTGCAAGTTTAACCAGAATCATCGGCGGAATCGTTGGCGCAGCGGTATTTTGCATTGTCGGGGCACAATTCTGGAAGCACGCAAATCGCATAAAACCGGCTAATTTTAAAGTAAAGTTCTTTAATTTCGTCTGGAATCAGTTAGGTGTTTTGGTTACGATTCTCGTATTTCTCCCGATTGGTATCTTCCTATTATTAAAGAGCGATAAATTGGACGCAAAATCAAAAAGAATAGTGACCATAGTCGCGGCGGTACTGTTTGCGGCAGCGACTGCAGCCACTATCGACTATAATGCCCCAGTCGTTCAGGAAGAATCAGCATCATCTACGGCCTCAGACGACGAATTACAGTCCGAACTCGAATCCGAAGGCGTTACCATTCCGAACGATTTAACGGGGAATTTAAGCGATACCGCCTATTGGACGAAATATGGAAAATCATATCATTTTGATCAGAATTGTTTTACTATTACTCGTTCTTTGACCGTTTACGAAGGAAATTTAGCTGATGCGCTGCGGGAAAAGAAATTAGATCCGTGTAATTACTGTGCTCACGGCGGCTCTGCATCGAGTAACACCACATCTTCGGAAAGCAGCACGGAATCAGAGAGCACTGAAACTTCCGAGACGGATACCTCGAATGATTTAGAAGAGGTCGATACATCCGAGCAGGAAGAAAATCTTGAAAACCTCGGGGATTCAGAGTAAATATTTAAGAAATTAGGGAACTTCAGGTCAGGCAAGCTTTATAATCAGCGCCTGACCTGTCGACAATATCAATTAAACTTAGTGTTAGGGGGCACATAATACTTATGGATAAAGAACAAAAACAAGCGCTTGATTCGATTCTTACGCTTGTAAGCAAAGATGACAAGGACAAAGCAAAGGATTTATTGACCAAAGCCGCAAATAACACCAAAAATAAAAGCTTGGATTTAGGCAGCATCCTCGGTGGCTTGCTCGGTAGCAACAGTTCTGACGATGACAAGAAAGACGACGGACTCGATTTAGGCGACGTGGTAGGTGGACTGCTCGGATCCGGAAGCAGTAGCAGCAGCTCTAATAAAAAAGACGACGGGCTGGATTTAGGTGATTTGGTCGGGGGATTGCTTGGTAGCTCAAACAGTAGTGATGATGATGACGATGACGATGATGACAAAAAATCCTCACTGCTTACGACCTTGCTCCCGAAACTGATAAAGATGGTCAAGCCCGACGATCTCGGAAAATTGGCAAAGGGATTACTTAAGCTTCTGGGAAATTAATCTTCCTCACTCGCTTGTTTTGTAAATACCATTACAACGCCGTTTGCCGTTATAGTGACCTCGGTCTTGTCTTCATTAACCGTAGCTTCGAGGGTCTCCGCCATATCCTTTATGGTCAGAGTATTGCCCTCGAGCTCGTATTTAGCTTCGCCTTTTTCTCCGTTTAAATTAACGGAAAAATCTCCGGCTTGAGTAAACTCGATAGTATAATTATTAGGGTCCCAGCCATAGGTAGGCAGCTCATCCCCTGTCACGGATATCCCTGAGGAAGTAACCGAATCAAGAATATATTTCCCTTCCATGCCGGCGAGCTTTTTAACGCAACCAAACGTCATGAAAGCGGCAATAACAATAAGTGCAACAGCTGTAAGAATACGTGGTTTTTTCATTTTTATGAATCCCCCTGCGTTTTGTCTGATCATCATTTAATATAAAGGATTTGTGATTAAGTTGCAATCTGTAATTAATTAATTATACGTCATTGCGTAGGATTAGCCTTCTCATTCGGGTCATGCCAAAGCTTTCTCCCTATACCTTCGTCAATTACGATACTCTTTGGTGGAGTGAGCAAGACCTCGGGATTATTAAGGTATGAGCGAAGCAATCTCATAGATTTTGCATAATAAAATCCGTCGCAAATACGCTCATCAATAACATATTTAAGTCCGATTGTGCGCTTTGCACTCGCCTCGCCTTTTTCATTGACAAGGGGCGTTTTATGTTTTTTCCCCATTGACATAAAAAAGCTCGTCGTTCCGAATTCATATAAATGGTGATAAATCGACTCCAGCCCTATTGAACCGATATTCGTGAAAAACGCACTGGTATGCCATGGACTCGCCTTCATGATTGCCTTCGGCAATATACCTATATTATCCAAAAGCCGTATGAGTCCGATACCTATCCGAACAAGGAAGGGCGGCAGGTAACCAAAAAATCTCGAAATCTTATCCGAGTCATTTTTCTGCTCGGTCTTACGGTTTGCTTCTATTTCGGTATTGAGCTTTCTGACCACATCAGGCAAAGTATCAAAAGGTGAAAATAAAGGCATAATCGGCGTTTCTTCACCCTGATCATCAAGGGAGCGCTTAATCATAACGGCTATTTTTATGTCATTATGTGCATAAATTTTATTGTATACGACAAATCGATTAACATGGGGGCGCTGTGAAATCAGCCTGACTATAGCCGCCATCATAATCTGCATTAGGGACAAACCCGGAATCTCGTCGCGGTATTTCTTAATGAAGCCCTCTAAAGTCTCCAAATCCAGCTCTTCTTCAAAGAAGCATTGAGAATCCAGACGGGTGCGCATAATATAAGGAACCACTGCAAAAACAGCATCTACATTGCGTACCCTCCAGCCGTCACTTCGATCTCCGAGGCGGCGTTTGTACATATTTTTGATCATTTGATATACCTCGTTCCCCGTTTAAAACCATAACGCAAACACTCTCATGCTTTACATTATACAGAATTGTCGGTTAGAATACAAATAAAAACAGATGGCTTACCGGAAAGGGATTCCGTGGCAATGACTTGTAAACTCTTGATTGAGCATGGAAACAAAACAGAATATTTCGAAATGAAAAAGGGCGATAGCATTGCCGATACTCTGTCTCAAACTGCGTATGCGCTTAATCTTAACTGCGGTGCGAAGGGGCGCTGCGGAAAATGTCGGGTACTCATAACCAAGGGAGCGCCATCCGCCAATAATACTGATTTACGATTCTTAAGTACCAAAGAAATAGAAAAAGGATATAGAATCGGATGCCGTTGCTATCCCCTTTCAGATGTGACAGTTAGCTGTGATGACCCCGTGCAGTTAAACGTGACACAGAACATCACTTCGGAATGCGGATTGCCGGTTTCCGGACTTGATGTGAACACATCAGCTACTAAGAGCGATTCGAAAAATTCAGAAGGCGATATGGGAACCTGTATCGCTATAGATGTAGGCAGTACAACGCTTGCATTTCAGGCAATAAATGGTAATGAATGTTTGCCGCCTTTGGTAAGGCAAAATTCAGGTATCAAATACGGCGGAGATGTCCTAAGCAGAATCGAGCAGGCAAAAAGCGGCAAAGCCGAACTGATAAAAGAAATAATGCTCAATGATTTGGCCGGCGGGATACACGAATTGGCAAATATAATCTGTGAATATCCCTCGAAAATAGTATTATCAGGAAATACGACAATGATGCATCTCCTGATGGGATATGACACGGCGGGTCTGGGGGAGTACCCATTTACTGCGGTAGATCTGGATTACAAAGATACTACCGATCTTAAGGATGCGCTGTTAAGCGCTACGACCGGACCTAAGGCAAGAAATAATATGAAGGATACGCGCTTTGACTTAAATTTACATTCAGCTTCGGAAACAAGGGTATTTATAACACCCGGTATTTCCGCCTATGTCGGTGGGGATATCGTTTCGGGACTATTAAGCCTTGATTTTGATAAAAACGAAAAAACCTGCGTTCTGATAGATCTGGGCACCAATGCTGAGATGGCAATAGGAAATAAAGATAAAATCGTCGTGGCTTCAGCCGCAGCCGGACCTACTTTTGAAGGAGGAAACCTAAAATGCGGAATGCCCTCCATACCCGGAGCGATATGCGGGGCGGATGCCGAAACTCATGAAATTGCACCTAATAATGCTACCAAAGACAGCACCGATGATAAAAGTGTTTGCATTAATCGGAATATCAACCTGCAGGGCTACAACAAAAACTTTGAATTAAAATTAAGAACAATCTCCGGGACAGATCCGAAAGGCATCTGCGGAACAGGAGCCATTGAAATACTCGCAGAGCTAATAAAAGCCGGTATTATCGATAAAACCGGGGCTTTACGTGAAGAATATACCGAAAGGGGGTTTCCTATTGCCGAAGGCATCGTATTCACAGCAAAAGACATCCGAGAACTCCAAGTCGCAAAATCAGCAATACGCTCAGGTTTGGAAATACTTATAAAAGAATATGGCTGCTCTTATGCCGAGGTGGAAAAGGTGTATCTTGCGGGGGGATTCGGATATAGCCTGTCCCCTCAAAAAGCCTGCGCCATCGGATTATTGCCACCTGCATGGGAAGAAAAAATAATTGCCGCAGGCAATACGTCTCTAAAAGGCGCGGCAATCATATGCAAAGATGAAACCGCAAAAGAGCGAATACAGAAAATAATCTCTCTCACTACAGAGTGCGAGCTGGCACTACATGCGGATTTCGGGGAGGAATTTATGGAGAATATGGGGTTTGTGCTTTCCTGATTTATTAATAATAATTTTTAATACCTTTTGATAAAAACCTTATAAAATCGCTATTTTTAATATATTAGTCTGTTTTTGTTGGGCAAAAAACCGCTTAAAAGTGACATTGTTTGCCGTTTTAAGCGAAAATCTATTTTAATTTAGGGTTTTAATCTGCTTCTTTACTGCCTGTCCTGCGGTTTTTTATGAATTTATATACACCGACAATGCCTACGAGCACAAACATTATTGCATTTAATAAAGTTACTCCCCCTCTTGATAACATTCCTTCGGAGATAAGTACTTCTTTATCATGCAAAGACAGAAAGAATGTCCATAGTCCGAAAACCAGCAAGCAAAACGGGATTGCATACATCCGCCAGCTATCCCTGCCCACATACACATCCCTAAGAAGCATTTCAATTGAACCAAACGCAATTGAAGCCGTACATATAAGGATGAACATAAAGCTCGCCTGTGCCCAAATAATCTTCCCAAAACCTGTAATAAAGAAATTAATCAGCATCAGAATAATCGTAAAAATCCAACAATGTCTATAAACGTCTCCGCGAATCTTTAATTGTCTCTCGTCATAGTTTTCTTTACACATACCCATGCCTCCATTCCTGAATATGAGCAGGGTTCCCGTGAAGTCCCCCGCTTCTGCACTAATACTACACTACTTCTTCCCAGAAAAGCTCATCCAATGTTTTTCCAAGTGCGCGACAGATCTTAACGCACAGCCGCACTGAAGGATTATAATCTCCCATCTCAATGGCATTAATAGTCTGCCGCGAAACGTCCACTTGATCGGCAAGGTCTTTTTGCGACAGATCCATTGCCGCCCGTGCCGCTTTTAGTCGCAAGTTTTTGCTCATGCCATCACCTCCATAGTCAATATACATCACATGCGACATTTTGTCAAGTTTATATGACAAATATTTTTTTTATTTTTGGTAGGTACTAAATGCTGATAACCTGATAAAAAAGCTCTTGACTTTAATATATAAATAGCATACGCTTCCTATTGAAATGTTTTGCAAATAATTGAGCAAGTTTTCAATAGGAGCTTCTTATGGAGATTAAACGCGACCGTTATTTGAACAAGCTGACCTCATTTATGTGGGACGGGCAAGTCAAAGTTATCACGGGCATTCGC
>JAISSU010000011.1 GCA_031272985.1 Lachnospiraceae bacterium | reverse complement strand
GTGAAAAACGCCAATAAAGCCGCGTTTTACCAGCATTTTAGAGGACTGAGCGTGCGGGGATTCGAACCCCGGACAACTTGATTAAAAGTCAAGTGCTCTACCACCTGAGCTACACGCCCGAGAGCTGGGCTAGATGGATTCGAACCATCGAATGCAGGAGTCAAAGTCCTGTGCCTTACCGCTTGGCGATAGCCCATTATTTAAAAGCAGGAGGCGCGCATATCTTCGCCTCCATTCAAGGGTGGATAGTGGGATTCGAACCCACGACATCCAGAACCACAATCTGGCGCTCTAACCAGCTGAGCCATACCCACCATGTTTATTGTATCTGCATCAGAAGTCTTTCTATTCTCTTTACCGAGCCTGGGGGGATTCGAACCCTCGACCTACGGCTTAGAAGGCCGTTGCTCTATCCAGCTGAGCTACAGACTCACATACCTCCAAGCCTTCATCAAGCTGAAAACCTAAGGTTTACAAAAGCGGGTGATGGGAATCGAACCCACGTATCTAGCTTGGAAGGCTAGTGTTCTACCATTGAACTACACCCGCATGGCTAATCGGGGTGACAGGATTCGAACCTGCGACTTCCTGGTCCCAAACCAGGCGCTCTAGCCAAGCTGAGCCACACCCCGTAAGTCTGATTCCTGCCTTTATTCCCTTTACCGTCCAAAAGGCACGTAACTCATTATAATGAAGCCTGACCCCATTGTCAACAAGAATCGCGACTAAAATGTCAAACTTTTTCCCACTTTACTAAATTTTCTTATGAGCTAATTCCCCCTTGCACTTTACCAGCTGAATCTCAGATAATATGCTAAGCGCAATTTCAGCAGGACTTTGACCCCCTATATTAAGTCCAATAGGCGCATAGACTCGTCCCAATTGCTCATCACTAAATCCGTCCGCCCGCGCCATTTCATATACTTCTTTTACCTTTGTTTTCGACCCAATCATCCCCAGATAGGCTGTTTCAAACGGCAATGCGAATTTGAGCGCCTGATAGTCAAAGCGATGACCCCTCGTGCTCACTACCACGTAATCTTCTTTTGTAAGCCTGATATTTTCGGCGAATTTTTCAATCGGACAACAAATATACTGTGCGCCTTCAAAAGCATCCGCAAATTCTTCCCTGTCTTCCACGACAGTCACTGAAAATCCCGTCATTCTGGCGATAGGTGCGAGAGCTTGCGCCACATGGCCTCCTCCGAAAATCACGATACGTTCGGAGATTCCCAGAATTATGCAAATCCCTTCGACGCTACCGCCGCAGACCATGCCTTTTTCCGCGAGCGAATACGAAAATGTAAAGTTTTCCTCGCCATTCTTTATCGCATTGGCCGCCCTCGTAATCAGTTCGTGCTCCTGAATACCGCCTCCTACAGTGCCGCAGATTTCCTCATCGGCTAATACCGCCATCAATTGGCCTACCGATGCCGGAGAACTCCCGTAAGTTTTTGTCACAGAAACCAATGCGACCTTCTCGCCAATTTCTGTATGTTTTGCCGCAAATTCAAGTACATCCCAGACCATGATTTCCTCCTTTATTATTTCTCAAGTAAAGATACGCCTCTAATGCCCCCCCGCCTACAGCTCTGGCTTTATCTGAAATAGTCTTCCAGTTGGCATCTATCCTTGGATCAATATCAGCTATTTTTAAACCCTTTTTTATTGGGATCTTAGGATTTATCAGTCCTCTTAAAAGTCCGCTAAAAGGTGCCGCAACGCCTTTTTTCTCATTCTCATTTTCAATAAAGAAAAGTATTTCCCCCTTCAAGACCTTATCGCCAATTGATTTTTCCGGAAGTAGTTTTCCGTAGGTTGGAGCATGAATGACCCGCTCTTTTCCGTATCCTTCCACTATCCCCGGCACCCCTGTATTTTCAATAGCTCTTCCTTCGAAAATGACTTTTCCAAGCGTATGGCCCCTTTTCGTCTCAATTACCGCATCCACATCTATTCCGGCAGTAAATCCGGGACCTAAGCCTATGGTTATTTCGGCCATTTCCCGATTTGTCCCGAGGTTCTTTTTCGCGATAATCGCATCAATCACCCCGCGAGGCTTCAGCATGTAAATACTCGCGCCACTCGGATCAACCATTATCGGGATTTCTCTTTTTTTCCATGTATCTTCGATCTGCGAAACGCTTTCTATTTTCCTGCAACGCAAATCCTCCACTTCCGAATACCCGCTAAAAATCGCCTCGCTAAGAGACACCGTCCTGCGTATAGTCGTAGGATTTCCGGTTTCTAAAACTAAGACTCTAAAACCTGCCCTATAGAATTTTTGCACCGCCCCCGTGGCGAGGTCACCCCCGCCACGGACAATTATCAAATCTCTCATGCACCCTTACCGGAATACTATTTTATTAAAGAGAACCCGGATTCATTTCTCTTTTTATTTTACAAAGTGATTTATACCAATCATCATTTATCGAGCCGTAGGCTATCTTACCGAAAAAACCCACTTTTCTTATCGCGTGCCTTAAATCTTTAGCCACTTCTTCGTATTCACCTTCAGCCTGATTTATAAAAATGGCTTTTCGCCCCTTTTTATTCCAGAACATTCCGTTTCGGGCAAGCACGCTTTTTACGGCCGCATTTATAGTAATTTTATCGCCTTCTCGAAGCCCGGTCGTTTCCAAAAATTCCCTTAATCTAAAAACGTTTTCTTCCGTTGCGCTAAGCCCGATACCCTTTGCCGAAATAACTCCTAAAGTCATCGTCGTACCTGCCGGTATGACAGGATCAGTGTAATCCCATCCCTTCCAAGGCAGGTTTCTCGAACCATCAGCCTCTAATAGGCTTAAATCAAATCCTTGAACTACTACCCTTAATACATCCTGTGGAATGGCATGTAATTTGCCATCCTCCCCATTTATTGTTCCGAAGTAACTAATCCCCGCCGCAGGCATATAATCCTGCCAATCACTTAAGATAACCGTGCCGCTTTCCGGCATCATTATTCTGGTCGTAGGTGAAATAAGAATCTTACTGCCATTGATTTCCTTTCTTTCATTCGCTAATTTTTCAATAAGCGATGTCTTTCCCCCGCTCCCGACGACCGCTATTACATCCCCCTTCTTGATTCCCAGATACTGTGTCAAGACTTGTGACATAATAATTTCTCCTTAGTGTTAACCGCCCACTTGTGACATACCACAGATGCTGCTAATCGCTTCTGTGTCAGAATTTTCCCCAAAATTCACTCTGTGCCCGATATGCCCTGCCGGTTTCCCCTCCACAGTTTTCAGTATTTGCTTCGCAATATATTCATCTGATGCCCCGCCTCTTAAAAGGGATTTTAATGCCAATCCTTTATCATAAAAGAGACAAAGCCTCAAATCGCCTGTTGAGGTCAATCTCAGGCGATTGCAGCTCTTGCAAAAAGGCGAACTCATCGCGGGAATAAACCCTAATCGCCCTATAAAGCCATGCACACTAAACATCTTTGCACATGCAGCGACGTTTTCTTCATTCGAGCATGGTGTCATTTCACCGAATTCTTTGCCGAGCACTCCTTTAACCGTGTCCATCCTGTATATTATATTCTGCTCAATCATCTCCTCTCCTGCCATCGGCATCCATTCTATAAATCTGACATCAATAGCATTATCTTTTGCAAAAGCCGCTACGTGGATCCAGTCATCCGGAATCGAAAACGGCGACAGCACGCAATTAACTTTTACACTATTAAACGAATTTTCAAGCGCCGCCAAAAGACCGCGTCTTACTTCATTGTACATATCAAATAACGTCAGATTTTTATATCGCATCTCATCGGTCGTATCAATGCTGATATTTATCGCATCCACTCCCGAATCCGAAAGCTCTTTCGCCATGTCCCCCAAAAGTACTCCATTGGTCGTAAGCCCTAAAATCTCTATCCCTCGAATCTCTTTTATGCGCTTTGCCAATGTAGCAATACCTTTTCTTACCAAGGGTTCTCCGCCCGTCAGCCGAACCTTATTAACCCCCAAATCCGCCATAATCGAAACTACACGAAGAATCTCTTCAAAGCTTAAGATTTCTTTGTGCTCTATTGGCGCTACTCCTCCAAAAGGCATGCAGTAACGACATCTTAGATTGCACCTGTCGGTCACCGATACTCTCAAATAATTCAGTTTTCGCCCCAAACCATCAATGATTGCCAAAAGTCATTACTCCTAATTTATCCCATCGGTGTTCTTATAGCTGCCTTTCATAGTTTCCGCTCTTGCCGCCGCTCTTTTTCTCCAGTTGTATCTCCCCAATAGTCATACCCTTTTCAATGGATTTACACATATCATATATGGTCAACAGCGCAATGCATACTCCATTTAAGGCTTCCATCTCTACACCGGTTGTTCCTGTAGTCTTTACCGAACAGATGGCTTTGATAAATTTTTTATCAATTGATGCTTCATCTATTGGAAATTCAAAATCAATACTGATACTCTCAATAGATATCGGATGACATAGCGGAATTGAAAGGAATGTTTGTTTAGCCGCCATTATCCCCGCGATTCTGGCCACTCCCAAAACGTCACCTTTTGACACTTTGCCTTCGGCAATCATTTTATAAGTTTTTTCATCAACAAATATTTTTCCTGAAGCAACAGCGATGCGTTTCGTAGCTTCTTTTTCTCCGATATCCACCATAACCGCATTCCCGCTATTGTCAAAATGATTTGAATTAAGTTCCATGACCTCACCTTTTTATCTTGGATTTCATAATTACTCGATACTTCAAATAAATCTATTTTCGCTTTGCTTTATATTAAAAGTTTTCATTTATTGTTTATTTTATTATTCTTTCAGGAGTTGTACATCTTCGGGATTTACGCAAAGATACTGCGGCATTTGCAAAGCGTCGCCTGTTTTAGCTATCTTCCACCAAAGATATACTTTGCTTTCACCGCCGGTCTCCTGCGTGGTTTCAAACAAAACATTCCATTCAAAAGGACCTTCCATTATTTCTCCATTGTTTACCGATACAGTATTTAACCCACTTTGGGAAACGCCATGGAAATCGTGTGCCCGGATTCCGATATGGGTGTGCTTTTCGCTGACTTCCTGCTTCAGTTCCAGTTCCATTCCCCAGTCGGGAACTTTCACCTTGTGTGAATTTAGCTTTACAATCGGCACTATATTTTTACACCCTGTAATTCTCGCAGCGGCGACCGTCTCAGGCTTTGAAAATATATCTTTAGTCGCGCCGAAAGCGACAGGTCTGCCTTCTTCCAAAACAAGGAGACTTTCGCACATTTTGTAAGCTTCATCCCTGTCATGTGTTACCATTATAACATCTGCGCCGAAATCTCCCAGTCTTTCTTTCATCTCCACCTGAAAACGTTCACGTAAATGTGAATCCAGCGCTGAAAACGGCTCATCCAATAAAAGACACTTCGGATTACTTGCAAAAAGTCTCGCCAGCGCCACTCTTTGCTGTTGTCCTCCCGATAATTGCGAAGGAAGGCGTTTTGACATTCCCATTAAGCTAAATTCTCTTAGCAGAGAATCAATTCTGCTATTAATGCTTTCTTTTTTGTCCGGTTTTATTGCACAGCGCAGATTTCTGTAAACATTCATGTGCGGAAACAAAGCGTAGTTTTGAAACATATATCCGACTGCGCGTTCCTGAGGGCGTAAGTTTATCTTTTTATCTGAATCAAATAAAACACGGCCGTCTATTGAAATGTGCCCGCCATCAGGGTTTTCCAGACCGGCGATGCACTTTAATGTCATGCTTTTTCCGCTTCCGGACGCGCCGAGTATGCCTAACATCCCATTGCTCGATTCAAACGAGACTCTTAAGCAAAAACCCTTATGTTTTTTTTTAATATCGACCTTTATAGCCATCAAAGTTCCCTTTCCAGTCCAAAATCAAAAATTCTATTCCCGCCTAATGCTATTATTGCTAACCAAATACAGCTTATTATTCGGAATATAAAAATTTCCGGTTCGCTCAGCGTCTGCGTTTTATCAGAACAGCATTCATTCCTATGATTGCGAGGAAAGCAATGCCCGCCAAAATCAATACATAACGGTATGCATCCTCCATGTGTCCCCCCGCTACAGCCGAATAAACCGCGAGGGGAAGCGTACGCGTAACACCTATAATATTTCCGGCAATCATTGCGGTAGCACCGAATTCACCTATCCCCCTTGCAAAACTTAAGATTCCGCCACTCATTACCCCGGGAAGTGCCAAAGGCATAGTAATCTTCCAGAAAATCGCCCACTCGCTCATACCGAGAGTTCTGGCGGCATAAATGAGATTTACATCCACCTGTTCAAAAGCAGCACGAGCGCTTCTGTACATCAGCGGAAATGAGATTACCACAGCAGCTAAAACCGTTGCATACCATGTGAAAACAATTCTTACGCCGAGGAATTCCAGAAGAAATTTTCCAATCGGGCGCTTAACCCCAAATAAATACAGCAAAAAAAAGCCTGCAACCGTGGGCGGTAGAACCATCGGCAGCGTTAATAACCCATCCCAGAAAAGTTTCAACTTTTCATTGCGGGCCCTCGCCACTAAATGTCCTGCAAATAAGCCTAAAAAGAAGGTTATTGCAATTGAGCATAGTGCGGTTCTTAAAGAAATCCAGATCGCTTGGCTATCCATTACTTACCTCAAATTCTCTCCATAAAACACAACAAGGCGACCGTTTTGGCCGCCCTTCATTGTTCAATTCCTATAAATTTGATTTAAATCCGGCTTTTTCAAATATCGTAATCGCTTCAGGGGTCTGCAAAAATTCAACAAACGCTGTGCCGATTTCTTTTTGCTTTGAATTTGTAAGAATGCCAACGGGATAAATAACAGGTGTTTTCAAGCTGCCCTCGGGAGCCGTCGCGATTACCTTAACCTTATCAGGCATCTGTGCGGCGTCGGTAGCATAAACGATACCCACTTCAGCACTGCCCTCAGCCACCTGATTTAAAACCTCGGTAACATTGGTTCCGAGACTCACCTTACTCTGGATACTATCCCAAACACCAAGCGTTGTCAATGCTTCCTGTGCGTATTGTCCTGCCGGAACGCTTTCGGGATCGCCAATTGCTATAGTGGCGGCATCGCCGATCTTTTCAAAGGAAGTCACTGTCGTCTTCGAATCTGTCGGCGCAATGAGCACGATCTGATTTTCCAATAAATTGACCACCGTCGAACCATCAATCAAATCTTCATCGGTGAGTGCCGTCATCTGCTTAGTAGCAGCGCTCATAAAGATATCGGCATCCAGGCCTTCTTCAATTTGGGTCTGTAATTTGCCCGATGAATCATAAGTTCCCTTAATATTGACTAAATCATTCTGTTCCAAAAACAGCGGAATCAGTTCATTTTCGAATACATCCTCGAGACTCGCCGCAGCCGCAATATTAAAGTTAATTACATCCGAGTCAGTGCTCGAATCATCTTTATTTTCGGCACTATCAGTTTCCGTTGCTTCATCAGTCTTTGTGTCAGTTTCTTCCGTCTGGGTGGAAGCGTCCTCTTTTGGTTCTTCTTTCTTTTTGCAGCCTGCGAACATTAATGTTCCCGCTACCAGTACCATCATCAGTACCCAGGCCATTGTCTTCTTTTTCATTGTCAATCCTCCTTGTTTTTGTTTATGTCACAGTCCGGTAATACCCCATGGAACCCTGACACCTCTCACACAAATGATATGTGCAATTCGAAAGGGATTATAACATTACTAAATATCGCATATCACACCCCGAAAACTAAAAAGTATCTGTCAAATTCCCGCCCCAAAAGCGCAATTGGGGAAAATGCAAACCGGGCAATCAAGGCACATTCCTCCGTTTCCGAGAGCCGACAATTCCTCTTTGCTGACCATTTTCCCTGCAATAATCCTCGGCAGTAAAATGTCAAAAACAGTTCTTTTAGAGTACATCACGCACCCCGGCAGTCCTACTATAGGTATTTGGTTATTACCATAATAAGCCACTAAGAGCATTGCCCCCGGCAATACGGGCGAACCATAGCTCACTATATCGGCCCCCGTGTTTTTGATTGCCAAAGGCGTCCTGTCGTCGGGGTCGACACTCATTCCGCCTGTACATAACACCAGCTGGGCGCCTTTGCCTATAAAATCAAGAATCGCCGCTGTCACCTTTTGGGGATCATCAGCTAAGATTACATGACCAATTTCCTCGGCTTCAAACTTTGATAGTTTTTCTCTGACAACCGGCGTGAAAGAATCTTTTATTCTGCCCGCAAAAACCTCATTTCCGATAGTAACAATCGCGTATTTTAGCTTCTTATAAGGTGTTAGTTTGATTAAAGGTGCTTCACCGGCCATCGCCTTTGCCAGAGCCATCTTTTCTTTTAATATAACAAGCGGTATTACCCTCATACCGGCGAGCTTGTCACCTTTTTTCACGGGACTATTCGTGTGCCTTGCGGCAATCATTATTTCTCCGAGAGCATTTATAGCCTTAAGCTTTTCGGTATCTATTTCAAAGAATCCATCCGACTCGGCAAGGATTTCTATTTTGCCTTGTATGATTTCACTCTTAATAAAACCGATTTGCTCCTTTGCGCAAATATCATACAGAATTTCAGCCGCATCGTTTTCGTGCAACATGTTTTCATCATTTTCCCAGACAAAAATAGTCTCCTTCCCCATACTAAGTAGCACCGGTATATCATCTGGCGTAACAATATGACCTTTGCGAAAACGTGCGCCTTTGTATTTTCCGGGTATTATTTGAGTCATATCGTGGCAAAGAACCTGCCCGATTGCTTCTGTAGTTTTAATTTCCTTCATGATTTCCACCGCGGAGCATTTTAATTCCGTGTTCTAAATACGGCAATACCGCTTCCAGACCTTCCTTTAGCGCCTTTGGGCTTCCGGGGAGATTAATAATCAATGTATTATCCCTTATGACAGATGCCCCTCTGCTAAGCATCGCTCGCCCTGTGTATTTCATCGATGATGCTCTAATCGCCTCTGATATTCCCGGCGCGTTTCTGGTGGCTACCGCCAATGTAGCCTCCGGCGTAACATCCCTTGGTGCAAAGCCCGTCCCGCCTGTCGTTATTATCAATTCAATATCCGTTTCATCCGAAAGACTGATTAATTCCCTTTCAATCATCTCCCGCTCATCCGGCAAAATCAGAGCTTCCGCAACTTTATAACCGGAATTCGAAAGAATCTCTTTTAGTAGCGGACCGCTTAGGTCCTTTGCCACGTTAGCGTAACACCTGTCACTGATGGTGATTACCGCCGCCCTAACAGTTTCTTTCGTGCCAATAGTCCGATCCTGTGGGTTTCCCTTCTCCTGCTGCAACACATCGCCTTCGTAAATCCATCCCCCTTTGAGAACTCGTGCAAAGACTCCTTCCCGCGGCATGATACAATCACCAATCTTTTCATATATCGCACAATGCGAATGACATTCTTTCCCGATTTGAGTTATTTCCAATAGCACATCATTGCATTTAAATCTCGTACCAACGGGGAATGCTTTAAAATCAATCCCCGACACTAATAAATTCTCTCCGAATGCCCCTGCCGGAATATCAATTTTTCCCTCGCAAAACTTTTCTACTTTATCCAACGAGAGCAGACTCACCTGTCTGTGCCAGTTCCCCGCGTGGGCGTCGCCCTCAATTCCAAAATTCTCTATAAACTTAGCCTTTGCGGTTTTCTCTTTGGGTGTTCCTTTTTCGCGGCTAATGCACACAGCCCGGACAATACCCATATTGACAATCTCCGATCAATGAGTTAATATTTGTTTGACCGATTTGTTTTTAAAAACAATTCGTTATTATAGTTAAAGTCTATCATACGTGTAAGTGGCTGTCAATCGGAGAATGTTATGAAAATATGTGCAATAATCCTACTCAAATCACCATTTTTCCTTATTAAGCCGGATGAAGAAAAGCAAAATATAGGCAATGTATCTATAACTGACATCGATTCCCCCTTGTCATTTGACCCACTTGAAATCACCGATGGCCTTTCTCCGATTCAGCGAATAATAATGACACTGCATATTGCAGGAATCACTGATGTATACCTGCCGCTTAATCTGGTGGAAAGAAAAACTTATGAAACGCATTTGGCGCGCATTGGGGTCACTTACTTAAATGAACATAAGGGGAGCGGCAGTTCTTTGAGCCTCGATAATGCGCTTGGCGTGGTTTGCCGCGATTACGACAGGATTATCATCTCATCCATTGCAGCACCTTACTTCAGGGCTGAAACTGTACGAGCACTTATTGAAAATACTAATCCGTTTGTCATACCCACTCGTAAAGAGACTTACGGTTGGCCGATTGTCTTAAAAAAATCAGTCGTAGAAAGCCTTCTAAACGCAAAGGATTCTATGAGTGCATTCCCGGGTGCTCACGCTTCATTTTCGCTTGATTGTACTTTCCAAAGTGTAGAAGATCCCGGTATATTACCAATCGCCCCGGCAAAAGCTCCTCCTAAAGATATTGTAGATTCTCATACCCTTCATAAATTACGTCCTGTAATAAGAATTCAATTAGCCAGAGAGTCAGTGTTTTTAGGACCCGGCAGCCGCCAGCTATTGGATTTAATTAATCGGGTAAATTCGGTGCGCACCGCCTGCGAGAGCATGGGAATCTCATACAGTAAGGGCTGGAAGATAATCCGAACGATAGAACAACAGACGGCTCAAACAGTGGTCGAAAGAAAAAAAGGCGGGAAAAACGGCGGCGAAGCGCATTTGAGCGAATACGGGCTGCAGCTACTAAATCAGTACAAAGCCTTTGAAGAAGAATGCCGCGAAGCAGTGACCGGAATATTTGAAAAACATTTTCCCGCGGCGAATTGACACTCTTGATCCCAACGAATACTGCCTACTTGCTTAAGTGAATAATAAAACCAATGAAACGACTTAAATAGCCAGGAGAATGACAATGACAATATCTTGCATAATATTAGCTTCCGGCCTTTCAAAACGTTACGGACCTGAAAATAAACTATTGGAAATAATAAAGGGGAAGCCCTTATTTGAGCATCTTTTTGCGGTCCTACCATTAGAAGAATTTCGGGAAACAGTAGTCGTAACAGCCTACCCGGAAATTGAAGAATTTGCGAAAAAACAAAAACTCTTGCTAATAAAAAATCCACATCCGGAACTCGGAATCTCCGAATCAATAAAACTCGGGTTGGAATATATTACGAGGTCATCCCCAAAAGAAAAACTACGCGGTGGTGACGAGCTGCCCATAGATGCCTGTATGTTCTGCGTCTGCGACCAGCCCGGCCTTAAAAAAGCCACATTGGAAAACATGATAAACGAATACAAAACCCGAAACGAAAGCATAATCCTCGCATTATCATACAAAGGCGAACGCGGAAACCCGGTAATATTCCCGCGCTCGCTCTTTCCCGAACTATTAGCCCTAACCGGCGATACAGGCGGCAGGGAAGTAATAAAACGACATGAAGAAATGCTGCACTGCCACGAAGCGCAAGGAGGAGAAGAACTGCGGGATATAGATAGGAAAGGCCTTAATCTTTCTCGGGTTCTTTAACTAACCAGTACCCTCCTTTTGCCGAGCCAACACGTTCTACCAAACCAAGTTTCTTCAGGTTGTCAATATTTTTTTGAACACCCCGTGAAGTCATACCGATTTTCTCTGATATGGCTTTAACACTAATTGATGGTCGTTCTATCATCAGTTTTATTATCAATTCCTGTGTACTGTTTTCTACGAACTTTTCTACGAACTCTGCATTGTTTTCTACGAACTCTGCATCTTCAATGCAGTTAACTAATGCTGCTATCCTATTTCCACCAATTTTCTCGATACGGAAACAACGATTCGCCGATTTCACCGTCATAAAGCACATCAACAAGCCTCGGCTCATCAAGAGTCTTGCCGTCAGGTCCTTTAACATTTGCCGGAATATAATACATCGTCAATTCCTTATACATTACTACGGCATTAGTGCCACGAAAAACCAACTTGTAATAACCGTTTTCTTTTAAAGCCCAAACGAGTTCATAATTAGCATGCATGGGTCCGTACCAATATGTCCCATCGGCAGCTACATATGGAAAAACTGTAGTTTGATCATTGTAATACTCTTCCGGCGTATAACCATATAATTCGAAACCCGATTCTCTAATTGCTTGCTCCAATGATTCATTAGAATATTGCCCTTCAATTTCCGACAGATCTCCATTCATAATAGGATCATCATATAAAATATTTCGATCCGTATAAAACAAGAAAGACCCAAAACTACTAT
>JAISSU010000024.1 GCA_031272985.1 Lachnospiraceae bacterium | reverse complement strand
TTTTGTTCAATTTTGACAAATTTGTGTTTTTTTGTTTTTCCCGTAGACGAGATTTTATTATCGTTTTATAATTCCTATAGATTTTGTATATTTTTTATTGAAATTTATTTTGTCGTTTTAGGTAGGGATGGTTGGCATGGATTTCATTGATAAGGAAGCTGTTTGGAAAAAGGCTGCCGAGCCTTTTTTAGTCAGAGGCGACGGCAGACAGGTCGTTTTATGTATTCATGGTTTTCAGGGGATGCCCGGAGTTTTCAGGGTTCTCGCTGATTCTCTATGTAATTCTGAAGGGAAATTTGATGTCGCCGCGATTTGTCTTCCGGGGCACGGGACTAAGCAAGAAGACATGGAAAATGTTAATGAAGGCGATTGGAAGGGCGCTGCCATTGGTGCCTTTCAGGTTTTGATTTCCTCGTATGAAAAGGTTCATATCATTGGTTTTTCAATGGGAGGCCTGTTAGCTTGTATTTTAGCATCAATGTATAAGGATGATCCACGTCTCGGTAAAGTCATCCTTGCTTCGCCCGGCTTTGCTCTTCGCATGAAGCAATTCTACCAGATTGATTTAGAAGCGGAAAAGCAGAAGACCTTTACATTTGTGCCCGCTGAGTTAAGCGGCGATGGTTACGATTTGGGACGTCCATGCTATAATGTGATGTCATACGGAAATATTGCCTGCCTCTTGCGGCTTGCAAAATGTGCTATGCCGGTTTTAGGAGAGATTACGGCGCCGGTTTATGCCATTTACTCTAACGGTGATATGGTGGCGGATCCTGATATTACAAAGGAATGTTTATACGAAATACCTACTCTTAAGGAAACTTACGTCCTTGAAAAAAGTGAACATAATATTTTTATAGGTGTTGACAGAGAAATTGCGCACCATAAGATTTTAGAATATTTGAACGAATAAATTGTTGCACTATTATTCGGCAATTGAATGCAATAAACATAATATTATCAATCTGACATAGTAATGCCTTGAAAGGTGGATTAACCGGAATTGGAATTAGAAAGGGAAACAAAGGAGGAAATGAGCGAAAAGCTCGTTTTCATCTTAGAGCAAATTGCACAGCAAAAAGCTGAAGCGGCGGCGGAGGATATTATTAAAAGCGCTGTGGAGAAAAAAGCAAAACCACGCAGCGCCAAAAATAAGAATTTCCGGACTATTCGTGCCAATAAGCGTAAAAAGCTCGAAAGGAAGCAGCAACGCAAAAACAGAAGATCAACATTCATAATTGCCACTGCAGTTATGGCGGTGGTGAGTTTTGTTGCGGTGCTAATCGGTGTCGGAGTTAAATGGATGCTGTCACTTTGGGATTCCCTGACCATAGAAGAATTGATTTATACGGCATTTATTGCGCCTACCGAAGGCATGAACGCAGGTATGCTTCGCTCTTTGATTCTGACATTATTGGCGGTTATGATTCCGCTCGGTGTGGGGCTCTGGTTCGGATTACGTTTCATTAGGAGGAATAGAAAGAATTGGTATTTTAAAGCCACGGCACTGGTCAGCGCTGTTTGTGTATTATTTTGTGCGCTTACCTTGCACTCGGCATGGGTGAGTCTGGATGTAACACAATTTCTCATTGATCAAGAGATTATAGGGAGTGATTCAGATGAAGACGAGACGATGAAAGTTCCGGAAAAAACCGCGGTAGCCACTGTAGCGGCCCCTTCCTCTTTGGTCATAGATGAATCGGATACTGAAGCCTTTAAAAATGCAGACTATCGTACTCCGACTGACTCCGATTCTTTTATTGATCAGGAATATGTTGACCCGGCAATAGTTCCCTTGCGGTTTCCCGAAACAAAGAGAAATCTTATATTCATTTTTCTTGAATCAATGGAAATAACCGCGACCGATGTCGAAAACGGCGGAATCGAAAAGGTCAGTTACATACCCGAATTGACACAGCTTGCGAAGGAAAACGAGTCCTTCTCGGGTGATGAAGAAACCTTAACCGGAGGTTTTTCGGCGTATGGCTCGACATGGACTGTGGGGGCGATGTTTACTCAGTCAGCAGGTCTTCCTTTAGCACTTCCCATAAGTCGAAATTCAATGGATACGCAATCCACATTTATCCCCGGTGTCACGAATCTGGGAGATATCCTTAAGAAGGCCGGCTATACTCAGGAAATAATAATGGGTTCGGATGCGGCTTTTGCGGGGAGGGACAATCTTTATTTAGAGCATGGTAGTTACCTATTGCATGATTTAATCTGGGCGCGTGAGACAGGGTTGGTGCCTCCGAAATATAAAGTCTGGTGGGGGTTTGAAGACAAAAAGCTTTTTGAATTTGCAAAGGATGATTTGACAAAGCTTGCCGAGAGCTCACAGCCTTTTAATTATACAATGTTAACTGTGGATACTCATTTTGAGGGAGGGTATAAATGCGAGGATTGCCTGAACGAATTTAACAGCCGTTACGCGAATGTCTACGCCTGTTCGAGCAGAAAAGTAGCCGAATTCGTTGAATGGGTTCAACAGCAGCCTTTCTATGAAAATACCACGATTATTATTTCGGGCGATCACCCGACCATGGATGGTGATTATTTCAGAATTCCAAGAGGATATTCCAGAAGGACTTATTTTACGATTATCAATGCACCGTTAGAGCCCGAAATTACCACGAAACGTGATTATTCCACGCTTGATATATTCCCCACCACATTGGCGGCACTCGGCGTTAAAATACCCGGAGATCGTCTGGGATTGGGCACAAACCTTTACTCCTCAAAGCAAACTTTTCTTGAGATTTACGGGGAAAGCGATTTAAATTCAAAGCTGAGAAAGAAATCTGACCTCATGAAAGAGCTGACAGCGGATATACACTGATACTTTAGAGTATTCAGTGCGAATAATAACTCGTTGCCTAATGAAATATTCGACTGCGATTTTATGAAACAGCCTTCGGTTTCTTCTCTGATTCGTCGTAGCCTAAAAGCCATACCGGAGATACATCCAGCGCCTTAGCCAAATAAAAGATACCATTCTGGCGCGGTTCGGTTTCACCGCGCATATATCTTCTCAGTGTGGAATAAGAGATTCCTGATTTTTTTGACAATTCAACCAAAGTCGTACCATTGTAGTCAAGTGCTTCTTTTAATCTGACACTTAAAGGTATAATTTTGGACATGCCAACCCCCCTATCGAACGCATTGACGAACACATAAAACAACATGAACCTAATCAGCTGTTCGCCGCCTTTTGGAATGTCCCTTGCCAAGGAAATTAAATTAAGTGTGAAAACTATCTCTTCACACTTAATATACTCTGTACTTCTGAAGTTTGCAATAATTATTTTCATTTTTGGAAATATTTTTTATAAAAATTTATTTTTCTTTCTCCTGCGTCTTTCCGATTACCATCGCGAGTGCTAAGAATGCCGCCACAAACATGAGTTGAATTCCGATTCCCCTCCAGACCGAAGTCAGTGTATCACCTGAGAGAATCTTATTGTCGGCGAGCACTTGCAGCGTTGTCTCGTACCAATATACAGGTAGGAATTTTGAAATCATAGTAACGTTTTTATCAAGCATTGTTACCGGTATAAATACTCCGCAAAGGAAACTCATTCCCAGTGAAACCACATTGACCGCGGCGCTTAGGAGTTCGGGCTTCTTCACAAAGAGCCCCAGTAATACCGTTAGCGACAGGGCAATCAGTACCAGAACGAAGCTGTTCAGCAAATAGAACCCTAAATTTCCGTCTTCCAAAAGCGCTTTCCCGTACATTATCAGCGGCAATATCGAGAAAATTGCCCATATGACGGTTCCGAATAACATGTACCCGAAGAAGAATTCAATGTTGCGTCTTGCGTTTGAGAGCGCGGAGCAGCGCATCCTTCTGCGAACCGTAGTTTTGTAAAATTCCATCATTATACTGCCGAGTGTCATAACTGTCATTGCTAATATTACATATGGCAAATACTGAAACATATATGAGTAGCCCGCCCATTCTGCACGTTTACTTTCGGCTGTCACCATATTGACGGTAGGTGTAATTTCCGTAAGTTCCAGAGCCTTTTTTGCCGCTTCATCAGGGGTATAACCGCCGGTTAAGAGTAACCTGTATTCATCGATAAAGCCGTTTACCTGCTCGTCCGCGTAGAATGCCATTATTGTTCCGGGGAGCTTTGTGACCTTTAGTTCCTCTGTAACGTTTCCTTGTGCGTCAATGTCAAACCCTTTCGGAATGGTAAGTATGTATTCTACATCACGGTAGAAGAGTCTTTCCTGTAAAACACTTTTTTCATTGGGTAAATCAACTAAAGTGTTAAACTGTCCCAAATAGGTCTTTAGACCCTTTGATAATGTTGTATTCGCTTCGTCAATAACCGCCATTTTAAGCGACGTTTGTTCAAATTGTTTTGCCTGATCTCCCGCAGACATTTTCTGAGCGATAATAGCAATGGCCAGAAAGATAACGAGGTAAATCATATTCATGGCAATATTTCTTTTTACAATCGTTATAAAACCTCTAAATACTGTCATAACGCTCCCTCCTTAGTGAAAAGAATGCAATTGATAATAGCAACACGCTCATTGCGAGCAAGGTTAATATATTTCTGTGATATCTGCCATAGTCAGAGAACACGCCTAAAGCATAGTATGTATCCGATAAGACCGCTGCCGGGTTAATTCTGTTAATGATGGGCGCGTGGAGCTCAATAATATTCTTCATGTTCCCGTACATTAGCCCCGCGAGGAAGGCCGGCAATAGGGTTAGTAATACTGTTAAGCCTGTTTTGACGCCGATTCCTGCTTTTGAAGTTGCACCTATGATTATTCCCAATGAGATTCCGACTATACTTCCCATCAGATTCGTCACCAGCATCGGTACTATAGGTATTCCCAAAGGTATCTTAAGTACTTTCCAAACGTATAGAGTCAAAATCATAATGTTTACAAAATGTATCAGCACTAAAACCGCAAGGTCGGTTAACACCAGCACTATTTTCTTGGTTGGAGTGATAGAGCGTCTGGCGCCTAAGGCTGAGAGGTTTGCCTGACTCGTAAAACTCGCGTGAACTCCCATGAATGCTCCGCTTATGCAGCAGTATGCAATTAATGCCAGAAAATATGCAATCATAGGATTCATTGTTTTTCCGCTTAAATCGACGTCGCTTAGGTAGTCTCCTGAATCTGTCATTGTAGAATATTCCGTCATCAGCTTCTGTATGTTTTCAGGATGGTCAGTGGCAATATCCATCATTATCTGAGCGTTCTTCATGTAGGAATCCAGCATTCCGTTAAGGATACTCTGGTTGATTCCTGATTTTGCAATCGAAAGGCTCGGTTCCTTATCTACATAATAGACACCGGTTATCTCATCGTTTTGCAGTGCTGTTATAGCAGCTTCTTCCGAAGAGTAGTCCTTTATTTCAATTACATTGCCATTTATTTCATCTATGAATTGTGAGAAATACGCGGCTTCCTGTGAGGTAGTATCTTTTTCGATAACCGCTACGGGAATCGTTTCCCAGCTGTCTTCCTGCTCGCCCATACTATTTGACATTTTCCAAAATGACATATAGAAGAATGTTCCGAGTATCAGGGGAAAGAGCAGAGACCAGAATATCAGGTCTTTTTCTCTTATTGTTTGCAATAGTCTGTATTTAAACAAATGCATGGTTTTTCCTCCTTCATTATTTGGTGTGTCGGGGAAATTCCCCGTTTGCGCTGCTGTTTTTTATTAGTCTCTTAGCTCGGTTCCTGTGATTTCAAGGAAAACGTCGTTTAATGTCGGGCGCTCCGAGAATACTCTGCCGAAAGCAATATTCGAATCCTTCAGGTAATTGAGCAGGCGAATCAGATTGTGCTCGGCACTTTCAAAACGAAGTTTCAGTACCTGATCCTCGTATTCTACGTCAATCGTATGCGGAATCCTTTCGATCTCGGCCAAATTGCTTTCATCAAGCGCAATAGCTTGAATGGTTATTTTTTCCTTTGGTTTAATCATGTTTTTGAGTTCTTCAGTCGTACCTGTGGCCAATACCTGCCCATGGTCGATTATTGCTATGCGGGTACAAATCTGTTCAACTTCTTCCATATAGTGTGAGGTATAGATTATAGTTGAGCCTTTTTTGTTGAGCTCCACAATACCTTCCAGAATCCTGTTTCTGCTCTGCGGGTCTACTGCCACGGTCGGCTCGTCCAATATTATGAGTTTTGGCTTATGTACGATGCCGCAGGCAATATTGAGCCTTCGAAGGAGTCCTCCGGAGAGTTTTTTCGGGCGCTTCTTTTCATAATCGTTTAGTCCGACGAAGTCAATCGCTTCATCGACCAGTTCGCGACGTTTTTCCTTGTCGGTAACATATAGTCCGCAGAAGTAGTCGATGTTTTCGCGTACAGTCATCTGGTCAAACACCGCGACCTCTTGCATAACGATACCGATATTCTTTTTTATGTCGTAGCTGGTGGTCTTCATGGGTTTTCCGAAGACCGTAATCGTTCCCTTGTCGTATTTTAAGAGAGCGAGAATACAATTAATAGCGGTTGTTTTTCCGCTTCCGTTCGGACCTAAAAGTCCGAAAATTTCGCCCTCTTTTACATCCAAATTCAAATGATCGAGGGCAACCAAATCGCCGTATCTCTTTACCAAATTTTCAATGTGTATCATGTTGTTGCCTCCTTTTTTATTGTGAGTCCGGTGTCATCCCCGACACCCCTCTTGTGATTAAAGTTGCACTTTCTAAATTGTTTAAACCTTGTTTGCTTCTTTGTATGCTTGAAGTATATGGTTTCGAAGTTTATAATGTAAGTGAATCAAGTCATGACCGTTTATGACAAATGTCACATATCTCTGAAGTGACAGATTTTATTACTCGCGGCTATGTAAAGCGGGGATTATCAAGGAGTAACCACTAATGAATCGTTTGGTTGACAGGGCAGCCCTCTTGATATTTGGACTCGGACCTCTTTTCTTTTTGGAACCGGAAAGCGGTTTTGTGGCGGCTTTTCTGACCGCACTTGTTTACTTATCTCTAAATGAATATTTCGATAATGCAATACTGGATAATATTTTAGCCGGCCTTTGGGCGATTGCAGTTATTTTTTGGCCGGAAATGGCACTTTTCTTTCCTATTGTTGCTTATTCCATGGCGGAGAGAAAAACGTATATTTTATTGTGTATCTCGGCGCTGGTTGCAATTTTCAGAAGCCCGCTTCCTATTAATCAAGCCTTGTTTTTTGTGATTGCCGGAGGCTTAATGGCTGTATTGCTTCATTTTCGCACGCTCTTTGTAGATACTTTAAAGAAAAAGATTACTTTGCTACGCGACACCACTGCCGAGAGAGCTATACTATTAGAAGAAAGAAATAAAAGTCTTGTTGCAAAACAAAATGCTGAAGTTTATGCCGCGACACTTCGAGAGCGAAATCGAATAGCCAGAGAGATACACGATAACGTCGGGCACCTTTTATCCCGCTCAATACTGATGGTTGGAGCGTTGAAAGCCGTGAGTGCGGCAAACCCCGATGCACCCGGAGCTGACATCGTAAAAGATTTGGACGCTACCCTTAATACTGCGATGACCAGTATCCGAGAGAGTGTCCACGATTTGCATGACGAGGCGATTGATTTAGAGGACAGCCTGCGTCTTTTGTTAAAGGAATACAATTATTGCGAAACCGCGTTTATTTATGACGCGTCCAAGGACATTCCCCGCGAAGTAAAATACAGCTTTATAGCGATCGTTAAGGAGGCCTTAAATAATGTAACAAAACATTCAAATGCTACAAAGGTTTCGGTGACCGTGCGCGAACATCCCGGATTATATCAATTGCGCATCGAGGACAATGGAGCGACCGGTGGGGGCGGGGGCAGGCCAGCCGATGATGGTATACCCGCCGTCGACAATCGCGGCATGGGAATAGAAAACATGACGGGACGCGTAAAATCCCTCGGCGGAAATATCCAGATTACCCGTACGAACGGATACCGGATATACATAACCGTCCCGCGTGGCGCCTAATGACAGGCCGTGACCTGAAGATCTTTAATGAGCCGTGACCTGAAGGTCCGTGACAAAATCATATGCGTCCCGTGCGGACGCCGCTCATATTTGGACGATAATACTTGACATACGACGCCGTTCGCTTGCTGACGCACGTTGCCGCATATGACTTCGTCACGGCGCGGTCACTGTGATGCGGGAGACACCGCTCATATTTGGACGAATTGACAAAAACACATAAAAAGGCAGGGGATATTTTATGAGAATCGTAATTGTAGATGATGACCAATTAGTAGTAAACTCTTTAAAGATGATATTGGAGGCGGATCCGGAAATCAATGTTGTTGCGATTGGTGCGGATGGGTCGGATGCGATTAGTCTTTACGCGCAGCATAAACCTGACGTACTACTTACGGACATCCGTATGACGAAAGTGAACGGACTTGAGGCATCGAAAAAGATTTTGACTGACTATCCGGATGCGAAAATCCTGCTCTTAACCACGTTTTCGGATGATGAATATATCGTGCAGGCATTGAAATACGGTGTTAAGGGTTATTTACTTAAGCAGGATTATCCTTCGCTTTTGCCCGCAATAAAGGCTGTTAGTCATGGACAGACCGTTTTTGGCGCTGTGGTGGTTGAGAAATTGCCTAATCTGCTTCGTAAAAAAGAGAGCTTTGATTATGCGGCTTATGGCATAAATGATAAAGAACTTGAGCTCATTGCCTGCGTGGCAGAAGGATTAAGCAATAAAGAGATTGCCGATAAACTGTTCTTAAGCGAGGGAACGGTGCGCAATTATTTAAGTATAATACTTGAGAAACTGGAATTACGTGATCGAACTCAGTTGGCTGTGTTTTATTTAAATCATAAATAGGAGGCGTCATGAAAAACTTTTATTTTTACTCCCCGACAGAGATCTTATTCGGGAAAAGAACCGAGGAAGAGACAGGGAGACTCGCAAAGAAATGGGGAGCTACAAAGGTCCTTATCGTTTATGGCGGCGGTTCTGTTGTGAGGAGTGGTTTGCTTGAGAGGGTAGAGAATAATCTCGAGGCAGAAGGAATTGAGTTTGAGGAGTTGGGCGGAGTTAAACCTAATCCGAGGCTCTCTTTAGCCAGAGAAGGGGTAAAAAAAGCCATTGATTTCGGTGCGGACTTTGTATTAGCCTTAGGCGGTGGCAGCGCCATTGACACCGCGAAAGGTATTGCGCTTGGCATTGCTAATCCCGATACCGATATATGGGAGTTCTGGAATGGCAAAGAAGTTAAGAAATCAGCACCTGTGGGTGTTATTCTGACTATTTCGGCTGCCGGTAGCGAGACTTCTGATTCTGCCGTCCTGACTGATGAAACCACATTAAAGAAAAAGGGACTTTCTACTGATTTTAACCGTCCGAAATTCGCCATAATGAATCCTGAGCTTACTTATTCACTTCCTAAATATCAGATTGCCTGCGGCGTCGTAGATATAATGATGCATACGCTTGAGCGTTATTTTTCGCCTGTTAAGGGCAATCATATGACAGATGAAATCGCCGAAGGGTTGCTTCGCAATATGATAGTCTATGGTCCGAAAGGTTACGCGAATCCCGTAGATTACGAGGCGATGAGCGAGATAATGTGGGCAGGTTCACTCTCACACAATAATCTGACAGGACTCGGTCGCAGCCGTCAGTTCCCCGTGCATAATATGGGACATGAATTCTCCGCGAATTATGACGCGGCGCACGGAGCTTCCCTGTCCGCCCTTTGGGGGACATGGGCTTTATATGTATATAAATTCGATGTTTCCCGCTTTGCTCATTACGCAAAAGCAGTCTGGCAGATAGAAGAAACTGATCCTGAAAAGGCGGCGCTTCGCGGTATCGATAAAACCGTAGAGTTCTTTTCTTCATTGGATATGCCAGTTACGATAGGTCAATTATTGGAAAGCGGACCCGTTGACGAAAAAGAACTGGAAACCTACGCCGATAATGTTACGAACTTTGACAAACAACCACTGGGGACATTCCTGCCACTAACCCGTGCGGACGTCCTTGCGATATATAGATCGGCGAACATATAGATCCACACATATAATATAGAAAGGAAACCCATCATGCAAAAAATTCACACAGATAGCGCTCCAAAGGCGCTCGGTCCTTATTCTCAAGGCTATGTATCAAACGGACTCGTATTCACTGCGGGTCAGATAGGCATTAACCCGGAAACGGGAGATGTCGACGCTGACGACATCGAAACACAGGCAGAACAAGCCTGCAAAAACATCGGCGAAATATTAAAAGCTGCCGGTTCTTCTTATGATAAGGTGCTAAAGACCACTTGCTTCTTAACAGACCTTGCGGATTTTAATGTATTTAACGGAATTTATGCAAAATACTTTACCTCAGCGCCTGCGAGGAGCTGCGTACAGGTGGCGGCACTTCCAAAAGGAGTAAAATGCGAATTGGAGGCCGTTGCTGCATTATAAGAATTGAGATGCGGCGCGGTTAATGTCACCTTCAAAATCCGTTTTTTGTTGATTATGTACATTTAATTTAAAAAAGGGAACTAAATTTTGTTCCCTTTTTGATTTTATTATGTTTGACATGCCTCTTTAAGGGTGGTATATTATCACCGAAAGAATTCCCAGTAAAATGATAGGAATTATTCTCGGTTAACGATGGGGTTAGCGGTTGAAAGAGGTGGTAGCATCATGAAATTGTCGACTAAAGGTATTTACGGTTTACGTGCCATGATAGATTTGGCGAGGTTCTCAACGGATGAACCCGTGTCCATCAGTGCCATTGCCACGAGGCAGGACATTTCTGAGAGATATTTGGAGCAATTGGTTGCTCTCCTTAAAAAATCAAATTTGGTAGAAAGCGTACGAGGAGCAGGCGGGGGATATACTCTGAGTAAGGATCCGCAGGAAATTTCGGTAGGAATGATATTAAGGGCACTTGAAGGAAATTTAGAGCCCGTCAGGTGCAAAGGCTTTTCCGAGCAGGAGGAGTGTCCGCTTTCAGGTTCCTGTGTTTCTAAATTGGTCTGGTTCAGGGTAAATGAAAGCATTAATAAGGCAGTGGACGAGATTTATTTATCTGAATTAGTTGAAGAAAGCATCCAAATAAGTCCTGAAGGCTCATTTGTGGGTGCGGGAGAAGACTCAAACGAAATGCGGGCATGCGCAAAAGCCAGTTAATGGAAGCAAACCAATGGAGGTGCATTATGGGTAAGATCATTTATTTAGATAACGCGGCGACTACGAAAACCGCTCCGGAGGTAGTGGAGGCAATGCTTCCTTATTTCACGGAGAATTACGGGAATCCATCGAGCATCTATCAGATAGGTGCATCTAATAAAGAAGCAATCAGCAAGCAACGCGATATTATTGCCGGCGCTCTGGGGGCAAAATCAAATGAAATCTATTTTACTGCGGGAGGTTCCGAGGCTGATAATTGGGCGTTGAAAGCCACAGCCGAGGCGCTATCTAAAAAAGGAAATCATATTATTACTACTGCAATTGAGCACCATGCTATTCTACATTCTGCGCAATACTTGGAAAGCCGCGGTTTCGAGATTACCTATTTGCCGGTAGATGAAAATGGAGTTGTGAGGCTTGAGGATTTAAAAGCAGCCATTCGCCCTACGACGATTCTTATTTCCGTTATGTTTGCCAATAATGAAATAGGGACGATTGAGCCTATTAAGGAAATCGGAAAGATTGCAAAAGAAAACAAGATCTATTTCCATACAGACGCCGTGCAGGCCTTCGGTCAGGTGCCGATCAATGTTGATGAATACAATATTGATATGCTAAGTGCGAGTGCTCATAAATTAAACGGTCCAAAAGGAATAGGCTTTTTATATATCAGAACAGGTCTTCCTATCCGTTCGTTTATTCATGGAGGCGCTCAGGAGAGAAAACGCAGAGCCGGTACTGAGAATGTCCCCGGAATCATAGGTTTTGGAGCCGCCGTTAAGAGAGCGACAGATACTTTGAGTACCCGCAGTGAATACGAAACAAAGCTTCGCGATTATTTGATAGACAGGGTATTAAAGGAAATTCCTTATACCAGACTCAACGGTCATCCTACTGATCGATTGCCGAATAATGCGAACTTTAGTTTTCGCTTTATTGAGGGTGAATCATTACTTATTAAATTGGATATGTTAGGTATTTGCGGTTCATCGGGGTCTGCTTGCACCTCGGGTTCGCTTGATCCGTCGCATGTGCTTTTGGCAATCGGACTGCCGCATGAAATCGCGCATGGCTCACTGCGGCTTACGCTAAATGAAGAAATCACAAAAGAAGAAATTGATTTTGTTATTGATAATTTAAAAGAGATTGTAACACAGCTTCGGGAAATGTCGCCTCTTTACGAGGACTTCATTAAGAAGCAGGGTTAGGAGGTAATTATGTATACAGAAAAAGTAATGGATCATTTTCAGCATCCCAGAAACATGGGAGAGCTTGAAAATGCGAATGGCGTGGGCACCGTTGGTAACGCCAAATGCGGCGATATAATGAGAATATATTTGGACATTGATGACAAGCAGATAATCCGCGATGTAAAATTCAAGACATTCGGATGCGGAGCGGCAGTGGCGACGAGTTCTATGGCGACCGAGCTGGTAAAGGGAAAGTCCATTCAAGATGCCATGGCTATCACCAATAAAGCTGTAATGGAAGCACTCGATGGTCTGCCTCCTGTAAAGGTTCATTGCTCACTTTTAGCCGAAGAGGCGATTCACGCGGCGTTGTGGGATTACGCGCAGAAAAACGGCATTGAAATCCAAGGACTTCAAAAGCCGAAATCTGACATCCACGAGGGCGAGGAAGATGAAGGGGAAGACTATTGATCCGACAGCAAAAGCCGCAATTAACTTTAGTTGCAAGGGATATCGGGGCGTTTTCTGACTAATATTTAAAAGGAAAAATATGCGTGAAAAAGTTGTGGTAGGCATGTCCGGAGGAGTGGATTCCTCCGTGGCTGCCTATCTTCTTAAGGAAAAAGGATACGATGTAATCGGTGTCACCATGCAGATTTGGCAGGATGAGACCGAAATTTTTCAGGAGGAACACGGCGGGTGCTGTGGGCTTAGCGCCGCCGATGACGCCCGCCGGGTAGCAGCTGTTCTTGGTATTCCTCATTATGTGATGAATTTTAAGCATGAATTTAAGAGCTTTGTCCGTGATTATTTTGCAAAGGAATACTACGCAGGTCGTACGCCGAACCCTTGCATTGCATGTAACCGTTATGTGAAATGGGAGTCATTATTGCAAAAAGCCGAAGGACTGGGGGCGGATAAATTGGCTACCGGACATTATGCGGGTTTGATCACACTTCCGAATGGGCGCTTGAGTGTGAAAACCGCGACGATTGGGGCAAAGGATCAGACCTACGCGCTTTATAATCTCACACAAGAGCAATTAATAAAGACTCTTTTTCCGGTGGGAGAATACACAAAACCGCAAATCAGAGAGATTGCCGAAAAAGCAGGATTACCGGTTGCTCATAAACCTGACAGTCAGGATATATGTTTTGTGAATGACGGAGATTACGCGGGGTATTTAGAAAAGGAAACGGGCCTAAAATTGCCTGAAGGAAATTTCATCAATCCAAAAGGTGAAATACTCGGGAGGCATAAAGGAATTATTCACTATACAGTAGGTCAACGAAAAGGACTGGGACTTGCGTTACCTAAACCCGGCTATGTATTGGAAATCCGTCCCGAAACTAATGAAGTTGTGATAGGGACTAAAGAAGACTCGCTTAAAAAGGCGATTAAGGCAACTAATATCAGCTTGATGGCGGCAAATGAAATAAAAGACGGCACTCGTGTAATTGCAAAAATCAGGTATAACCACAAAGGAGCACCTGCCGTTATTTTCAGAACGGGTGAGGACGAAATAACTTGTGTATTTGATGAGAAGGTCTCATCACCCGCGCCGGGGCAGGCTCTGGTTTTATATAAAAGTATTAACGAAGAAAACACTGCCGATAGTGATTTATATGTTTTCGGCGGCGGGACAATAAAATAGATTCCACTGGAAAGGATATCAGCAAAATGATATTAGCCGATGTACACGTACACTCAACTTACTCGCATGACGCCGAGGCGAAACCTGAAGAACAGATTTTAGCGGCAATAGAAAAGGGACTTAGTACAATATGTTTTACTGACCATTATGACAAAGACGATTGCTCCTGGGGACCGGAAAGCGTTTTTGTGCCCGAAGCATATTTTAAGGGGCTCTCGGCGCTTAAGGAAAAATACGCTGATAAAATTAACGTTTTAATGGGCGCAGAAATCGGTATGCAGGAGTATCTCGGCGATTATTACCGTGATTTTATTAGTCGTTATCCTTTTGACTTTTTGATTGCTTCCAGACACTTGGTATCCGGATATGATCCGTCACGAGGTGAGATATTTGAGAAATTCAGCGATGCGGAAGTTTACCGTACGGCTTTTGAGGAATTCCTGATTAATGTTAAGAAGTTCAATGATTTTGACGTGTTGGGACATTTGGATTATATCGTTCGTTACGGAAAAACAACTGAAAAGGAATACTCATATTCTGCTTTTGCGGATGCTATTGACCCTTTGCTTATATTTCTGATTGAAAATGGAAAAGGTGTTGAGATCAATACTGCGGGACTAAAGTATGGCTTGAGTTTTGCGCACCCGCACCCCGATGTATTGAAAAGATATAAAGAACTCGGCGGTGAAATCATTACAATAGGTTCGGATGCACACCAAAGTATTCATATCGCATACCGCTTTGAAGAAGTCCGTGAAATGCTTAATAGTCTTGGCTTTAGGTATTATGCGGTTTTTGAAGGAAGGAAACCGAAATTTCTTGAATTATAAATTCCTGACTAATTGCCCGAACAAATTCCGGTACCGAAATAGCTGATTAGTAACTATATTGTTAACTCCAAATTTGCCATAGGTGGAAAAAACAGCCGCGCTGCGTATTACAGCGGGGCTGTTTAATAGTTAAGTCAAATGTTGTATGTTTAAAACTGCGGTTTATTAGGCTGTTGTGGTTGTGAGGGTGTCAAAGGCGGTTGCGCGTTCGGCTGCTGATACTGTAAGGGTGGCTGCTGCCTTTGTTGCGGATACCCTTGACCACCTTGCTGATTCCATTGCTGTCCGGGAGCTTGCGGATTTTGGGGGCCATTTGGTGCAACTGAATTAATGAAAGCCTTTGGGTCAGTGGGCTGCACGGGTCTGTTTACGCCGCCGAGGCGCTCATTCACGCTGTACAATGTGGTGATGATTTCACCAAAGCCGTAAAGAATCCAGGAACCTATCCAGGATGCTAAAGAGCCTAACGCTGCGGATAATAATCCTCCGAATACCATGCCGAAACCTGCACCTACAGAGTATCTCATCATGGAAAATCCGGTGATAATTAAGTATAGTCCTCCAATGATACTGCATACTATACCGATTATCGCGATGATTTTTGCAAAGCCTGAGATTTTTCTTCCGATATTGTTGTAATTAAACATATCAACACCTCTTTCCTTTTAATAAAAATTGACGATAAAAATCCATGCATAAAGAATAGCAGAGAAAAGGACTCACGTCAAAAAAATTTGCAAAATTTTGTTTAACCTTACAATTCTTTCCTTGTGATGGCAAAACGACGGATTTTCGCTCTGATAACTGAAAATATTCGCCATTATTTGCGTTGTTTTCACTTGAATTTCTGTACTTACTTTAGTACAATGTATTGTGGTTGAGGAAAGTTTAACAATCTTAAATAGAATTACTTCAGGAGGAAGAACAATGGTTAAAGTTGCAATTAATGGTTTTGGACGTATCGGACGTTTGGCATTTCGCCAGATGTTTAGAGCAGAGGGGTACGACGTAGTAGCGATTAATGATCTCACATCCCCGAAAATGCTTGCACATTTGTTGAAATATGATTCTTCACAGGGACGTTACGCTCTGGGGGACACTGTTGTCGCGGGAGAAAATTCAATCACCGTTGACGGAGAAGAAATAATTATTTATGCTGAGGCAGATGCCTCGAAGCTCCCTTGGGGAGAGTTGGACATTGACGTTGTCCTCGAGTGTACCGGTTTCTACACCTCGAAAGATAAAGCTTCGGCACACATTCAGGCCGGTGCGAAAAAGGTTGTCATTTCTGCCCCTGCGGGCAATGATCTGCCCACCATCGTCTATAATGTTAATCATGATGAATTAAAACCGGAGGATACGGTTATCTCAGCAGCTTCATGTACCACGAACTGCCTCGCTCCTATGGCAAAGGCTCTGAACGACCTCGCAAAGATCAAATCAGGTATCATGTGCACGATTCATGCTTACACCGGTGATCAGATGATTCTTGATGGTCCTCAGAGAAAGGGAGACTTAAGAAGGTCACGTGCGGGCGCTATCAATATCGTCCCGAACAGTACCGGTGCCGCAAAGGCTATCGGACTCGTTATCCCCGAATTAAACGGAAAATTAATCGGCGCCGCTCAGCGTGTTCCGACTCCTACGGGTTCCACTACTTTACTTTATGCGGTAGTCGAAGGAAATGTTACCGTAGATCAGATTAATGCCGCTATGAAGGCTGCTTCCAATGAATCATTCGGCTACAATACTGATGAAATAGTTTCCACGGATGTTATCGGAATGACATATGGTTCACTCTTTGATGCGACCCAGACCGCGGTATTGCCGCTTGATAATGGCACGACAGAGGTTCAGGTAGTTTCATGGTATGATAATGAAAATTCCTACACCAGTCAGATGGTACGTACTATCAAATACCTCGCGGAACTGAAATAAGAATTTAGATAATCACAAGAGTCCGCCTTAGTTTGGCGGACTCTTTTATACAGAAGATGAAAGGAGCAAAGATGTTAAATAAAAAATCAGTAGATGACATTAATGTAAATGGACAAAAGGTTCTGGTTCGCTGCGATTTTAATGTTCCTATTATTGATGGTAAAATCACAGACGAGACACGTTTGGTGGCGGCGCTTCCGACCTTAAAGAAATTAATTGCCGACGGCGGAAAGCTTATTTTGTGTTCACATCTTGGAAAACCAAAGGGTCCGGACCCGAAAGAAAGCCTTGCCCCTGTGGCGAAACGCTTAAGTGAGCTTTTGGGACAAGAAGTGGTTTTTGCGGCTGATGATACCGTAGTCGGAGATAATGCTATAGCGGCTATTGAAAAAATGAAAGACGGCGATGTTATCCTTCTTGAGAATACGAGATTTCGCCCCGAAGAGACTAAAAACGGAGAGGCTTTCAGCAAGGATTTGGCTTCAATCTGTGATGTTTTTGTGGATGACGCTTTCGGCACAGCACACAGAGCACATTGCTCGAATGTCGGCGTGACGCAGTTCGTTAAGACATCTGTAGTCGGTTATCTCATGCAAAAGGAAATAGACTTTCTCGGGAATGCCGTCAATAATCCAAAGCGTCCGTTTGTGGCCATTTTAGGCGGTGCAAAGGTTTCGAGTAAGATTTCGGTTATATCCAATTTATTAGAAAAGGTAGATACTTTAATAATCGGAGGAGGTATGGCATATACCTTTTCGAAAGCGCAGGGAGGAAGTGTCGGGACATCTTTACTGGAGGAGGATTATCTAAGCTATGCTTCCGAAATGATTGACAAGGCAAAGGAAAAGGGCGTTAAATTCCTACTTCCGGTGGATACCGTGATAGCAGATGCTTTCTCGAATGACGCGAATACCGATATCGTTGCGGCAGGTGAGATTCCTGATGGTTGGATGGGATTAGACATTGGCCCTGAGACGATTAGATTATATAAAGATGCGCTAAAGGATGCAAAAACTGTCGTTTGGAATGGCCCTATGGGAGCGTTTGAAATGCCAAAATTTGCCGAAGGCACGGAGGAAATCGCGCGCGCATTAGCTGAGACTGACGCTGTTACAGTTATCGGCGGCGGAGATTCGGCGGCGGCGGTTAATCAGATGGGCTTCGGGGATAAAATGACACACATTTCCACGGGTGGCGGCGCTTCGCTGGAATTTTTGGAAGGAAAAGAACTGCCCGGCGTAGCCGCGGCTAATGACAAATAAAGAATTACAATTAAGGAGAGATTCAAATGCGTAGAAGAATAATTGCGGGGAACTGGAAAATGAACAAAACGCCTTCGGAGGCAGTTGCGTTAGCAAAGGAATTGATTCCCCTTGTAAAGAATGACGATGTTGATGTGGTATTTTGTGTTCCTGCGATTGACATTATTCCTGTTGTGGAAGCTGTTAAAGGAACTAATATTAAGGTCGGCGCCGAGAATATGTATTTCGAGGAAAGTGGTGCCTATACCGGCGAGATTTCACCTTCGATGCTGACAGATGCAGGTGTTTCCTATGTGGTGCTCGGACATTCTGAGCGCAGGGAATATTTTGGAGAGACTTCGGAAGCGGTTAATAAGAAAATAAAAAAGGCGCTGGAGCATGGGCTTACTCCCATTATGTGCTGCGGTGAGACTTTAGAGCAAAGAGAGCAGGGCATCACCTTGGACTTTATTCGTCAGCAGGTGAAGGTGGGTTTCCTTGGACTTTCGACCGAAGACGCCGCAAAGGTGGTTATCGCTTATGAGCCCATTTGGGCAATCGGCACGGGAAAGACCGCTACGAACGAGCAGGCGCAGGAAGTCTGTGCAGGTATTCGCGCTTGCATTGCCGAGCTTTATGGAGACAATACGGCGCTTGCAATCAGGATTCAGTACGGCGGCTCTGTGACAGCGGCTACAGCGGCGGATTTATTTGCCGAGGAGGATATCGACGGCGGTTTGGTCGGCGGTGCTTCTTTAAAGGCTGACTTTGGAAAGATTGTTAACGCATGATCAAGGAGGCATAATGAGAAAAAAACCGACCGTTCTGATGATATTAGATGGCTGCGGCTTAAGTGACAATAAAAAAGGGAATGCCGTATATGAGGCGAAGACCCCTAATCTTGACAGACTTAAAAAGGAATACCCTTTTGTAAAGGGCAATGCGAGCGGACTTTTTGTTGGTCTACCCGATGGTCAGATGGGGAATTCCGAAGTCGGGCACTTAAATATGGGCGCGGGAAGAATCGTCTATCAGGATTTGACTAAAATCACTAAAGCTATTAATGACGGGGACTTTTTTACTAATCCTGCACTGTTAAAGGCCTGTGAAAACGCAAAAGAAAATAATTCATCACTTCACCTCATGGGACTTTTATCGGATGGCGGTGTACATAGCCATAATACTCATCTGTACGGTCTATTGGAATTAGCTAAAAGGCAGGGCATAAGGAAGGTTTATGTGCATTGCTTCTTGGACGGACGCGATACACCGCCTACATCAGGTGCCGATTACGCTAAAGAGCTCGAAACGAAAATGCGTGAGCTCGGAGTCGGGGAAATCGCCACTGTCATGGGAAGATACTATGTTATGGACCGTGACAATAGGTGGGACAGAGTCGAACGAGCCTACAATGCGCTTACAAAAGGCATCGGAGAGCCCGGGACATTTGGTTCTGTTGCAATCTCGGATTCCTATAAAACCGGCGTGACGGATGAGTTTGTTCTGCCTACAGTTATAAAGAAAAATAAAAAACCTGTTGCCGTAATAGAAGAGGGCGATTCAGTCATTTTCTTTAATTTCAGACCCGACAGAGCCAGAGAAATCACCAGAGCATTTTGTTGCGATGATTTTGGCGGATTTGCAAGAGGAAAGAGGATTAAGACGACCTATGTCTGTTTCACGGATTACGATGTCACTATTCCGAACAAAGAAGTGGCGTTTCCTAAAGAGGAATTAACCAATACTTTCGGTGAGTATATCTCGAGTCTTGGATTAAAACAGCTTCGTACCGCTGAGACAGAGAAATACGCTCATGTGACATTCTTCTTTAACGGGGGAGTAGAGGCTCCGAATCCGGGTGAGGACCGTGAGTTAGTGCCTTCCCCAAAGGTGGCCACCTATGACTTAAAGCCCGAAATGAGTGCTTATGGCGTCAGCGATGTGTTGGTTAAAGCAATAAAATCAGGAAAATACGATGTTATTGTGATTAACTACGCGAATTGCGACATGGTAGGGCATACTGGGGTGGAGGCGGCAGCCATAAAAGCTGTCGAGGCAGTAGATACCTGTGTCGGATATGCAGTTGAGGCTTTGCTGGAAGCGGACGGCGTTATGTTCCTTTGTGCCGACCACGGCAACGCTGAATGCATGATAGATGAGCAGACCGGAGCACCTTTCACGGCTCATACTACTAATCCCGTACCGTTTATTCTGATTAATGCGGATAAAAAATACGGATTAAAAGAAGGCGGGAAGCTCGCAGACATCGCTCCGACATTATTAGAACTCATGGGAATAGAAAAACCAAAGGAAATGACAGGAGAGTCGTTATTGGTTGAAAATGCATAATTGTGAGAGCCTCGAAGCCGATTTCTCAATAATTAGTAAAAATTAACAGTTCTATATATGGTTGACATATGTGTTAAAGCCTCCTATACTATACAAGATAAAGGGGGCTTTAATTATGATTATTCCCGGCACTCCTTCGGGAAACAGAACCAGAATATGGCGTACTATTAGTCTAATATCATCGGCCTTGATAGTGGCGGTCGCTATTTTTTTGGTAGCAAAACTTTTCACATCAAATCCTCTCGAAGGTCGTTGGGTGGATGAGAATACAGGTCTTAAGCTCAGGGTTAAGGGAAATGGTTATATTACTGTGACTATTCCGGAACTTTATGAAGATACGAATGTCAGCGTGGAGGTGATTTACACGCTTGATAAAGAGGAAAAAACCATTACTATTCGTACGCAGACAGACGAATTAAAGAAGACCGCCGATAAATCCCAAGGAAAGTATAATACCGCAGCTGTAGCGAGCGCTATCAGCAGTGTAACTGATACCTTCGAATATAGTGTTACTAACGACATCATGACTTTGACTCCCAGAGACTATGGGGATACGATAATTTTTACAAAGCCTTGATACGAATGGCGAATATTCGCTTGTTTTGGCAGCCGTCGATAGTTTTGCGTTTTGGGGTGCATCATGAAATCAGCATTGACAGACAATAATATAAATACCGGGATTGGAAAACGTAGGACAAAGGTAGTCCACATAGGCAATGTTCTGATAGGCGCAGATAATCCTATTGCCGTCCAATCAATGACTAATACTAAAACTGAAGATATTGCCGCGACAGTATCACAGATTAATGAGCTCACAAAAGCAGGCTGTGACATTGTCAGAGTCGCTGTTCCGAATGAGATTAGCGCTGAAGCTATTTCCGAGATTAAAAAGCAAATCACTATCCCTTTGGTTGCCGACATTCATTTTGATTATCGTTTAGCCATTGCCGCTATTGAGGCAGGGGCAGATAAAATACGTATTAATCCCGGTAACATTGGTAGCAAGGAGCGTATTATCGCGGTTGTTAATTCGGCAAAAGAGCATCGTATTCCGATTCGCATAGGGGTAAACAGCGGTTCGTTAGAAAAACATATTGTTGAAAAATACGGGCGAGTCACTGCCGAGGGTTTAGCGAAGAGTGCCATGGAGAAAATAAAGCTCATGGAAGAATGTGACTTTACTGACCTTGTTATCAGCATGAAGTCCTCTGATGTGAGGCTGTGCGTAAAAGCTCATGAAATTCTTAGTGAGAATTGTCCTTATCCTTTACATATTGGAATCACTGAGGCCGGTTTTGGTCAGAGAGGTGTTATTAAATCGGCTGTGGGTCTGGGAATTCTGCTTCATAAGGGCATCGGAGATACCGTGAGGGTTTCGCTTACCGGCGACCCGGTAGAAGAGATTAAAGTCGCGCATAGCATCCTGCAGGACTTAGGCCTTTATAATAATGAGATCGAAGTGATTTCCTGCCCTACCTGCGCGAGGACAGAAATCGACTTGATTACGCTTGCGAGGAAGGTCGAAGATCTGGCGAGAGAATTTCCGCTTCCTATAAAATTAGCGGTCATGGGATGTCCGGTAAATGGTCCGGGTGAAGCAAAAGAAGCGGATTTAGGTATAGCCGGTGGAAAAGGCGAAGCATTGCTTTTGCGAAAGGGAGAAATAATCAGAAAGATACCGGAAAATGAGATTATAGCTGTTCTCAGAGAGGAGTTGTCGCAATGGCAGCAAACAATATCTTCAAAGTAATTCCGAATTTGAAGCTTGATGAAAACCTTGCTTCACAATTGGCGGATGCCGAAATAAAAAAAGTCACGGCGATAGATTCCATGTCAAAGTGCTGGATAGATATAGAGTCTCCGCGTATTATTTCTCAAAAAGCCCTTTATGAGGCGGCAAAACAGATAAAATCATTTTTATTCGGAAAGAAAAAGGCCGAGCTCTGGCTTAGAGCGGCGTTTGATTTGCCTGACACTCTTTCGGCGCAGGAACTATTTGAGAGCTATAAGGATAGTCTGGAATTTGAATTGGGGCGGAAAAGCTCGCAGTTAAAAGCATTATTTAATCTGTCCGAGTTTTCATTTCCGGATGGGAGAACGATCGTATTATCATGCCCGCGCGGAAGATTGCACATGGAGAAAAAAGAGCAGCTCCGCGATTTTTTGACGAACACTTTTTCAAAGAGATTCAACAGAGATTTTGATGTAGTAATTAAAGCGGATGTGATAGATAAAGAAATCAATGACATTATTGACCCCGGCAGGTTTAAATACCAAGAGATTATTGACGAAGAAGTAAAGGAAATAATGCGTCTTCATGAGGAAATCGTTAATGAAAAGGAACGTCTGAAAGATGACAAAGAACAGGTTATTTTTGGTAAATTTTTTACGGATAAGCCAACTTCCATCTCGGAACTGACTGAAAACGATACCGATATTGTCATAGAAGGAATTGTATTTTCTGTTGAATTCAAAGAAATTACTGACAAGCAAGGTAACAGGGCATTCTTTATGAACTTTGCTCTGACCGATTATACTGATTCAATCTTGGTTAAGAAATATGTCAAAGAAAAGGACAAACTTAAATTCGAAAGAAAGATAACTTCCGGTGTTGTCTTGTCTGCAAAAGGCAGGATTAATTTCGATACTTTTTGTAATGATATAGTTTTTAACCCGCGATCTATTAAAATCGAAACCACACCCAGAAATCATAAACTTCTTCCAAAGACAGATGACCTTAAAACAAATATCAGCGAATATTTTGCGAGACTGAAAAAAGAAATACCGCCGCACTGGGAAGAGCCTGCCATTAAAGAACTGATAGAAAGCGGAAAAAAGAGGGTGGAACTGCATGCTCATACGAAAATGAGTGAAATGGATGGACTTACCGATGTTACGAGTCTGCTCGATACTGCGGTTACATATGGGCACGAAGCTATTGCCATAACGGATCACGGCGGAGTTCAGGCATTCCCGAAGGCGAATTCTTTTGCAAAAGGCAAAGATGGTTTTAAGGTCATATATGGTGTAGAGGGTTATCTCGTTGATGATACAAAACCATTTATTAAGAATGAAAAGGGGCAGAGTCTTGACAGCAATTTTGTAGTGTTTGATATTGAGACCACCGGTTTTAATAATATACATGACAAAATAATTGAAATAGGAGCCGTCAGAATTGAAAACGGAAAAATAACTGATAAGTTCAGCTGCCTTATCGACCCGGGCATAACGATTCCTTCTCGAATCAGTGAATTAACCGGAATTTTCAATTGGGATGTCACAGGAAAGCCGGGGATAGAGACAGTATTACCCGAGTTTTTGGAGTTTTCAAAAGACTGCGTTATGGTCGCGCATAATTCCGATTTTGATATCGGTTTCATTGAGCAAAATGCGAGGTATCAGGACATAGAAACGGACTTTACTGTGATTGACACAGTTGGACTAAGCAGGGCACTGCTTCCTGATTTATCGAATCATAAGCTGGATACGGTGTCAAAGGAACTCGGAATAAAGCTTGAAAATCATCATCGTGCGGTAGATGACGCTTATGCCACGGCTGAAATATTCTTATCTCTTGGTGAAAGGATCAGGAATGATGGCTTAGTTGCACTAAAAGACATAAATCGGTTGGGCAGGCAGGGAGAGGCGGCGGTTAAAAAGCTCCATCCTTATCATATTATTTTGCTTGCCGAAGATGATATCGGAAAACTAAACCTGTACACACTGATTTCGGAATCACACTTAAATTATTTTTACAGGACCCCGCGAATTCCCAAAAGCCTTTTGACGAGACATCGCAAGGGTATCATTGTTGGGAGCGCCTGCGAGTCGGGAGAGCTTTTTCAGGCGATCTTACGTGGCGTGTCGGATGAGGAGCTAAGAGATATAGTAGATTTTTATGACTATTTGGAAATCCAGCCACTTACGAATAATTCTTTTTTACTTGACAGTGAAGATTATCCTTATATCAGAAGCGAAGAGGACTTAATTGAGCTTAATAAAAAAATAGTGGCGTTGGGTGAAAAATATAATAAGCCTGTGGTTGCGACCTGTGATGTCCACTTTTTACAGCCGCATGACGCAATATTGCGTGCAATTATCATGGATTCAAAGGATTTTAAGGATGCTGATAACCAGCCGCTTTTGTATTTTAGAAATACATTTGAGATGCTGAAAGAATTTGAATACCTCGGCATGGAAAAAGCTGTCGAAGTGGTCGTTACCAATCCGCTTAAGATTGCGCAGAAGATTGAGAAGATTTCTCCTATACATCCGGATAAATGCCCTCCCGTAATAGAAGGTTCGGATGAGACGCTTCGGCAGATCTGTTATAAAAAAGCACATGAGATGTATGGCGATCCGTTGCCTGAAATAGTCACAAAGAGGCTTGAAAAGGAGCTTAATTCAATCATCAGTAACGGGTATGCCGTTATGTACATTATTGCTCAAAAATTGGTTTGGAAATCACTCGAAGACGGGTATCTTGTGGGTTCGAGAGGTTCAGTCGGTTCGTCCTTTGTCGCGACAATGGCCGGCATTACCGAGGTTAACCCGCTTTCACCGCATTATTATTGTCCTAATTGTCATTACACCGAATTCGACTCGGAGACGACGAGAGCATATGCAGACTTTTGCGGTTTGGATATGCCGAATAAGCTTTGCCCGGACTGTGGTAGACCCCTTAAAAAGGATGGTTTCGGGATTCCTTTTGAGACATTCTTGGGGTTTGAGGGTAATAAGGAGCCGGATATTGATTTGAATTTCTCGGGAGAATATATGTCCCAGGCTCATAAACAGACCGAGATAATTTTCGGAGAGGGTCATACATTCAGAGCCGGAACTATTTCCACAGTGAAAGATAAAATCGCTTACGGTATGGTTAAGAAATATTTTGAAAGCCGAGGACGAAGGGTCAGGAATTGCGAAATCGAAAGACTCGTTCAGGGATGCACTGATGTAAAGAGAAGTACCGGTCAGCACCCCGGGGGCGTTGTGGTACTCCCATATAATCAAGACATAAACAAATTCACGCCGGTTCAATACCCTGCCAATGATGTCAAAAAAAATGTAATCACCACGCATTTTGATTATCATTCAATTGATACGAATCTTCTGAAGCTGGATTTGCTAGGCCACGACGACCCGACCATGATTAGAGCGCTCGAGGAGTACATTAATTCTCCTGAAATGCCCAATGAATACGACGGAGACAATAATCGTTTTGACGCAAAAAACATACCCTTAAATGATCCGAAGGTAATGTCTTTATTTCATTCTACTGAGAGTCTCGGGATTACGCCGGAGGATATTTCGGGTGTAAGGCTTGGGTGTCTCGGGGTTCCTGAATTCGGAACGAAATTTGTTATCCAGATGGTGGAGGATGCAAATCCCGAGAGCATAGCGGATTTAGTCAGGATTTCAGGACTGTCTCATGGTACTAATGTCTGGAATGATAATGCTCAGACTCTAATCAAAAATGGAACCGCCACATTGGCGACAGCGATTTGCACCCGCGATGACATAATGGCGTACTTAATTTCACGCGGCATGGATAAACTTAAGGCCTTTGAAATAATGGAAGGTGTGCGTAAGGGATGCGGACAGGATCCCTCAAGTGAAAAGTTTTCGGGATTTGCAAAAGAAATGAGAAAGTCCCAGATTCCGGATTGGTATATTGAGTCTTGTCGCAAAATCAGTTACATGTTCCCTAAGGCTCATGCTGTGGCATATGTAACGATGGCACTTAGAATCGCTTATTGCAAGGTTTACTATCCATTGGCATACTATGCGGCGTATTTCAGCATTCGTGCGGATGCTTTTTCGTATGAGATGATGTGCCTGGGTAAAGAGACGCTTATGGCCTACATGGCTGATTACAGGAGTAGGGGTGATTCCTTGACCGATGCCGAAAAGGATACCCTGAAGGATATGCAAATCGTTCAGGAAATGTATGCCCGCGGTATCGAGTTTGTACCGATTGATATCTACAGAGCTAAGGCTTCGCGATTTTTGATTGTTGATGGTAAATTAATGCCGTCATTTCAGACTATTGCAGGTCTCGGAAAGGTCGCGGCAGAACAGATTGAATCGGCCGCAAAGGACGGAGAGTATCTGTCGGTAGAGGATTTTGCCGAGCGCACAAAGTGTGGAAAGGTTAAAGCTCAGGAGATGAAAAGGCTCGGGTTACTTGGGGATTTACCAGACGAGGCGCAGCTTAATCTGATGGATTTTATCTGATAGGGATCTGATATTTTTCGCACTTTAAACCGACAAAGCAATGTGTTATACTGTTTCAGTTATTTTATTTTTAGTTTCGCAGGAGGAGTTTCATGATTTGGGCAAAGGAAGAAACACTTAATAGAAATGAAATAGAAATACTTCAGCTTGAAAAGCTTAAAGGCACAGTCGCATATATATATGACAGAGTAGCTCCATATAGAGCGAAAATGGACGAGGCGGGGGTAAAGCCTTCACATATTGAGAGTATAAAAGATTTAAGGAAGCTTCCTTTTACCTATAAAGTTGATTTCAGAGATAACTATCCCTTAGGACTTTTTGCGGTTGATAAAAAGGACTTGGTCAGATTTCACGCAAGTTCCGGTACCACGGGGAAGCCCACAATGGTAGGTTACACGAAAAATGATCTGGAAGTATGGTTAAATAATGTTGCCCGAATTGCCTGTATGGGAGGAGCTTCTTCATCCGATGTTGCGCAGATTGCATTTGGTTACGGGACATTTACCGGCGCATTGGGACTTCACGGAGGCTTGGAGAAAATCGGGGCTTCTGTTATACCCATGTCTTCAGGAAATACTAAAAAGCAAATCATGTTTATGCAGGATTTGGGGGTGACTCTCCTTGTTGCCACGCCTTCTTATGCGCTTCATTTGGGCGAGGAGATAAGGGCGAGGGGGATTGACCCTGAAAAGGACTTAAAAATAAAGATCGGGCTTTTCGGCGGCGAGGGCATGACAGAGCCAATGCGTGACGAAATGCATAAGATATGGGGAAAAGGTTTTTTATGCACTCAGAATTACGGTATGAGCGAGCTTTGCGGACCCGGAGTGTCCGGCGAATGCGAAGAACTGGTTGGAATGCATATTAATGAAGACTGGTTTATTGCCGAAGTTATTAATCCTGTTACCGGAGAGGTCTTAAATGAAGGTGAAACCGGCGAGCTCGTCATTACCTGTCTGGGGAAAGAGGCGCTTCCTTTGATACGTTATCGTACTGGTGACCTGACGAAATTAATGTATGAACCATGTAAATGCGGACGCACCACAGCGCGTATGGCGAACCTTTCGGGCAGGGCGGACGATATGCTCGTAATCAGGGGAGTAAATGTCTTCCCGACACAGATAGAAGAGGTACTTTTAGCTATTCCGGAAATCGGACCTCATTATGAGATCACGGTTGAGAGAAAGAACCACTTAGATGTTATGACGATTGAGGTTGAACTGACTGATGATTCACTCCTTGACAGCTATGGGAAACTTAGCGAACTCGAGCAAAAAATCGGAAAAGGACTAAAAGCGCAACTCGGACTTGCAACCAGGATAAAACTCGCAGCCCCATTCACGCTAAAACGTTTCGAGGGAAAGGCAAAACGCGTGACCGATTTGCGTAAAGATGGTCTGTGATAATAAACCGGTTACCCGTGACGGTTGCGGTTTGATACCATATAATATAGAACAGAAAGGCAGATATAAAACATGACAGAAATTGACAAGGAATCATTTAACATTGAAGAAAGGGTATTGATGCTCGGAAATGCCGCAATAGCCAGAGGTGCCTATGAGGCGGGTGTTAAGGTATCGGCGGCGTATCCCGGCACCCCGAGTACGGAAATCAGTGAAAATCTGGTGCAATATAAAGACTCACTTTATTGCGAATGGTCGCCCAATGAAAAGGTGGCAGCTGAGGTGGCTATCGGGGCTTCAATTGCGGGAGTACGCGCAATGGCTTCTATGAAGCACGTTGGCTTTAACGTGGCGGCGGACCCGGTTTACACTGTATCATATATGGGAGTAAACGGCGGTTTGGTATTTGTGGTAGCTGATGACCCCGGCCTCTACAGCTCGCAAAATGAGCAGGACACCAGGATGGTAGCCAAAGCTGCAAAACTTCCGGTATTGGAGCCTTCTGACAGCGCTGAGGCGAAGGACTTTATGATAGAGGCTTTCAAAATAAGCGAAGAATTTGACCGCCCGGTTGTGGTTCGCACCACTACAAGACTGGCTCATTCACAAGGGTATGTTACCTTAGGGAAACGCACCCGGCCCGAGGATAAACCTTACAAGAGAAATCCCGCTAAGAATGTCATGATGCCGGGCAATGCAAAGGGCAGGCATGAGGAAATCGAAAGACAAAACGATTTATTGGCAAAAGTTGCTGATGATCTTTCTATAAATAAAGTAGTTTACCGAGATAATAAAATCGGCGTAATTACAAGTGGCATCCCCTATCAGTATGTCAGGGAGGCTTTGCCGAATGCGAGTACATTAAAGCTCGGTCTGGTTAATCCATTGCCTATGGGCTTAATTAAGGAATTTGCAAGTAAAGTCGAAACTCTCTACGTTGTTGAGGAATTGGATCCCCTTATTGAAGAACAGGTGAGAGCTCTTGGGATTAAAGTTACGGGAAAGGAAATATTTAGCAGACTCGGTGAGTACTCGGCCAATATGATACGTAAGGGGATATTAGGTGAGGAACCGGATATGAGAAAAGCCGCTTCGGTTCCCCAACGACCGCCCATTCTGTGCCCGGGTTGTCCGCACAGAAGTGTATATTCAGTTCTGAAAAGGCTTAAAATCCATGCTGCGGGCGATATCGGATGTTATACTTTGGGCGCTGTGGCGCCGCTTGAAGTCGTTGATACGACTATTTGCATGGGCTCGGGCATCTCATCGTTACACGGGATGGAAAAGGCAAAAGGAAGAGAGTATATTAAGGACTGGGTGGCGGTTATCGGTGATTCAACTTTCCTTCACACCGGCGTTAATTCACTGATGAATATGGTCTACAATAAAGCTACCGGTACAGTTATTGTTTTAGATAATTCAACGACCGGCATGACAGGACAGCAGGAGCATGCCGCTACCGGAAAGACCTTACAGGAAGAGGAAACAGTTGCTATTGATTTAGCCAATCTTTGCCATGTGCTTGGGGTTTCCTTTGTAAGAGAGGTGAATTCTTTCGATTTAAAAACACTTGAGGATACAGTAAAAGAAGCACAGGCTTTTGAAGGAATTTCTGTTATTATTACAAAGAGCCCATGTGTTCTTCTTTCTAAAGAGAGAAAACCAAGGTACTATGACATTCCGGAAAATTGCAAAAAATGCGGAATGTGCCTGAAACCCGGTTGTCCCGCCATGACGAAACGCACTGACGGCACTGTGGCTATCGACATTACAATGTGCACCGGATGTGGTTTGTGCTATGATTTGTGTAAATTCGGGGCAATAGCTCTTAAGAAGGAGGAAAACTGATATGTCGACGAGAAATATTATGATAGTGGGTGTCGGCGGTCAGGGCACCCTTCTAACGAGCCGAATACTCGGGGGACTTGCGAAAATAAAGGGATTTGATGTAAAGCTCTCAGAAGTCCACGGAATGGCACAAAGAGGCGGAAGCGTCGTAACCTTCGTGCGTTATGGTGAAGAAGTTGCGGAGCCGATAGTCGAGGAAGGATGTGCGGATGTTATTATCGCTTTTGAGAGATTGGAAGCACTTCGTTATGCGCATTTCCTTAAGAAAGACGGTGCGCTTATTATAAATGATTGGCGCATAGATCCGATGCCTGTGGTAATTGGAGCTGCTACGTACCCCGAAAATATTATCGAAAATCTCGAAAAAGAATATAAGGTTTACCGTGTGAATGCAACGGAAGAGTCAAAGAAACTTGGAAATCCGCGGGTATTTAACCTGATAGTTTTAGGAGCCGCGGCTCGCCACATGGAATTTACAGTTGAGGAATGGGAGAGCGTAATAAAAAATACCGTTCCCCCAAAAACGATAGAAATTAACCTGAAGGCATTTATGACAGGATATAATTTGTAGGGAACGCCGCTGCAACAGCGACCCGAATAAACGAATGTGCCATGCGTTCCGCAAAATAACCGTAAATCAGGAGGTAAATTATGATTTCACAATTGTCAGTATTCGTAGATAATCGCCCCGGCAGTATGGCGAATATTACAGAAGCCTTGAGTGAAGCCGGATACAATATTCGCGCCTTTGCGACCTTTGATACTCCGGAATTCGGTATCCTTAGACTCGTGGTTGACAAACCGACTGAGGCAAAGGAGTTCTTGACTTCAAAAGGCTTCGTTGTCCGAGTTCAGGAAGTGATCGGAGCTGAACTAAAGGATGAAAGGGGAAGCCTTAATTATATGCTCCGTAAATTAGCTGATGGTAATGTTAATATCAATTACATATATTCTTTCGTTATTCGTTCGGGGAAGGCTCCTGTTATGGTTTTACATACGGGTGAAACAAAGGAAGCACTTAAGCTTCTGAATGAAGCAAAAGTTACATTGGTTAATGATGACGAATTATAATTAAGCTGAGTTAAACGAAGCCGAAAATGACTTCGAAAAAATAGAAGGGGGTTACATACAATGACAGCAATACCAAAAGAGCAATGGAAAGAGCGAATTCGCGACCCGAAAATAGAGTGTGCGAGTCGCGACGAGATGACTGCCCTGCAAAGTGAGCGGTTAGTGGAAACTGTAAAGAGAGTCTATGAAAATGTGGAATTCTACCGTAAAAAGATGGATGATCTTGGGGTTTTACCCGGCGACATCAAGGGAATAGAAGACATTGGAAAACTCCCTTTTACCACAAAGGAGGATCTGCGGGATCATTATCCCTTTAAGCTATTAGCGGTTCCTAATGAAAGGATAGCCCGTGTTCAGGGAACATCCGGGACCACAGGGAAATTAACGGTTGTGCCATATACCCAAAGAGACGTTGACATCTGGGGCGAATGCGTGGCGAGAGCTTTGACAATGGCGGGGCTTACCAAAGAAGACAGGATTCATATTTGTTACGGATATGGACTTTTTACCGGCGGTATGGGCTTGGATTTGGGAGTCCAGGCACTGGGCGCAATGGCGATTCCGATGTCTTCCGGTAATACAAAGCGCCAGATGACCTGTATGGAGGATTTTGAGGCAACGGCATTTGCATGTACACCTTCTTATGCGCTTCATTTAGCGGAGTCAATGGTTGAAGAGGGGGTAGTCGACAGGCTGAAAATCAGGGCGGGTATCCACGGTGCCGAGCCATGGACTCAGGAGATGAGAAAGAAAATTGAGAGTATTCTTCACATTAATTGCTTTGATATTTATGGCCTTTGTGAGATCTCTGGACCTGGTGTTGCAATGGATTGCATCCACCAAAAGGGTCTGCATGTATATGAAGACTATTTCTATCCGGAGGTATTAAATCCTGTGACACATGAAGCTTGCGCTGACGGCGAGACAGGAGAGCTTGTTTTTACGACCCTTATGAAAGAGGCACTGCCCTTGCTTCGTTATCGCACAAAGGATTTAACTGATATTACACATGGAACCTGCGATTGCGGCAGGACTTTGCCTCGCATCAGCAAATTCAGAGGACGTACCGATGATATGAAGGTGATTCGCGGAGTCAATGTATTCCCGACTCAGGTCGAGACCGCATTACTTGCGATGGGTACGGTTGCGCCGCACTATCTGCTCATCGTGGAACGTGAAAATAATCTCGACGTACTTACGGTAATGGTTGAAGTGGATGAGCATTATTTCTCAGATGAGATCAGAAAATTAGACGAACTTAAAACAAAGGTCGGAAACGTGCTAAAAGCAGCCCTTGGCGTCTCGGTTCGCGTGAAATTGGTCGAGCCCAAAACAATAGAACGCAGCGAAGGCAAGGCAAAACGCGTGATTGACAAACGAGACCTGTCATAACCGGAAATGAAATAAACACCTGTGTAGGGGCGGGGTCATCCCGCCCGCACAATAAAATCGTTGCATATTATATATAAGGAGGGGCATTAAATGAGCAAAACAATTAAACAGCTGTCCGTATTCATCGAAAACAGAGAAGGACGCCTCAATGAGGTTCTCGGATTGCTTGGAAAAAATGATGTAAATATTGTGGCTTTGAGCCTTGCTGATACCGAGGATTTTGGTATGCTCAGAATGATAGTTTCGGATCCTGAAAAAGGAAGGGAGATTCTGAAATCGGCTGAGATAACGGCAAAGCTGACAGAGGTTGTCGCCATGCAGGTCTCGCACGCAAGCGGTTCACTTGCCAAAGCAATGGAAAAAATAGTGGATGGTAATATCAATATTGAGTATATGTACGCGTTCGCAAACGGTGACGCGGCATCCGTTATCTTAAAGAGCGATAATCCGCAAAAGGTAGTGGAGATATTAGAGACAAACGGGTTTAAAGTTTGGGAAGCCGACGAGGCATACAAAGCGAATCAGTAAATACAGTAAATATAAAATTTAAAAGCGGTCGTATTATGTAATATATCTTTACATAGTACGACCGCAGCCATTTGGCTACGGTCCCGTTTACTTATGGTGCATTATTCCCTCATAACTATTAATCGCGGTTCTTCTAGATATTAAATATTAGCGCACTCTCGCTCTATATTAGTAAAAAGGTACATCATAAATTCCGTTTTTGATTCATTACAGCTTCGTTACATTGGTCGCTTGAGGGCCTTTTGCTCCGTCCGTAATATCGAACTCTACTTCCTGTCCCTCTTCAAGAGATTTGAAGCCGTCCATGTTCAATCCGGAATAATGTACGAAAACGTCGTTGCCGGACTCATCGGAAATGAAGCCATAGCCTTTTTGGTTGTTAAACCACTTAACAGTACCCTTGCTCATTGCGTGTTACCTCCATATAAATTACCTAACAGATACCGTATACAGGAAAATTCCTGCGTATACAGCGATTAGATTAACATGTTTGTGAAAAAATGTCAACAAAAAATAAATAATTTAAAAAAATTTAAAAAGACTCTTGACATTGAATAAAAAGAGGGTTTATATTAAAACCCATAATACATATAAGAATTATAAGTTATTAAAATTTCTATGGTGAATTTGAGGAGAGAAAAAGATGGCTGAGAAAAAAGAGTACAAGTTTGAAACGCTTCAGCTCCATGTGGGACAGGAGCAGGCAGACCCGGTTACCGACGCGAGAGCGGTTCCCATTTACCAGACGACGTCTTACGTTTTTCATAACGCGCAGCATGCAGCTGACCGTTTTGGCTTAAGAGACGCGGGTAATATTTATGGAAGACTTACGAATTCGACACAGGATGTCCTTGAAAAAAGGCTCGCCGCTTTGGAGGGCGGTGTTGCCGCTTTGGCTTTAGCCAGTGGGGCTGCGGCTATCACCTATACATTCCAGAATCTTACCGGAATCGGTGACCACATTGTTTCCAGCAAATATATCTATGGTGGTTCCTACAACCTTCTGGCGAATACCTTTAAGACCTTTGGTGTAACCACGACATTCATTGATCCCGACGTACCGAATGCTTGGGAGGATGCCATTACCGAAAATACTAAAGCATTATTTGTTGAGACTATAGGAAATCCGGACGCGAATCTTGTCGATTTGCAGGAGGTTGCTGATATCGCACACAAACATAATATTGTTCTTGTGGTAGATAGTACCTTCGCCACGCCTTATCTGCTTCGTCCTTTCGAATATGGAGCTGATATTGTTGTGCATTCAGCCACGAAATTTATAGGCGGTCACGGAACGACACTCGGTGGAATCATTGTTGATTCCGGAAAATTCGATTGGAAAGCATCAGGAAAATATCCGAAGATTACCGAGCCGGATCCGAATTATCATGGTGCTGTATTTGCTGATGTTGCGGGAGCGGCGGCTTTTGTTACACGTATACGTGCTGTTATTCTTCGCGATACAGGTGCGGCGATTTCTCCGTTTAACGCATTCCTTTTATTGCAGGGAGTTGAGACTTTATCCCTTCGTGTCGAAAGACATGTTGAGAATACGGTTAAAATTGTCGAATACCTTAAGAATCATCCTAAGGTTGAGACTGTTTATCATCCGGCACTTCCTGATAATCCTTACCATGCACTTTATGAAAAATATTTCCCGAACGGCGGCGCTTCGATTTTCACATTTGATATAAAGGGCGGCGTTGAGGAAGCTTTCAGATTCATTGATAATCTGGATATATTCTCTCTGCTCGCCAATGTTGCAGACGTGAAATCGCTTGTCATTCACCCGGCGACGACCACCCATTCACAGATGAGTCCCGAAGAGCTTGAAGACGCTGCTATTCACCAGAATACCATTCGTTTTTCGATAGGGACTGAAAATATTGACGATTTGATTTATGCCATAGATAAAGCCTTTGAAGCGGTTTAATCTGTTTCTCCTTCTACACCCTGCAAAATCGGCGGGGTGTTTTTTTATTCCGAGCAAAAGTATGCATCCTTTGTATGCATCCTTTTGCAAATTTTTATTGCCTCACATGGTTTAAAGGTGTAGAATACTGTCCATGACGCGACGGAAAGGAAACTTACTGCAATGATTAAGGTTGTTAAATTCGGCGGCACTTCACTCGCCAGTGCAAAACAATTCGAAAAAGTGCTTAAGATTATCCAAAAAGATGAAGGACGAACTTTAGTAGTCCCCTCCGCACCGGGGAGACGCACACCTAATGACAGAAAAGTGACGGACATGCTTTATAATTGCCATGCGCTGGCACTTAGCGGTCAGGGTTTTGCTGAAGAGCTTTCCAATATTAAGAGCAGGTTTGACGACATAATCAGCGGGTTGGGACTGCATCTTTCTTTGGATGAAGAATTTGAGAAAATTAAGAATAAATTGGATGAGTGCGGCGACAGCGATTATACGGCATCTCGAGGAGAGTATTTGAACGGGCTGATTCTTGCCGCTTATCTAGAATTTCCTTTTTTAGACGCAAAGGATTTGGTTATTTTCAATGACAATAAAGAACTGGAAGTTGACGAGACGAACCACAGGCTAAAGGAAGCCCTCAGAAGAAATCAAAAAGCGGTTATTCCTGGGTTTTACGGGGCGAAGAGAAACGGCGAGATCGTTACATTTTCGCGCGGTGGTTCCGATATCACCGGTTCATTGATTGCTAAAGCGGTGAATGCCGACATGTACGAAAACTGGACTGATGTTTCCGGTTTTCTTATCGCTGACCCCGCAGTTGTAAATAATCCGAAATCTATTGACGTGCTGACATATAGGGAATTGCGCGAGCTTTCGTATATGGGGGCGGGAGTCTTGCATGAGGCGTCCATTTTCCCGGTTCGAAAGGAAGGAATACCAATTAATATAAGGAACACTAATTCGCCGGATGATAAAGGGACGCTAATAGTCGAGAGTACATGTAGACAACCGCGATTTACGATAACGGGAATCGCCGGAAAACGTGATTTTGCCTCAATTACAATAGAAAAAGCCATGATGAATTCTGAAATAGGATTCTGCAAAAGAGTTCTCGAAGTCTTTGAGGATAATCATATTTCAATAGAGCACATGCCCTCCGGCATTGATACCATGACGATTTTCGTTCATAAGGATGAATTTGAAGAAAATGAACAAAAGGTCATAGCGGGGATTCATCGAGCCGTTTCGCCCGATATGGTGGAGTTGGAATCTGATCTGGCTCTGGTAGCCGTCGTCGGACGCGGAATGAAGTCTACACGCGGAACTTCCGGCAGAATTTTTTCTGCGTTGGCACACGCAAATGTTAATGTAAAAATGATCGATCAGGGTTCGAGCGAACTAAATATCATTATCGGTGTCAGAAACAATGATTTTGAAACCGCTATCAGAGCCATTTATGATATCTTTGTGAGTACACAAATCTGACATATTTTATTGGTATAGTAATAGCAGTAAACCACAGGAGTCGGGGATATGAATATATTATTTTTTCTTAAGCCAAAGGGTCAGATTGCCTATGTTTACGATTATCATACATTGCGCCAGGCCCTTGAGATAATGGAGTATCATAAGTTTTCATGCGTTCCAATCATCCAAAAAGACGGAAAGTATGTCGGCACAATTACCGAAGGAGATTTGCTTTGGGGAATCAAAAAGCTCGGGCTGGAAAGCCTGAAAAATGCCGAGAATATCAGTATTCTGAAGATAGAGCGCCGAGTTGATTACCAATGTGTAAAGGCGAGTTCCCGCATGGAGGATTTGATTGAAAAGGCGATGGAGCAAAATTATGTTCCGGTCGTGGATGATGAGGGCAGCTTTATCGGAATTATTACCAGAAGAGATATTATTGGTTATTTCTATGATAAATCTAAAGAGGAATCCGTTGAAAATACTTGACTTTATAGGTCATGTTTGCTAAACTGTCATGGCGTGCCGCTCAATGAGGTATTGTTAAGCGTCTATTAAGTGATAGACCACCGAAGTTGGCGAGTATATTTTCAGGAGGTGTTTTAATGTACGCAATCATAGCTACAGGCGGAAAACAGTACAAGGTCGCTGAAGGTGACATAGTACGTGTTGAGAAGCTCGGAGTCGAAGAAGGGGAATCATACACTTTTGACCAGGTTCTCGCGGTTTCGGGAGATGAGATGAAAGTCGGTGATCCTACGATTAGCGAAGCGAAAGTAGACGCGACCGTAGTCGAGAATGGAAAAGGAAAGAAAGTCATAGTTTACAAGTATAAGAGAAAGAGCGGTTATCACAAGAAAAACGGTCACAGACAGCTATTTACTGCCGTTAGGATTGATAAAATCCATGCTTAAGATAACAGTCCTACAGGATGAGGCTAATCGTTGTCTTGGATTTGAAGCTAAAGACCACGCAGGATACGCTAAGAAGGGCAAAGATGTCGTTTGTGCAGCAGCCTCGATGCTCATCCAAAATACGGTTAATTCAATCGAACGCTTTTGTGACGATTTGTTCGACATAGAAGCCGATGAAAAGAACGGACTCATTCGATTTATGCTTCAGGGCACATCATCAGACGAAGCACAGTTACTGCTGAAATCCATGTATACAGGGCTGACCGATTTGGAAGAGGACCCGAAATACAAAGATTATATTGATGTAATATTCCAAAGGAAAGCACAATAATTATCTAAGAAACGCTAATAAACATAACAAAGCCGGTAAGAGCATTCTTAAGGCGGCGATTGGGAGGAAATAAAATGCTGAAATTAAACCTTCAATACTTCGCCCATAAAAAGGGCGTTGGTTCAACTAAAAACGGAAGAGATTCCGAATCAAAGAGACTCGGTGCTAAAAGAGCCGACGGGCAGTTCGTAAAGGCCGGCAATATCCTTTACAGACAGCGAGGCACGAAAATCCATCCGGGCATAAACGTCGGGCGCGGCGGCGACGACACATTATTCGCACTTGTCGACGGGGTAGTCCGTTACGAACGAAAGGGCAGGGACAAAAAACAGGTCTCAATATACGAAAAAGCAGAATAAATATCATTATTTAAATAAATCGGGCGGGAGAAATCCTGTCCGATTTCTGTAATACGGACAATTTACAGAAATTCTTTTATTCCTCAAAAGGAGATTTCTTATGAAAAAAAATATGAAGACTCCCCGAAGCTATCCGAAGATGAATATATTGGCATTGTAAAGGGTTTTATAAAAAAGTCTTTGCCTTTCATTGATGTTGAAAATGTGACTTTTGACAGACTCGTAAAAGTGGTCGGACGCGATGGTTGTTATTGGGACGCCAATGTAATGTTAATTGAAGATTCTATGATAGCAGAAGAATCAAATTATGGGCAGAGATATCAATTGGATATTAAGACCGGCGTTGTGACGGATTCAGAATCTTGACGTACTGCCTTTCAAAGTCTATAATTGAAAAGCAACTTACAAAGGCTATGACATTATGCAAAGAGAGCGACATTTTGACCAGCGATAACGAGACTACGATTACTACACCGGATAATAGAATAGTGAATGATGAGAATGCGGCGGGAGATAACACGACTGAAAACGAATCCGGCGGTAATTCTGACGCATACTATAACCGCGACCTCCAATTCGGAAAAAGCGGACCATCCAGAATCAGACAGTATTTTACCCGCGGGTTTACTTATTTTCTCGTGCTTGCGGCAGGTATTGCCTTTTATTATGCGCTGCAAAAGCTCCCGAATGTGAGTGATGCCTTTTCGAAAGTATATCAGGTACTTAAGCCCGTGGTTTATGGATTTGTCATAGCGTATCTGTTGACCCCTATTGTTAATAGGGCGGATAAGATTCTTCTTCCGGCATTTGCTAAAAGGAATATGAAAGACAAAACCGCAAAGAAACTATCACGTATTATCGGCGTGGTTGCGGCTCTATTATTGTTTATAGCTTTAATTGTGGCATTGTGTAACCTCCTTATACCTGAATTATATAAAAGCATTAGGAATTTAGTCGTGACACTCCCTGACCAATTGGATGACTGGGTGGATAAAATTAACGAAATGCAAAATAACGAAACCACAATTGGAGCATTAATCACGACTATTGTTAATGAAGGTACCGAGACATTTATGTCCTGGCTTCGCAATGATGTTCTTGCCGAGACCAATAAACTCATGACGAATCTGACTTCGGGTATTATCAGCTTCATTAATGAAATTACGAGCTTCCTAATAGGTATTTTCGTATCGGTTTACCTGCTTTTTGGAAAAGAGCGCTTCGCAATGCAGGCGAAAAAGACAATTTATGCCGTTTTTAAGCCTCGCAACGCGAATAACATTTTACATATCACGAACAAAAGTCATCAGATTTTCGGAGGATTTATTTTCGGAAAGGTAATTGATTCAATAATAATAGGAATTCTGTGTTTTATTGGTCTTTCGATACTTAGGATGCCATATACAATCTTGGTCAGTGTGGTGGTCGGAGTGACTAACGTTATTCCGTTTTTCGGTCCTTATTTCGGAGCGATTTCCAGTGCCATACTGATCTTACTCGTTGATCCTGTTAAGGCTATATATTTTATTATTTTCATAATCCTTCTTCAGCAATTTGACGGAAGTATATTAGGACCTAAAATCCTCGGAGATTCAACCGGTCTTTCAGCCTTTTGGGTTATTGTTGCTATTTTGCTCGGCGGAGGACTTTTTGGTTTTCCGGGAATGGTCTTAGGAGTTCCGGCTTTTGCTGTTTTTTACTATTTAGCGGAGACATTTATTAACGGAAAATTAGCAAAAAGGCACTTGCCTGTTGATTCGAGTTACTATCGCCCGAAGAGCTTTGTCACCGACGAAGGTTCTTATGTCCCCGACGATCGAATGCCGGGCGCCCGTTCTTCCGAAGAAAATGTAAAAGAACCTGTTAATAAGCGGGAGAGTCGGGTGAAATCAATCTTAAAATCTCTCAAGAAGAAAAAATAATAGGGTGTCGGGCTTGTGCTCGGCTAAATTGAGGAGGTATATCATGCCAATTAGAGTTCAAAATGATCTTCCCGTAAGGGAAATTTTAGAGAGCGAAAATATATTCGTGATGGATGAGCACAGGGCTGCTCATCAGGACATCAGACCTATCAGAATAGGTTTATTGAACCTTATGCCGTTAAAAGAGGATACGGAGCTGCAAATCCTCAGGTCATTATCAAATACACCATTGCAGGTCGATGTGTTTTTCATAACAGTTTCGGAACATGAATCGAAAAACACTCCAACCAGCCATTTAAACCGTTTCTACCAAAAGTTCAGAGAAATAAAGGATCAGAAATTTGACGGATTCATTATAACCGGAGCACCTGTAGAGCAGATGCCTTTTGAAGAAGTGGATTACTGGGATGAATTAATGGAGATAATGGAATGGACGAACACGAACGTGACATCCACCTTACATCTTTGCTGGGGTGCTCAGGCAGCTTTATATTATCATTATGGAATTAATAAAGTGGCACTCCCGGAAAAACGCTTCGGAGTTTTCTGGCATAGGGTGCTGAATAAGAAGATTCCTCTGGTCCGAGGTTTTGATGATGTTTTTCTTGCCCCGCATTCGAGGCACACCGATGTCCCGATTGAGTTGCTTGAACAAAACAAAGAAATAACGGTGCTGGCGCAATCGGATGAAGCAGGGGCTTATCTGATGATGGCAAAAGAAGGACGCAGAATATTTGTAACAGGACATCCTGAATACGACCGAATGACTCTGGATAGGGAATACAATCGTGATCTCAGTAAGGGACTGCCTATTGAATTGCCCAGAAATTACTACCCGATGAACAATCCGGACAATAAACCATTGTTAACCTGGAGAGCTCATGCGAATAACCTTTATACAAATTGGCTAAATTATTATGTTTACCAAGTGACGCCTTTTGACTTATACGGGACGCCTTTCTCCTGATAAAGTGGTAAATCGATAAAGTATTTTCGTCGTTTTGCCGAAAATTAGTCATATTTTTAACATTGATTGTAAATTGTGAACTTTCTGTGTAGTATTAAAGCAAGATATTGGAAGAAAAAACTGCAGGATAAAATTATTTTGAATAATTTACTTGCGGAAAACGGTATCAAAACTTTAGAAGAAAGGAAGTACAGTATGGAATTAGTGGGAAAAATTAATGGCTACATTAATGGAGTAGTCTGGGGTTGGCCGATGATCATCCTTTTAATGGCGACGCACGTGTATCTGACCATTATCACAAAGGGGATCCAGATTAAGTCCATCACAAAAGGCATTAAACTTTCGGTCGCAAAGGATCCGGATGCGGAAGGAGAGGTCAGCCAGTTTGCGGCTTTGACCACCGCGCTTGCGTCTACGATCGGTACGGGAAATATCATCGGTGTCGGAACCGCGATCTTTATCGGAGGTCCGGGTGCGGTACTGTGGTGTTGGCTGACAGGTGTTTTCGGAATTGCTACTAAATACGCGGAGTCTTTAATAGCGGTTAAGTACAGGGTTAAGACTCCCGACGGACGTATGCAGGGCGGTGCCATGTATGCGTTGGAGAGAGGTTTGAAGCTAAAATGGCTCGGAATACTATTCGCCTTATTCGGCGGACTTGCTTCATTCGGTATCGGAAATGCTACACAGGTTAATGCTATAGCAACAGTCGCAAACGAGAATTTTAATATCCCGAAATGGCCGGTTGGTCTCGTGCTTGCCGCTGTTACGGCACTTGTTATTTTCGGCGGAATTAAAGCGATATCGAGCGTTTGCGAAAAATTAGTTCCCTTTATGGCTATTTTCTATGTATTAGGTTGTTTGATTATTCTCGGAATGAACTATGATTTCATTATTCCGGCTATTGGAGTTATTTGTAAGAGCGCATTCTTCGAAGTAAAATCCATCGCCGGTGGTTTGGTTGGCAGTGGTATAATGCTCGCTATGCGTTATGGTGTTGCGAGGGGTCTATTCTCGAATGAATCAGGACTTGGCTCCGCGCCTCTGGTTGCTTCGGCTGCGAGAACGCGTAATCCTGTTCGCCAGGCACTCGTTTCTTCCACAGGTACTTTCTGGGATACAGTTGTTGTATGCTTGATGACCGGTCTTGTACTTGTTACGACTATCATGAAGAATCCTGATATCAATATGGATGGCATTGCCAATGGCGGAGTCATGACATCTAAAGCCTTCCAGCAGATACCGGTTTTCGGACCTATCATTTTGACTGTTGGTATAATCACATTTGCATACTCCACAATATTAGGATGGTCCTATTATGGTGAGCGCTGCGTAGAGTACCTCCTTGGTAAAAAGGCTCTGATTCCTTATCGTGCGCTCTATGTATTATTGGTTGGTTTTGCCCCGATTATTTCGCTTACGTTGATTTGGGACATAGCTGATACTTTGAATGGACTTATGGCTATTCCTAACGTTATCGCGATGCTCCTGTTATCTGGGGTTATTATGAAGGAGACAAATAAGTACATTAATAATCTTGACCTTCAGGATGATACACCTGTACCGGTTGTTGAAAAATAATCACTCATTTTGCTGTTCCTTTCGCCCGTCTTGCTTATGTTTGCGAGGCGGGTTTGTTTTTGTAATAATGAAAAACTCCTTGAATAAGAAAATCTCAGCACATAAATCCGAGTAAAATAGTAGGATATATTCTACAAAAATTCATTCTTTTCATCATCGATTTTTTGGTAACTTTTTAATGGCTTATCTGATTGACGTTTTCCCTGCGTAGTGCTACCATTAATTGACACCGTATATAGTTATTTTTTCGGTTAAGCATTAAAAGCCATACCAGATGTGGTGTTGGCGTAATAGCGTGGGCGGGGGAAGAAATTAAGCAGTAAGAAAGGCAATCAAGAGGAAGTAATATGGAAATTAAAGACATCAAGATTATCAAAAAGGATGGAACGAAGGAGGACTTTAATGTTCAGAAGGTTGTTGTTGCGGTCAATAAATCCGCGAACAGAGTCCTTGTAAAATTTACGGAAGAGGAATTGCAGTTTATATGCCGCTTTGTCGAGAATAAAGCAAAGACTATGGGATTGGCTGAGATTCCTATTGCTCGTATGCATAATATTGTTGAGGGCGCATTGGACAATGTTAATCCCGCGGTAGCTAAAAGCTACAGAGACTATCGTAATTATAAACAGGATTTTGTTCTGATGCTGGATGATGTGTATAAAAAAAGTCAGTCCATCATGTATATCGGTGATAAGGAAAACAGTAATACCGACAGTGCGCTTGTTTCGACGAAACGGAGCCTGATTTTTAATGAATTGAATAAGGAACTATATAAAAAGTTTTTCCTGACAGTCGAAGAGGTCCAGGCTGCGAGAGATGGTTATATCTATATCCACGATATGTCAGCCAGACGGGACACGATGAATTGTTGCTTGTTTGATGTTAAATCCGTACTTGACGGCGGTTTCGAGATGGGGAATCTCTGGTACAATGAGCCGAAGACTTTGGATACTGCTTTTGATGTAATAGGAGACATTGTTTTAAGTGCCGCTTCTCAGCAGTATGGCGGATTTACTGTACCGAGCGTTGATGAGATATTAGAACCTTATGCGAAAAAGTCGCATGATAAACTCCTTGCTAAATACCGTTCACTTGGTTTAAGTGAGGATGTGGTTCAGAGGGTCTCATGGACAGATTTGGAAAAAGAAATGGAGCAGGGCTTCCAGGGGTGGGAATATAAATTTAATTCCGTATCCTCCAGTCGAGGCGATTATCCCTTCATTACCGTTACCGCAGGTGTGGCTACGAGTAAATACGGTCAGTTAGCCACGTTAAAGCTTCTGGAAGTGCGAAAGAACGGCCAGGGTAAAGCCGGACACAAAAAGCCGGTGTTATTCCCGAAAATTGTATTCTTGTACGACGAGAACCTGCACGGACCCGGGAAACCCATGGAGCATCTGTTTGAGGCGGGAATAGACTGCTCAGCTAAGACCATGTACCCGGATTGGCTTTCTCTTACGGGAGAGGGTTATGTTGCGAGTATCTATAAGAAATACGGAAAGGTTATCAGCCCCATGGGATGCCGCGCATTTCTTTCACCATGGTATGAGAGGGGCGGTATAGAGCCCGCTGATGAGAATGATGTGCCCGTATATGTCGGTAGATTTAATGTGGGTGCGATTAGTCTTCATTTGCCGATGATATACGCAAAAGCGAAGCAGGAAGGAAAGGATTTCTTTGAGGTGCTGGATTACTACCTGGAGCTCATCAGGAGGCTTCACCTTCGCACATTTGAGTATTTGGGGGAGATGAAAGCTTCCACTAATCCCCTTGCCTACTGCGAGGGAGGGTTCTACGGTGGGCACTTAGGACTCTACGATAAGATTAAGCCGTTATTAGCTTCGGCTACTGCTTCATATGGTATTACGGCTCTGAATGAATTACAGCAGTTACACAATAAAAAGAGTATTGCCGAAGACGGGGTTTTCGCATTGGAAACATTGCGCCATATCAATGATAAAATTACCGAATATAAAGCCATTGACGGCAGATTATATGCCATCTATGGTACGCCGGCTGAGAGTCTGTGCGGTTTGCAGGTTCAGCAGTTCAGAAAGAAATATGGCATCATTGAAAATGTATCCGACCGAGAATACGTCAGCAACAGCTTCCACTGTCATGTGACCGAAGATATTACGCCGATTGAAAAGCAGGATTTGGAAGGTAGATTCTGGAACTTAAGTAACGGTGGGAAAATACAATATGTTAAATACCCGATAAGCTATAATCGAGAGGCTATTAAGTCTTTGGTCAGACGCGCGATGAAGCTTGGATTTTATGAAGGGGTTAATCTGTCGCTTGCATACTGCGACGATTGCGGACACGAGGAGCTATCTATGGACGTATGCCCGAATTGCGGGAGCTCGAATCTTACAAAGATCGACCGCATGAACGGATATCTGTCCTATTCCCGTGTAAAGGGCGACACACGCCTTAATGCCGCTAAAATGGCAGAAATCGCCGAAAGGAAAAGTATGTAAGTATGCGTTACCACAATATAACAAAAGATGATATGCTCAACGGAGACGGCTTAAGAGTAGTTCTTTGGGTGTCGGGATGCGTCCATGCGTGTCCCGGCTGCCATAATCCCGTGACCTGGGATCCTTTTGGAGGCCTGCTTTTTGACTGCGCGGCTAAAGATGAAATATTCGCGGAACTTGAAAAAGACTACGTAAACGGCGTGACTTTTTCGGGCGGTGATCCATTATATGACGGAAACGCCGTAGAAATAGCAGCTTTAGCAAAGGAAATCAAAGAAAAATTCCCCGATAAGACCATCTGGCTTTACACAGGTAGCAAATGGGAGGATGTTGCCTCATTCGAGGCTGTGAAACTCTCGGATGTAGTCGTGGACGGAAGGTTTATAAAGGCATTCAAGGACAATAATCTGCATTGGAAGGGTAGCTCAAACCAGCGTGTCATCGATGTCAAAAAAACGTTACAAACAGGCGAAATCACTTTGCATGTTTAAATATGAATCGTAGAGTGGGGTTACCCGACCCATCACCGAAAGATGAAATCATAACCATCGTATAAGCGGGGTCACCCTGCCCAAAAATATTTAGGAGACAGAATAAATTATGCCCAATAGACGAATCGCAAAATTTGAAAAAGTCAGTTATGTGCAATTTAAATCGGATTTTATTGATTGTTTTCCGAAATACAGGGAAACCAATGATGCCGCCATTAAAGCCATCTACGATGCAATAAAACTGCCGAGACGTGCCACGAAAGGATCCGCAGGCTATGATTTTTTTACACCCATTGTATTTAAGCTTGAACCGGGGCAGACCATTAAGATTCCCACAGGTATCAGGGCCTGGATGGAAGAGGAATGGGTACTGCAGTTTTTTCCGCGCAGCGGTCTCGGGTTTAAATACCGCCTTCAGCTTAATAATACCGTAGGCATTATCGACAGCGACTATTACGGCTCTGACAATGAAGGACATATTTTTGTTAAGCTTACCAATGACTCTAATGAGGGAAAAGTGCTTTCGTTATCCGTGGGTGACGGCTTTATGCAGGGTATTTTCTTTAGTTATGGACTCACAATTGACGATGATTCTACTAAGGAAAGAAACGGAGGTTTCGGAAGCACAAATATATAATTAATGAAAAATGGATAAATTATGACACTTTCTAAGTGTTTACTCTTTGAATCAGGCGTGTTACAATAAGCGAGGTACATTGAGGGTTGGGTTTGAAACCTACGGAGGTTTGTTATGAGAGATTTTATTATTAGTGTAAATAGTACTGTAGACGCTCCTAAGGAATGGCTTGATGAGAATAAAATAGTGGTTGTACCTTTAAAGTACACGATTGACGGGGTCACATATGTAGATAAAGAAGGTCTTACCCCAAAGGAATTCTTCAATAAACTCAGGGAAGGAAAGCAAAGCGTTACTACTCAGGTGAATCCAGAGGACGCAAAAGCTATTTTTGAGCCTATTCTAAAAGAAGGGAAAGACATCTTGCATCTTGGTTTTACTTCCGGCTTGAGCGGTACATTAAACAGCATGGTTGTTGCGGGAGAGGAGCTTAGTGAAGCTTATCCGGAGGCGAAAATCATTGTCATTGATACACTTTGTGCGTGCCTTGGCGAGGCGATGATACTCTTTTACGCCCTTAAGATGAAAAATGAGGGTAAAACGATTGATGAGATAGCGAAATGGGTTGAGGAGAATAAACTTCATGTTTGTCATAATGTCACCGTAGATGATCTCCATCATTTGCACAGGGGTGGACGTATCTCGAAGACGACGGCTATAGTAGGTTCGCTTATTCAGATTAAGCCGATTATACATGTTGATGACGCTGGGAAATTACAGGTTATCGGCAGGAGCAGGGGACGCAAGAAATCCCTCCATAAATTAGTAGATATGGCTGCGGAACAGAGCATTGGATGGAATAATGATATAATAATGATTACCCACGGAGACTGTATTGATGATGCGAATTATGTGGCTTCATTGGTTCGTGAAAGACTCGGAGTTGATAATATCATGATTAATGACATCGGAACCGTTATCGGGAGTCACACGGGTCCCGGGGTCTTAGCAGTCTTTAATATGGGAAATAAAAGATAAAGCTTGACAATAGGGATGATAATGTGTTATACATAGTCCTGTGTCTGTTTACCGGATAAAACAAAGCAGAGTATCCACTCTCACCTCGGCATAATTGCGTGACCGGCGGTTAAATAAGAATCAACTGGGCGAAAGAGCCCTTTTTGAGTGAGTGGATGACTGTATGTATCTATTCACTTGATTTTTTATTTAGGAGGTGTACGGTTATAAGCGATTTAATGATTAATGAGCAAATCAGGGACAAAGAGGTTCGCCTGATCGGAGAAAACGGCGAGCAGCTTGGCATTATGTCTGCCAAGGATGCGATGAAGCTGGCATTGGATGCGGAATTGGATTTGGTTAAGATTGCTCCAAAGGCGACGCCGCCTGTTTGTAAGATTATTGACTATGGAAAGTACAAATACGAACTGGCACGTAAAGAAAAAGAAGCCCGTAAAAAGCAGAAAATCGTTGAGATCAAGGAGGTGCGTCTCTCTCCCAATATTGACGACAATGACCTCCAGACAAAGGTGAATAGCGCGAGAAAGTTTGTGACCAAGGGAAATAAGGTGAAAGTAACTCTTAGATTCCGAGGAAGGGAAATGGCGCATGCACAGCAGAGTAAGCATATTTTGGATGATTTTGCGGGATTGCTTTCTGATGTTGCGAGTATTGAGAAACCGGCGAAGCTCGAGGGGAGAAGCATGAGCATGGTTTTGACCGAAAAACGTTAGTTATTAGATTTTCATACAAGGAGGACATAGATTATGCCGAAAATTAAAACAAGTAAAGCGGCTGCCAAGCGTTTCAAAGTGACTGGCACCGGAAAGTTAAAGAGAAATAAAGCTTATAAAAGCCATATTCTGACAAAGAAATCCACGAAGCGTAAGAGAAATCTTCGCAAGTCAATAATAACCGACGCGACGAATGTAAAAAATATGAAGAAGGTACTGCCCTATCTGTAAGGATGGAGCCGTTTGATAAGGAGGAATTGCTATGGCGAGAATTAAAGGCGGTTTAAATGCCAAGAAAAAACACAATAGGGTACTCAAGCTGGCGAAAGGTTATCGCGGCGCGAGATCAAAACAATACAGGATTGCAAAGCAATCGGTTATGCGCGCCCTGACATCGGCTTATGCGGGCAGAAAAGAGCGTAAACGTCAGATGAGAGGACTCTGGATTGCCAGGATAAATGCCGGAGCCAGACTTAATGGTCTGTCTTACAGCAAATTTATGCACGGACTTAAGGTATCGGGTGTGGATTTAAACAGAAAGATTTTGGCTGATATTGCGGTTAATGATGCGGCAGGTTTTACTGCACTTACAGAAACCGCAAAAAAAGGTCTTGACAAATAAAGTAAATTGATTTATAACTGTTATAACATATATGATTAGTATGTATTAGAATGATTATCATTTATTGCTAAATTTATAGAAAGAGGCAGACATGAGATATAAAGCGAGCGAAATGTGTATGATGATGTGCAACTGTATGGGAGATGCCATATAGAATCTTCGCTCGCGTTTGAATTCATGTTTCCGGAATTGGAATCAATGAGAATTGGCAGGTGTGGGCGACATACCTGCCATTTTTAAATGAATCATACTGAAACGCTTGCGTTTGAAGTATTGATTTATGGCTGACAGGAGAGAATATGATAGAAGATGGCTGTATGATTGAGGTGAAAGGGCTATATAAAGAATTTCCTCTAAACGGACAGATGCAGGAAGTCCTAAAAGACGTTAACCTTCGCATATACAAGGGTGAGGTTTTCGGAATAATCGGGGTCAGCGGCGCAGGGAAAAGCACGCTTGTGCGTTGTATGAATTTTCTTGAAAAGCCCACAAAAGGAGAGATCCTAATTAAAGGAAAAAATCTATCGGACCTAAATCCGAAGGAATTGCGCGAAGTCCGAAGAAATATGGGGATGATATTTCAGCAGTTTCAGCTATTAGAGCAAAGAAACGCGATTGATAATATATGTTTTCCTATGGAGCTTGTGGGAATAAAAAGAAAAGATGCCAGAACCAAGGCGAGAGAATTACTTAAGACCGTCGGGATGGAAGAAAAAGAAAGGTCATTTCCGTCGCAGCTCTCAGGAGGGCAGAAACAGCGAGTGGCTATAGCGAGAGCTTTGGCGTTAAATCCGGAAATTCTGCTATGCGATGAAGCCACGAGTGCGCTTGATCCGGAGACGACAAAGTCAATACTTGAGCTGATTCGGGAATTAAAGAGCAGATTGGGATTGACGGTTGTTATTATCACTCATGAACCTGATGTTGTGAAAGCAATATGCGATAGGGTAGTATCTATAAAAAACGGAGTTGTATCGGAAAGCGAAATACCTACTGATAGTTTTGAAAACTAATAAGACTGAATTTACGATTTTACGAGGACTTATAACATGAATTTCTTGGATAAAATAAATGCACAGACGATTACGATGTTGCTGGATGGGACGAGAGACACGCTTTTAATGACGTTTGTTTCAGCGATAATTGCATATATCATCGGTATGCCGCTGGGGATAGTTCTGGTGGTTACGCACAAAAGCGGAATACGACCTATACCTGCACTTGAGAAGGTTTTGGGGTTCATAGTTAACATATTGCGTTCACCGCCGTTTCTGATAATGCTGATATTGATGTTTCCGATTACGAGGGCGATTACAGGGACTACTTTGGGACCGAAAGCCGTAATTCCGCCTTTAGTGGTAGCGGCCGCACCTTATGTGGCGAGGATTGTCGAATCATCAATAAAAGAAGTAGATGCAGGAGTCATTGAGGCAGCACAGAGTATGGGGGCTTCGCCTCTACAGATAATATTAAAAGTGCTGATACCTGAGGCGAAACCATCGCTTATTGTCGGAGCGACGTTGGCGACCACCACCATTTTAGCCTATTCGGCGATGGCAGGAATCGTCGGGGGAGGCGGACTCGGAGATATTGCGATTCGCTATGGATATTACAGATATGAAACAGAGATAATGGTAGTGACTACACTGGTAATAGTCGTGCTGATTCAGGTGATACAGGAAAGCGGAATGCTGCTTTCGCGCGTCACCGATAGAAGACGAAAAGTGTAATGGGTAACGCGTGAGGAAGTTGATACTGGGGGAACTCATTATCATATATGTCCGGCATTGGAAATACAGGTACCGTAATTTCGATGAATAACAGTGAGTTTATCTTTATATGCCGATTAAGGAAAAGTCACTTCGGACAATGAAACTATAATCAAAAAAGAAGATTACAAATTTAGGAGGTCAATATGAAAAAGTTAATTGCATTGTTACTTACAATTGTACTCGCAGCGGCGGTATTAGCCGCATGCTCAAAGAAAACAGACACCGGCGCGCAGGAAAAAGTAGAAGAGTCCACAGAAACAACGGAATCCACGGAAACTACGACCACAGAAACAACTGAAGAAACGACAGCCGATACGGATAATGAAATCGTAATCGGAGCTTCGCCTGCACCACATGCCGAAATTCTCGAAGAGGTAAAGCCGATTCTGGAAGCAGAAGGATACACGCTGAAAATAGTTGAGTACACGGATTATGTGCAGCCGAATCTCGCTCTCGAGAGCGGAGACTTAGATGCCAATTATTTCCAGCATGTCCCGTATTTGGATCAGTTTAATGAAGAAAACGGAACGAAAATTGTATCAGCCGGAATCATCCACTACGAGCCATTCGGACTATATCCCGGAAAGTCAAAGAGTCTTGATGATGTAAAAGAAGGCACGCAGATAGGCGTACCCAATGACACGACCAATGAAGCGAGAGCATTATTGCTATTGGAAGCCAATGGATTAATCACCTTAAAAGAAGGAGTAGGCTTAAACGCCACTAAAAATGATATCGTTGATAATCCAAAGAAAATCGACATAGTAGAGGTCGAGGCTGCACAGCTACCCAGGTCATTACAGGATTTGGATTTCGCGGTAATCAATGGAAACTATGCCCTTGAGGCCGGCTTAAGTGTCGGTAAAGATGCCCTCATTACCGAGGATGCAAAATCTGTGGGAGCACAGACCTACGGCAATATCGTCGCGGTACGCGAAGGCGACGAAAATACACCGAAGATACAGGCGCTAATAAAAGCACTACAGACAGATGAAATAAAGAAATTCATCGAAGAAAAATACGACGGAGCTGTAGTAGCGATATTCTAAGTGAAATGAAGCGAACTTCGGGCGGCGAAAGCCGCCCGTTTTTGAGTAAAAAAAGGCTTATATTTGACTTTTGTGACGAATTGCACTGTTTTTCTGCTGGTTCTCTCCGACGAATCAAACATGTCTGACGCGGTATTAAAAGAGGTCGAGCGTGCCGTGTTAAGGTATAAAAAGGTTGTTATTCCGTTTAGGATTGAAGACCATCCCGCCCAAAAAGTTCAAGAATGCAATAAAAAGCTACGCTGCAGAAGCGGACGGCGAAACTGCGCTCCTGCAATATGACAATACTGGCTTTGGGTCTGCCAAAGAGGGGTTTGTGCTCACAAACAAGGCGTTTTACTGCAAAGCCTTTCTAGAAAAGAATGCCAAGCATAGTCTTCATGAAATATTGAAAGTATCATACGAAATAGAAAAAAACGATCTTTTGTTGATTATCAAGGAACGTGTAATGCAAACAAAAACCAAATTGCTGTTTGCGGTTAATAGTAAAAATAAAAATGACGAAACGCTTACTTTGGCAGGAGAAACGCTTGCCCGTATTTTCTCGCGTCTTCTGGGACTAAGCTAAAATCCCCGGATACTTTAGATTCTCATTGGTCGCGTTTTCCAATACCACCAAGTATTTCCCAGCCAGATATTTCGCCATGGCGAGATTCTGGTCGAGGTAGTTTCCGCAGTCCTTGGCAGCAGCGCCGGGGATTTCGCCTTCGAATTCACGGATAAAGCGAAAAGTGCGTATGACGAGGCTTAAGATGTCTGCGGATTCGTATTTCCCGGCCATTACTAAATAGAAGCCCGTACGACACCCCATCGGTCCGAAGTATATTATTGCGTCCTTGTATTCGGGGTCGTTTCTAAGGTATGTAGCTCCGAGGTGTTCGATGGTATGTATTTCGGCGGTATTCATTACGGGTTCTTTATTGGGGCGCGTCATTCGTAAATCAAATGTCGTGACCGAAACAGATTCATATTTATCAAGCCTCGAAACATAAAGCCCCGGGAGTAATCTTAAGTGATCAATTGTAAAACTTGCTATTTTTTCCATGCTGACTCCTTTAATATATGTAATCCAAAGATATCTTTTGGTTTTTCCTTCTCATATTTTATGTATTAAAAACAATTATGGCAAGTCTTTTGTTTATATGTTGCCTGACTTTGGTATCAAACATTCATACATGGTGAGAACTCGGTGGATTTTTGCCAAACATCATATTGACAAATACGCGCGGAAGTATAAAATGACAGCTATGACAGGGGGCGTTAAATATGAATAAAAATACTGTGGAAACGAAGAAAGCAACGTCATCAAACGAACGGCACGGCAGGTCATTAGGTCGGGAGATTGCGGTATTCTTCCTTAAATTTTTTTTGGTGCGCGTCGGGTTAATGTACCTCGCATTATATGTCGCAACTGCGATTATTTATAATGGCGGGCTGATTGCTTACTTTAAGCTTTTGGGCACGAATTTTGCCGAGGCGTTTAACGTAATGTCGGAGATTATGATAACCCCAATAGGTTACTTAATTTTCATTATCTCCGCAGGTCTTACCATCCCAATCTACTTGAGATTTTGTCTGCGAAAAGAGGAAATGAGCTTTGAATCGCTGGGCTTTCGCAGAAAACATATTCCCCGCTACTGCGTGATCGGGTACATAGTCGGCTCGTCTTTTATAACACTCGCTTCGCTAATTTGGATTCTATTGGGCTACGCGCATCCGATAACAACTACCTTTCCCAATATCGGCTTAATCGTCGCTTTCTTTTTCGCGTTTCTGGCACAGGGATTAAGCGAGGAAATCGCGTTTAGGGCGTATTTTTTTACCGTCTTGTCGAGGCGGCACAACGCAGTGCTTTCCTCGGTAATCAGTTCTATAGCTTTCGCTTTGCTCCATGTATTAGGCGGCACGGTTTCACTCTTAACGTTCTTTAATTTAACGCTATTCGGGTTGTTCGCCTGCGCCACATTCGCGCGTTTTCACAACATTTGGCTGTTGGGCGCGTTGCATGGGGCTTGTAATTTTTTTGAGAATAATGTTTTCGGGCTTGGCCTTTCTACGGACACGACAAACGCAAGCCTATTAAATTACAGCGTGTCCGGCCCCAACGCGTTAATCACCGGCGGCTCTTACGGGGGGCTGTGGGGCAGCGCGATAGGAACCGCAGTAATGCTTGTTGCCATCATTATTATATTGATACCTAAAATGACCCGAAAAAATAATATATAAATATAGATCCGCGCTAACTATCATATGGCCCCCTAAATACCCGAACGATTGTCGAAAGTTTTCGTTAGAAATCAATCGCATGTCAGGCCCGCGTTAGCGGGCCTTGCAAGTCTACCCTTTAAGAGCGGGTTGTTGACGTATAAAAAACAATAATGGCAAGTCTTTTGTTTATATGGTATAGTAAATAGCGGAAAATTTTTAGTTTGAGAGGTTGTTATGTTAGATAATAGAAAAGTTTTATTCAGCGGTATGCAGGCGACAGGGAATCTGACTCTCGGTAATTATCTGGGAGCACTTAAGAATTGGGTAAGCTTAAGCGACGAGTATGATTGTTTTTATTGCGTGGTAGATGAGCATTCTATCACTGTCAGGCAGGATCCGGGTGTTTTGCGAAAGCGAGCAAGAGCACTTTTGACGCTTTATATCGGAGCGGGACTCGATCCTGAAAAGAATTGCCTGTATTATCAGTCGCACGTTTCTGCTCACGCTGAACTTGCATGGATACTCAATTGTTTTACATATATGGGCGAATTGAACAGGATGACGCAGTTTAAGGACAAAGCTGAAAAGCACTCCGATAATATTAATGCCGGATTATACACTTATCCCGTATTGATGGCAGCGGATATTCTTTTGTTCCAATCGGATATTGTGCCCGTAGGGTCAGACCAAAAACAGCACATCGAGATTACGCGTGATATTGCGGAGCGATTCAATAATCTCTACGGCGATGTTTTTACTATCCCTGAGCCTTATTTCGGAAAGACCGGTGCCAGAATAATGAGTTTACAAGAACCCGAAAAAAAGATGTCCAAATCCGATGAAAACCCTAATGCCAGTATTTATTTAATGGATTCTCCTGATGATGTGCTTCGAAAATGCAAGAGGGCAGTTACGGACTCTATCGGTGAAATCAGGTACTGCGAGGAACAGCCGGGCTTACGTAATCTCATTGATATTTACGGCGCATGTATGGAAAAATCACCTGCCGAAGTCGAAAAGGAATTCGCAGGGAAAGGCTATGGTGATTTTAAATTAGCCGTAGCCGAAGCGGTTAACAGTGTATTAAGACCGCTTCATGAAGAAGTCGCACGGCTTGAAAAGGATAAGGCTTATATTGATTCGGTTATAAAAAATAATGCCGAAAGAGCGGCATATGCGGCTAACAAAACTCTCAGAAAGGTTCAGAAAAAGGTCGGATTCCCGGAGAGGGTCAGGTAATGGAAGAGAAAAGGATTTTAGTCCTTACCACAGGTGGTACGATTGCCAGTATGGACGGCGAAAACGGGCTGTCACCTGAGCGTGGAATTGATATTATAGGACTTGCGAATGTGGGCGCCGGTTTTTCGGTAGATGTCCATGAGATGTTTCGCTTAGACTCCAGCAATATTCAGCCCGAAGAATGGCAGTCATTAGCTATAGAAATTGATTCTCGGAAAAATGAATATGATGGGATTGTCATTACTCACGGGACCGACACAATGGCTTATACTTCCTCGATTTTAGCCTATATGCTTAGAGGAATAGAAATTCCGGTGGTGCTCACGGGGTCCCAATTGCCCGCCGATCACCCTCTGACAGATGCTATAGCGAATCTTCATATCGCGTTTACTTTTGCGGGGAGCGGGTACCCCGGGGTGTTCATTGCATTTGATCGAAAAGTCATTCTCGCGACCCGAGCAGTGAAGGCAAGAACAAGGAGTTTTAGTGCTTTTGAGAGCATAAATCAAAACCCTATTGCCCAAGCGGATGCGAGAGGACTGGTATTTAATACAATAATCGAAAAGACTGGATCTTACGATTTTAAACCCGATCTCTGTCCCGATGTCTTTTTATTAAAGCTCGTTCCCGGAACTACTCCTAAATCCTTACAAATGCTGATTGATGCAGGTTATAAAGGAATCGTGATTGAGGCCTTTGGTGCGGGCGGTCTGCACGTATTCAGGCGTAATTTAGTCGTCGAGTTAAAAAAAGCTGTCGAAAAGGGTGTCAGCATTGTCGTGGTCAGCCAGTGCCTTTATGAGCCCAGCGATTTTACGATTTATGAGGTTGGGCGTATGGCTCTTTCGGCAGGCGTCATTGAAGGGCGTGATATGACGAGCGAAGCCGCGGTGACAAAGCTCATGTGGGCGCTCGGAAACACAAAAACGCCCGAAGAGGTTCGGACGATTTTTAATACTTCGTTGGCAGGCGAAGTGACTCTGCGCTAATCGCTATTGCCCACAGAATGTTGAAATTTTTTGATTTACGAATACGTCACATCCTTGAGGAACAGTCCCTTGGGATCACATAGTGAACCGGGCGGGATATCTCCCGAAAACGCGAGCCGAACATCCTCGACATCATAGGTGCCGTAGCCTATTTCGAGTAAAGTCCCGATTATTAGTCTCGCCATATGGTGAAGAAAATCATTGGCATGGATGGTTATCTGAAATTCATTTTCATATTCCGTAAAATCAATGGAATAAATCTCTCGTATCGTACTTTTATCGGTTTTTCCGGAAGAGAAATATCTAAAGTCATGCCGCCCCAAAAAATATCTGGCTGCTTTTCGCATTCTGTCAACAGAAGGTACCTTATGGCAATGTACGATGTAATTACGATGGAAAATCGGCGCGACATTATCAATACAATACCTGAAAAGATATGTCTTTGAAGTAGCATTCAAACCTGCTGAAAACCTTAATGGAACCTCCGTCACACTGACGATTGCGATGTCCATGGGAAGGTATTTATTTAAATAACTTTTCATTTCATCCGCAGAAAGCAGCGAATTAGTTTTAAAATTGGCTACCTGTCCGTAAGCGTGCACTCCTGGCTCTGTACGCAGAGCACCGAACAGCTCAACATCCGGATCGTCGGTCATTTCCTTTAAAACAGCAATAATCTTATCGGAAACAGAAGCGCTGATAGCGTCTTTTTCCGGCTTTTTCCAACCGCGATAACGCCCGCCGTCGTACTCAATCAATAATCTGATATTACGCATAAAACCTCCCTGCAGGATATTACGTCGTCCCCATACGACTACCTACAAGTCTTATAATCACTCATTTTGACTAAAAAATCAATACAAACTTGCTTAAGAGAAGAATAATCTCTATAATAAGAGCTAAGAAAAGGAGATTTTATAAAATGTCGAAGCTTAGGAAAGTTGGTATTGTTCTCTGTATCATCTTCGCCGGCTTGCTTATACTTTACACTGTGATACAGGTGGTAATGTTTCCGACTAATCTCGGTTCATATCTTGCGGGGATTATCGGAGTTATGCTATTGATTTACGCGTGGCTTTGCAATTCGCAAAAAGCCAAAAAAGGATTTTGGAAATTCCTGAAAGTGATTTTCCATATGGGAGTATTTGTATTCCTGACAACTTTTATAGTGTTTTTTATGACAATATTAAAGGATGGCAGGAATGTTCCCGAAAAAGGCAAGGATGCAGTAATAGTGCTCGGCGCCGGACTAAAAGGTGAAAAGGTGAGCCTTACTTTAGCAGGGAGATTGGACAAGGCTATTGAGTATCACTTAAAGAGTCCAACTACAGTAATTGTAGTCTCAGGAGGTCAGGGCACTGATGAGATAATGCCTGAGGCTGACGCAATGAAAGAGTATTTAATTGAGCATGATATTTCGGAGGGAGCGATAGTTTGTGAGGATGAATCGACCAGCACTCAGGAGAATTTCAGGTTTTCAAAAAAGATTCTTGACGAGGTGTTCTGGGGCGATTACACTACTGTGTTTGTGACCAATGAATTCCATGCCTGGAGAGCAAAACGCTTGGCGAAAGAAGAAGGATTAGAGAGCGAAGCGCTACCATGTGCGAGTCCTTATTACATGCTTCCAAGCTACTATCTACGGGAATATCTGATATTCCTGAAAGATTTGATAATATAAAGCACATATTTTAGCAAAACAAATATTTAGAGCATCTTGATTTTGAAAGGAATTATAATTATGGAAAAACCAGCAAAGCGCGTCAGCGATTCTTTTGTTGAGACGATTCACGTAGTGCGACCGGTTCATATCAATTCGGCAGGGCGACTTTTTGGGGGGACTTTAATGCAATGGATGGATGAGGTCGCGGGACTTACGAGCAAAAGACACACTCATGGAATGACCACGACGGCTTCAGTGGATAATCTTCAGTTTCTCAGAGCCGCTTACCAAAGTGACATAATAGTAATCACAGGGAAAATTACATATGTTGGGAATACCTCAATGGAGATAAGAGTGGAGACTTTTATAGAGAGTCGCGACGGTAGCCGTTGCGAGATAAACCGCGCTTATTTTACGATGGTAGCAATAGATGAAAATGATAAACCCGCCCGTGTTCCGAGGTTAATTTTAGAAACGCCCGAAGAAAAAGAAGAGTGGGCAAACGCCGAAAAACGCCGTGAAATGCGCAAAATGCGCACAGCTCAAGGATTCTGAATCTACGAAAGAAGTAAGGGTGTCAAGAAAAAACACTTGACACCCTTATTTTTTTATTATATTATGCACAAGGTGTAAAAAAGTCACCGGTATTATTCCGAGGAAGGCTCGGATGAGGAGCGGGATAGATGGATGACAGATTTACTCAGAGTCTCCTATTTGATTTCTATGGGGAATTGCTGACCGACAGGCAAAAAGAGATTTTCGAAAAGTATATTTCGGAAGATTTGTCCTTGAGTGAATTATCCGAGGAATATGGAATCAGCAGGCAGGGAATACATGATCTGATTACCCGCTCAAATAAGACACTTTTGGATTACGAAGCAAAGCTGGGAATCATGGAACGCTTTCTGAAAATCCGTGAAGATGCGGGTCTCATTCGTAAAGCTGCTCTTAGGGCAAAAAGTTCCCTGAGTGCATCATGTGAAAAGGATTATGAACTAGATAAAATTAAGATTCTGGCTGATAAGATTATTGAGGAAGCATAATGGCATTTGACTCTTTGAGTGAGAGATTACAAAATATTTTTTCTTCTTTGAAACGAAAAGGACGCCTTTCGAAACAGGATGTCGACGATGGTATTAAGGAAATTAAAAGAGCCTTATTGGCGGCTGATGTTAATTTCAAGGTCGTAAAGGAGTTTGTTTCCGGCATCTCTGAAAAGGCTTATGGCACGAATGTTCTGGAAGGATTGAATCCCGGACAGACTATCGTAAAAATTGTCAATGAAGAATTGATATCTTTACTTGGTAATGACCGTAAGGAACCTGTATTTGCCGCAGGAAGTGCTATCACAGTTTGGATGCTCATCGGTCTCCAAGGCGCAGGAAAAACTACCACTGCCGGCAAGCTCGCAGGGAAGTTCAAAGAAAAAGGGAAAAAGCCATTATTGGTGCCTTGTGATGTCTATCGGCCTGCAGCCGCCAGGCAACTAAAGCTAAATGCTGAAAAGTGCGGAGTTGATTTCTTTTCATCAGAAAAGGAATCAAAGGGAAACGGCACCGAAAAGGTGAAAGAGATTGTTAAAGATTCACTGGAATATGCCGGCAAGCATGGTAATAAACTCGTTATCTTGGATACTGCCGGTCGCCTGCAGATAGATGAAGAAATGATGTCCGAGCTGTCCGCTGTTAAAGATGAGATAAATGTGCATCAGACTTTTCTTATATTGGATGCCATGACCGGTCAGGAGGCAGTGAATGTCGCAAAAGAATTCGCCACGCAGACGGGAATTGACGGTGTAATCCTCACGAAACTCGACGGTGATACCAGAGGCGGCGCGGCTCTTAGCATCCGTGCGGTTACTGATGTCCCTATATTGTATGCCGGAATGGGAGAAAAAATCAGCGATTTGGAGGATTTTTATCCCGACAGAATGGCAGGCCGCATCCTCGGAATGGGCGATGTCTTAAGCCTCATCGAAAAAGCTGAGGCATCTATAAATGAAGAAACGGCGAAAAACCTTTCGCAGAAAATAAAAAAGGCTTCGTTTGATTTTGAGGATTATTTAGAAAGCACCAGACAGATGAAGAATCTGGGAGGTCTTTCGGGGATTATGGGAATGCTTCCCGGACTTTCAGGCATGGGCGGCTTTGGCGGTAAAAAGATGAAAGGTCTAAGCGATGATCAGACAAAGCAGGCCGAGGATCAAATGAAAAAAATGGAAGCAATGATTTGCTCCATGACCATCAAGGAACGCCGAAATCCTGATTTGTTGAACCCTTCGAGAAAGGCACGCATAGCGAGGGGAGCTGGCGTTCAGGTAGCTGATGTAAATCGCATGGTAAAGCAATTCGAATCAATGCGCCAGATGATGAAGACATTTGGAAAAGGTGGTAAGAAGGGATTTGCTAAATTTCCTTTTTAACATAAATAAGATTAAATAAAACATTAGTATTAACAACGGAGGAATTGAAAATGGCAGTAAAAATCAGACTTAAGAGAATGGGAAAGAAAAAAGCGCCTTTCTACAGGATAGTTGTAGCGGACGCCAGATCTCCCAGAGACGGAAAATTTATTGAAGAAATAGGTTCGTATGACCCTAATCAGGATCCGAGCGTTTTCAAGGTGGACGAGGAAGCAGCAAAGAAATGGATAGCTAACGGCGCCCAGCCTACAGAAGCGGTTGGAAAGATCTTTAAAATTGCCGGCATCGTAAAATAACGAAGCGGGGGAAGCTTATTTTATTTAGTATTGTGCCGTTGTATGCGGCTAATTGGAGGCAATCATGAAAGACTTGGTAGAAGTCATTATTAAGGCACTCGTCGATAAACCCGATGAGGTCGAAATTAACGAAAAAGAAGATAAAGAACAAACCGTAATCGAGGTGAAAGTCTCACCAGATGATATGGGAAAGATTATCGGAAAACAAGGTAGAATAGCAAAGGCTATACGCGCTGTTGTTAAAGCGGCTGCGGCGAAAGACGATAAAAAGGTTTCGGTGGATATTCTTGACTGATTTAAGAATCGGAGTAATAACATCACCCCATGGACTCAAAGGCGAAGTTAAGGTTTTTCCGACTACGGACAACCCGAAGGTTTATGAGCATGGACTGCGTGTCGTTTTGCAAAATTCAAATATATCTAATCAGCATGAGCTTAGGATAGAAAGCTGTCGAAGCTTCAAAAAGTTCCTTATAGTAAAGTTCATGGGTGTTGAGCGTATTGAGGATATCGAAGGCTATAAAGGTTACGGGATTTGGATCGATAGAAAAGATGCAGTGCAACCCGAAGAAGGCGAGTACTTTGTTGCGGACTTAATTGGGCTTAGCGTTTTTGCGGACGAAGGAAACTATTTGGGTACATTACGCGAGGTATATTCCACGGGTGCAAATGATGTTTATGCCATTGAAGGCGAATCGGGAGAAATCCTGCTTCCTGCGATTAAGGAATGCATTAAAGAAGTTAATATTCCCGAAGGGAAAATGATTGTACACTTGATGAAAGGGCTTTTATAATATGCGTTTTACTATAATGACGCTGTTTCCTGAGATGATAGAATCCTGCTTAAATATGAGCATTTTAAAGCGTGCCTCACAGGCGGGGCATATCAAGGTTGATGCGGTTCAAATCAGGGATTTTGCGCAAAACAAACATCAAAGTGTGGATGATTATCCCTATGGCGGCGGCGCCGGGATGCTGATGATGGCCGATCCTGTGTATTTAGCTTATGAGGACGTCTTAAGACGAAGAATAGAAGATAGATTTATTCCAAAGGAAACGACGCAGGATGAGGCAATAACAGACGATATAATTAGTTCGAAATCCTTTGAAACAATTTCGCGGGAAACTCCACGTGTAATATACATGTCACCACTGGGGAAACAATTTTCACAGGAAATGGCGCAAGAGCTGTCAAAAGAAGAGGAACTCATTATTCTCTGCGGTCACTATGAAGGCATTGACGAGCGTGTACTTGAAGAAATCGTTACAGATTACGTTTCAATAGGAGACTATGTTGTGACGGGCGGCGAAATGCCCGCAATGATTCTTGTTGATGCCGTATCTAGGTTGATCCCGGGTGTGTTACACAATGACAATTCGACCGAATTCGAGAGTTTTCAGGATTCATTACTCGAATACCCGCAATATACGAGACCGGAGGTCTGGCATGATAAGGCTGTTCCCGAAATATTGTTATCGGGACATCATGCCAATATTGAAAAATGGCGCAGAGAACGTCAGATTGAACGCACGGCGGCATTCAGGCCTGATTTATTAGATAAAGCCGAGCTAAACTCCGATGAACTAAAAAATGCCATTATGTATCTATCCGGAGAGCCTTTAGGAAAGCGCAAGAAATAAAGACTTGCAAATATTAAGTAACTATGTTAACATACTTAGGCTGTTATTTCGGATGCTTCGCTGGTACAAATACGTATTTATAAGCATCTGTAGAATGTGGAGGTCACATTATGAATGAATTAATTAAAGAGTTGGAAGCGCAGCAGTTAAAAGAAAACGTTAGCGAATTCAATGTAGGAGACACCGTAAAGGTGTATGGAAAGATTAAAGAAGGAAACCGCGAGAGAATCCAGATATTCGAAGGTATTGTCCTTAAGAGACAGGGCGGTGGCCCCAGAGCTACGTTTACCGTGCGCAAGAATTCCAATGGTATAGGAGTTGAGAAGACTTGGCCGTTACACTCACCCAATGTTGAAAAGGTTGAGGTTATCCGCAGGGGTAAGGTAAGGCGCGCTAAACTTTTCTATTTAAGAGACCGTGTAGGAAAGAAAGCAAAGGTCAAAGAATTAGTTAAGTAAAATAATAAACGATGATTAAGGGCGGCGATTATCTTGCCCTTTTTTCGTACAATACAAGAATATGGCGAAGAAAACACGAAAATCACTTGGATTTGTAAAAGAAAGACAGCGGTATTACTTAGAGACCGACACACTTACCATCGCGCTTAAATGGGCGGGTAAGGTTTTGATTGTGGTTTTTTTGGCGTTCATTCTGGTTTGGTTTTATGGGCAGCGAATAAGTACAGTTGGAGATTCAATGAACCCGGCCTTGGAAAACGGGGAAGTGGTATTGGTTGATCGAATTGTGTATAACGCAATTCCGCCAAAGAGAGGTGATTTAATTGCTTTCAAGCCCAGGGGCAATGAAAACGCTCATTTTTATATCAGGCGAATAATAGGACTTCCGGGCGAGACTGTCGAGATAAAGGAAAGTGAAATTTATATAGATGGTGAAAAGCTGGAAGAGGAATATGAAGCTACGAATATTAATAATGTTGGAATAGCGACTTCGCCGATTAAACTTGCGGAGGATGAGTATTTCGTTTTGGGGGACAATAGACTAAACAGCGACGACAGCCGTTCGGCGGATGTGGGTAATGTCAAAAGAGAGTACATATTCGGAAAGGTTTGGTTTACGCTGCCATGAATATCCAGTGGTACCCCGGTCACATGACCAAAGCAAAGCGAATGATGCAGGAAAACCTTAAATTGGTGGACTTGGTGATTGAGCTCGTTGACGCGAGGGTTCCTTTGGGCAGCAAAAATCCGGATGTAGACACTATTATCGGCAATAAACCCCGGGTACTGGTGCTGAATAAATCTGATTTGGCAGATATAAGACTTACCGAGGAATGGCTTAAATATTTCAGAAATAATAATATCCTGACTGAAACAATTAATTCAAAAGAGAAATCATCAGTAAAACGAGTGGTCGGAATAATCGAGGAAGCTTGTAAGGAAAAAATCCAAAGAGACAGAAAAAAGGGAATTCTGAACAGACCGCTTCGGGCGATGATTGTGGGGATTCCTAATGTCGGGAAATCCACATTTATTAATACTCTGGCGGGCAAAGCGAGTGCCAAAACCGGAGATAAGCCCGGTGTTACAAAAGGAAAACAATGGATCAGGCTTCATAAACAGGTAGAACTCCTTGACACACCCGGAATCCTCTGGCCTAAGTTTGAGGATCCTACCGTCGGTATGCATTTGGCGTGGATAGGTTCCGTAAAGGAGGAAATTCTCAATACACACGAGCTCTGTGCCAGGCTCCTTCCCGCTTTGGAAAAGCTGGTGCCCGGTTGTATTGGGAGGTTCTATGCCATTGAAAATGTTTCAGACCCATATATGCAGATAGAGGAGATAGCTCTGATTCGTAAAGCCTTAAAGCAAGGCGGGCAGGCGGATGTCTTAAGAGCATCTGCGATGATTTTGGATGAGTTTCGGGGTGGTAAAATCGGACAATTTACTCTGGAAATACCTCCGCAGGTATGATATAATATTTTGTCTGATGTACTCGAGTTTTGCTGTTATAATTATACAGTTTGCATCTTACGGGGAGAATAAAGGCAGGCGGGGAGTAGGTCTGCGCAAAGAAAGGACTGGATATGCCGGAAATAAGGGTTAATGACGATTCTGATAATTATCTCCAAGAGTTTCCAAGGACGAGGCGCAGAAAGCGCGTAGCCGGAAGAAAAAAAAGCGTGTTTAGAGAATTGCTCGGATGGGTTATATATATCGGGCTGATTTTGCTGTTCAGTTGGCTTATTGTTACGTTTGTCGGACAACGTACAAAAGTAATTGGTCAATCAATGGAGAATACCCTACAGGATGGGGACCAGCTGATAACAGATAAGATTACTTACCGTTTCAGAGATCCGAAACGTTTTGATGTGGTAGTTTTTCCCGTGCTTTTTGAGGAAAATACTTATTATATTAAACGAATAATAGGACTGCCCGGTGAAACAGTACAGATAATAGACGGTTTTGTGTATATCGATGGAAAGAAACTGACAAATGATGTATACGGAAAAGAAGTGATGACGTTTGCGGGCGCGGCGGAAACGCCGATAGTGCTCGGGGACGATGAGTATTTTGTTTTGGGTGATAATCGTAATAACAGCACTGACAGCCGATACCCAAAAGTTGGAAATCTTACTCGTAAACAGCTGTTAGGACGGGCTTGGGTGAGGATTTATCCGTTTAGTAAAATGGGATTTGTAAAGCACGAGTAGGCGAAGATGGTTGATGGATTTAAGGAGTATCAGGAAAAAGAAAGAAAAGCTTATCTAAAATACGCAAGAGAATTGCTGCGCCTCGATGAGATGAGTGTTTTCGAGCGCGAATACAGCAATTTACAGTATATCTGCGGGATAGACGAGGCGGGACGAGGACCTTTAGCCGGACCTGTTGTCGCGGGAGCGATTGTACTACCAAAGGATGAACCAATTCTGTATTTGAATGATTCAAAAAAGCTCTCTCCGAAAATGAGAGAACGTTTGATGCACGAAATCGTGGAAAAGTGTATTGCTTGCGGCGCAGGTATCATCGATGCACCTCGTATTGACGAGATTAATATTCTTCAGGCGACATATGAAGCTATGCGGCTTGCGATAAAAGGGCTCTTAATTAAGCCCGATATTTTATTAGTAGATGCCGTTACGATTCCGGATGTAGAATATAAACAGGTTCCGATTATTAAAGGAGACGCGAAAAGCATATCTATTGCCGCCGCCAGTATTCTCGCAAAGGTGCACCGCGACAGAATGATGGTTCATTACGATGATGAATACCCCGAATATGGATTTGCAAAGCATAAAGGGTACGGAACGCCCGAGCATATAGCTGCACTTAAGAAATACGGACCCTGTCCGATACACAGAAAAACATTTATCCGAAAAATACTGGAAGGAAAATAAGTAATAAATACTGGCAGTCGCATTTTTTTACATTCGGTCATCTGATGCGGTAAAAGTGTTTATTGGAAATTATGATTTGAAATGGAAAATTTCAACAAAAGGCAAATCGGCGGCGATTTTGAAAAAATAGCCGCCTTATATTTAAAACAAAAGGGTTACGAAATACTGACATATAATTTTCGCTCAAGGACTGCCGAGATTGACCTCGTCGCAAAGGACAAAGAATACATCGTCTTCGTGGAAGTGAAATATCGAAGGGGAACAGCCAAAGGATTTCCGCAGGAGGCTGTCACTGATAAAAAACAAAAAGTTATTTCCTCTTGTGCACTTTGGTATTTAACAAAGAACCATATGTGGGGAAGGCCTTGCCGCTTTGATGTAGTAGCAATTATGGGCGAAGTCGGAGAGACTCCAAAGGTAGTCTCGCATATTGAAAATGCGTTCGAATTTGCCGCGTATCACTAAAGATCTAATTAAGAATTGCCATCCCCGGCAAAGTCAGATGAAATATGCGACGGACTGATAACATGTAATATTACAGAGATAATAATGAGACATAGAATATAAGGATGATATGGATAATATTGTAAACAAAAATAAAATTGATATCCAATTTAAGCCCGGCGAATCCACAACCGAATTAATTACCCGAGAGGGGGTCACATTTTTTACCTATCCTAAGCTTAGCAAGACCGGGATTGTCAATCATGGATTTTCCACACGTTTGGGCGGGGTCAGTGTTGGGGACTGCGCTACAATGAATATCAGTATGTCGAGGGGAGATGATCCTGAGGCCGTAATGGAAAATAAACGTAGACTCGCTAAAGCAATCGGCTTTGAAGTGGTCAATATGGTCTTTACATACCAGACTCACACAACGAATGTCGCTTATGTTACGATGAATGATGCCGGGATTGCGCTGCGAGATACCGATGGATTGGTAACTGATATTGCCGGGCTTTGCTTGGTTACTTTTTATGCTGATTGCGTCCCTCTATATTTTATTGATCCTATAAAAAAAGCCATAGGGCTCTCGCATTCCGGTTGGCGAGGGACATTAAACAGGATGGGAGCAGCGACAGTTCTGAAAATGAAAGAATGTTTTGGCAGTGCGCCTGAAGACTTGATTGCGGCAATCGGTCCATCCATATGCGGTGATTGCTACGAAGTCGGAGGGGATCTTTACGATAATTTTTCTAAAGGATTTGACCACGAAATAATCAAGAAAATATTTACTCGCACACCTGAAGATATAAAAAATGGGAAATACCACCTTGATTTATGGAAAGCGAATTGGCATGTCTTACGCGATGCAGGTCTTAAACCTGATAATATTGTGACTACTGATATCTGCACGCGTTGTAATCCTGACCTTTTCTTTTCGAACCGCGTTCATGGCGAAAGGCGCGGAAATTTAAGCGCTTTTCTGGTACTTAAAGCTTAATGAGTTCGCGCGAGCGTTCTCTTTGAGGGGCGAGTTTGAATTTATCTGCGATAACGCTCTCGTACAAATCCGAAATCCTGATGTCTTCTAATACTTGCTCCTGAACATTTTTTGGAAATGCGCCTAAACCTGAGAGATTTGTGACCAAGGGAATTTTCGAAGCATTTTTTATCATATTAAAAATCATATGAGAATCCGATTTAAACCCAAGAACTCTGGCATATAACGGGATGTCGGCTTTTTTCTTTAATTCCAAAATAATATGTAAAAGTGCTCTTGATATGTGGGTATACGTAATATCACGTGTTTTTATTCTATTGCATAAATCCGTAAACGTAACAAAATCATTTTTATTTGCAATTATTTTATTAGCAAGAGAATCATATAAGTCTTCGTATTCAAGCAGGCTTAAAGGTGTTTCATTATTTAATCTGTAGCGTAATAAGAGTGAGAAATCATCTGTGAATACCGGTCCGCGTGCCCGGTAGGCATCTATTGCTAAAGTAAGCGCTGATTTTGGAAGCTTGTTGCTTAAAAGGGATTCAATGCCGAATCTTAAGTCTGATTTTACCTTCGCGGTTGTGTCTGTTTTGTCATTCGTTTTGGACTCATAGTATTCCTTAATCAGTGCACGAATGCCAAGTGCCGAAAGGTAATTCCCTCTCGTGGTGGCATCGTTATATCCACAGCCGACTCTTTTTACTGTATGCGGCTTAATTTTACTTTCCGTGCGAATGATGGCTTTCAGATATTCTGTCGCGAGTATATTGTTTGCTTCCTTGAGAGTGCTAAAATCGGATTCGAAACCACAGCACTTGCTCAGCGCCTGCTGTCTTGCTTTCGGAAAAGAATATCCTTTCTTTATTAATGATTGAAGTGCTTCTTTAAATTCTGGTGTTTCATTTGTCAGAATTTCCGCTGTTTTGTACAATGTCTCGATTTCTCCTGATTCACTGCCGAAATGCAGGTAGTCGACGATTCCAAGACTGTTCAATATTGAAACAGCTCCTAAGGCGAATTTTTCGGCACTGGCGGTGGCGTATCTTACAGGAAGTTCAATTACGAGGTCTGCGCCGGAAGAAAGCGCCATTTTTGTGCGCAGATGCTTTGGAAAAACAGCAGGTTCCCCCCGTTGGACGAAATCACCGCTCATTATTACGATTGCGAAGTCAGCCTTGGTTTCAGACTTTGCTTTGTTGAGCTGGTAATAGTGGCCGTTGTGAAATGGATTATATTCTGCAATAATTCCAACAATTGACATTATAAACTCCTTGTAAAAATCACCGTAATGGGTTAATATGATTAGGCAATATTATTATTTTGTAGTTTTTGGCAGGGCATAGTCCGTGCGGTTTTATGAATCAAACTTCATGAAACATTATATAACACGGGTTAGGCTCTGTATATGTTTTTAAGAAGTCTAATTTTTCTGATTTTTCAGAAAGGAGGGATACCGTTGGATTATTTAGAAAAAGAAAGCCGAGTTGATTCCACAAAAAAAGACTTAGGACTTGATGAACGAGAACGTTTAATCCTCGCGGAAGAATTAAATACGGGCACCCTCCTTGAAAATGAACATAAAATGGGTGAAAATGAGAGCGAATATGAGAATCTTGATGACCGTGACGAATTGACAGTCGCCCGCATCAGGGAGCTTTTGGAGGCGCACAATTACAGAGACTTAAAAGAAGAGCTGGAGGAGGATACTTACCCTGTCGACCTCGCCGACATGATGGAGGAATTCGATCAAAAATACCTGCTCATGATTTTTCGATTGCTCTCAAAAGAGGCCGCCGCCGAGACGTTCTCATATATGCGCAGCGACACGCGAGAGGAATTGATTAACGCACTGACGGATTCCGAATTAGCTGAAGTCATGGACGAGATGTACCTCGATGATACTGCGGATGTTCTGGAAGAAATGCCCGCGAATGTAGTCGACCGTTTGCTGATGGCTACTGATGAGGAGACCCGCGCCGAGATTAATGCACTGCTAAAATATCCTCAAAACAGCGCCGGCAGTATAATGAATGTCGAATATATCGCGCTTCGCCGCGATATGACAGTCGAGGATGCAATACTTAAAATCCGCCAGGTCGGTATTAATAAAGAAACTATTTACACCTGCTATGTGACCGAACGGAAAAAGCTTATCGGCGAGGTGGATGTAAAGGAGCTATTAACGAGTTCCGAATCTAAATTAATAGAAGAAATAATGGACACGAATTTCCTCTACGCAAGGACTACTGACGATCAGGAAGAGGTGGCACGTACCATTACAAAATACGGCTTGATTGCCCTGCCTATCGTGGACCACGAAGATTGCATGGTAGGTATCGTTACTGTTGATGATGCGATGACAGTATTACAAGAGGAGACCAACGAAGATATCAGCATCATGGCCGGTGTCAGTCCCACCGAGGATTCATATTTTGAAACTTCCGTGTGGCAGCACGTTAAAAGTCGTCTTCCTTGGTTAGTCTTCCTGATGCTATCGGGTACTTTGACGCAGCTTGTTATGAATAAATACGAGGCGGCTCTACAAATAATGCCTCAATTGGCAGGTTTTATCCCAATGTTGATGGATACCGGAGGTAATTGCGGTTGCCAGAGCTCTACTCTTATTATTCGTGGTATTGCGGTCGGCGAAATCGAGTTTAAGGACTTGTTTAAAGTAATATTTAAAGAGGTGAGAGTAGCTGTTTTAATCAGCATAGTATTGGCAATAGTTAATGGCCTTAGGATTCTTATTATGCATCAGGGGAATCCGGTTATTGCGCTTGTTATAGGTGTTACGATGGCCTGTACAGTAGTTATGTCAAAACTTGTGGGATGTATTTTGCCGCTGCTTGCAAAAAAAATTAAAATGGATCCGGCAATAATGGCGACGCCGCTTATTACTACTTTGGTGGATGTGAGCTGTTTGTCGGTATATTTTGCGATAGCATGTGCATTTTTTACTCAGTTAAGAAATATCTAAAATAGATGATGGGATGGCGAAGGTATTGGAAACATTAAAAAAGGAACGAGTGAGAATTGGGGATTTTAAGAGATTTAACATGAAGGAGCCGCCACTGCGGCAGAAACACTATTTAAGACCCATTACATGGGCAATCAGTTATCCGTCGAAATGGCGGCATCGGGCAAAGATTAAAAAAGTGGACATGAAGGACGTAAAACCGCCCTACCTTCTTTTGTGTAATCATAATGCCTTTTTGGATTTCAAAATAATGACTGCGGCGATATTCCCGCACAGGGCTAATTATGTCGTTGCCATTGACGGCTTCATTAAACGAAAATGGCTGATGAGACTGGTGGGATGCATTTGCACCCGCAAATTTACCAATGATTTAATGTTAGTAAAGAATATGCTGTATGCCATAAGGCAGGGGGATATTGTAGCGCTTTATCCGGAGGCGAGATATTCTCTTTGCGGCACAGGCGCGGTTCTGCCTGAATCGCTGGGGAAATTAATTAAAAAGATGAACGTTCCTGTAGTTACACTGATTATGAACGGTCATCATATTAATTCGCCTTTCTGGAATCCGGGCAATCGTTTAGTCAGACCCGTAGAGGCTGAATTAAAGCTATTATTTACGCCGGAACAGCTAAAGGAATTGGAGGCTTCCGCCATTAATGAAGAATTGGCAAAAGCCTTTACCTATGATGATTTCAAATGGCAAAAGGACAATCAAATAAAAATCACCGATCCATTCAGGGCAAAAGGTTTGCATAAGGTGCTGTACCAGTGTCCAAATTGCGGAACGGAATACGAGATGGAATCCAACTTAGACGCACTTTGGTGTAATCAATGCGGAAAGAAATGGACTATGAATTATTATGGTGAGCTCGAAGCCGAAGATGGAGAGTCTATTTTTGCGCATATTCCTGATTGGTATGAGTGGGAGCGCCAAAATGTGCGCAAAGAAATTGAAAAAGGTGTTTATTCACTTAAGACAAGGGCTAAGGTTTATTCTTTGCCTGATTCATGGGGATTTCAGCCTCTCGGTAATGCGACACTCACTCATGATATGGATGGTTTTAAACTTAGCGGAAGCTATCATGGAAGCCCCTATAATTTGGAATGGAAGCCGAAATCGCTCTATTCCTGTCATATCGAGTACAATTATAGACAAAAAGGTGATTGTGTGGACTTAAATACCAGCGACGATACTTTATATATTTATCCACAAAAGAAGAATTTTTCAGTTACAAAAATTGCGCTTGCAACAGAAGAATTGTATAAATATGTCATGAAAAAATGATAATAAGGCTCATGAGTCAATAAAAAAACCGCATTGTCCGGAACTTAACCTACCGAACAATGCGGATTACTTTTTTATTAAGCGGGGACAAAGTCAGACTTCGGTGCACCGCAGATCGGGCAAACCCAATCCTCCGGAAGATCTTCAAAGGCGGTTCCGGCCTCTATTCCATTATCGGGATCACCGATTTCGGGATCATACTCATAACCGCAAGGATCACAAACGTATTTTTTCATTGCTTACTCCTCCTTCATATCTTTGCATAATAATTCGAAATATGATGCTATTTATTTTTTCAAAGCGAGAATATCACAAAGTTTTTGAATGGTCAATGTAAAATGCAGATTTAAACTAAAATTATTAAATGAATGACATTCTTATTTATAAGTGATAAAATACCTTCATGTCTATTGCTCGGCTTATGAGAATGAACAATGTTTTCATGGCAAGTTTGGCTAACTACAATTTTGGTAAGGGATAGGAAAGAAAATGGGGTTTTTGGAATTATTCGGGATAGCAATCGGGTTATCCATGGATGCTTTTGCGGTCGCGGTTTGCAAAGGTCTGGCAAACAAAAAGAAAATGTTGACCACGGCGCTGATCGTTGGTTTGTATTTCGGGATTTTTCAGGCAGTTATGCCGCTTATCGGGTATTTCCTCGGCAGTCGGTTTGCTGATTTAATCGAAAGTATTGACCATTGGGTGGCCTTTGTTTTATTAGCCTTTATCGGCGGAAAGATGTTTTATGAAGGATTCAGGCACAGGAAAAACCCTACTTGCGAGGTAAACGGGTCACTTGGCTTTAAAAATATGATTGGTCTTGCGGTAGCCACCAGTATTGATGCGCTTGCTGTTGGAATAACTTTTGCATTTTTGGATGTGAGTATTTTCCCTGCAATTTCTCTGATAGGCATTACAACTTTTGTACTTTCTGCGTTGGGGGTTGCGGTTGGTTTCGCATTCGGGAATAAATTTAAAGAAAAGGCCGAAATGGCGGGAGGCATTTGCCTCATACTGATAGGATTTAAGATATTACTTGAACATTTGGGAGTTATTGCATGAAATGGACAAAAATAAAAATTAAAACCACGCCGGAGGCAGCGGAATTATTGGTAGTCTTTCTTACTGATTATGGTATTGAGGGAGTGCAGATCGAGGATGGTATCCCTATTTCCGAAGAAGAAAAGAAGGGAATGTTCGCGGATATTGTACCGGAACCAACGATACCAAAGAGTGTTTCGTACTTGACCTTTTACCTTACGCAAGAGGAGGATGCTTGCGCGAATAATGGTGGCTTCGAATCGGATGAGAGGTCACTTCGATTGCTGATTTCAGAGATTAGATGCGAACTTAAGAAGCTGAGTGAAACCCTTGATGTCGGTGATGGAACCATAGAAATCTCCGAAACGCAGGATATTGACTGGATCAATAATTGGAAAGAATACTTTCACCAGTTTTCGGTGGGTGATATTCTGATTGCTCCATCATGGGAGGAACCAAAGCTTTCGGGAAACGAGAGTCTGATCGTACAGATTGATCCAGGAACCGCTTTCGGGACGGGAATGCACGAAACTACAAAATTATGCATTCTTGAAATGAAGAAGCACTTGAAAGCGGGAGATAAGATATGCGATTTGGGCTGCGGAAGCGGAATATTAGGAATGATTTCACTGCTAAAAGGCGCTGATTATGCGATGGAAATTGATATTGATGAAATGTGTGTGCCTGCGGTAGAATTGAATATGGAAAGAAATGGAATCGAAGAAAATCGATATTCCCTCAAAATCGGAGATGTACTTACAGAAATGGATTTCAGAAGGGACATTAGAGATGAGGCGAAGTCATTAAAGGGCGGAGGCTATAGCATAGTATTTGCGAACATTCTTGCGGAAACACTGATCCCAATGGCTGATTTTGCATATGATATATTGAGATTCGGAGGCGTACTGATTGCCAGTGGTATTATAGAAGGAAAAGAAGAAAAGGTTAAAGAGGCTTTTGAGTATGCGGGATTTAGTATTCTGGAAGTGAATCATCTCGGTGAGTGGGCGGCGATTACAGCGATTAGATAAAAGATTGCAGACTAATATGGAGTATCAAATACAATGCAACATTTTTTTGTTGAAACATCTCAAATAGATGAAAAAACTATCAGAATAGGTGGTGGTGATTACACCCATATAAAACAGGTATTGCGCATGTCTTGCGGTGAACATTTATGTGTTTCTGATGGTTGTGGCAGCGTTTATACCTGTGTTATTAGAGGTTTTGAGGATGGAGAGGTAATACTTGAAATAGAGAAAAAAGAAAAAACCGACGCTGAGCTCGACTCGAAAATATTTTTGTTTCAAGGCATCCCAAAGAAAGATAAGATGGAGCTAATAGTCCAAAAGAGCGTTGAGCTTGGGGTAAATACGTTAATTCCGGTGTTAATGAAACGAAGCATACCTGTTTTGGATGAGAAGAAGAAAAGTGATAGGGTAAAACGTTGGCAGGAGATTGCGAATGCCGCAGCAAAGCAAAGCGGGCGGGGAATCCTCCCAAAGGTTAATGAGATAATTTCATTTTCCGAGGCGATTGAATGCGCAAAGACCTTGGATGTTGTCCTCATACCTTATGAGCTTGATAGGGACATGAAGGCTACTGCAAGAATAATATCTTCGCTTAAGTGCGGGCAGACAATTGGGATTTTTATCGGTCCTGAGGGCGGCTTTGAGAAATCCGAATTGGATTCGGTACTTGATATCGGCGGAAAAAGCATTAGTCTCGGAAGACGGATATTGAGAACGGAAACAGCCGCGATTACGATATTATCGATACTCATGATGCGACTTGAAGCGAACTTATAATTAGTAAGACATTCGCTTTTGTTACAAATTATTTTTTAGTAGTAGTATATGAAAACTTTCAATAAAGTTTGATATGCTTTAGATGGGAAGAATTGAATGCAAAAAAAGGAAATCTACTTAGATAATAGCGCTACGACTGCCGCCTACCCTGAGGTGGGTGATTTGGTGCGCAAAGTGATGTGCGATTTTTATGGAAATCCATCATCTTTACATATGAAGGGTATAGAGGCAGAAAAGTACATAAAGCAGGCGAAGGAGACATTTGCCGAAATCTGGAAATGCAAGGAAAAGGAAATCTATTTCACATCCGGCGGAACTGAGAGTGATAATCTCGCTATTATAGGCACCGCTACGGCAAACACCAGGCGCGGAAAACATATTATTTCTACGTGCATCGAGCACCCTGCCGTTATTAACACTCTAAAGTATTTAGAGGAGAATGGCTTTGAAATAACTTTTTTACCTGTGGATTCATGCGGACTGGTATCAGTCCGGGATCTCAAAGAAGCACTTCGAAAAGACACTATTCTCGTTTCGGTAATGCAGGTAAATAATGAAATCGGTGGCCTTCAACCCATTGAGGATATGGCGAAAGTTGTAAAAGAATTCGATAATAACATCCTGTTTCATACCGACGCTGTTCAAGGCTTTGGAAAATATCGCCTTTATCCGAAAAGAAGCGGCATTGATTTGATTTCGGTGAGCGCTCACAAGATTCATGGTCCGAAGGGCGCGGGCGCCCTATATGTTCGTGAAGGAGTGAAAATAAAACCGATAATGTTCGGCGGCGGTCAACAAAATGATTTGCGCTCGGGGACGGAAAATGTTCCCGGGACAGCGGGTCTTGCACTGGCGGCCAAAACCGCTTACGCGAGTATTGAGGCGAAAACCGCGAAAATGCGTGAATTAAAGAACGCTCTCAAAGCGGGAATAGGTATAAATGAAGGTATAAAGTTTTTTTCGGGAGACGAGCAAAATCAAGCGCCGCATATATTGAGTATCGGCTTTTCGGGCATTAAAAGCGAGGTATTGCTGCATGCTTTAGAGGGCGAGGGAATATTTGTTTCATCGGGATCAGCTTGTGCGTCGAATCATCCGGGAGTGAGTTCGGTACTAAAGTCAATAGGAGCAGCGGATGAGTATTTAGAGTCAACTTTGAGATTTTCGCTATCGGAGTTTACGACAGAGGACGAAATTGATTATACTGTAAATGCTGTAAATAAGCTACTTCCCGTGTTACGAAAATTTGTCAGAAAATAAGAATCGGAGGATTAGGTGAGATATAAGACATTTTTATTGAAATATGGAGAAATCGCTCTGAAGGGTAAAAACCGTCATGTGTTTGAGGATGCGCTGGTAAAGCAGGTAAGGCTTTCGCTTAAAAAAACAGACGGCGAATTCTACGTAGGTAAGATGCAGGGCAGAATTTATGTGGACTGCGAGGGCGAATACGATGAAAACGAAGTGATACAGGCGTTGCAGCGTGTATTTGGCCTGGTTGGGATTTGCCCCGTTGTGAGATTTTTGCGAGAAGGCTATGAAAAGCTTAGCGAAGATGTATTGTCCTATGTAAAAGAAAAGTACGGTGACAGGGCTTTTACTTTCAAGGTGGAAACGAGGCGTGCATTAAAGACCTTTCCGGGCAATTCAATGCAGATATCCGCTGATTTGGGCGGAGATATTCTGAATGTTTTTCCGAAAACAAAGGTGGATATACATAAGCCTGAGATATTATTGCAGGTCGAGATCAGGGAAGACATATACGTCTATTCCGAGATTCTTAAAGGTGCGGGTGGAATGCCGATTGGCACCGGCGGTAGGGCAATGCTTCTTCTGTCAGGCGGGATAGACAGTCCTGTCGCTGGTTACAGAATTGCCAAAAGAGGCGTTGAAATTGAGGCTTGTTATTTTCACGCGCCCCCGTACACGACTGAGAGGGCAAAGCAAAAGGTTATTGATTTAGCGAAGATTCTATCAAGACACATTGGACGAATAAAGCTCTATGTCGTTAATTTTACCGACATTCAGATGACAATTTATGAGAAATGTCCTCATAATGAGCTGACTATTATTATGCGAAGATATATGATGAGAATTGCCGAGCAATTTGCCATTAAAGATGAGTGCCTCGGGTTAGTTACGGGCGAGAGTATAGGACAAGTCGCGAGTCAGACTATGCAAAGCCTGCTGACAACGAATGCAGTTTGTACATTGCCGGTCTACAGACCATTAATAGGATATGATAAAAGCGAAATTGTAGAGCAGGCTCAGGAAATCGATACTTTTGAAACTTCAATCCTTCCCTTTGAAGACTGTTGTACGATATTTGTGGCGAAACACCCGGTAACAAAGCCTATGTTAAAGGCAATAGAAAAATCAGAAGAATTGATTTTTCAAGAAATGGAAGCAAAAGCAATAGAGGCGATCAAAACCGCGGAAATAATTAAAATAGAAATGTAAGGGCGACCGGGCAGGTCGCCCGACAACTGACTGAGTTGGAAGCTAAAACGCGCTAGATCAGATACGGCCCAAGAGCGTCAAGCACCTCGCCGAGTTCCTTTTCATTATCGGCATGAATATTCAAATCTATGGGTTTCGATAAATCAAGGCTGAATATTCCCATAATGGATTTTGCGTCGATAACATATCTCCCTGAAACAAGGTCAAAGTCATATTCATATTTAGAAATGATATTGACAAATGTTTTAACCTTATCTATGGAGTTTAGGGAAATCTGTACTGTTTTCATAACTTAGTCCTCCTTTGACCCTTGAAATAATTCATGGTACGATTTAATCTTAAAAGGGAGGGAGATAAAAGTCAATAGCATGAGTAAAATTTTTCTGACTAAGGAGCTTTTTTGCAGATAATGTATACAAATAAAAATAAATCGTATAAAGTTGCAATTCACAATCTGGGCTGCAAAGTAAATGCTTATGAAGCTGAACAAATGAAAAACCGTCTTTGTGCGGCGGGTTTCGAAATTGTACCCTTCGATGCCGGCGCGGATGTATACATAATCAATACCTGCACCGTAACTAATATTGCAGATCGGAAATCGAGACAGATGCTTCGACGCGCTAAGAAATTCAATCCCGAAGCATTAGTCATAGCCTGCGGTTGCTATGTGGACGCAAAGGATAAAAACCCTGAAGTTCATAAGGAAGATGAGAATATTATTGATGCCTTCGTCAGAAATGATAATAAGGAAGAAATCGTAGAATTAATTTCCGGCTTACTAATATCAAAATCCGGAGTAAAAAAAATGCCGCTCATTGATAATAGTAATAAAAATAGTGAAAAAAGTGACGTCTTAAAAAGAAAAGAACCTATGGTTAATATCGGTGGACATACTCGGGGTTTCTTAAAGGTCGAAGACGGCTGTGACAGGTACTGTGCATATTGCATTATTCCCTATGTGAGAGGTGCTGTCAAAAGCCGACCGATCAGTGAAGTCATAGCGGAAGCAAATAATCTTGTCGCTGTGGGATACAAAGAAATTGTTCTCACAGGAATTCATCTTTCGTCTTACGGTAAAGACATTGGGAGTTCCTTAATTGAGCTTTTGGAAGAGCTAAATTGCATTGAAGGAATAAAACGACTGCGTCTCGGGTCTTTGGAGCCAAAGCTGATCAGTGATGAATTTGTTTATAGATTGTCAGGCTTAAGTAAGATTTGCCCGCATTTTCATCTCTCGCTCCAGAGCGGTTGTGATGAAACTTTAAAGCGTATGAAAAGGAGGTATACCAAAGCTGAGTACGAAAACAGCTGTATGTTGCTTAGAAGTGCATACGTAAACCCTGCTCTTACTACCGATGTGATAGTCGGATTTCCGCAGGAGAGTGATGCCGAATTTAAAGAGTCGTATGATTTTATTAATAAAATAGGCTTTTATGAAACACATATTTTTCAGTATTCGATCAGAGAAGGGACATTGGCCGCGAAAATGGATGGGCAGATTGAAGCCGCAATAAAAAAGGAGAGAAGCGAGCGGCTTGCAATACTGAATAAAGAAAAACAATTACTTTATGAAAGCACTTTTCTGGGGAAACAGGTTTGCGTACTCATAGAAGAGATAATAAAAGAAAATGACGAAGTTTTTGCAATTGGCCATACTGATGAATATTTGAAAATCAAAATGCCGATAGAAGAGTCTTTGGATGCGGGTTCATTGATAAATATGTTGAAAAAATGGGAATTAACCAACATTTCACAAATTACTCATTGAATTTTTAAGCCAAATAAAGTAAAATTGTTATCGCAAGGGTAACCGGAGTAAGGTTATAGGTTTTTGCATTACCCGGTGGTAGGGGGGCATACATGAAAGAAATCACCAGTGAAATTACTAACACGCAGTTTTTTCGTGTGGAATCGGGAGAGAGTTATCAGGCAAAGGATGTGTTGCAGGAAGTCTACGCTTTGCTTGTTGACAATGGTTATAACGCCGTTAACCAAATCGTCGGCTATATAATGTCCGGCGATCCTACATATATTACGCGTTCGGCGCGTAGTCTGATAATGAAAGTTGAACGGGATGAGTTGGTTGAGGAAATGCTCAAATCCTATATCAGCAGCCACGGTTGGAAAATGGAGAACTAAATTTGAGAATTCTTGGGCTTGACTATGGTTCGAAAACGGTTGGGGTTGCTGTTTCGGATTCGCTTTGCCTGACAGCCCAGGCTGTTGAAACAATCACCAGAAATTCTGAAAACAAGCTTCGTAGGACACTTGCCAGGATAGAGGCGCTGGTTAAGGAGTACGAGGTTTCTCTGATTGTACTGGGACTTCCTTTATTGTGGAATAATGATATGGCCGAAAGGGCGCAGGAGACAGCAATATTTCGCGATATGTTAGAGCGGCGAACCGGTCTTAAAGTTGTCTATCAGGACGAGCGTTTGACAACAGACGAGGCAGAGCGTACACTAATCGAAAGCGGCATTCGAAGAGAAAACAGAAAAAAGTATATTGACCAAATAGCTGCGGTACTGATTTTGCAAAGTTATTTGGATAGAATTAATAATCAGGAGAAATAAAACAGCAAACAGCATGGAAAAAGTTGTATTTACACCGGATGATGGTCAGGAACCAATCGAGTTCTACCCTGTTGAACAGACGAAGTTCAATGGCGTATCCTACCTACTTGTAACAGATGTTCCCACAGGTGACGGGGAATGCCTGATCTTGCGTGACGATTCCGACGAAAATGATACAGAAAGCCTCTACCGCATTGTGGAGGATAAAAATGAATTAAAAGCGCTCCTTGGCATTTTTGAAGAAATGCTTGAGGATGTTGTTATAATGGAGGACCAAACTTGAAGAAAGAAAAAACTGAAAATTTAAAAATTATTCCCTTGGGCGGGCTTGAAAAGATCGGTATGAATATTACCGCTTTTGAATTCGACGACAGTATAATAGTAGTTGATTGCGGACTGGCCTTTCCGGAAGATGATATGTTGGGAATAGACCTTGTTATACCGGATATTACATATTTAAAGGACAATATTTCAAAGGTAAAGGGTTTTGTCATCACTCATGGTCATGAAGACCATATCGGAGCTTTATGTTATGTCTTAAAGGAAATGAATCTACCGATTTACACCACTAAACTGACAATGGGTATTATCGAAAAGAAATTGACTGAACATAATCTAATGCGCACCACAAAGCGCAGGGTTGTTAAACATGGTCAATCAATCAATCTCGGTAGATTTCGCATTGAGTTCATTAAAACAAATCACAGTATTCAGGATGCTTCGGCGCTCGCGATATATTCGCCTGCCGGAGTGGTAATACATACAGGAGATTTCAAAGTCGATTATACTCCTGTATTCGGGGATGCAATTGATCTCCAGAGATTTGCCGAGATAGGAAGAAAGGGCGTTTTAGCGCTGATGTCCGATAGCACGAATGCCGAAAGACCCGGATTTACCCAATCCGAAAAAACGGTTGGTATCACTTTTGACCACATATTCTCCGAACACACTAACAGCAGAATCATAGTCGCCACTTTTGCCTCTAATGTAGACAGGGTGCAGCAAATCATGAATTCCGCACAGAAATACGGACGTAAAGTGGTGGTTGAAGGGCGCAGCATGGTTAATGTTATCACTACCGCTCATGAGCTCGGATACCTGAACGTACCGGACAAGACTTTGATTGAGATTGATCAATTGAAAAATTATCCCCCTGAGAAAACCGTTCTGATAACCACGGGCAGTCAGGGTGAGTCCATGGCAGCGCTTTCACGGATGTCTGCCGACGTACATAAGAAAGTTACCATTATGCCCGGAGATACGGTTATATTCAGTTCAAATCCGATACCCGGCAATGAAAAATCAGTTTCGAAGGTTATAAATGAACTCTCAGCAAAAGGAGCTAATGTTATCTTTCAGGATGCGCACGTCTCGGGGCATGCCTGCCAGGAAGAATTAAAGCTCATTTATTCACTGGTAAAACCGAAATACGCAATTCCTGTTCATGGTGAATACAGACATTTAAAGGCGAATGCTCAAATAGCGCAGGCGCTCGGTATTGCAAAAGATCATATATTTATATTACAGTCCGGGGACGTTCTGGAATTAAACGAAAATGATGCTAAAATCACCGGCAAGGTCCATACGGGAGAGATATTGGTAGACGGACTCGGAGTCGGGGACGTAGGAAATATCGTTCTTCGCGATAGGCAGCATTTGGCTGAAGACGGAATACTGATTGTGGTTATGACTTTGGAACACGGGAGCAATCGCTTACTATCGGGTCCCGACATTGTTTCACGGGGTTTTGTATATGTGAGAGAGTCTGAAGGTCTAATGGAAGAGGCCAGACAAACCGTTGCGGCGGTGGTGGAGGATTGTCTTTCACACCAGAAAAATGCCGACTGGAGTAAGATCAAATTGGTTATACGTGATACCATGAATGATTTTATCTGGAAACGCACAAAACGCCGTCCGATGATTTTGCCAATTATCATGGATGTGACATAAAGCTAAATTTTTACGAATAAGTATTTCAATTAATGTATTAATCAAACGTTATCTGAGAGTGTATAATGCGAACAGAAAATTCACCTGAATTGCTCGTACCTGCCTCTGATTTAGAGACCTTGAAGGTCGCCGTAAAATACGGCGCCGATGCGGTCTATATCGGAGGCGAAGCCTATGGCTTAAGAGCTAATGCTAAAAATTTTTCCAATGAAGATATAAAAGAAGCCGTAGACTTTGCGCATGAAAATGGCGTAAAGGTGTATGTTACTGTTAATATACTTGCGCATAATGGCGATCTTATCGGAGTTAGACAATACTTAAAAGAACTAAAGAAATTAAAACCCGATGCTCTGATTATTGCAGACCCCGGTATTTTTGCTATAGCAAAAGAAATCTGCCCTGAAATAGAGCGTCATATCAGTACTCAGGCCAATAATACCAATATCGAGACATTTTTGTTTTGGTATAATCTTGGCGCAAGGCGCGTCGTATGCGCCAGAGAGTTGTCTCTAAAGGAAATAGCAGAAATCAGAAAAACTTTGCCCGAAGGTGCCGAAATAGAGTGCTTTGTTCACGGCTCAATGTGCATTTCTTATTCGGGGAGATGCCTGCTTTCTAATCTGATGGCAGGACGTGATGCGAATGCCGGAGATTGCACGCATCCCTGCCGATGGAAATACTGCGTGGTAGAGGAATCGCGCCCGGGCGAGTATATGCCCGTATTTGAAAATGACAGGGGGACGTTCATCTTTAACTCGAAAGATTTATGCATGATTGAGTATATCCCTGAATTATTCAATGCGAGAATTGACAGCCTTAAAATTGAAGGGCGAATGAAGAATCCGCTCTATGTTGCCCTTGTTACGAGAGCGTACAGAAAGGCTTTGGATGATTTTTCTAAGAATCCCGAAACTTACTTATCCAATATTGACACCTACCTTGAGTGGATTATGGGTTGCACCCGGAGGGAATTTACGACGGGTTTTTACTTCGGTAAGCCGGGCCCCGAGAGCCAGAACTATGGCGAAAGTACTTATTATAAAGAATACACGTATCTGGGGTGCGCTTCGGGAAACAGGGATGGTCTTATTGAGATTGTTCAAAAGAATAAATTTTGTGTCGGAGACGAAATAGAGATCATTATGCCTGATGGCAATGATATAAAAAGTAAAGTAAAAGCTATTTATGATGAGCGGGGAAATTCCATGGAAAGCGCCCCTCACGCAAAGCAAAGAATACTCGTAGACGTAAGCGTTGAAGCAGATCCGTTTACGGTAATAAGAAAGAGAGGTTGATTTCATTGAATTACACATAAGCCATAAACAGCATTGTAAAGGCATTCATTCTAAAGTAATGTCAGATCAAAAATCAGTTATTATTCATAAAAAGTTATTTTCAGTTAGTTTCAAAGTGATTCAAACATTATTTAATAATTAAGTGAGGTTCCCGACCTTTAGTAGTGTAGACTGGACCCTGTCCTGTCGCAGCACTCAAAAGTCGGCGGTGTCTCCTGACTTAATAGAAAGAGGAAAAGAGTATGTCATTCAGTAAGGTTTTATCCGCTACGGTATTCGGACTGTCCGTGGAATTTGTTCATGTGGAGGCGGATGTCAGCAATGGTCTGCCGGTTTTTCAAATGGTAGGGTATCTGTCATCAGAGGTAAAGGAAGCTTCATTTAGGGTACGCACTGCGATAGCTAATTCGGGGATATCTCTTCCCCCAAAGAAAATGGTTATAAACTTAGCCCCCGCAAATGTAAAGAAAAGGGGCGCCATTTATGATGTCGCAATTGCGATTTCTTTGATGTGCGCTATGGGCTATGTAGAGCCAAAGGGGATTGAGGGCACCATTGTAATCGGTGAACTGGGACTCGACGGCCGATTGCAGGAAGTAAACGGAGTTCTTCCTATTTTGTTAGAGGCGAAAAAAGAGGGAATTACCAAGTGCATTTTACCTGCAGCCAATGCCAAGGAAGCAGCGCTGGTCGGAGGAATAACTATACTGGCCATGGAAAATCTCGTAGATATTATCGGCTATCTAAATGGCGAGATTGAAGCGAATCCGTATATCGAGTCACTGGAATCTCTGATTTTGAGCTGTGAGCCGGAAAATCTACCTGATTTTCGCGATATCAGAGGTCAGGAGGGGGTAAAGAGAGCAGCGGAGATCGCAGCCGCAGGAGCTCATAATTTACTTCTTGTAGGTCCGCCGGGCAGTGGAAAATCAATGCTTGCAAGCCGTTTACCATCCATTATGCCAAAGCTGACTCTAGGCGAAAGCCTCGAGGTTACAAAAGTATACAGCGTTATGGGGCTTTTACGTCCCGATATGCCTCTTATTACAAGACCTCCATACAGGAATGTTCACCACACTGCGACAAAGGTGTCGCTGACCGGAGGTGGAATTTTGCCACATCCCGGTGAAATCAGTTTGGCACACAAGGGTATTTTGTTTTTGGATGAATTGGCGGAATTTGAAAAGCCCGTGCTTGAGGTTTTGCGACAGCCTCTCGAAGAACATGAGATTCATATTACGAGGACTTTCGGTAGTTATACTTTTCCTGCATCTTTTATGCTTGTGGCAGCAATGAATCCTTGTCCTTGCGGAAACTTTCCCGACTACGATAAGTGCTCTTGTTCTCAGTCGCGGATTAGCCAGTATCTAAGCCGTGTCAGCCAAGCGTTCCTAGATAGGATTGATGTCTGTATGGAAGCTCCCAGAATTACCTTCACGGAACTGGAATCCGGAGACTGCGGGGAATCCTCTGCCCAAATCAGAGAAAGAGTGGTGGCGGCGAGAAAAATACAGGAAAAAAGATTTGAGGGTACCAATACCTCCACTAACTCCGCCATGACAGTAAAGGAAACCGAAAAATACTGCGCATTAGAACCTGAAACGAGAGAAATGCTGAAAAAAGCCTATCAAACTATGAATCTGACCGCCCGTACATACCATAAAATTCTTAAGGTGGCAAGGACTATTGCAGATTTGGATAATAAAGAAACCGTTCTTATGAAGCATGTCAAAGAAGCATTAAGTTACCGTACTTTGGATAAGAAATATTGGGGGAGGTAAGAGAAGTGGACGATTTAAAATACGAGGTTTGGTTTGCTCATATTAAAAATGTCGGACCGTCTAAAAAAAGGAAGCTTCGGGAGCTATATCCTGATGCTAAAGAGCTGTATGATCATAAGGGGTTTACGGGGAAAAATATTATGTGGCTCGGTAATAAGGAGGTCGCCGGAATAAATGAGGCTCAAAAGAAAGATCCCGAAGCTTTATGTGATAATTTAATACGAAAAGATATAAGGCTTGTGACCTGTAGGATGGAAACTTTCCCCAGACGCCTAAAAGAGATTTCTAATGCGCCTTACGCACTTTTTTATAAAGGAAATATGGTTGAAGACAATCTAAATAGCGCTGCTATTGTAGGCTCACGTTCCTGCACATCTTATGGTGAAAGAGAAGCTTTAAATTACGGAGAAGCTCTTGCCAGAGCAGGATTTCAGGTTATAAGCGGTATGGCAAAGGGTATAGACGGAGCGGGTCAAAGGGGAGCATTAAGGGGAGGAAGGTCTTTTGGGATACTCGGATGTGGTGTGGATATTTGTTATCCGCAGCAAAATAAAGGTCTTTACGAAGAGCTTTGCCGATATGGCGGTGTTATTTCCGAATATGCTCCCGGAGAACCGCCACTTCCCGCGAATTTTCCGGCGAGAAACAGAATTATCAGTGCTTTTTCGGATGTGGTATTAGTTATGGAAGCAAAAGGGAAAAGTGGTTCCCAGATTACGGTTGATTTTGCGTTGGAACAGGGAAAGGATATCTATGCGCTGCCGGGACCTGTTTCCTGTGCGCATTCAAAGGGATGTCACATATTGATAAAACAAGGAGCCGGGATTTTGATTTCACCGGAAGACTTAATATCGGATCTGCTATTTGCAGATTACGTCACTGTGAGTTCCGATAATTCAAATCAGACAGTGAATAAAGAAAGCGAGAGAATTAAGCAGAAAACCGGCAATCCGTCCCCTGAGTATTTAACGGAAACATCCGAGGGAAATTCACCGGATATAAAAAATTTTCTTGAAAGTACTGAATCTATGGTGTATAGTTTTCTGGATTTCTTTCCAAAAGGAGTCGGACAATTAGCAAGCGAGACAAAGCTTTCGATCCCTGATTTGCTGGAAGGGCTCTCGGGATTGGAATTGAAAGGGCTGGTACGCGAGCTTGGAGCAGGACATTATATAAGGAAGATTTAGGAGGGTTTTATGTCACATAATCTGGTAATAGTCGAGTCGCCCGCAAAAGTGAAGACCATAAAGAAGTTCTTAGGTAGTAACTATACGGTTTCCGCTTCGCAGGGGCATGTGAGGGATTTACCAAAGAGCAGACTTGGCATAGACATAGACGACGATTACGAACCGAAGTACATTACCATTCGCGGGAAAGGGGAGCTATTAGCCGGTCTTCGCAAGGATGTGAAGAAATCCGATCACGTTTATCTTGCTACCGACCCTGACAGGGAGGGTGAGGCTATCTCATGGCACCTTATTCATGCTTTGAATATTGATGAAAAGAAAGCAAGTCGTATTAGCTTTAATGAAATCACCAAGGACGCGGTCAAAGCCTCATTGAAGCAGCCGCGCGAAATAGATATGGATCTTGTAAATGCACAACAAGCGAGACGTGTCCTTGACAGGATAGTCGGTTATCGAATCAGTCCGCTACTTTGGGCAAAGGTAAAGAGAGGCCTAAGTGCCGGACGAGTCCAATCTGTAGCTTTACGTATAATTGCTGACAGAGAAAAGGAGATTGATGACTTTATCCCCGAGGAATATTGGGACATAACGGCCATTTTATCTCAAGGTAAAGGGAAAAAAGAGTTTGAGGCAAAATTCATTGGTAATTCAAAGAAAAAGATTACGATTCGTTCCGAAAAAGAGGCGCAAAATATAGAGAAGGAATTAAAGGATAAGGATTTTGTCATTACCGAAGTTAAGACCGGCGAGCGCCAAAAAAAAGCGCCGCTTCCGTTTACAACGTCCACCTTGCAGCAGGAAGCCTCTAAGGGTTTAAATTTCAGCACTGTGAAAACGATGCGGATTGCGCAGCAGCTGTATGAGGGTGTGGACATAAAAGGCAATGGAACGATTGGACTCATTACATATCTTCGTACAGACTCCACCCGTATTTCTGATGAGGCGGACAAATCCGCCAGAGCCTATATTTCAAAAGTGTATGGAGCCGAATATGTAGGGACGGCCATTACAAATAAAGATAGTAAAAAGAAGATTCAGGATGCTCACGAAGCAATCAGACCGTCAGATATTGCAAGGACTCCTGCATCCTTAAAAGACTCTCTGACCCGCGACCAATTCAGACTCTATCAGCTGATTTGGAAGAGATTTGCTGCAAGTCGAATGAAAGATGCTAAATATGAGACTATTTCTGCAAAGGTCACTGCCGGCGATTACATATTTGCGGCAAATACTTCCAGACTTACCTTTGACGGATTTAGGGCGGTTTACATTGAAGCCGAGGAAGAACAAACTGAGAAGCAGGATTCGTTAAAGAACTTAAAAAGCGGTGACAAACTCTTAAAAAGCGATTTAAAAAAAGAGCAGCATTTTACTATGCCGCCTGCTCACTATACCGAAGCCACGCTCGTTAAAACAATGGAAGATTTAGGCATTGGAAGACCCAGTACTTACGCGCCGACTATTTCGACATTGCTCGGTCGTCATTATATCTCAAAAGAAGGAAAGAACATTTTTATTACCGAACTGGGTGATGTCGTCAACAACATGATGACGACATCATTTCCGAGCATAGTGGATGTTAATTTTACGGCCAATATGGAAAGTCTGCTGGATGGTGTTGAAGAGGGAGAAGTGCGTTGGAAGACAATAATAGAGAATTTCTATCCGGATATTGATGAAGCAGTAAAAACTGCGGAGAAAGATCTTGAAAGCGTTAAAATAGCTGACGAGGAAACGGATGTTGTTTGTGATCTTTGCGGACGAAATATGGTAATAAAATACGGTCCGCACGGAAAATTCCTGGCTTGTCCCGGATTTCCCGAATGCCGAAACACCAAACCATATTTGGAAAAGGCGGGAGTCGCATGTCCAAATTGCGGGAAAGACTTGATACTACGAAAGACGAAAAAAGGAAGAAAATACTACGGATGCGAAGACCAGGAGAATTGTAAATTCATGTCCTGGCAAAAGCCGCTGAACGAAAAGTGCCCAAAGTGTGGGGGATACTTGATTCAAAGAGGAAAATACGCTGCTTGCAACGATCCTGCTTGCGGGTTCAAAAAAGAAGCAGAGAATAATGACAATTAACAGGTGACAACTATTTTTAATATTTGAAAAATTGATTAAATTTCTTGAAATAGTTGAAATTGTGTGATAACGTAGAATGCGAAGATATATTAGTGTTTGGTACCTGAGCTATTCTTTTTATGCCGACAGTAATGGAGGTAAACAAAATGAGTGTACAATTACTTGATAAAACAAGAAAAATCAACAAATTACTTCACAATAATAATTCGAGCAAGGTCGTATTTAGTGACATTTGCCAGGTATTAACAGAAATTTTGGATTCTAACGTCCTTGTTCTTTCAAAAAAAGGAAAGGTGTTAGGCAGCAGTTTTTGTGATGAGGTACCCTTGATTAAGGAGCTCCTTGATCAGGAAATCGGACATTATGTCGATGAGGTACTTAATGAAAGATTGTTGAATATTCTGTCCACTAAAGAAAATGTTAATCTGGAGACCTTGGGCTTCTCGAATGAGGCCTCTAAGGATTTCCGAGCTATTATTACCCCTATTGACATTGCGGGAGAAAGACTCGGAACTTTATTCCTTTATAAGACGGGAGATGCTTATCAGATTGACGATATCATCCTAAGCGAGTACGGGACTACGGTTGTGGGGTTAGAGATGCTTCGCTCGGTTAATGAAGAAAGCGCCGAAGAGAGCCGAAAAGAACACATCGTGCTCTCGGCCATGAGTACGCTTTCTTATTCCGAAATGGAAGCGATTATTCATATTTTCGATGAATTGAACGGGACAGAAGGAATATTGGTCGCCAGCAAAATCGCCGACAGGGTCGGGATTACGAGATCGGTAATTGTTAATGCCTTGCGTAAATTCGAAAGCGCGGGCGTTATTGAGTCACGTTCTTCGGGAATGAAGGGTACATATATAAAGGTGCTCAATGATTATGTATTTCAGGAACTCGACAGAATCCGCGGCGAGAGAATGAAATAAAATGTTTGAAGAATCGGCGGTTGAGCTTAAAAAAATCAGTACGGTACTTGACGGCGAGGAACTCCATAATGATATTCTTGCCTGCAAAGTTCATGAATATGCAGGAGAAGATGAATACATATTCTTGCTGATACGCAATGAGGATTTGCGGACTTTGTCATTAAATGGAATTTACGAGGGGAAAATCTTCGGAAAAGACAACATTTACCGCTTTGAAGGTATGATAAGGGAGAGGTACCTATCCGAAGACGGACAGGTGCTGGCTTTCGAGATACAAAAGGGCTTTTACTTGGAATAATTTCTTCTTATTTCCAAAATTTATAAAAATCAAAAATTAATAGTTGACAAACGTATTCGTGAGTGCTATTTTATAACCGAAAGATTTAGCACTCTTTTGAAGTGAGTGCTAACAATAGAAGCGAGGAGGAATACATATGAAATTAGTACCATTAGGTGACAGAGTTGTCCTGAAACAATTAGAAGCTGAGGAAACTACGAAATCCGGCATTGTTTTACCCGGACAGTCTAAAGAAAAACCCCAGCAGGCGGAAGTTATCGCAGTGGGGACAGGTGCCGTGGTAGACGGAAAAACAGTTCCTATTGAAGTGAAAGTAGGGGAAAAGGTTATTTATTCCAAATACGCGGGAACGACCGTCGAGATTGAAGATGTGGAATATATAATTGTTAAGCAGGACGATATTCTTGCTGTACTCAAGTAATTAACTAAGATCAAAGTAATTAAACTGTAGGAGGCGTATATTATTATGGCTAAAGAAATCAAGTATGGCGTAGAAGCGAGGGAGGCTCTCGAAGCCGGAGTTAACCAGCTTGCTAATACGGTGAGAGTAACATTAGGACCAAAAGGCAGAAATGTCGTTTTGGACAAATCTTTCGGAGCTCCGTCTATTGTAAATGACGGCGTGACGATTGCAAAAGAAATAGAATTGGCGGATGCCTTTGAGAATATGGGCGCTCAGCTCATAAAGGAAGTGGCTTCAAAGACCAATGACGTAGCCGGCGACGGAACGACCACCGCGACGGTTTTAGCACAGGCAATGGTTCATGAAGGAATCAAAAACCTTGCTGCGGGAGCAAACCCGATTATTCTTCGCAAAGGTATGAACAAAGCAAAAGATGTTGCCGTAGAAGCAATCGCTAAGATGTCCAGTAAAATCTCCGGGAAAGAGCAAATAGCAAAAGTAGCGGCTATTTCCGCGGGCGACGATGCTGTAGGAGAAATGGTTGCTGACGCAATGGAAAAAGTTACAAATGATGGAGTTATTACAATAGAGGAATCCAAGACCATGAAGACCGAACTTGACCTCGTTAAAGGTATGCAGTTTGACAGAGGTTATATCTCAGCTTACATGGCTACTAATATGGATAAAATGGAAGCGATTCTGGATGATCCCTATATCCTTATTACGGATAAGAAACTTTCCAATATTCAGGAAATCCTTCCGGTTTTGGAGCAGGTGGTTCAGTCTGGCGCACGCCTTTTGATAATTGCCGAAGATGTTGAGGGCGAAGCTCTTACGACTCTTATCCTTAATAAATTGCGCGGTACATTTAATGTAGTAGCCGTAAAAGCTCCTGGCTACGGCGACAGAAGAAAAGAAATGCTTCAGGATATCGCGATTCTTACAGGCGGACAGGTTATTTCCGAGGAGGTTGGTCTTGACCTTAAAGAAGCTACTTTGGAAATGCTTGGACGTGCGAAATCTGTTAAAGTCGCAAAGGAGAATACCACTATCGTTGATGGTCTCGGAGACAAGCAGGCGATTGCCGACAGAGTTGCTCAAATTAAGGGACAGATTGAGACAACGACTTCCGAATTTGACAAAGAAAAATTGCAGGAGCGTCTCGCTAAGTTATCCGGCGGTGTTGCGGTTATCCGTGTAGGAGCTGCTACCGAAACTGAGATGAAAGAAGCAAAACTGCGCATGGAAGACGCACTTAATGCGACTCGTGCTGCTGTGGAAGAAGGAATTATAGCGGGTGGCGGTTCCGCATATATACATGTTGCCAAGGAAGTTGCTAAATTGGCTGCTTCTCTTGAGGGCGATGAAAGGACCGGGGCTAATGTGGTATTAAAGGCACTCGAGAGTCCGCTTTACTTCATAGCTGCCAATGCCGGTTTAGAAGGCGCTGTTATCGTCGATAAGGTTGCTAATTCCAAAGAAGGAATCGGTTTCGATGTCCTTAAAGAAGAGTATGTTGACATGGTTAAGGAAGGTATCCTTGATCCCGCAAAGGTTACACGCAGCGCATTACAGAATGCGACCAGCGTAGCGGCATCACTTCTTACGACCGAATCTGTTGTTGCTAATATTAAAGAAGAAACCCCGGCTATGCCTGCCGGCGGTGGAATGGGAATGATGTAATCAGACCCTGATATACGAGATATTAAAGCCCCTGCCGGTAAAGCGGGGGCTTCAAAGTATTTAAGGACTTTTTATAAGAAAAACGGAGCATACTATTATGTCAATAATAAGTGAAATTGCAAATCTAATACACGAAAAAGACCTTGACGCTGCAATCATTACCGAAAGCGAGGCATCAAGGCATATATTAGAGAATTACACAGATGAAGACTATGGACTTAATCGGGTGGTTACTCTAAATCTCGGGGAGGAAAAAAGATTAACCCCTGAAGATATTATCCTGCTGACTGCAGATGCCACTTGTTATCTTATCACCCCACATGAGTGGAAGGGTCTGAATGAATATAATGATGGCATAATTAAAATCAAGTATAATAGCGTGAATTCGTCGATTGGTAAGACTTTGCTGAATTTGGGAGACAAGCACGAAATCAGTAAATGTGGCTTTGAGTCTCGTAATTTAAACGTTTCTCTTTATTTGGATATTATTAAGGAATCAGGTTTTGATTTGATTGACGTGGGCAATGACGCTTGGGAAAGGGCGAGACGAAAACATAATCCAAAAGAAATTGAGAAAATTATCCACGCCCAAAGGATTGCCGAAGAGGCTCTGGAAGAATTACTGCCGAAGATTATTCCCGGTGCAAAGGATATTGATTTAAAACATGAATTAGTTGGGAACATGATTAAACGCGGTGCCAGTGCCCCGTCATGTGCCCTGTTTTGTTCGGGAAAAGGAACCGGTGAAATTCATGCTTATGCGACGCCCGATAAGAAAATTGAAAAAGGCGACATCGTAGTTATTGACTTCGGAGCGATTTATGAAAATTATAATTCCGATATGACGAGAACATTTATCGTAGGAAAACCCACTGACGAGCAGAAATTTCACTATAATCTGGTGCTGGAAGCCCAAAATGCCGCTTATGAAGCTTTTAAGGTAGGAGCAATGGGAAAAGATGTTCATAATGCGGCAAAAGCGATATTTGCCAGAGAAGGATTGGATAAGTATTTTACACACGGACTCGGCCACAATGTGGGTAATGCGATTCACGAAAAGCCATCCTGCTCTGAAAAATCGGAGGACATCATGGAAACAGGTCATATCATGACGATTGAGCCCGGAATCTACTTCGAAGGAAAATACGGCATCAGGATAGAGGATATGGCATATTTGTCACCTGAAGGGAAAATAAATCTCACAAAAGCGCCAAAGAGGCTTGAAGATATAATATTGACCGGTAATTGTTAATGTAGTAGAATATGCAACGGATGTTTTTTCCGTATATGAAAGATAAAGGAGTATTTTTGGCATGGGGAATGCGACAATGGTAGTAATGGCAGCCGGTATAGGAAGCCGATTCGGAGAAGGGGTAAAGCAGCTTAAGTCTGTCGGACCAAACGGAGAAATCCTGATGGAATACGCGCTGTATGATGCTATTAAAGCAGGTTTTGATAAAGTGGTATTTGTTATTCGAAAGGATTTGGAAGATTATTTTAACGAAACGATCGGCAATCGTCTGAAAGACGTCGTAGAATTCACATATGTATTTCAGGAAATTGAAGATATACCCGAAGAATACTCTGACAAAGCAAAAGAAAGAAAAAAACCTTGGGGGACAGGGCAGGCCATTGCATGCTGTAAAAATGTAATTAACGAGCCATTTGTGGTCATTAATGCAGATGATTACTACGGTGAAGATGCATATAAAAACGCTTATGAGTACCTGACCGGAGTTCAAGAAAAGTCATGCAATGATAAACTACCGATTTGTATGGTTGGCTTTGTTCTTGAAAATACCTTAAGTGAAAATGGCGGTGTGACGCGCGGAGTTTGTGAGCTTAATGATGAAGGACATTTGGTCGGAATAACAGAGACCTATAAAATAATGCGTGATTCGGATGGGATTATCCGGGATAGAGAGGGCGTGGTCTTGGATGAAAAGGCAATGGTTTCGATGAATCTCTGGGGCTTTACACATGATTTCTTTGACATTCTGGAAAAAGGATTCACAGACTTCCTGGAAAACCTTCCCGAAGATATAAATAAAGCCGAATACCTGCTTCCGACAATCGTAGGTACCTTAGTAAGAAACAATAAAGCCTGTGTCACAGTACTCCCATCAGATGCAAAATGGTTCGGAATCACCTTCCCCGAGGATTTGCAGAAAGTAAAAGACGAAATAGCAGACACTATTTCAAAGAAATACCCGAGCCCGCTGTATAAGTAGTAGAGTATGGCATAACAAAAGAAAACTGGCAGAAGCTCTGAAAATAGCCTATGAATACTGCCAGAAAAACAGGATAATAGCGGAACTGACACTTTTATCAACGGAAGAAATAGAAGTAATAAAAGCGGAAATTGGTTCCTGATAGTCTTTGTGTGACCTGCCTCAATGAGATGATGAATATATATACACCGCGAATTTCCTGAACGCATTTTCATGAATGTTAGAAACACAAAATTAACCACTGCTTAACCGAAAAACCCTCTAAATACAACACTTCTCGAACTTCCGAGAAGTGTTTTTTGTTGCGAAAACAGTTTATTTTAGAGACTATTTTCCTTATACCATTTTTCGTAGATTATTTTATTCTACGAAAAACTCCGACTGAAATCTTTATTATATTATCATTTATTTCAGTCTAGGTCTATATTTTTATACGTTCTTTTAGCTAATTTTTTCTATTGGCAGACGGCTCAGTGCATGTATTTACACTATTGATGTATATAATGCATACGATGTGACTTGAAATGCAAAAATCTTTCGTAGAATAAAATAATCTACGAAAAGTTCCCATATACCGAACGAGAAGATGGGTATTTTATGATTAAGATTGCAGACATTATTAAGTATGAGGGTGACAATAAGACATTTATTTGGAAGCATCCGGTTGAGGATTTCAATACCACTTCACAGTTAATCGTGCACGAATCACAAGAAGCAATTCTATTTTTAAATGGACAAGCGTTAGACCTTTTCGGCGCCGGAAGACATACGCTTGAGACCCAAAATATACCAATTATTCGAAATGTCCTTAGCTTGCCAACGGGTGGTGTGACTCCTTTCCATTGTGAGGTCTACTTCATAAACAAGACCGAACAGCTTGCTATAAGATGGGGGACTGATAGTAAGGTTCAGTATATTGATCCGACGTATGGATTTCCTCTGTCAATAGGCGCCAGCGGCGAAATGAGTTTGCGAGTTGAAGAGTCGCGGAAATTGTTAGTAAAAGTGGTAGGGACAGAAAATTTTTTGTCTCAAGCCGGACTTACAGCAATTTTTCGTGCATTTTTAATGACGCGGGTTAAAACTTATATTGCTCAAACTATCAAGGCTCAAGCGATAAATATTTTCGAGATTGATGAGCATTTGACTGAGTTTTCAGAGAAACTGCACGCACGACTTCTTCCTGATTTTGAAGATTACGGAGTTGTTCTTGAAAGATTCTTCGTAACGACGATTGTGAAGCCGGATGGAGATAGGCAATACGAAAAATTCAAAGAGTTGCATTTCAGGCAGTATGCAGATGTTGCCGCAGCGAAAATCAAGCAAAACGTTGGCATAATTGAGCAGGAGACTCAAAAACAGCGAATGATTTTGATCGTGCGGTCACCGCCTATGAGAGTCTTCTGAATTATGATGACAGGGATGCAGAAGCGCACTGGGGATTGTTATTATCCAAATTTGGAATTGAATACGTTAAAGATCCTAAAACTCAAGAGATGATACCTACCTGTCATCGTGTCCAGAGCGGTTCAATTCTTTCAGATCCCGACTATATCGCTGCGATAGAGAACGCGCCGGATTATTCGACTCAGCGATTGTATGAGGAAGAAGGAAAACGTATTGCAGAAATTCAGAAAAGAATACTTGCTATTGTCGCTAATGAAAAACCCTATGACGTTTTTATCTGTTATAAAGAAAGCACCGATGGTGGCAGCCGCACAAAAGACAGCGTCTTGGCGCAGGACATATACTATTCATTGACTAAAGAAGGGTATAATGTCTTCTTTTCACGGATCACACTTGAGAAGAAACTTGGTCAAGAATACGAGCCTTATATATTTGCGGCGTTAAACAGTGCAAAAGTGATGCTGGTTATCGGAACAGATCCGGACTATTTTAAATCAATTTGGGTGCGTAATGAATGGAGCCGATTTTTGGCCTTATCTAAGAGGGATCGTTTAAAGCTGTTAATTCCCTGTTATAGCGGAATGGATCCATATGATTTGCCTGATGAATTATCGATGTTACAAGCTCAAGACATGGGTAAAATCGGGTTCATTCAAGATTTACTGCATGGAATCAATAAGGTTATGCAAACAACTAAATTGAGTGAGGACAAATATCATAATGTGACGCAAAATGACAGCAAAGTAAAGGAAAAACAAACGAATTCATCCGCAATTGAATCGTTATTTAATCAAGCGATGCTTTATCTTGAAAAGAAAGAATGGCAAATAGCAACTTCCTTCCTCAATCAGCTAATAAACATTGATCCCGAATATGCTCCCGCATATATAGGGAAACTATGTGTAGGTTTGGGATTGCAAAATGAACTGGAATTGGCAAAGTACTCAAAGTCAATTGCCGGATATGATAATTATCAAAAGGCATTGCAATTTGCAAATGAACAACAGAGAGTAGTCTATGAAGGATATGAATTGGCTATACAGGCGCGGATTGGAGAGAAAGAGACAATTGAGAAGGAAAAGGCTGAACAGTTACGTTCGGCAACAATGGCGAATTTGCATATCCGAGAGCAACAGGAACATCAAAAAAGAAAACTTGAAAATCTTGGAATCTTTGATTTCAGTGTACTTCATCAAATATGGTATAAATACGAATAGTTTTGGAGGATTTTCTTGGCGCGTAATAGACGTGTCATCGGACAAAATACTCCTCCTATCTGAAGATATTATATTTAAAGGTGCATATAACCGAGTTAATGAATCAACTGTATGGCAAAACTGCACATTGCGTAAATACCTCAATAACGATTTTTACAATGCGTTCGGTGATATTGAAAAGGCGCGCATATCAGAAACCCGGCCACTATAGCAACCTCGCGGCGTACGTGAACAACGACGGGGGCGTTAGCAACAATGGCAGCTTTGTCGACAGTGGAGGCGGGATTCGTCCGGCTTTATGGTTAAAGCAGTAATCTATTAAGCTAATGAGCTCGTAATAGTCACGAATGCTAAGGATTTATTCGCAATTAATAAGAGTTAGTCATGAAAAGGTTCATTTTTGGGTGGTAACCGAGCCCGCTTTATATGAAGCGGAATCCTCAGCGACGTGCGAAAAAAGTGCGTCGTTTTTCGAAAGGAGATACAGACAGTATTGATTCATGCTAATATTCTCTTTTTTGGAGTGCTCGGCTAATTGTTTATGTAATGACTTCGGAATGCGTAGTTTAAACTGTCCCGAATATGATTCGGAGTCGGAAGGTTCGGGGATAGCAATACCATCACATAGAGCCGCCTCGAGCCAAGACTTTTTTGCATCAGAGGCATTTTGTATTGCGACTTCAATAGTATCACCGCAAGACAGGCAACCCGGTAAATCAGGAAAAGACACAACGTACCCACCTTCGGATTTATCAGGAGTTATTTCTATTTTATAATCTAATGATAAGTATTCATCAAGTGTTCTCATTTTTGGTATTCTCCGTTTCTACGATATTTCGAACCAATTCTATGTAAACTCTTTTAATCGGCTCATGCCTCGGAATGGTGATTGGATTACATCCTTTCTTTCTAAACGTGCAATGACTGCTCCCGCTTCCCGGGGAGAACATTTTATACCCGTAGTATTCAAGTATTTTCTTGATTTCTGAAAACCGCACATCTTTTGAAAGAGTGTTTACTTTCGAAAGTAATTTATCCCACTTAGACATTAGCACCTCCGTAAGCAATATAACATGGTGTCATATATGGTGTCAATCGGAAATATTATCCAATTTAAAAATTTTATCTTGCAAATCCGCAAAGCTTCCGATATAATCCGATTTATCGGAAGTTTTTATTTTGTCTTTCGAAGAAAAATCAAACGGCGATATCGCCGACTTGCATTCTTTATCTGATTATCAAGGGACGCGTAAGTTCCACTGAATGCGATTGATTTTCAAAACATCCATATAAAATTACCTGTTGTCAAAAGGCATGTTTATTATTGCCTTTTTGGCGACGGCACATTTTACACCAGACCGTGTAAAGGCGCACGCGCATCTTCGAAAATGTTCATCAGTTTATAAAGGAATAGGCATGTCCGGAGAACAGATCTCTAAGGTGACGCTTTTATCAGGAGTAGAAATCGAGTCAATAAAAGCAGATGCAGGCTTTTGATATTCAAAAAAATTTTTTCTTGACATTTATTATTTTATCGGTTATCCTAACCCCAATTTAATAAACCAACATTAAACCGATGAAGCAGAGGAGTATTTTCCGTTACGATGCAAAGCGAGCTGCCGACAGTGAGAGGGCGGAGATGACGGATGGAAAAGAATGGACTGCCAAGGGCGGAAGGAAAGCGCGAGAGTGCAAGTAATGTCCGACGGAACCCCGATCCGTAATCAAGAGGGAGCGTATGCCGGTACGCGTTTTAAATGGGTGGCGTTAGCAGGTGATTTTTATCCCCTGTCCCTACAGGCAGATGTCTGAATGGACAGGGGTTTTTATATGTTTGGCTCCTGCACCTCTCCGGTAAAGTAACTGACGGCTTGATGATAGTACCCATAATGGGGCTTAAGGGTATCCCCGACTTACAATGAAAAGGAGAGAAAAATGAGCACGAGAGAAATGGAAACAGTTTTAAATCAGGGTGAAAAGAGAGTAGTAGAAGTAAAGGAAAAGAAGGGACTTAGTCTTAGCGATGTAATGCTTATAGGGATTTTACTCGCTGCGGGCGCGGTGTTAAAGTTCTTCGTCGGTTCGGTGATTAATTTCGGAATGAAACCGAATTTTATTATCGCGATGTATTGTCTGATTGTTTTGTTAATTCGTCCAAAGGTAAAAGAAGCGGTTATCATTGGTATTTTAGCGGGAGCGATTTGCCAGTTCTTCCCCGGTACACCTTACATTAATTTTGTCAGTGAGATTTTAGGCGCTGTAACGATGTGTCTGCTGACCAAAATCAAACTACCGGTAAAGAATGCAGCGGATATTGTCATTAAGACCACGGTAAATACATTTTTAAGTACGCTGGTCAGCGGATTTGCTTTTGTCGGTATGATGTATCTGCTTTTTTACACCGGAGCTAATGTTACACCTACTCCGCTTGCGATTTTCTTGGGGATTATATTCGGCACGGCGACGATTAATGCTGTTATTGTTTTGGTACTGTATCCTCCGCTTAAGCGCGTATTGAAGAAGTAATACTATGATTGATATTAATAATTTCACTTTCTGCTACGCGGATGACAATAAAAATGCACTTTCCGAGATTAATCTTCATGTTCCCGAAGGCTCTTTTATAGGGCTCTCGGGGGCACAAGGTTCAGGAAAGACCTCTTTGCTTAATGCACTCAATGGAATGATTCCCCGTCATATTGAGGGGGATTATTACGGGCGGGTGGCAATAGAAGGCAAGGATGTGCTGGATATGCCGCCGGAAGAGCTTTTTCTAAAAGTCGGCACTGTCTTGCAGGATATTGAGAGCCAATTGATTGCTGCGGTTGTAGAGGACGAAATACTATTCGGACTTGAGAATTTCGGAATTGATAAATCAGAAATTGAAGGACGTATTGTCGAAGCCCTTAAGGAAACAGGTATAGAGGATTTGCGCTATAGGCGAATCAGGGATCTCTCTGGGGGACAGAAAAGAAAAGTGGCGATTGCGTCCATTATTGCCCTGAGACCAAAGATTCTTTTGCTGGATGAGCCTACCGGGGAATTGGATCCGCGCTCAAGCGAATTCATTATGCAGACATTGAAAGAGCTAAATCGAAAGTTTAGCATGACAATAATAGTCACGGAAAAGAAGCTCGCACTATTATGCGAATATGTCAGTGAAATTGCGATACTTGATAAGGGGAATCTAACTTATTTCGGAAAGCCGAAAGAATTGCTCGCAAGTGAAATATTATCCGAAGAAATCGGTTTAAGAATTCCGAAAGCCGCAGTTCTTGCAAAAAAGCTGAAAGAACACGGAAGTTATCAAGGGGAAATACCTGTAAGCTTAGATGATAGCCTGGTAATGCTAGGTAGGATTAAAGAAAAAGAATTTGAACGAAAAAATACGATAGAAATTCTGAAAAGAATGGAGAGAAACTGCAAAAAAGCAGACGAGAATCTAAGTAGCCGTAGGGGAGCGCCCAGTGTGACCGCAAACATTGCCGCACATACCGTACTTGAGCTAACAAACATCGGTTTCTCATTCCCGAATCTTCCAATCGCCGGTAATGTTTCTTTTGAGATCAATGAAGGAGAATTCGTCGTGTTGCTCGGTGAAAATGGAGCAGGTAAATCTACTTTGTTACGGCTTTGTAATGGGCTATTAAAGCCGACATCGGGGAGAGTGCAAGCATTTGGAATGGACACTACAAAGACTAAAACCAGTACATTGGCGCAAGATATCGGATTTCTGTTCCAAAATCCCGACAGGCAGTTGTGTCAGAAAACAGTTAAGGAAGAGATTACATTCGGATTAACCCTAAAAGGAATAAAAGATGAAGTTCGAGTAGAGCAAATAATCCGCGAATTTGGACTGAATGGGGAGAAAGACCCCTTTACGCTTAGCAGGAGCGAGAGACAATTAGTGGCATTAGCCTCAATCCTAGTATGTGAGCCAAAGCTCTTATTGCTGGATGAACCTACCGTCGGATTAGATGATAAAACAGCTAAAAACATAATGGAAACGATTCAAAAATTGCGGGAGCAAGGACTAAGCGTACTAATGATAACTCATGATATGGAACTCGTCTACGAATACGCGGACAGGGCATTGGTCCTTACTGACGGGGAAATAGTCTATGACGGCGGAATAGAAGCACTCATGACGAATAAAGAAATAATGGAAAGAGCATCGCTATTGCCGGCTCAAATACCGGCTTTGAAAGCTGTATTGGAAGGAGAATAACCATGAATGATTACTCATCAGGAAATTCTGTATTGCATAAATTAAATCCGATAACAAAGCTAATAATAGCTTTCGTTCTATGTGCGGCTTGCTTTGTAACCGGAAAGGTGTATATCGTTGCGGGGATAATCGCGCTGAATCTGATTTTGGGATTGCTTTCAGGGACATTTACACAGACTATTAAGATACTATTATCACTGTGTAAGCTTTCGGTGATACTATTCCTTGTGCAGATATTCTTTATAAGAGATGGTGCGGTGCTCGTGTCATTCCCACTTAATATCTACATCACGGATAAGGGTCTGGAATTCTCGTTGCTTTTTGTCCTGCGCCTTATAGCGGCGGCGTTGCCTTTGGCAGTGATGCTTTCGGTTACAAAAGAAACCGATTTAGCGAATTCATTGGTGTCATGCCTGCATATACCTTATAAATACGCGTTTTCGCTCGCGACCTCCATACGATTTATTCCCACATTTATGGAAGAAATGAATGAGATCAAAGAAGCGCAGACTGCCAGAGGTGTGGAATTCGATACAAAGAACTTCTTTAAGAAAATAAAATTACTGTTACCTCTATGCCTGCCGTTACTCCTTTCGTCTGTCAGAAAAATCGAAGGAACTACCATGTCGGCGACATTACGAGGCTTTTCGATGCGTGGGGAAAACAGCGGTTACAAAGAATACCCATTCGCAGCGTTGGATTACGGCGCAGTGATAGTTTGCATGGTGGTAATTGCAGGAGGGATAATGGTATGACAAAAGGAAAATATAACAGCGAAAATAGTTCAGTTTGGACAACGTCCATAAACTCATTTCATTTCCCCCCAAATGTGTTATAATACGTTCATGACCATTCGTGAGCAATTAGAAGAACGCGAAAGAGAGTATCTGAGCGTATATGCGACTTTGAGTGCGAATTCAAAGGGGCGAAAGACTGTCGAGGACGAGTGCGATATTCGCCCTGTTTTTCAGCGTGATCGTGACAGGATTTTGCATTGTAAGTCTTTCAGGCGTTTAAAGCAAAAGACGCAGGTCTTTTTATTGCCGAAAGGTGACCATTACCGTACGCGGATGACGCACACTCTGGAGGTTTCCCAGAATGCCCGTACTATAGCGAAGGCGCTGCGATTGAACGAGGATTTAGTGGAGGCGATCGCTCTCGGTCACGATCTCGGGCACACTCCTTTTGGGCACGCGGGGGAGCGGGTCTTAAATGAGCTTAATCCGAATGGTTTCAGGCATAATGAGCAGAGCGCTCGTGTCGTGGAGCGTCTCGAAAAGCAGGGGAAGGGTTTGAATCTTACTTTTGAGGTAGTTGACGGCATTATTAATCATAAGACCGCCGGAAGTCCTTCTACATTGGAAGGTCAGATTGTACGCTTCTCCGATAAAATTGCTTATATTAATCATGATATTGACGATGCAATAAGGGGGCATATTTTAGCGGAAAAGGATATTCCAAGGGAATTGCGCGAAACACTTGGCATGTCTACTCGTGAGAGGCTCGATACCATGGTTCATGATATTATTATGAACAGTATGGACAGGCCTATCATTGCTTTTTCGGATGCTGTTTTTAAGGCGATGACGAGTCTGCGTGAGTTTATGTTTGAAAATGTCTATCGTAATCCTGTGGCGAAAGGTGAAGAGAATAAAGCTATGCACATGATCTCAAACCTCTTTCATTTTTATTTGGCGCATCCTGAAAAGCTCCCATCTCAATACGAAGATATGATTAATAAAGACGGAGAGGATGCCGTGCAGGTCGTTTGTGATTATATCGCCGGAATGACGGACAATTACGCGATTAAGCAATTCGAGGAGCACTTTGTCCCGAAATCATTCGGGAGCGGGTGATAAATTAATATTGAGGAGTCCAAATGTACTATCCTGATGAAATTGTCGAAGAAATTACATCAAAGGTCGATATTGTTGACCTCATTTCTTCGTATGTTCATCTTCAGAAAAAGGGCACAACGTATTTCGGACTTTGTCCCTTCCATAATGAAAAGACCCCGTCTTTTTCCGTAACGCCTTCCAAGCAGATGTTTTATTGTTTTGGATGCGGTAAGGGCGGCGGAGTCACAAATTTCTTAATGGAATATGAGAATTATACCTTTCGGGAAGCAATTGAATTCTTAGCTGATAAAACCGGCGTCACCCTCCCGGAGGATAAATTTAACGAGGAACAAAAAGAAAGAGCCGATAAAAGAGCTATTCTTCTTGAGATAAATAAGTCGGCAGCCAATTATTATTTTAAAACGCTGAAAGGTGACGAGGGCGAGATTGCGCGGCGATACCTTTCAAAAAGAGGACTGGATATTGAAACATTAAAAAAATTCGGTCTGGGATACGCGGGGAAATACGGCGACGGTCTTTATGAACATCTAAAAGAGAACGGTTATGATGATGATATACTCATGCAGGCGGGTCTCATCCAATTCGATGAGAAAAAGGGGTCATTTGACAGATTCTGGAATCGGGTTATGTTTCCGATTCTTGATGCGAATAAGCGCGTAATCGGTTTCGGCGGAAGAGTCTTAGGTGAGGGGACCCCGAAGTACCTTAATTCACCTGAAACTTTGGTTTTTGATAAAAGCAGGAATCTTTACGGACTATTCCTAGCGCGGCGAACGAGGAAGGATTACTTTATTCTCGCGGAAGGATATATGGATGTTATTGCTCTTCATCAGGCGGGGTTCGATAATGCTGTGGCATCTCTTGGAACTTCTTTTACGGCGGGGCAGGCTAATCTGATGCGTCGCTATGTAAGCGAGGTTATCATAGCATATGACAGCGACGAGGCGGGGACTGCCGCAGCGCTTAGAGCACTTCCCATATTGAAGGAAGCGGGAATTAATGCTAAAATACTACGAATGGAACCATATAAGGATCCTGATGAATTGATTAAGGATAAAGGACCGGATGCATTTAAAGAGAGGCTTGATGTAGCAAAAAACGGGTTTCTCTTTGATTTGACTGTTACCGAGCGTAAGTATAATCTTAATACTCCCGATGGAAAAACAGCTTTTCTAAGGGAGGCCGCGGGGAAGCTTGCACAGTTTGAGGATGAGATAGAACGCAGTAATTATACCGAGGCAGTGGCGAGGATATATAAGGTTGATTCGCAGGATTTGCGAAGACAGGTAATTAAGGAATTAACTAAAAGGGAGGGGAGCAGGCTTTATAAAAAGGCTGAGCCACTTAGGCAAAAGACTCATGATAAGGAGGAAGGAATCAATCGGACGAAACGTATTTTATTGACATGGATGATTGAAGACAGTGAGATTTTGAAAAAACTGTCCGCGTTTTTGGAACCCGAGGATTTTTCGGGAGGATTATACGCAAAGGTAGCGGAACTTTTATTCGCACAAACAAATGAAAAAAGCGTAAATCCCGCTAAAATCCTTAACAGTTTCACTGACGAGCAAGAGCAACAGGCGGTAGCGGCTATGTTTCATGAGAGCATTAATGAGCTTTCCGGTCAAAATGAGAAAAGCAAGGCGCTAAAAGATTTGCTCTACAAACTGAAAAGTCACCGGTTGGAGGAGATTACCGCAAAAACGGGAATCGAGGGTTTTCAAAAGGTTATTGAAGCAAAAAAAGAATTGGAGAAGCTAAAAAGGGAGGATTTTAGAATATGATTAATGATAATTTTAATGACATCACATCAGATGAAATCGATGACGAAAGAGATTTGGATATACATGAGACTGAGAGTGCGGAGACTAATGAAAGATTCGAAAGTAAGCTCAAAGAATTGGTGGCGCTCGGAAAAAGAAAAAAGAGTATATTAGAGCTTAGTGAAATCAACGGATTCTTTGATGATAATGAACTGGAAGCCGACCAGATGGAGCGTGTCTATGAGCACTTGGAAGCCAATAATATCGATGTTTTGCGTATTGGAGGCGATGATGATGAAGTTGTGGATGCGGATATTATATTGCCGGAAGACGAGGAAGAGGAGGTTGACTTAGAGAAAATTGACCTTACCGTACCTGACAGCATCAGCATAGAAGACCCGGTGCGTATGTATCTGAAAGAGATTGGAAAGGTACCGCTGTTAACCGCCGATGAAGAGGTGGAGCTTGCAAAACGTATGGCCGACGGCGATGCAGAGGCAAAAAAACGCCTTGCCGAGGCTAATCTTCGTTTAGTCGTCAGCATCGCAAAACGTTACGTGGGGCGCGGAATGCTGTTTCTGGATCTTATTCAGGAGGGGAATCTGGGATTGATTAAGGCTGTTGAGAAATTTGATTACCATAAAGGGTTCAAATTCAGTACCTATGCGACATGGTGGATACGCCAGGCCATAACGAGAGCGATAGCCGATCAGGCGAGGACGATTAGAATCCCTGTCCATATGGTAGAGACCATTAATAAACTCGTGAGGGTTTCAAGGCAATTATTACAGGAGCTCGGACGCGAACCCACCCCTGAGGAGATAGCCGAAGAGTTGGATGTACCTGTCGAAAGAGTAAGAGAGATTCAGAAAATATCCCAGGAGCCGGTCTCTTTAGAGACGCCTATAGGCGAGGAAGAGGACAGCCATTTGGGCGACTTTATACAGGATGATAATGTCCCCGTACCTGCTGAGGCAGCGGCGCAGACCCTTCTAAAAGAGCAGCTCGACGAGGTGCTTGATACTTTGACCGAAAGAGAGGAAAAGGTGCTTAGACTGCGTTTTGGCATGAATGACGGTCGTGCGAGGACTTTGGAAGAGGTCGGAAAAGAATTTGACGTTACCCGCGAGCGTATACGTCAGATTGAGGCGAAAGCCTTAAGAAAGCTTCGTCATCCGAGTCGCAGCAAAAAACTGCGGGACTATTTAGATTAATGAAAGAGGCTCTATCTAACAGGCTTCTTGCGATAGCCGGTATGGTCACCAAAGGAGAGAGTTTAGTACTCGCGGACATCGGAACCGACCATGCCGGCCTGCCGATTCATTTATGCCGGATAAATGCCATAAACGCGGCTATCGCTCTTGACTTTAATGAGGGACCTTTAAAGATTGCTCGAAAAAATATTCTTGAGGCTGGATTGAGTGACAGAATCGATGTCAGGAAGTCAGATGGTTTTTCGGCACTAAAATCCGATGAGGCGCAGATTGCAGTTATTGCCGGTATTGGAGGGGCGTTAACTATAAGGATTTTGAAGGACGGGGAAGAGGTTCTTGAAAAGATAGAAGTATTAATATTGGAGCCTCAATCGGAAATCGAAAAGGTCAGAGAATACCTGTGGCGAGAAGGCTATATAATCACTGATGAGGATATGATTTTTGAGCAGGGGAAATACTATCCGATAATAAAAGCCATTCACGGAAACGATGAGGCATATGATGAAGTCGAGTTGCGCTACGGGAGACGATTGCTTAAAGAAAAGAACAAAACTCTTAAGGATTTAATTTACAAAGAGTTAAATACTCTTGGGAATATTTTTGAAGAATTAAGTAACATTAACATAGTTACTGAATCAGTTTTGCAAAGGCAAAAAGAGGTAAAGCATCAAATTGATTTAGCCATGGAGGCAATGGGGTATTATGTATCTAAAAACTTTTATTGAAAATATCGAGGACAAATTTCCTAAATCTTTAGCGGCTGATTGGGATAATGTGGGTTTGCTCTGCGGGAGGTTGCAAAAGCAAATTACCAATGTTTATGTCGCATTGGACGCGACAGAATATGTAATAGCGGACGCAATAAAGAAAAACACCGACTTGCTTATTACGCATCATCCGCTTATTTTCAAGCCTGTAAGCACTATAACTAATGCGGATTTCATTGGACGAAGACTAATATCACTTATCACATCAGATATTGCTTATTATGCAATTCACACGAATTATGACGTTACTAATATGAGAATCATAGCCGCGAAAATGCTGGGCATTAAAAATCCTGTGGTGCTGGATGAGCAGGGCTTTCCCGATGATTCTTCTGATGATGAGAATCCGGGCATTAAAGGCTTTGGTGCTTTCGGGGAAGTAAACGAAACTACGCTGGAGGAATACGCAAAGTCTGTAAAAAACCGCTTCGGGCTTTCTAATGTCAGGTTTTTCGGAAATCCGAGACAAAAAATCACCAGAGTGGCGATAGGTCCGGGTTCCGGCGAGTCAATGATTAAGGCGGCAATATCAAAAAAAGCCGATGTAATTATTACGGGAGACGTCAGTCACCATGCGGGTATAGATGCAGTGGCATCGGGTACTGCCGTAATTGACGCGGGTCACTATGGGATTGAACAGATATTTGTAAATGATATTAAGAGCTTTATGAAAAGAACTTTTCCGGAGCTTACGGTTTATGCGGCTCCGAAAGGCGAACCTTTTATTACCATATAATTACTGTTAGTTTCAGGTTTCTGTTAATCAATCAAGGCGTTAATTACTTGGAGGCAGATATGCAGAGGGAAATTAATATCAAGGTCGGCGAACGCGAGAATACTTATCCGGAAGGTACTTCCTTTTTACAGATTGTGAAAGATTTCTATGAAGGGGATTATCACGATGTACTCCTTGTTTATGCAAACGGGCGTTTACGTGAACTTCCAAAGAGTATTAATGAAAATGCGACGCTGGAATTTGAGACTATTTTTGGAAAAATCGGAAATCTCACATACAAGCGTAGTCTTTGTCTATTGCTTGTAAAGGCAATATTTGATGTGGCAGGGAAGAAACGCACTCAAAAGGTGCGGATTCTCTATCATTTAGGCGATGGCTATTACTGCAAGATGGCAGGCGAACAGAAAGTCAGCGCAGACTTCCTCAATAAAGTCGAAGCGCGAATGAGGGAATTGGTCGAAAAGGATATACCGATCCAAAAGAAGTCGCTGAATACTGACGATGCGATTGCCAGATTCCATATGCATGGTATGTATGATAAGGAGCAGTTATTTAAATACCGCCGTGTTTCAAAGGTCAATACATATCGGATAGAAGATTTCGAGGACTATTATTACGGTTATATGGTACCGAGCACGGGATATTTGCCTTACTTTAAGCTATTTGCCTATGATGAGGGTTTCATTTTACAGATGCCGACAGATACTCACCCCAAAGAAGTTAAGCCTGCCACTCCCATTGATAAACTCTTTTGCGTTTTAAAAGAATCCACTAAATGGGGGGATATGCAGGATATCGAAACCGTCGGTGATTTAAATACCAGAATAACCGCGGGCGGCGTAGAAGAGTTGGTGCTCGTCCAGGAGGCTTTGCAGGAAAAGAAAATAGCCCAGATGGCAGATGCGATTTCAAAGAACCCAAAGATAAAATTCGTAATGATAGCAGGGCCGTCCTCATCCGGAAAGACCACTTTTTGCAGGCGGCTAAGCGTGCAGCTTCGAGCAGCGGGTTTGACACCTCATGCTATTTCGGTGGACAATTATTTCGTAGAAAGAGATTGCAATCCGAAAGACGAAAACGGTAACTATGATTTTGAGTGTCTCGAGGCAGTGGATACCGAATTGTTTAATGCGCAGCTTAGTGACCTGTTGGAAGGAAAAGAGGTCGTATTGCCGACCTTTAATTTCGTTTCTGGTCATAAGGAATATACAGATCCTCCTACTATACTTAAGGAAAATGACATTCTCGTAATAGAAGGGATACATTGTCTTAATCCGAAACTGACATATTCTCTTCCTGATGAGAATAAATACAAAATATATATCAGCGCTCTGACTCAGTTAAATATTGATGAGCATAACAGGATCCCTTCCACTGACGGAAGGTTAATACGCCGGTTGGTAAGAGATGCCAGAACAAGGGGCGCGGATGCCAGAAAGACCATTCGCATGTGGGATTCAGTCAGAGCGGGAGAGGACAAAAACATCTTTCCGTTTCAGGAGCACGCCGATGCAATGTTTAATTCTGCGCTGATTTATGAACTGGCGGTATTAAAGCCCTATGTTGAGGCCTTGCTTTTTGGAATACCAAGGGACTGCCCTGAATATATTGAAGCAAAGAGACTGCTTAAGTTCATGGATTATTTCGTGGGTATCGGGAGCGAAAATGTACCCACGAATTCGTTGCTGCGTGAATTCGTGGGCGGTGGCTGTTTCAGGATCTAAAGTGCTTATTGTCAGATTTTTAAGATTACTCTGATTTTAGTTCACGCCACAGTTCATTGTAAATGGCATCATATTTGTCGCCGAGAAAACGGAATGTCTCACAGTTTACGAGTTCATCCGGCGTTGGGAAAGCGATCTTGCTGTCTCTGATTTCGGGGTCTTCGATAAGCTCTCGGGCTGCTTTATTAGGTGTCGAATAGGTTATGTATTCGAAATTCATCAGAGCAATATCGGCACGGCAGAGGAAATTTATAAAAGCCTCTGCATTTTCTTTATGTTTGGCATCCTTTGGAATGACCCAGGAATCTATCCAGATATTAGAGCCCTCTTTTGGGATTACGTATTCCAGGTCCGGGTTTTCCTGCTGTGTATAAATGGCCTCTCCTGAGTAAATAACCCCCAGAGCCGCTTCGTTTCCGATCATCTTATCCCTGACCTGATCTACGACATAGGCCTGCACCAGCGGTTTTTGGGCAATGAGCATTTCCTTTGCCTGCGTTAATTCATCCAAATCCGTAGAATTAAGAGAATACCCAAGGTATTTAAGCGTAATTCCGAAAGCATCACGCACCGAATCCTGCATGAGAATGCTGTCTTTGTATTTTTCGTCCCAGAGTATTGCCCAACTGTCAACCGTTTCGTCAACCATTGTTTTATTGTAAAGGATTCCTACGGTTCCCCAGCAATACGGAACGGAATATTTGTTCTCGGGATCAAACTGGCGGGATTGCTCCAAATACGTGGGGTCAATATTGGCCAGATTTGGTATATTATCGAAATCAATTTCCGCGAGCAAATCATTTTCAAGCATCCGCTGTATCATATAGTCCGACGGACATACCACATCATAAGCTATGGCTCCCGATTGGATTTTCGGGTACATAATTTCATTCGTTTCATATTCCTCATAGATAACGCTTATTCCGGTCTCTTCCTCAAAAATCGTGAGAACCTCAGGGTCAATATATTCTCCCCAATTGTAGACAATTACTTGATTTTCGGTATTTGCGCCGGCTTTTGTGGCATAGAATATTCCGCTTGTAAGAATTACAACAAATAGTATGGCAGGCACTACTCTCCTAAAGAAAATGCGGCTTCGTTTGCGGGATTTAACCTTTGCGGCGGTTAGCTTTTTGGTTTTATTTTCCTCGGGATTTAAATTAACGAGGAATAATAACAAAAGCACAGTCACAAACATGATCGTCGAAAGCGCGTAAATCTCAGGTTTAATACCTTTTCTGACCTCACTGTAAATCTTCGTTGAGAGCGTATCAACACCCGGTCCCTTTGTGAAATGAGTGATGATAAAATCATCTAAGGACATTGTAAATGAAAGAAAGAATCCGGTTATGACGCCCGGAAAAATATCAGGCAGCAAGACTTTAAAAAATGCATAAAGAGGTGAAGCTCCCAAATCCATAGCTGCCTCATACGTACTTTTATTTGTTTGTTTTAATTTTGGCATTACGCTTAGTATCACATAGGGAATATTGAATGTGATGTGAGCAAGCAGTATGGTGGTAAATCCCAATGTAAAGCGAAATGCGATGAAAAGCAGCATGAGAGAAATACCTGTAACGATATCGGCATTAAGCATCGGTATATTGGTAACCCCCATTAAAAATGTGCGGTATCGGCGATTCATTGATTGAATACCGATGGATGCCGCAGTGCCGATTAAAGTCGCAATTAATGCTGATAATAGCGCAATTATCAATGTCGTGTAAAGCGCGTTCATTATTTGGGTATTCTCAAACAGTGAGGCATACCAAGACGTTGTAAAACCGCCCCATTTAGCGCGTGTCTTTGATTTATTAAAGGAGAGCACTATAAGTGTTACAATGGGGGCATATAGTAGTACGAATATCAGTACTAAATAGAGCTTTTGTAAAGCGTTGCTGATAGGTTTTGTCTTCATCAGAATACGTTGCCCTCCCCTTCTTTGTCGTATTTGGCAATGAGCGCCATGCTTATAACAATGAATATCATTAATACTAATGACAGACCGCTTCCTGCGTTCCAATTATTTCCCTGTTTGAATTCCTGTTCAATGACATTACCAATCAGGAGAATTTTGCTGCCGCCGAGCAAATCGGAGATGACAAACGTGGTGAGCGCCGGAACGAATACCATTGTGATACCGCTGATTATCCCGGGTGTGGAAAGGGGCAGAATTATTCGGGCGAAGGTCTGAATGGAATTTGCTCCTAAATCCCTCGCGGCGGTAATTACATCCTTATCAATTTTTGATAGCACAGTATAAATCGGAAGCACCATAAACGGCAGAAAGTTATAAACCATGCCGAGCACAATGGCCGAAGGCGTATTGATGATATTAAGCGAAGGCAGATGCAAGGCCTCGAGTAATTGATTTATCACTCCGTTTTTTTCTAATAGATTCTGCCAGGCAATGGTTCGCAAAAGCGAGTTCATCCACATGGGCAGGATGAAAATCAAAACCACAAAGCCGCTCTGCTTAAGATTGGAATTCGCTAATATCATAGCCAAAGGATAGGCTAAAACAAGGCAAATCAGGGTGCTGACCAATGAAAGCAAAATAGCAAGCCCGAGGGACTTTAATGTCTCGGGGGTAGTTATTCTCGCCAGATTTTCAAGCGTAAATTCGTGTTCCTGATTAATTAAACCATAGTATAGAATCATCAAGAGAGGAATCACGATAAAAGCAGCTGCCCATAGCTGGTAGGGGAATGCTAATAGCTGTTTTGATATACGGGATTTATTCTTCAACAGGGACCGCCTCCTCATCTTCAGATTCGGGTTTCTTCATTATTTGAATATCAAAGGGGTCTACGTGAATGCCGACCTCAGTACCTACCGGGAAAAGGTCAGTCGAATGAACGAGCCATTCGAAATTATTTGCGGTGACCTCCATTTCATAATGAACACCTTTGAAAATCAAGTGGGTTACGACTCCTTGAATGGTGCCCTGCTCGGGTTTTACGAGATCTATGTCCTCGGGGCGTATTACGGCATCCACGGGTCTGTTGCGACCGAAACCAACGTCCACACAAGGGAAATTAGCTCCGAGGATTTTAACGAGTTTATCCTCGACCATAGTGGCTGAGAAAATATTGCTCTCTCCTATGAAATCGGCGACGAAAGCATTCATCGGCTCATTATAGATATCCTCAGGCGTCCCTATTTGCTGGATATAGCCCTGATTCATGACTACGATTGTATCCGACATCGTGAGAGCTTCTTCCTGATCATGAGTTACATAAACAAAGGTAATGCCAAGTTCATTTTTTAGTCTGATCAATTCGTACTGCATATCCTGACGCAATTTTAAATCAAGGGCGCCGAGAGGTTCGTCCAATAATAGTACCTTCGGCTCATTTACGATTGCTCTCGCAATGGCGATTCTTTGCTGTTGCCCGCCTGAGAGAGAATCCGGAGTCCGCTCCTCAAAACCGTCTAAATTTACGAGCTTTAAGGCATATTTTATTTTGTCTTGAATGTAAGCCGCACTTTTTCCCTTAATTCGTAATCCGAAGGCGATATTTTCTGCCACGGACATATTCGTAAAGAGCGCGTATTTCTGAAAAACAGTATTTAACTGACGCTTATTCGGGGCGAGATTTGTAATATCAGTTCCATCGAAAATGACCTGACCGGAATTCGGAGTTTCAAAACCACCCATAATGCGAAGCAGAGTAGTTTTTCCGCAGCCCGAGGGGCCGAGCAGTGTCAGAAATTCGTTTTCCCTGATGTAAAGATTCAGATCGTCAATTACGTTATTGTCCCCAAAAGATTTTGAAATGTGTACCAGATCGATTAGCTTGTGCGGCATAATGAAACCCCCTTGCGGTATATTTTATTAAAACTTTATGGATAATCGTAGCGGCTAAAAATTCGGAGGAGTGCTGACCCATATAAGAATAGCTCCGCTTTTTCCGGCCGTTACGTAATGTTCTGCATTCGGAACGAAATAAAAGGATTCGCCTTTTTTTGCGCTGTATGTTTTTTTCCCGATATGAATTCTTATGCTGCCTTTTAGTACATAGCCGAATTCCTCACCTTCATGCGGGATATCCGCGTATGTGGAACCTCCGGGTTCTATCGTTAGGCGGATAGGCTCCATCAGATTTTTTTGGGCGTTAGGGATAATCCATTCTGTTTTAATGTGCTGTTCCGAGTCAATTTTCTCAAAATAATCCTCGTCCTTAAATACCATCTGTTCTTCTTGCGTCTCAATAAAGAATTCGCCCAAAGTGGTGCCCAGAGACTGTAAGATATCAGCCAAGGTCGCAATCGAAGGTGAGGTTAAATCTCTTTCTAATTGCGAAATGAAACCTTTGGAAAGTTCACACCGGTCAGCTAATTCCTCCTGAGTCAGGTTTTTCGCAATACGCAGTTCTTTTATTTTATTTCCGATTTCCATATAACTATACCCTTATTCCGCATGATTAAAACATTTATAAAAAGAACGAATACACGTAACAGTAATATAAACTTTGAGTTTAGTATTAATTAACTTGCGTCACAGAATTTATTATACATAAAGATGTCAAAAGCGCAAGAGTTTTTTGTGACTAATTCCGGTTTTTGCGATTGCGGTTGAGTTTCAGATTTGCATGGGCTATAATTGGAAAAGTAATGCAGGGTGTCGGGGTGTCCCGGACTATGACAACAGGAGGGGGATTTAGTATGGTTTACAAGGAATATGGTAATACCGGAATAAAGGTTTCAGCTGTAGGGTTTGGCGGGATGCGTTTTGATGAAGATGATATCAGATCCGGCAGACTTGAAAAATGCGCGGAGATCCCGCTGTATGCTTTTGAAAATGGGATTAATTACTGGGACACAGCTCCGTTTTACTGTGAGGATAAAAGTGAAAGTGTTATTGGGATTGCACTTTCGCAGGTTCCGCGAGGGAAGGTTTATGTCACTTCAAAGACTAATTTCGGAACGATTGGAAAAGGTTCAAATCCCACTAAAGAAGACTTTCGTGCCAGACTCGAAAAGTCGCTGAAAAGACTCAAAACCGACTACGTGGATTTTTATCATATGTGGTGTATGATGAGTCTTGAATCGTGGAAGAAGCATATGGAAGCGCTGTATGGGTTCTTTGAGGAGGCGCAGAAAGACGGCCTTATAAAAAATATTGTATTCTCCTCTCATATGCAAGGAGATGAAATTACCGAAGTGGTTAATACCGGAAAATTTAAGGGTATGCTGATTGGTTACAATGCACTTAATTACCGTTTTCGCCAAAGTGGAATAAAAGCCGCTTATGAAAACGGAATGGGAGTGGTAGTCATGAATCCTCTGGGCGGCGGTATGATACCTCAAAATCAGGAATCATTTGCCTATTTGGCAGAGGGAACGCAGTTAAGTGTTCCTCAGGCGGCATTGCGTTTTGTGGCATCTCACAGGGAAATTACAGTAGCTTTAGCCGGCTGCACGACAAAAGCCCATGTGGATGATGCTGTAAAGGCAGTAGAAAATCTTGAGATTTTACCGGTAGACGATGTGATTGCTAAATTCGAGGGGAAAGGAATTTCGCTTAATGACCTTTGCACCGGCTGCGGATATTGCAAGGGTTGTCCTATGGATATTCCGATTCCTAAGTTTATGGATTCCTACAATCAGAAAATTCTTACGGGTAAGGATGATGCCATTGACGAAAGAATGTTTATGCATTGGGATATTATTCCATCGGTAGCCGCCACTTGCATTGAGTGCGCAAATTGCGAAGCTCAGTGCACGCAGCACTTGCCAATAATAGAGCGTTTGCGTGAAATCGGAGAACATAAAGATCCGGCATAGCAAAGCAAAGAGCGGGGGACTTCCCCTGACTCTAATATTCAAAGGAGAATGAATGGGAAACAAAGTAATTCTGGTAGACGGACACAGTATATTGAACAGGGCATTTTACGGTATTCCTGACCTCACGAATGGTGAAGGTTTACATACAAACGCCGTCTACGGTTTCCTGACAATACTGCTAAAGCAAATAGAAGACGAGAGACCTGATTATTTAGCGGTGGCTTTTGATATGAGCGCACCCACTTTTCGACATGAGATTTTTAAGGAATATAAAGGCACCAGAAAGCCGATGCCTCCTGAATTAAAAGAGCAGGTTCCTTTGATGCGAGAAGTGCTTAGCGCGATGCGGGTACCGATTTTCGAACAGCTTGGCTTAGAGGCTGATGATATTATCGGCACATTGGCTTCGAGATTGAGTAATGAAGGCACAGAAGTCCTTATTCTATCAGGTGACAGGGATTTACTCCAATTGGCTACCGATACGGTAAAGATAAGAATTCCTAAAACTAAAATGGGAAAGACAATTGAGGAAGACTATTACGCTTCCGATGTCCGTTCCAGATATGCAGTGTCTCCAAAGGCTTTTATTGACTTGAAGGCTCTTATGGGGGATTCTTCGGATAATATTCCCGGTGTTCCCGGAATCGGAGAGAAAACCGCAACAAAACTAATCTCGGGCTTTGAGAGCTTGGACGGCGTATATGAGAATTTAGATGAGGTGAAGCCTGACAGAATTAAGAATCTCTTAAGTGAGAATAAAGATTTGGCGTATCTAAGTCAACAATTGGCCACGATTTGTGTTGACGCCAATATTTCTTATGAATTGGAAGATATGAAAATCGGTAATTTATTTACCGAGGAGGCGCTTCAAATATTCAGAAAACTACAGTTTCGCGCTCTTATTAATCGCGCTAAAAAGGATTATGGAAGCGAGGTAAAGCCGGATAAAATAACTGAAAGTTTTGTATTAATTGATAATAAGAATTCGGCAGCAAAGGTATTAGAAAAGGCCGCGGAGGCAGACATGCTTGCGCTTTCTCTATACTATTCGACCAAGCAGATACTTCCCCTATTTGCAAATGAGGCAATAGCGGGTGGTCTGGGAATTTGTTTTTCAAAAGACGAGGCTTATTTGGTGCTTGATTCGGCATTTCCGGATAATCTTACCTGGAAAGAGTGGGTTAGTAACCTTAAGAAAGATAGGAAGCAAACACTGATTCTATTTGACGCTAAAGCATTCGCTAAAGAAGCAGGAGATATTAATAAAAAAGCCTGTTTTGACGCTTTGATTGCAGCGTACTTACTGAATCCCCTTAAATCGGATTATTCTATCGAGGATATTGCCAGAGAGCGTCTGGATCTTTTCTGGGATGATTCGATCTCCGATAAAGATAAAGCCTGTTATTGCGCGCTTACACTCTTTCGATCACATTGTATCCTAAAGGAAAAACTTGAGAAAAGTGAAATGTATAAGCTCTTTACTGATATTGAGATGCCCTTAGCCTTTGTATTGTTAGATATGGAGAGGGAAGGTGTCGCGATTGAAGAGGGTGAACTTAAGGAATACGGGAAAAAGCTCGGAGTCAGAATTACTGAATTAGAACGTGAAATCTATGATGATGCCGGCGAAACTTTTAATATTAATTCACCGAAACAGCTTGGTGTAATACTCTTTGACAAATTAGGGCTTAAGGGCGGAAAGAAAACTAAAACCGGTTATTCAACTTCGGCTGATGTGTTGGAAAAGCTATCTGAAGAAGCACCGATTGTGGACAAAATTTTGGAATACAGACAGCTTGCAAAGCTTAAATCTACGTATGCCGATGGTTTGATTCATTGTGTTGCTTTAGACGGAAGGATTCATGGGACATTTAATCAAACAGTTACCGCTACGGGCAGGCTTTCAAGCACGGAGCCGAATTTACAGAACATTCCTGTGCGGATGGAACTGGGAAAACTCATTCGAAAGGTCTTTGTACCGAGGGAAGGGTATACTTTTGTTGATGCCGATTATTCACAGATAGAACTGCGGATTTTGGCTCATTGCTCGGGCGATGAACAGTTGATAAATGCATATAAAGAAGCAGAGGATATACACCGTCTGACAGCTTCGCAAGTATTTCATGTTCCTTTTGATGAAGTGACCGATCTGCAAAGACGCAATGCAAAGGCAGTGAATTTCGGTATTGTTTATGGCATCAGTTCGTTCGGATTGAGTCAGGGTTTGAGTATCACAAGAAAAGAAGCACAGGATTATATAGAGCATTATTTTCAGACTTATCCGGGTGTAAAAGCATTTCTCGATAAAGCTGTCAGTGACGCAAAAGAAAAAGGCTACGCTATAACTCTTTTCGGAAGGCGAAGGCCTGTGCCCGAGCTTTCGTCATCTAATTACCAGCAGCGTTCCTTTGGTGAAAGAGTTGCAATGAATTCCCCTATTCAAGGCACTGCGGCAGACATAATTAAGATTGCAATGATAGGAGTCGCAAAACGGCTGAAAGATGAAAACCTAAAGTCAAGGTTGGTTTTGCAGGTGCACGATGAGTTATTGATTGAGGCACATGACAGTGAAATAAAGGAGGTTAAGAGGATTTTAAAAGAGGAAATGGAAGGGGCAGCGTCGCTTCTGGTGCCTTTGGATGCCGACATTCATGAGGGCAAAAACTGGTATGATGCAAAATAGCACAGATTAATAGAACTAAGAATAGTAACTGAAAGTGAGTAATGAATGAAGATTATTGGAATTACAGGCGGAATCGGTTCCGGAAAGACTCAGGTAATGGAATATATGCACGACAGGTATGGAGCTACCATCTGCCATGCCGACGATGTAGCTAAAAAGCTGCAGAAAAAAGGTCAACCATGTTATGAGCCCATAGTTTCCTTTTTCGGAAATGAAATCCTTGATAATAAAAATGAGATTGACAGGAAAAAATTGGCAAATATTGTATTTGCAGATAAAGAAAAACTGCGTGTCCTAAACTCTATTGTGCATCCTGAAGTAAAAAGTGAGATACAAAGGCGCATTAAGAGCGAGCAAAAAAAGCACACCAACCTTTTTTTGATTGAGGCGGCGCTGCTCATTGAGGACGGATATAAGAATATCTGTAATGAGCTATGGTTTATTTACACAAAAAAGTGTATTCGTTTAAATCGGCTAAGATATTCAAGGGGCATTGAGTCAGAGAAAGTTGAAGCAATTATGGATACGCAACTATCAAAAGAAGAATACTTGAAAAATTGCGACCGTGTAATTGATAATTCGGGAGCTTTTGCCGAGACCTGTGAACAGCTTGATGCAATATTGAAAAAAATATAAATAGATTAATAAATATAGTATTTGATAGTAATATATCAGTCAAGGAGTACCTGATTAGCAATGTTAAAACTTTGTGCTTTGGTTAGCGGCAGCAGCGGTAACTGTATTTACGTAGGAAATGAGGACACACACATATTAATAGATGCAGGCATCACAAAGAGACGAGCTGCACAATCGCTTGCGTCTTTAGATGTCGATGGTAATAAACTGGATGGGATTTTGGTGACCCATGAGCATAGTGACCATGTGGGAGGTTTGGGAGTCATAAGTAGGGCTTTTCCTGCTAAGATTTACGCAACGAGAGGCAGTATTGAAGGCATAAAAGAATTACGCAATCTCGGAGAAATTCCTGACGAGCGTTTTTGCGAAATTAACCGCGGCAATGAATTTCAGATTGGTTCATTGACTATTTTACCGATCAAAACATCCCACGATGCGTACGAGTCTTGCGGGTATCGGATTTTTGAGAACAATAAAAGTGTGGCGGTAGTTACTGATTTGGGTTATTATACATCGGAGATGGTTGCTTACTTAGAAGGAGTCAATGCGATTTTGTTAGAGTCGAATCATGATATATTAATGTTAGAGACCGGACCATATCCATATCATCTAAAACAGAGAGTTTTGGGAGAGAGAGGACATCTTTCCAATGAGAATTGCGGAAGGTTGTTGGCGGACATTATGCATGACGATTTGCAAGGAGTTTTGCTCGGGCATTTAAGCGCAGAAAATAATTTTCAAAGTCTTGCATTTGATACGGTTAAGTTAATACTTGATTGTACAGTGGGCACAGACAGGGCAAATGCGTTAAATATGTCGGTTGCAGGACGTGATATAATGTCAGAGTTACTTAGAGTTAATTAGACAGAAGCTTATCCGATAGGAACCGATACTAAAGATGGAGTATATGATAATATGGCGCAAACGGCGATAGTAACAGACAGCAATAGCGGAATTACTCAAAAAAAAGCTGAAGAATTAGGCATTTTTGTTGTACCTATGCCCTTTTTCATAAACGGTGATATTTTCTTTGAGGATATTTCTTTAACGCAGGAACAATTCTATCAACAGCTTTCTGACGGTGCGGATGTCTCGACTTCTCAGCCTTCTCCGGGAGATGTTATGGGATTGTGGAAGAAGATTCTCGAGGATAATGACGAGATTTGCTATATACCTATGTCGAGTGCTCTTTCTGCGAGTTGTGAGGTGGCAAAGGCTCTGTCGATGGATTTCGACGGAAAAGTCCACGTAGTAGATAATAAAAGAATAAGCGTTACTTTGAAGCAATCGGTTTTTGACGCGATTGCATTAAGGGAAAGCGGGAAAACCGCCGCACAGATTAAGAAGATATTAGAAAAAGAAGCCAATGAATCAAGCATTTATTTGGCTGTCGATTCGCTTAAATATTTGAAAAAAGGAGGCAGAATCACTCCTGCCGCAGCAGCGATAGGAACAGTGCTTAATATAAAGCCGGTTTTGACCATCCCGGGCGGTAAGATTGACGTTCTTACGAAAACTCGAGGGACAAAAGCTGCTAAAAAAGTTATTCTTGAAGCGATTGAGAAAGATTTACAAAATAAATTTGCTGGGAAAAACGTAGTTCTGCGCTCCGCTTATTCGGGCAAACGCGAAGAGTCGCTTTCTTGGTTTAAGGAATGCGCGGATAGATTTCCTGAGTTTGAGATAGAAGATGACTGCTTGTCCTTAAGTGTAGCCTGCCATACGGGACCGGGAGTCGTAGCCTTAACGGTTACGAAAATTGTAGATATCATATAAGCGATTTGTAACTCTTTTGGAAATTTAATTTCGAAAATACAGTAAATGTAGTAATACGGTGAGGGGGACTTTCCGATCCGGGATTGAATTGGGGTATCGAAATGAGGAAAACAATTGATGCGGTAGCGTTGGGAGAACTTCTGATTGATTTTCCGGTATACGGAAAGAGTGAGCAGGGGAATCTATTAATGGAAGCGTGCCCCGGTGGTGCAGTCTGCAATGCGATGGCCATTCTTGCAAAACTTGGGAGAAAAACTGCTTTCATCGGAAAGGTCGGAGACGATGGCTTCGGACATTTACTTGAAAAGACGCTTTCGGATTGCGGCATAGATAATAGTGCCCTTAAAAAAGATCCGCATGTGCACACGACACTGGCTATTGTTCAGACGCTTGCGGGCGGAGACAGGGATTTTTCGTTTTACAGAAAGCCCGGTGCGGATATTATGCTGACAGAAGACGAGGTCGACTATGAGCTTATAAAGCAATCTAAGATCTTCTATTTTGGGACGCTTTCGATGACCGATCTGCCGGTTCGAAATGCACTTTTTAAAGCGATAGAGGTCGCAAAAGAAGCGGGATGTATGCTTTGTTTTGATCCGAATTTACGCGAGCCATTATGGGATAATTTAGAAGATGCGAAGAAATATATGAGATATGGTTTTGAGCAATGTGATGTATTAAAGATTTCGGATAATGAAGTGGAATTTGTCACCGGAAAAGATATAGATACAGGGATAATAGAGATAATTGAAACCTACGAAATCCCCCTTACTTTATTGACCTTGGGAAAAGCCGGTAGCAGAGCCTATTACAGAGGCATAAAAGCCGAACAATGCGGATTTAGTGTGCAGACAGTAGATACCACGGGAGCAGGGGACACATTTTTCGGAGCAGCGATAGATCGCTTGATTGAGAAAGGTTTTTTTCCGTACAGGACAAAGAATCTCACTGCCTCGGACAACGCATATGGTTATGACATGGAAAAGGAAATAGAAAAGGAAATAGATGAAGAATCGCTGAAAGAGATCCTGCGTTTCGCAAATGCTGCTGCCGCGTTAATAACCACGAGAAAAGGGGCACTTCGATCAATGCCCGATTTACAGGAGATTTATCGGTGTTTTTAAGAAGATTTATTGCGATTATTGTCGCGAAAATTGCATACTGGGCGAGTGTTAAGCTATTTAAGCGTCAGGGCGTAACATGGGCAGGGAAGCTCGCATTAGATATTTGTCCTTCAATTCTGAAAGATCTTTCGTCTCAGATCAGGAATGACATTTTTATTGTGTGCGGTACAAATGGAAAAACGACGACGAATAATCTATTGGCTCTGGGTTTGGAATACGAAGGTTATAAAATAATCTGTAATAACACCGGATCTAATATGCTAAATGGAGTGACTGCCGCGTTTGTTCTCGCTTCTGATTTCAGGGGACGAATTGATTGTGATTATGCCTGTATTGAGGTGGATGAGGCTTCTACCAGGAGGATATTACCGCATTTTACTCCCGATTATATGGTGTTAACGAATCTTTTCAGGGACCAGTTGGACAGATATGGGGAAATCGACATCACTATGGAGATTTTGCGCGAGGTCTTAAACGCCTGTCCGAATATGAAATTAATAGTCAATGGTGACGATGCACTATGCGCATATTTGGCTGCCGCGGAAAATAATGAGATGATTACCTATGGCATACCTAAGCAAGTGGGAGATTCCAAAGAAATGAATGAAATCAGGGAAGGACGTTTCTGTAAAAAATGCGGTGCGATTCTTAATTATAGCTTTTATCACTATTCGCAATTGGGTGATTATCGTTGCAGCGCCTGTGATTTCAAGAGACCTTTTCTTGATTTTACAGCTGATGAAATAGAATCACGGGATTTAGATTCCGGTCTGTCTTTTTATTTACGAGAATATCCCTCCCATTCAGGAACTACTTTTTCTACGGGTTTCAGAGGACTGTATAATGTCTATAACATCCTTGCGGCTTATAGTGCAATAAGAACGTCCGGAGTTTGCCCTTCGAATTTCCAAAATATGTTAAATTCCTATAAGCCAAATAACGGTCGCATGGAGACTTTCCAAATCGGCGAAGCAAAAGTCACTCTGAATCTGGCTAAAAATCCTGCCGGTTTTAATCAGAATATTCAAGCCGTTATGCAGGATACAAAACCCAAAGACATTATCATCGTTATTAATGATAACGCGCAGGACGGGACGGATATATCGTGGCTTTGGGATGTGGATTTTGACAGATTAAGTGAAGTAAATGCTAATAATATAATTACATCCGGCATCCGTTATTTGGACATGGGATTGAGGCTAAAATACGTAGATATCAAAGCGAAGCCTGTCAGGGAAGTAAGGGCGGCGATTGATGAACTTTTACGTGCGGGGAGCACGAATCTATATGTGTTAGTGAATTATACTGCGCTTTATACGACAGGGCAATTGTTAAAAGCTATGACAAAGTAATCAGTATCGCTTATGAAAAGCTGATTATTTGAGTATACAGGGAGACTTTATGGCAGCTACGAAAAGTATTACGATTGGACATCTGTATCCGGACCTTTTAAATCTCTACGGCGACAGGGGAAATATAGCCTGTCTTTTGATGCGTCTTAAATGGCGTGGGATTAAAGCAGATCTCATGGAATTTAATACCGGGGACGCCATCGATATTACAAAAGTGGATATAATTCTGCTGGGCGGCGGATCTGACAGAGAGCAAAAATTAGTATGTGAGAGTCTTCTTGGGGTTCGGGCAGAATTGAAAAGCTATGTCGAAGACGGCGGTGTATTAATTGCAGTTTGCGGCGGATACCAGCTTCTCGGAGCCTATTATCAAATCGGAGATGACAAAATAAAGGGCTTAGAATTGGTCGACCTTCATACTATCCAAAAAGAAGGACGTCTGATTGGAAATATTGTCCTTGAAAGTGACATAGTCACAATGCCCGTGACAGGGTTTGAGAATCACGGAGGCAGGACATATACCGGCAGTGATGTAAAGCCGTTTGGTCAAGTTTTGTCCGGGTTTGGAAATAACGATGACAAAAAACACGAAGGCATAATTTATAAGAACATTATCGGAACCTATCTGCATGGTCCTCTATTGCCGAAAAACCCGCAGGTGGCAGATTATCTTTTAAGCGCAGCATTAGAGAAAAAATACGGTCTCGGCGAACTGCCAAAGTTGGATGATACTTTGGAGCACGAGGCCAATGACTATATCGTAAAGAGGTTTATAAAGTGAAATCTCTTCAAATATCCGTCCGCAATTTAGTCGAGTTTCTATTTCGAGAGGGAGATTTAGATTCGGGTTCGGGGAGCCCGGATTATGAGTCTATGCTTGATGGCATACGTATTCACAAAAAAATTCAAAGCAAAAGGGGCGGGGATTACCGTAGCGAAGTCCCCCTTTCTTTCACGGTTTCTTACGAAAAATACGATATAAGAATTGACGGACGCACTGACGGGGTGTATCTTACCATGGGTGAGATATTCGGGCATACTAAAAAATCGACGAAACGTCTAAATAAGAAGAAGTCTGAAACTAAGTCACAAAAGTTCCTAAAGACTTGTGAATCCCTCGGAATTGAAACGGTGGTGGAAAATTCGCAGCCGGAAGCGCCAACGGATCAAGAAAGACTTAGGGAATTGCCGGCAGTGATTGAGAATACGCGGGAAGAGGCGCTGTACCCCTTAACTATGATTGAGGAAATAAAGGGGACATGGAGGGATTTTTTAAATCTTAATAAGCCTGATCGAGTGCATCTGGCGCAGGCGTTATGCTATGCATATTTCTATGCTGCTTCCAATGATAAAAAATTCATGGGCGTTTCTGTTACTTACTGTCATCTGGAGACTGAGGAAATCAGAAGCTTCTATCATGTTTACAGCCGAGAAGTTTTGGAAGAATGGTTTTATGAATTGATGGAAAAATACAGGCGCTGGAGTGATTTCCTTGTTGAGTGGGAAGAAATACGTAGTACTTCAATAAAGGATTTGGACTTTCCGTATGATTATCGCCACGGGCAGAAAGACTTGGTTTCATCTGTTTATAAGACCATACTTCGCAAAAAGAAGCTCTTTATTCAGGCGCCGACGGGGTCGGGGAAGACTTTAGCTTGTGTATATCCTTCCGTAAAAGCTATGGGAGAAGGGCTGGCAGCAAAAGTATTCTATTTAACGGCAAAGACAATTACGAGACAAGCTGCATGGCATGGATTTGAAATCCTGAAACTAAAAGGACTCAAGGCAAAGGTAATTTCCCTTACGGCAAAGGAGAAAATCTGTATAACGGGCGATGTACAATGCAATCCGAGGGATTGTCCATTTGCAAAAGGACATTTTGACAGGGTAAATGACGCGATTTTTGAATTGCTTACCTGTACGGATGATTTTTCGAGGGAGGCTCTTCTGGAACATGCAAGGAAGCATAAAGTCTGCCCGTTTGAAATGGGACTTGACCTTTCATTGTGGGCGGATGCTGTAATCTGCGACTATAATTATCTCTTTGACCCGAATGCGCATCTAAGGCGATATTTTTCGGAAAGCTCAAAAGAAGATTATATTTTCTTGATTGACGAAGCACATAATTTGGTTGAGCGCGGGCGCGAAATGTACAGCGCGAGGCTTTCAAAAGAGGAAATATTATCTGCCAAAAGAGACATTAATGCAATTAAAGAAAAGCGCTACAGGACAGTCATGCCCTTAATTGATGAATTATCAGAGTGCAATAAGGTTTTCCTAAGAGAGAAAAGGCAGTTGCTGCTGCAACAAACTGAAACAGCTGATGATTCGGCGAATTTCGGCAATCGGCCGGGCACATACCGAGTTCTTTCTTCTTTTAAGGAGATTCATGCTTGCGTTACGAGAGTAATGAATAAATTGGAAATTTTCCTTGAGGACGACAGAAAAGAGACCAGACGCGGGCATGAGTCATTTGCAGAGTTGATTATCAATTTTTATTTCCGAGTCAGAGATTTCTTAAATATTGCGGATATTTTGGATGATAATTATGTTATATATTCTGAACTTGCGAGGGAAGGCGAAATTCGGGTAGTGCTATACTGCGTAAATCCCGCTAAGAACCTTAACGAATACATGGCTAAAGGACGCTCGACCGTGTTTTTTTCAGCAACACTTTTGCCTATTAATTACTATAAAAGTCTCCTGAGCATAGCCACTGATGATTATGCAATATATGCGAGGACGGTCTTTAAAAATGAGCAAAAGATAGTGCTGATAGGGACGGATGTCAGCACGAAATACGCTAAGCGAACCGAGAGCATGTATGCAAAATACGCATACTACCTAAAAGAAATTGTATCCGCTAAGGCGGGTAATTATATTGCATTTTTCCCATCGTATAAATTCATGACTGAAGTTTATGAGGAGTTTTGTAAATGCACGGGAGACATAAGTCAAATCGACGTTACTGAAAATGAAACAAACCAAAAAACTAAGATAGTCAGAGTCGGAAAGATAAATATAAATGTGCTCGTACAATCACAGTTCATGACCGAAGCTGACAGAGAAAGTTTTCTTGAAAAATTTGAAGACGAAGATGAAGAAACACTGCTCGGATTTTGCGTACTGGGCGGAATATTCTCAGAAGGAATAGATTTAACACATGACAAACTAATCGGAGCAATCATTGCCGGAACGGCACTCCCGCAGGTATGTCTCGAACGTGAATTGCTAAAGCAACATTTTGATAAGAGTCAACTAAATGGATTCGATTATGCATATCTATACCCGGGAATGAATAAAGTCATGCAAGCCGCAGGGCGCGTCATCCGAACCGAACATGATAGAGGAATAATTCTATTATTAGATGACAGATTCAAACGTCGTGATTATCAGAATGTATTTCCAAGAGAGTGGGACGGCGCGCAAACGTGCAGTTTGGCAAATGTGAAAGAAAAATTGGCACAGTTCTGGCAAGAGGAATAATTGGGAATCTTTATATCCCATTGACAATCAGGTCGCGATAGGATATGTAGAGTATTTGCAAATTATTTACAATTTGATATAATCAGTCTAATCGGTACCTGATAAGGTAAAATTGCGAGGAGGTTTTCCTATGGCAAAAGTTGAAAGAAGTGCTTATACAATAAAATATGATGAAAAGCTCGGAGAGGTGAAGATTTCCGACGAGGTCGTGGCTATTATTGCGGGACTGGCGGCTATGGAGGTGGACGGAGTCTCTTCAATGGCGGGGAACGCGACACGGGAATTGATTGGAAAACTCGGAGTAAAGGATTTATCAAAAGGTGTCAAGATTGACATTCTCGAAGGCATCGTGAGTGTGGCACTGACGCTGAATCTGAAATACGGATACACTATCAGCGATATCGCTGTGAAGGTTCAGGAGAAGGTAAAGACTTCCATTGAAAATATGACCGGTATGCAAGTAGCGGATGTTTCGGTACGTATAGCCGGAGTGGACGTGCCGGAGGAGGCATAAGTGAGTTTGAATCGGTCGCAATTGCGGGAGCATGTTTTCAGAACACTGTTTCGTTTGGACTTCTACCCCCCTAATGAAATGGAACGAGAAATAAATCTCTATATGGAAACTCTGAATCCGCCGGATGAGGATAGCGTAGCCGCCAAAGAAGGTGAAGCTCCTCTCGTTAAAGAAAAAGATATAATATATATTGAGAATAAAGTTAAAAAGATCATTGAAAAAGTGCCTGAGATAGATGAAGTATTATCAACGTTGACGGTTAAATGGAAGCTCTCGCGTATGAGCAAGGTTGATCTTACAATTCTGCGTTTGGCGGTCTATGAAATGAAATGGGATGAGGATGTCCCCATAGGCGCCGCCATTGACGAGGCTGTTGAATTATCAAAAAAATACAGCGGTGATGAAGGCTATTCTTTTGTAAACGGCGTTCTCGCCAAAGTTGCTAAAGAAATGGAGAAAGTCCATTAATGGCGCAGAGTGTTTATACCGTTAAGCAAGTAAATTCTTACATTAAAAATATGTTTACGCAGGACTTCATGCTTTCGCGAATTTACGTGAAGGGTGAAGCTTCTAATGTAAAGTACCATACGTCCGGTCACGTTTATTTTTCGCTAAAGGACGAGTCGGGAACTATTGCCTGCATGCTTTTTGCCGGGCAGAGGGCGGGACTCGTTTTTCGTTTAGAAGAAGGTCAGCAGATAGTCGTATTAGGCTCTGTCAATATTTATGAGAAAGCAGGCTCATATCGGCTTTATGCAAAAGAAATCAGGCTCGACGGAGAGGGGAGACTTTACGAGGCATTTCAGGCACTTAAAAAAGAGCTTGAGGAAATGGGGATGTTCGCGCAGGAATATAAAAGAAAAATCCCCGGCTTCTCTTCTAGGATTGGCATTGTGACCGCCCCTACCGGCGCTGCTATTCAGGATATAGTGAATATTTCAAAAAGAAGGAATCCTTATGTTCAATTAATATTATATCCCGCGAAAGTGCAGGGCGCTGGGGCAAAGGAGAGCATAGTTAAAGGCATAGAAGTGTTGTCGAAATTAAGGCCTGATGTCATAATTGCAGGCAGAGGCGGAGGCTCTATAGAGGATTTGTGGGCCTTTAATGAAAGGGAAGTCGCAGATGCAATATTTAATTGCCCTATTCCAGTCATTTCAGCCGTGGGACATGAGACGGATTGGACAATAGCTGACTTTGTTGCGGATTTGCGGGCGCCGACGCCTTCGGCTGCCGCAGAGCTCGCGGTTTGTGATGTGCGGGCATTATTGCTTTCTTTGCAGAATGAAAAAAGTAAGCTAAACAGAGCATTGAATGACAAAATCAGAATCGCAAGAATGCAAAGCGAGGGCACACGACGACGATTGACATATATGCATCCGAGAAATAAACTGCGCCAAAAACAACAGAACCTAATTGATGTGGAGGATGATCTTAGAAGAATAGTGAAACTTGCTCTGTCGAAAGCCAGAAATAAATTTAATATTGATGTTGAGAGAATGAAGGGATTGTCACCTTTAAATAAACTCGAAAAAGGCTTCGCCTATGTGTCCGATGAAATAGGAAAAAACATTAAGAGCATTCGGCAGGTTGAAATCGGAGAAAATTTAAAAATCACGGTATTAGACGGAAATATTATTGCTAATATAACCGGAAAGGAGCCGATAATATATGATTGATATGGATGAAAAGAAAAATACGACAACCGAAAATGAAACCAATGAAAATGAAAGCAATGAGCGCTCCTTAGAAGAACTTACAGGTGAGCTTGAAGTTATTATGGGAAAGCTTGAAGAAGATGGGATTTCCCTTGAGGATTCTTTTTCTTATTATTCAAAAGGGATGGAACTACTAAAAAAATGCAATGAAAAGATAGACAAAATTGAAAAAGAGATGATTACATTAGATACGGAAGGCTTTGGCATAACGGATGAGCTTTGAGACGCTATTAATAGAAAAGGCGACTGCCGCCGATAACATAATAAAAGACTATCTTCCTGACGTCTCCGGAGAGCAAAGCATCATAATGGATGCCATGCACTATGCTATTGAAGCGGGTGGAAAAAGACTACGTCCTATTTTGATGTATGAAACCTATAAGCTCTTTGGCGGAGATAAATCAGAGGTTATTAAGCCTTTCATGGCAGCAATTGAAATGATACATACATATTCATTGGTGCACGATGATTTGCCTGCAATGGATAATGATGATTTGCGAAGAGGAAAGCCCACCACGCATAAGGTATATGGCGAGGCAATGGGAATTTTAGCGGGCGATGCGCTGCTTAATTATGCATTTGAAACAATGCTCAAGTCATATCAGAATTTGCATTTTAGTGATGATGTTAAGGATATCTATTATAATATTATGCGGGCAATGCAGATTCTGGGAGTGAAATCGGGGATCTACGGAATGCTCGGCGGTCAGGTATCGGATGTTCAAAATACCGGACTCTTCCCCGGAAAGATAGAATTGGATGATATGTACGAAAAGAAGACTGCGGCGCTTTTAGAGGCTTCTATGATGATAGGTGCTGTTTTAGCAGGCGCTAATGTCGAGGAGATTAAAGAGGTTAGAGAGATTGCAAGTAACCTTGGAATGGCGTTTCAGGTACGCGACGACATATTGGATGTGACTTCCGATGAGGCCACCTTGGGTAAACCGATAGGGAGCGATGCGAAAAATGAAAAAACTACTTACGTGACCTTGTTTGGTTTGGAAGAAGCCAAAAGATGGGCAAAAACGTATTCGGATAAAGCGCTTTCCGGTTTAAAAAGGTTATCGGGCGACACGACATTTTTAGAAGAGTTATTTGAATACTTGATCGAGAGAAATTACTGATTTTGACAGATTTAATCGGTATTATTATAGATTATTACTAACGAAAAGAAGGCGAAAACGTAAAGATGGTTTTGGACAGGATTAATAATGAAAATGACATAAAGCAACTGAATTCTGAAGAATTAAAGGCTCTCGCCAGAGAAATCAGAGGGTTTTTAATTAGAAAAGTGAGTAAAACGGGAGGCCATTTAGCTTCTAACCTTGGGGTAGTTGAGCTGACAATGGCACTGCATCTGACATACAATCTCCCCAAAGATAAAATAATCTGGGATGTGGGACATCAGGCATATGTACATAAAATTCTTACAGGCAGATGGAAGGATTTTGACACATTAAGGCAATACGGAGGTTTGTCGGGATTCCCGAAAAGGCGTGAAAATTCTGCCGATGCATTTGATACAGGTCATAGTTCTAATTCGATCTCGGTGGGTTTGGGTTTCGCCGAAGCCGCAAAGCTAAAAGGTACGGATGAGAAGATTGCGGTGGTGGTGGGAGATGGATCAATGACCGGCGGCATGGTCTTTGAAGCATTGAATAACGCCGGAAACTTAAAGAGAAATCTTGTTATTATACTAAATGATAATCACATGTCCATTTCAAAAAACGTCGGCGGTTTTTCGAAATATCTTTCAGCGCTTCGAACTGCGGATTTTTACACGGGGTTAAAAAAGAGCGTTACGGGTTTCCTTGAAAAGCTCCCTAATGTCGGAGATCCCTTAATTGAGCAAATCAGAAAAGCCAAGAGCGGAATGAAACAGCTTTTTATTCCGGGCATGTTCTTTGAAGATATGGGAATTACTTATTTGGGACCTGTTTCGGGACATAATCTTCCCAGACTTTGTCGTGTTTTGCGTGAAGCGCAAAAGATGGACGAGCCGGTTTTGATTCATGTGGTCACAAAAAAAGGCAGAGGTTATCTCCCTGCCGAGCAAAGCCCCGAGGTCTTCCACGGTATTGGCTCTTTTGAAATAAAGGACGGAAAACCGATTTTAAAAGAAACCGGAGATTCTTGGAGCAAGGTATTTGGTCGCTGCCTTTGTCGGCTCGCAAAAGAGGATGATAAAATCGTAGCATTAACAGCCGCTATGGCTGAGGGCACGGGGCTGCGCCAATTCAGAGCTAATTTCCCCGATAGATTTTTCGATGTCGGAATCGCGGAAGCACACGCTGTATCATTTGCGGCGGGATTGGCAGCGGGTGGCGAAAAGCCGGTATTCGCCGTATATTCTTCTTTCCTTCAAAGAGGATTTGACCAGCTGATTCAGGATGTGGCGTTACAGGAACTTCCGGTTGTTTTTGCCGTTGATAGGGCAGGGCTTGTCGGGAGTGATGGGGAAACGCACCAGGGGATTTTTGATTTATCTTATATGGGCGCTATTCCGAATATTAATATTTTAGCCCCCAAAAACAGATGGGAACTTGAGGATATGCTTAAAGTGGCCATTAAGAGCGGTAAAAGCGTCGCGATCAGGTATCCGAGAGGCGTAGCTCTTACTAATCTTGAAAAATTTAACTCACCTGTTGAATTAGGAAAGAGTGAGATGATTTATGAAGAAAGCGATATAGCCTTAATTTCAGTGGGTCACATGATAGAAGAAGCTGAAATAGTGCGAAATAAGCTTAAGGAAAAGGGATTCTACTGTACTCTGGTCAATGCCAGGAGCGTTAAACCGCTCGATATAGATATGCTGGAAAGACTATCAAAGAAGCATAGATTGGTTGTTACAATCGAAGAAAATGTTAAATCAGGAGGTTACGGCGAAGCGGTTCTTGCAGCCATTGCCGAAAGGCATCTTCAATTAGAGACCCTGATTATTGCCACACCTGACAGCTTTGTGGAGCAGGGCAGCATCGAAAAGCTCCGTGCGCATTTAGGCATTGATGCCGAAGCTATTTCAAAGAAGATTTTTAAGACAATACTTGAATTATGGGACGATAAAAGCAATGAAGAAGCGTCTTGATATATTAGTTGCCGAAAGAAACACGAGTTTATCCCGTGAAAAAGCAAAGGCTCTTATAATGGCTGGGGAGGTTTTCGTTGACGGCGAACGTGAAGATAAAGCCGGGACGACATTTGATGAAAGTGTTAGCATTGAGATTAAAAGTAAGGCACTGCCTTTTGTCAGCAGAGGCGGGCTAAAGCTTAATAAGGCATTTGATGAATTTGGTTTGGATGTGTCGGGGAAGGTTTGCACCGATGTAGGTGCTTCCACGGGAGGCTTTACCGATTGCCTCTTAAGCCACGGGGCGAAAAAAGTATACGCAATTGACGTGGGTTACGGCCAGCTTGATTGGAAACTGCGAAATGATGAAAGAGTCGTCTGTCTGGAAAAAACAAACATCCGATATCTGGATTTAACATTATTAAAAGAACCAATTTCGTTTTCTTCTATTGATGTTTCATTTATCTCGCTGACGAAAGTGCTGCCGGTGGTATGCTCTTACCTTGAGACTGACGGGGAAATCGTGGCGCTGATAAAGCCTCAATTTGAGGCTGGACGCGAAAAAGTCGGGAAAAAGGGCGTAGTTCGAGACGAAGGAGTTCATATAGAAGTATTAAAAAAGATTATTAGCCTCGCATTTTCGTTGGAACTAAAAATCATAAATATAGACTTTTCACCAATTAAAGGACCTGAAGGAAATATTGAATATCTATTATTATTAAAAAAAGTGTTTCCATTTATACAAGATGCGTGTATAATAAATGTTGATGAAATTGTTAAACGCGCCTTTACATTATTAAACAGGCATGGAAAATAATACAATCGCTGCGGAGAAAAATGAATGGCAAAGGTATTGATAATCACGAATGATTCTAAGGATGCTGCCCTTCGAGTAGCGCATGACATTAAAATGCGCATTGAAAATGATGGCGGCATCGGAATTCTTTGCAAGAAAAACTCCGACAAAACAATTGATATTAGTTCATTACCGGGCGAAATTGATTCGGCGATTGTAATAGGCGGCGACGGGAGCTTGATAGAAGCAGCGCGAATATTGCATGGAAGAGGCGTACCTCTTCTGGGTGTCAACATGGGGAATCTTGGCTATCTCGCTGAGTGTGAGGTACAGGATATCGACATCGCTATAAAGCGCTTGCTTACAGGTGATTACACCGTGGAAAACAGAATGATGCTTGAAGGAGTCATTGGAGAAACTGATCAAAAAGTTGCTTTGAATGACATCGTCGTTTCCAGACAGGGAGCGCTTCGAATTATCCGTTTTAATCTCTACGTGGACGGAGAGTACTTGAATTCCTATGAGGCTGACGGCATCATATTATCCACACCTACAGGCTCTACCGCATACAATCTTTCCGCCGGCGGTCCTATAGTGGAGCCGACCGCGCAATTGATTGTTGTCACACCGATTTGTCCACATGGTCTGCACACCGGAAGTATTATTTTGTCTTCCGAAAAGAGCGTGACCGTAGAAATCGGCAATGGTCGTTCAAACGACAGCCAGAAAGGAGACATTATTGCCACTTTTGATGGCGCCGACGCCGCATCACTTTCTGTGGGAGAAAGTGTAATAGTGCGTAAAGCAGACGCGATGACCCGGTTTATTAAACTTAGCAAGGTGAGTTTTTTGGAGACATTGCGCAGAAAAATGAAAGGGAACTGATTGGTATGAAAATTCACAGACACGCGAAAATCATTGAGATCATTGGGAAGCACCATGTAGAAACACAAGAAGAATTGTCGGATTTCCTGTTAAAAGAAGGTATACATGTTACGCAGGCGACAATTTCAAGAGACATAAGAGACTTAAAACTGACTAAAATCCCATATGACGACGGAAAACAATGCTATGGGGTCCACAATAATCTGATACCGGGCTTGAGCGAAAAATATGTACGTATTTTAAGAGACGGATTTCTGTCCATGGAAATGGCTCAGAATATCTTAGTTGTAAAGACTGTTTCGGGAATGGCTATGGCTGTTGCCGCTGCTATTGATTCTATGAAATGGAGTGAAGTTGTCGGGTGTATTGCCGGAGACGATACTATTATGTGTGCGGTCAGAGGCAAAGATGAAACAATTATCGTTATGGAGAAAATACGCCGGATTGTTTTGTAGGAGATAAAATGTTACTTAATCTTCATGTCAAAAACCTTGCATTGATAGAAGAAATTGAAGTGGACTTCGGTAAGGGCTTGTCTGTCCTTACCGGAGAGACCGGAGCCGGGAAGTCTATTCTTCTCGGCTGCGTTAATCTCGCGTTGGGGAGCCGTTACTCGGGAGATATAATAAGACCCGGAGCCGATTACGCTTTGGTTGAACTGTCCTTTTATGCCGATAGTAAAGAACAGGTTCAAAGGCTAAAAGCCCTTGATGTTTTTTCCGATGATGGTACATATACTATTAGCAGACGTTTGATGGACGGCAGAAGTACGAGTAAGATTAACGGTGAGACTATCTCTGTGAATACTCTCAGAGAGGCGGCAGGGATACTGATGGATGTTTGCGGCCAGCAGGAACATCAGACACTTCTTAAAAAAAGTACTCACTTAAGCCTATTGGATGCTTTTGCGGGAGCTAAAGCCTCCACAGCAAAGAGTGAGGTTTCGCGCTCTTTTAAAGCTTTTGACAAACTCAAAAAAGAAATTGAATCTCTATCTAAAGACGAGACTGCCAGAAAAAAAGAACTGGATCTTCTTGTATTTGAGGCTTCGGAGATAGAAAAAGCTTCTCTTAAAGAAGGAGAAGACACAGAGCTTGAGGAACGTTTTAAAAGAATGCGAAACGGAAAGAAAATACAAGAAGCCCTGGAAGGAGCACATGAGTTTACGAGTGATGAGGGGGCGAGCGCATTGATTTCACGTGCGCTTGGCAGCATACGCGGCATTTCAGCATTTGATGCAAAAGCGGAATCACTTTGGAATGAGCTTTCAGAGGTTGATGCTTTGCTTAATGACTTTAACAGGGAATTAAATGAATACAGCAAAACATTGTCTTTCTCTGAGGAGGAGTTTTTTGAGACTGAAAATCGTCTGAATGAAATTAATCATTTGAAAAATAAATACGGACAGGATATAGCTGATATCCTTAAATACTTGGAAGAGCTTGAAGAGAAAATCGCGTTCATTAACGATTACGAAGCCAGAATGGCAGCTCTTAAAAAAGAAGCTGATTCTTTAGAAAGAGAATTAACCGAAAAAGCCCGGATACTTACAGAAATAAGGGAGCTTGCGGCAATTGATTTGGAAAAAGCGATGTTAGCTGAACTTTCGGGCTTGAATTTCGGTGAGGTAAAGTTTAAAATGACGCTAAGCCCTAAGGATAGCTGTACTGAAAATGGTGCTGAAGAGGGGGAATTTTTCGTTTCTTTAAACCCAGGTTCGCCAATGATGCCGCTTATACAGGTAGCTTCGGGCGGAGAGTTATCCAGAATGATGTTAGCCTTAAAGACAGTCCTTTCCGGTTATGAGAGCGCAAAAGCACTGCTTTTTGACGAGATTGACGCGGGAATAGGCGGAAGGACAGCGCAAATGGTGTCAGAAAAGCTCTTTAGAATCAGTCGTAAACATCAGGTCGTATGCATTACACATTTAGCACAGATAGCAGCTATGGCGGATTCGCAGTATCTAATAGAAAAGAAAACGGATGGCACTACGACCACTACGGTGATAAAGAAACTTAGTGAAGACGAAAGAATTGCGGAATTGGCGCGAATGTTGGGCGGGGTGGAAATAACGGATGCTGTAATGGCTAATGCTCGAGAAATGCGAAAGCTTGCTCAGAAATCCGCAGCAGAAGATTTTCGCATCGGACATAATAATTAATACAGTAAGCGTTTGGCACTTTTGTGCCGAAGGAGGAAACGCATATGATAAAGGTACTCTTCGCCGCTTCGGAAGCGGTTCCTTTTATAAAAACCGGCGGCTTGGCCGATGTTATCGGTTCCATGCCAAAGTACTTTGATAAAGAAGAAGTTGAGGTCAGGGTTATTCTTCCGAAATATCTTTGCATAAAGGAAATTTTCAGAGAAAATCTGGAATATCGAGCCCATTTTTATATGGACTTAAATTGGCGTACGCAGTACGTGGGCATTTTGGAAACCAATTATCAGGGAATTCATTTTTATTTTATTGATAATGAATTTTATTTCAGCGGCCCTACGCCTTATGGCAATATTTACGAAGACATTGAGAAATTTGCCTTTTATGGCAAGGCCGTTTTATGTGCTATCCCGCATCTGGATTTTAAACCTGATATCATCCATTGTCACGACTGGCAGTCGGGATTAGTTCCTGTTTTTCTGGATCATTTCCGTTTCGACAATGATTATTACCGTGGAATAAAGACTATGATGACTATTCATAATCTGAAATTTCAGGGACGTTGGGACACAAAGAAGGTTCAGGATATTACAGGATTAGCGCCCTACTATTTTGTTCCCGATAAATTAGAAGCATACAAAGACGCTAACTATCTCAAAGGTGGTATCGTGTATGCAGATTGGGTGACCACTGTCAGTCACACCTATGCGCAGGAGATTAAAATGCCTTTTTACGGAGAGGGTTTGCATGGTCTTATGAGCGCAAAGTCAAATCATCTTTCCGGTATTTTAAATGGAATTGATTATGAAGAATATAACCCCGAGACCGATAAATTCATTGCGAAACAATTCGGTATCCAAAATTTCAGACAAAACAAGAGCGCTGATAAAATAAGTCTTCAAAAAGAACTGGGGCTTACTGTTGATAAGCAAACAATGATGATTGGAATAGTGTCCAGATTAACCGACCAAAAAGGCTTTGACTTAATTTCATGCGTTTTTGATGAAATGTGTCAGGACGCGGTGCAGTTCGTCATCCTCGGAACAGGCGAAGAACGCTATGAGAATATGTTCAGACACTTTGCCTGGAAGTATCCTGAAAAGGTATCCGCCAATATATTCTATTCGGAGGAATTGTCGCATAAGATTTACGGCTCGGTTGATGCGTTTTTGATGCCTTCGCTCTTCGAACCCTGCGGTCTAAGTCAATTGATGAGCCTTCGTTACGGAACTGTCCCTATTGTGCGCCAAACCGGTGGCTTAAAAGATACTGTAGAGCCTTATAATGAGTTTAAACACACGGGAACAGGTTTTGGATTTAATAATTATAACGCGCATGAAATGATGGGAACAGTCAGGAATGCCGAAAGAATATACTACGATAAAAAGCGTGATTGGAACAAACTCGCAGAAAATGGCATGAAGCAGGATTTTTCATGGACGAGGTCAGCTAAAGAATATCAGGAACTATACACAAAGCTCGTAAGAGGAGAGGTTTGAGGAGGTACTACCAAGAAATGAAAATAATAGATATTTTATCTGATAAAAAGCCGCATATTTCGCTGGAGATTTTCCCTCCGAAGACAGATGCCGCAATAGATAGTGTATTAAATGTTACCAAAGAGATGGCGAAGCTTTCGCCGTCTTTTGTCAGTGTTACTTATGGAGCGGGCGGGGGAACCAGTAAAAATACAGTCCGCATAGTTTCTCATTTACAAAATGATCTGCATGTCACACCACTCGCGCACTTGACCTGCGTATCCTCGACTCCTGACGAAGTAAAGGAAGTCGTCAAGAGTTTAAAAGAAAATGGAATAGAGAACATTCTGGCTCTAAGGGGGGATATTCCTAAAGATGCTCAGTATCCGTTGCCTAATCACTACAGATACGCGAGTGAGTTAATCAGCCAAATAAAGGATTTAGGAGATTTTTGTATAGGAGCGGCATGTTATCCTGAAGGTCATACAGAATGTGTCCACAAAGCCGATGATATTAAAAATCTTAAGCATAAAGTTGAATGCGGTGTCAGTTTTCTTACCACTCAAATGTTCTTTGATAATGCCATTTTCTATAATTTTCTTTACAGGGTTAGGGATGTGGGTATAACTGTGCCTGTGCTTCCCGGCATAATGCCGGTTACGAATGGGAGCCAGATTAAGAGAATCTGTGAATTATCGGGGACGGTGCTGCCTTCGCGTTTCAGGGCGATTGCAGATCATTTCGGTGATACGCCAAAAGCAATGGAGCAGGCGGGAATTGCCTATGCAACGGAGCAAATTATTGACCTTTTTGCAAACGGGATAAATCATATACACATTTATACAATGAATAAACCCGAAGTGGCATCCGCTATATTTAAGAATCTGTCTGAAATTCTTTAATAAAGCTCAAATGAAGTAGTACGCGTTTGGTGGATTTTCTATAAATTCAATAGATAAAGGTGAAAGTAATGGGCGATTTAAGAGAAATATTGGGAAAGAAACTCGTATTCCTTGATGGTGGCATGGGAACGCTGATTCAGAAAGCGGGCTTAAAGGCAGGAGAGCTTCCTGAAAGCTGGAATATTACTCATCCGGAAACCATGAGAGAGATTCACGGCTCTTACGTAGAAGCGGGAAGTGATATTATTGTAACGAATACATTTGGCGCAAATCGTCTAAAATTTTATTCGGATAAATATTCATTGAGTGAAATTGTATCAGCGGCGGTAAAAAATGCAAGGCAGGGTGCTTTGGCAGGATTGAATATGCGAAAAAACGCTGTGAGAAGCAAAGTAAGCGATTCCACGTATGATACCGCATATGTAATGCTTGATATTGGTCCTACCGGAAAGCTTCTAAAGCCGATGGGGGAACTCGATTTTGAGGAAGCGGTTAGCGTTTTCAAAGAGGTAATAGAAATCGGTGTTGCAACGGGTGTTGATGGAATCTATATTGAGACAATGAGCGACACCTATGAATTAAAAGCAGCGGTACTTGCGGCAAAAGAAGTATGCGATTTGCCGGTATTTGCGACGGTAGTGTTGGATGAAAATGGCCGACTCTTGACAGGGGCCGACATAAGGACAGTCATAGCGCTTTTGGAGGGCTTAAGAGTGGATGCACTCGGAATAAACTGCGGGCTGGGACCAAAGACTATGCTTCCGTTTGTTAAAGAGGTCATTTCTGCGTCATCTATCCCGGTGATAATGAAGCCAAACGCGGGGCTTCCTGTTTCGAGGGAGGGTGAGACTTATTACGACATAGGAGCAGAAGAATTCGCGGGTTATATAAAAGAGGCAATCGAAAGCGGAGCGGCGCTTGTGGGAGGATGCTGCGGGACAATGCCTTGCCATATTAAGGCTGTTTATGATTTGTGTCATCAGCTCAAAGTGCTTCCTATAGTTGAAAAGGGCGAAACAATAGTATCTTCTGGTTCAGTTTCGAAAGCTATTAATGAAAGACCTGTGATTATCGGAGAACGGCTTAATCCCACAGGGAAAAAAGCGCTAAAAGAAGCAATTAAGCTAAAGGATTATGCATACTTGGTAAAAGAAGGATTGGCGCAGATTGAAGCGGGGGCACAGATTTTAGATGTCAATGTTGGAGTACCCGAAATCAATGAAAAAGAAGTCCTTCCTGAGGCTATAGTAAAACTGCAAAATTCAATTAGCGCGCCGCTTCAAATTGATTCGGTTGATATTGATGCCTGTGAAAAGGCAATGCGACTTTACAACGGAAAGCCGATGCTTAATTCTGTGAATGGCAAAATAGAATCAATGAACAGTGTATTCCCGTTGATAAAGAAATACGGAGGAGTCGTCGTAGGCCTTTGCTTGGATGAAGCAGGAATTGGGGAGAGCGCCGAAGGCAGATATGCCATTGCCCAAAAAATCATCAAAGAAGCTGAAAAATACGGTATAAAGAAAAAGGATATAGTAATAGATGCCTTGACGCTGACAATAAGCAGTGATAAAAATGCCGCAAAAATCACTCTTGCCGCCCTGAAAAGAATTAAAGAAGAGCTGGGAGTATGTACGGTTCTTGGGGTATCAAATGTTTCATTCGGATTGCCCGCGAGGGATTTGATAAACTCTAATTTCTATGCAATGGCTCTTAATAACGGCTTAAGTGCAGGAATTATTAATCCGCTTTCGGGACGAATGATGCAAACTTATTATTCTTATCTGGCTTTGAATGGGTACGACGATAATTTTAATGATTATATTGATAAATACAGTGATTTCCGGGAGAACGCAGTCTATGCAACCGAATCATCAAGGCGTTCGGGTGAAGATAAGCCAGACGAGTCCCCAGATATGAAAAAAACAAGTTTAGACGTCTCAAATAATAATAATCCTGAGCTAAGCGCTACTTGGCTTGAAGAACTGCGAATAGCCGTAATAAAAGGTCTCAAAGAAGACTCGATGAAGATTACTTCAAGGCTGCTAGAGAAAAAGTCCTCAATGGATATTATTGAAAAAGCACTGATGCCTGCGCTGGATGAGGTGGGATTGAAATTCGAAGCAAAGACATTTTTCCTGCCTCAGCTATTAATGAGTGCGCAAGCCGCTAAAGCGGCATTTGAATTGATAAGAGAAAAAATGAATACCGATATGGTCGACTTAAATAATGAAAAAGCGGCTGGAAATAATAAGATCATTCTTGCTACGGTTAAAGGCGATATCCACGATATCGGAAAAAATATTGTAAAAGTGCTACTTGAAAATTATGGATATGATATTATTGATTTAGGAAAGAATGTGGAACCATCTCAGATTCTTGAAATAGCAAAGGAAAAAGACGTTACTTTGTTGGGTCTATCGGCGCTTATGACTACTACTGTCGGCAGCATGGAGGCGACAATAAAGCTGCTTCAAGAAGAAAAGCCTGATTGCAAAGTCATGGTGGGCGGTGCGGTATTGACTCAGGAATACGCCGACCAAATAGGAGCGGATTTTTATGGTAAGGACGCTATGAGTGCCGTCAGATATGCCAAAGAATATTTCAAAAGCTAAGGTTCTTATGATTATGTGTTAATGGTGGAATAATTTACGTTAAGTAGTAAGCACAAGGGACGGTAATTGACAAACGCGCCTGCCTCTGCTTATAATGTGATATTATTTAAAAGCCGTTTATGGCAATGGGAGGATTTATGCATCAATATTACGGAGTTAATGAATTAAGAAAAATGTTTTTGGAATTTTTTGAGAGCAAGGGGCATCTCGCAATGAAAAGCTTTTCGCTCGTTCCGCATAATGACAAGTCTCTGCTGCTTATTAATTCCGGTATGGCGCCTTTAAAGCCCTATTTTACGGGACAGGAGATTCCGCCTCGAAAGCGCGTTGCGACATGCCAGAAGTGCATTCGTACAGGGGACATCGATAATGTCGGGAAGACCGCGCGGCACGGCACTTTCTTTGAAATGCTCGGTAATTTCTCTTTCGGGGATTATTTTAAAAAGGAAGCGATTGCCTGGACATGGGAGTTTTTAACCGAGGTCGTAGGTTTAGAGGCTGACAGGTTATATCCATCAGTGTATCTTGAAGACGACGAGGCTTTTGATATCTGGAATCTGGAAATCGGAATAGAAAAGGACAGGATATTCCGTTTCGGAAAAGAGGATAATTTTTGGGAGCATGGTTCCGGGCCTTGCGGTCCCTGTTCGGAGGTCTATTATGACAGGGGTGAGGAATACGGCTGTGGAAAACCCGAGTGCACCGTAGGCTGTGATTGTGACCGCTACATGGAAATCTGGAACGATGTTTTCACTCAGTTTGACAATGACGGAAACAATAATTACACCGAATTATCACAGAAAAATATTGATACCGGAATGGGACTGGAACGCCTCGCCTGTGTAGTTCAAAATGTGGCATCGATGTTTGATGTGGATACAATAAGAGCTCTTAGAGAGCAGGTTTGCGAATTGGCGAATGCCGAGTACGGCACCGATTATGATAAGGACGTTTCAATCCGCGTTATCACGGACCATATCCGTTCGGTTACTTTTATGATTTCAGATGGAATAATGCCTTCTAATGAAGGGCGAGGTTATGTGCTTCGCAGGCTCCTTAGGAGGGCCTGTCGCCATGGAAGACTTCTTAATATAAAGGGTAGTTTCCTTGTCGACTTGGCGAAATCAGTTATTGAAGGCTCTAAGGACGGGTATCCTGAATTAGAAGAAAAGAAAGAATTTATTTATAAGGTTATTGCAAAAGAAGAAGAAGCTTTCGTAAAAACAATTGATCAGGGATTGACTATCCTTACGGAATTAAAAGAAAAGCTAATTAGTTCAGGTTCTAAGACATTGGATGGCGCCGATGCTTTTAAACTGTATGATACTTTTGGATTTCCCCTTGATTTGACAAAGGAAATCCTTGAAGAACAGGGTCTTGCCGTTGATGAAGATGGTTTTGCAAAAGCGATGAAGGTTCAGAAAGAAACAGCTCGTGCAGCCCGCGAAGTCACCAATTATATGGGAGCGGATGTTACGGTTTACGAAGATATTGATCCGTCGATTACCACTGAATTTGTAGGCTATAATAACCTCATCTATGATTCGGTGATTACCGTACTTACCACTGAAGATGAAATTACCGACGCTCTTTCTGACGGGCAAAGAGGAACAGTATTTGTTGAAAAGACACCGTTTTATGCAAACAGTGGCGGTCAGGAGGCTGACACAGGTATAATCAGCGCAAAGGACGGCGAATTCGTCGTGGAAGATGTGGTGAAGCTCCTTGGCGGAAAGTATGGTCATATTGGTCATGTTTCAAAAGGGATGCTTAAAGTCGCAGACAGTGTTTCATTGAAGGTGGACGAGGAAAGACGGAATCTTTCTGCGAGGAATCACTCTGCGACGCATTTGCTGCAAAAAGCGCTTAAAACAGTTCTTGGAAATCATGTTGAACAGGCGGGTTCCTCAGTTAACTCCGAGAGATTACGATTTGACTTTTCACATTTCTCGGCAATGACGCCGCAGGAGATTGAAGAGGTTGAGGCGATTGTAAATAAAGAAATTCAAGCGCAGCTTCCCGTAAGCGCAGACTTGATGCCGATTGACGAGGCGAGAAAAACCGGCGCGGCCGCACTTTTTGGAGAGAAATACGGAGATATTGTCAGAGTGGTCAGCATGGGAGATTTCTCAAAGGAATTCTGCGGCGGCACTCACGTAAATAATACCGGAGTCATAACGGCATTTAAGATCATTTCAGAAACAGGTGTTGCCGCAGGCGTAAGGCGTATAGAAGCCCTGACTTCAGCTGGTTTGCTTAATTATTATAAAGACATAGAGAACAAGCTTCACGATGCGGCTGCGATTTTGAAGTCCAAGCCGGATGCCTTATCAAAGAAGCTGACTGAGATTCTGAACGAAAATAAGAGCCTTAAGAGCGAGGTCGAAAGCATGAAAAACAAACTCGCCAAAGACGCCGCGCAGGATGTATTAAAAGATGTCTTGGAAATTAAGGGGATTAAGGTATTGATTGCTTCGGTACCCGGTGTGGAAATGAATGAACTGCGTAACCTCGGTGACGACTTTAAGGAAAAACTTAAGAATTGCCTTATACTTCTGTTATCCGACTGCAATGGAAAAGTGAATCTCGTAGCGATGGCGACAGAAGGCGCAATCGAAAAGGGAGCGCATGCCGGAAACCTCATTAAAGAAGCCGCTGCCCTCGTCGGAGGCGGAGGAGGCGGACGCCCGAATATGGCACAGGCGGGCGGAAAAGATCCTTCTGGAATCGACAAGGCAATCGGACAAGCAAAAAAAGTCGCATTAGAGCAGTTGGCGTAAAATTTTTGTTGACGGAAGCGCGATTTTCCTATATACTTGATCAAGTGCAGTAGCTACCTCTTATTATTGAATTTTTTAGATTCGATGATATGAGAGGTAACCCGAACAGTCGTATGACGCACAATTTACGATCTGGAGGGAGGTTAGGTGGGAGTCTATGTCAAATGTAATCGTAAAAGAAAACGAAACGTTGGATAGCGCGTTGCGCAGATTTAAGCGCAATTGTGCAAAAGCAGGTATTCAGCAGGAGATTCGTAAACGCGAGCACTATGAGAAACCAAGTGTCAGACGCAAAAAGAAATCCGAGGCTGCCAGAAAACGTAAGTATAATTAGACTAAAATGATTAGGACGGGACGTGAAAATGTCCCGTTTTGCTGGAATAGCTCAGTCGGTAGAGCACTTCACTCGTAATGAAGGGGTCGTCAGTTCAAATCTGATTTCCAGCTCGATAGAAACTCCGTAGCACTTACGGAGTTTCTTTGCAAGAATACTTCATAGGAATTGACTTTTACTTCTTAGGGTGACATTGTGCAATACCAAGAGATTTTGGAGAATACTTTAAACAAAATCAAGAATGAGAATGCAAAGAAGCCGCCTAAGCTATTGTTGCATAGTTGTTGTGCGCCTTGCAGTACATACGTACTTGAATACTTGAGTGAGTATTTTGAGATTACAGTGTTTTATTATAATCCGAATATATTTCCCGAAAATGAATATACAAAACGCGTGCTTGAACAGCAAACACTAATTAACGAGTTTTCAAGCAAATTCCCCGTTTCTTTTTTGGCAGGCTACTACGACAGAGATGAGTTTCTTGCGATAGCAAAAGGTCTGGAGCATTTGCGAGAAGGTGGAGAAAGATGCATGAAATGTTATGAATTGCGGCTTGAAAAAACGGCAGTGATTGCAAAAGAACGCGGTTTCGATTATTATTGTACTACACTTAGTATAAGTCCCTTAAAGAATGCCGAAAGGCTTAATGAAATAGGGGTCAGGATAGGTGAAAAACATGGAATTACCTATCTGCAATCGGATTTTAAGAAAAAAGACGGTTACAAACGCTCAATAGAGCTTTCAAAGGAATTCGGACTTTACAGACAGAAGTATTGCGGGTGCGAGTACTCGCTCAAAGAAAGAGAAGATAATGACGCAAAGAAAAGAGAGCAGAATAAGAGAAAAATAAGCGGGCAATAAGGAGGATTTATGGCGAGTCTTTGGGGCGGAAGGTTCACAAAAGAAACAAAAGAAGACGCGTTTTCATTTAATGAGTCACTTTCCTTTGATAAAAGGCTTTGGAGGGAAGATATTGAAGGCAGCATTGCTCATGCGAAAATGCTTGCAAAGCAATTAATCATCGGAAAGAGCGACGGCGAGGCTATATGCGGGGCGCTGGAATCAATCTATATAGAGATCGAAGAAGGCACTCTTCAAATTAGCGGTCATTTTGAGGACATTCACAGCTTTATTGAAACGCAATTAATTCAGAGAATCGGTGACGTGGGTAAAAAACTACATACCGGACGAAGCAGAAATGATCAGGTAGCTGTCGATATGAAGATGTACGTCAGGCGTGAAATAACCGAGATAGATTCCTTGCTAAAAGAACTGCTAAGGACCATTCTACGACTGCAAGAGGAAAATTTGGATATTATTATGCCGGGATTTACCCATCTTCAAAAAGCGCAGCCTGTTACTTTGGCACACCATCTCGGAGCGTATTTCGAGATGTTCAAACGTGACAGGGAAAGACTTTTCGACGCTTATAGAAGGCTTAATGTATGTCCTTTGGGAGCAGGAGCTCTTGCAGGGACTGAATTTTCCATCGACAGAGAGTATACGGCTTCATTGCTACACTTTTCCTCTCCCACATTAAACAGTATGGATAGCGTTTCAGATAGGGATTATTGTTTGGAGCTCTTATCGGCGCTTTCGATTTGCATAATGCACCTTAGTCGCTTTTGTGAGGAAATAATTATCTGGAACAGCAACGACTATAATTATCTTGAATTAGATGACGCTTACAGCACCGGAAGCAGCATAATGCCTCAGAAAAAGAACCCTGATATTGCAGAACTGATACGAGGAAAAACCGGCAGGGTGTACGGCAATTTGTTTTCTTTACTCACCACTTTAAAAGGTCTGCCTTTAGCTTACAATAAGGATTTACAAGAAGACAAGGAATGCGTCTTTGATGCTTGCGATACGCTTAAAACCTGTATTACTCTCTTTACGCAAATGCTGGATGCAATTGTTTTCAATGAGGACGTGTTAAAAAAGAGTGCGGAAGGCGGCTTTATCAATGCCACTGATGTGGCGGATTATCTCGTGACTAAAGGCTTGTCATTTAGGGACGCCCACGAAGTAACAGGAAAAGTGGTTCTGGAATGTCAAAAACGAGGAATTGTCTTAAGTAAATTGCCTTTGGCTGATTATCAGGCAATAAGTGATAGATTTAAGGGCGATCTATATCAGAGGATTTCGATTGAAGATTGCGTCAGGGCGAGGGAGAGCTTTGGCGGACCCGCGAAAAATGCAATGAAAGATATTATTAAAATTAATAAAGACTATTTGGAGAAGACAGCGATATGGGAAGAAAATTAAGAGCAGGGATTTTAGGTGCGACAGGAATGGTTGGGCAGCGTTTTATTTCACTTCTGGAAAATCATCCGTGGTTTGAAGTGACTACTTTGGCAGCGAGTGAACGCTCGGCAGGAAAAACCTATGAGGAGGCGCTATCGGGAAGATGGAAAATGTCATCTGCCTTGCCCGAAACAGTAAAGAATATAAAGGTTTTAAACGTTGCTGAAATAAAAAGAATATCCGAAGAAGTGGATTTTGTCTTTAGTGCTGTTGACATGTCAAAGGGTGAAATCAGAAATATTGAAGAAGCATATGCAAAGGCGGAAGTGCCTGTGGTTTCTAATAACAGCGCTCACCGCTGGACTGACGATGTCCCTATGGTGATACCTGAAATAAATACATCTCATTTTGCGTTGATTGAACACCAGAGAAATCGCCTCGGGACAAAGAGAGGCTTTGTAGCGGTTAAGCCCAATTGCTCTATACAAAGCTATACGCCTTGCCTTGCCGCTTGGGAGGAATTTAAACCTTCAGAGATGATAGCCACTACTTATCAGGCCATAAGCGGCGCAGGGAAAACTTTTAAGGATTGGCCGGAAATGATAGAAAATATTATTCCATACATCGCGGGCGAGGAAGAAAAGAGCGAGCAGGAGCCGTTAAGAGTGCTCGGGGAGTATGAAAATGGGAAAATAGTTCTTGCTAATGGACCTAAGATCTCATGTCAATGCCTGAGGGTTCCGGTATTAAACGGACATACTGCTGCAGTTTTTATTCGTTTTGATAAAAAACCTTCCAAGGAGGAATTGATACAGAAGCTGACGCAGTACAGAGGATATCCGCAGGAAGCGAGACTTCCGAGTGCTCCAAAGCAATTTATACAATATTTGGAGGAAGATAATCGTCCGTCGGTTCGGGAGGATGTGGATTTTGAAAACGGAATGGGCATCTCCATTGGAAGGCTTCGAGAGGACAGTATTTATGATTATAAATTCGTAGGTCTGTCGCATAATACGATTCGTGGCGCGGCAGGAGGAGGAGTGCTATGCGCGGAAGCACTGGTTAATTTGGGTTACATTGCGGCAAGATAAGCAATGAATCAGTGCGATTGGTCTGAAAAAGACAGATCAGGACATGACATAAGGAGATAAATGGGAAAATCGTTATTTATTGCTGAGAAACCCAGCGTGGCAATGGAATTTGCAAAGGTTTTAAAGCTCACCGGACAAAGAAAAGACGGATATTTAGAATCGGAAACAGCGGTCGTAACATGGTGTGTAGGACATCTGATTTCAATGAGTTATCCTGAAAGTTATGACCCTGCTTTAAAAAGGTGGAGTATGGACACTCTGCCTTTTTTGCCTGAGAAATTTCGTTATGAGGTTATAGCTTCGGCGGCGAAGCAGTATAAGGTAGTAGCAGGTTTATTGAACCGCAAAGACGTAGATACAATTTATGTGTGCACTGACTCGGGACGTGAGGGTGAATATATTTATCGGCTTGTTGAGCAACAAGCAAAGGTAAAGGGTAAACAGCGCAAAAGAGTCTGGATTGATTCACAAACAGAAGAGGAAATAAAGCGAGGGATTAATGAGGCGAAGGATTTATCCGCCTACGATAATCTCTCGAATGCGGCATACCTGCGCGCAAAAGAAGATTACCTTATGGGAATTAATTTCTCACGTATACTTACACTTCGCTATGGAAAAGAGCTGGCCTCTTTTTTAAACGCCAAATGGGTGGTTATTTCCGTGGGGCGCGTCATGACCTGCGTATTGGGAATGGTTGTGAGACGTGAAAGAGATATAAGGGACTTTAAGGAAACCACATTTTATAAGCTGTTTTCTGAAATAAATGTGGAAGGGTTTTCATTTCAGGGAGAATGGAAGGCAATCGCAGGTTCTATGTATTATGAATCTCCGAAGTTATACAAGGACAATGGGTTCTTGGAAAAAGAGGATGCAGAGAACCTAAAAAAACTGTTGGAATTGAGTAAGCCTCTTACATGTATTGTTGAATCAGTCGAAAAAAAATCTGAAAAGAAATACGCACCGCTTCTATATAATCTTGCGGAATTACAAAACGAAGGAGCAAGACGCTGGAAAATAAGCCCTGATGAGACTTTGAAAATTGTTCAGGAATTATACGAAAAGAAGCTGGTTACCTACCCGAGGACTGATGCGAGAGTACTATCAAAAGCTGCCGCAAAGGATATCGGAAAAAATTTGAATGGACTAAAGAATTACGCTCCGGCTGCCGAGTTCGCGCAGGAAATCTTAGACGATGACTCGCTTTATAAAAATCTCTTCCAGAAAAGATATGTAAATGATGAAGGAGTCACTGACCATTACGCAATTATTCCTACCGGGGACACTAAAGCTTTATCCGGCTTATCAGGTGTAACTATTAAAGTATATGACGCAATTGTGAGAAGATTTTTGAGTGTTTTCTACCCACCTGCCGTATATAATAAAGTCAGTATTGTCACCAAGATGAAAAAGGAAAGCTTTTTCAGTAATTTCAGAGCTCTGGAAAAAGAAGGATATCTGAAGGTGGCAGGATTTCAGGGTAATAAATCCGGACAAGACAATAAAAGCGAAAATGAGTCCGTAGGTGAAAGTGATAGGCAACAATCAGGCAATAATGATAATAATAACGAATCCGGTGATGTGGAATTAAGTCCTTCTGAAATAATTGACATTGTGAAAAAAATAAAGAAGGGGTCTGTGCTTCCCGTTAACTCTCTGAAAATTAAGGAAGCCGCTACCACACCGCCCAAGAGATATAATTCCGGCTCTTTGATATTGGCTATGGAAAACGCGGGTCAATTAATCGAAGACGAAGAATTGCGCGCCCAAATAAAGGGAAGCGGTATCGGGACGAGTGCCACGCGTGGTGAAATCCTTAAAAAACTATTTACGAATAAGTACCTTTCGCTTTCAAAGAAAACTCAAATCGTAACGCCGACTTTATTGGGAGAATTGATATTTGAGGTCGTGGGATGTTCAATAAAAGCGCTATTGAATCCTGAATTGACTGCGAGCTGGGAAAAGGGACTTAGCTTAGTCGCCGATGGAAAAGTGACTGAGAAAGAGTATATGGAAAAACTTGAGAATTTCGTGTCGCAAAAAACCGTAGGAGTAAAGAAACTGCAGAATATGACGGAACTGAGACCGCGGTTTTCAAAGGCGGCGGCGTATTATCGAAAATATGAATAGAAGTAAACCATCGGAGGAGCAAGATGAATTTGAAAATTCTTTGTAAGTGCACGGAAATGTTAAGCTTGGATCAGACAATCTCAAAAAGACTCTTTGAAGCAAAAGAGTTCCCATGGGAAGTTTTGGGTGAGATTGGTGAGTTTATTTTGAAGGCAGGACCGACTCTTGACAAGGAGATTTATGACCAGATCTCCGAAAACATTTGGGTAGCAAAAAACGCGAAAATCTATCCGAGCGCCCATATTACCGCACCGGCTATTATCGGCGAGAATACTGAAGTTAGGCACTGCGCTTTCCTTAGAGGAAACACTCTCGTCGGAAATAATTGCGTAGTGGGGAATTCGACGGAATTAAAGAATGTAATTCTCTTTAATGGAGTTCAGGTGCCGCATTATAATTATGTGGGAGATTCAATTCTCGGATATAAAGCGCATATGGGAGCCGGCTCTATTACAAGTAATGTAAAATCCGATAAAACCCTTGTTCAGGTGAAATACGGGAATGAAATAATTGATTCTAATCGAAAAAAATTCGGAGTTATTATCGGCGACAATGTCGAGATAGGTTGCGGCAGCGTGTTAAATCCCGGAAGCGTAATCGGAAGGGGAACGAGCGTTTATCCGCTCTCGTCGGTTAGGGGTTATGTTCCCGGTAACTCGATTTATAAGCTGAAGCAGGAGTATGAAGTGATTGAAAAAATCACCTGCTAAATGAGATGATTGTTCTTGCACTTGAAGTGTTGTCATGATATCTTTAAATTGATCAGGGAAGTTATTATTCATATCATTATTAGTTATCCATCTTCGGAAGGGGGAAGTGAAATGGGTCTATTAGACAAACTTGTCAAGAACAAAATTTCAGACAAAATTTCAGAAACATTAAGCTCTGCCGTGACGAATGCGGTGAATAAGGCCGAGGAACTAAGCGGAGTGGACTTAGACGGCGACGGGAAGAAAGGCAGCGCGAGACTTTATTCTACCACAACGTCGAGCGCACCTTCGGCGAAAGTAGCTACTGACTCTCAGGCCATATCTGCGCCATCTCAAAAGGGAAAAGAGTATTTTGCGGAAATTCTTGCAACGGAGTTTTCTTCTTATGAGATTAGAGAAAACGTTAATCCCGCCGCATTCGGTGGGAGCGGAAGAAATCTTGATTTCGTGCTTCACTCGGGAGGGAATCTGCTCGGTGCAGTAGTATTAGTTGATCACAATCGCGACAATAACAAGGCATATAAAGACGCTAAATCTTCTTGCGAAAAAGCAGGAGTGGCATTTATAAATTTCTATACGCATATGCCTAATGAAAGAGATTTTGTAATTTACAGGATCAAAAATAAACTATAATTGTGAATATGAAAAGGGAACACGGGTTTTACTACCGTATCCGCAGTGGGAAGAAGCAAACCATCAATATATAGTCTTGCGGATGGCTTTGGTATGTTTATTCCTGTGCCAGCAATTGCTGTCTTCAAAGCATATTTCCTTTTCAAGGATAAACCGGTGGAGATTCCGCCGGTTTGCCTTTTAGTATTATTATGCCGAATGAATCTATATTAAAAAAACTTAATAATCCCTTCACGTGGCAGGAGTTTCTGATTGACAGACTCGACAAGGGCTTTCTCTCAAAAAAAGAGTACGGCTCACTCGAGAAATTTGTTATTCAGGAAAACTTTAATAATGCCGCATTGAATATCATAAAAGGCGGGGAACTGCCGCTTCCTGAAAAGCGCCTGTTAAATAAACTTGGCAGCACAAAGAAACGGGTAGTTTATTGCTTCCCTGAGGATTTTGCTAATTGCCTAAAGCTACTTTCCTGGCTGATTTTGGAAAAATACGACAGTGCCCAGCCGCAAGGGTGCTATTCATTCAGAAAAGGTTACGGGGCGCAAAGGGCTTTAAGGACGCTCATGGCAGTTAATGGTATCGGGGGAATGTGGTGCTATAAAGTGGATATCAAAGATTATTTTAATAGCATTGATGTAAAATTGTTGATGCCGATAATGAAAAGTCTGATGTCAGATGACGAATTGCTTATCTGTTTTCTTGAAAGGCTGCTGTTAATAAAAGAAGTTTTCCAAGGCGCGGATAACCAGTTAGTCAGCGACGAACATCACGGCGTCATGGCTGGGAGTGCGACATCCGCTTTCCTCGCTAATATTTATCTGTGTGAATTAGACGAATACTTTACCAGTCGTTGTATTCCTTATGCGAGGTATTCGGACGACATTGTCGTTTTTGCAAAAGAAAAATCAGACATTGAAGAATATAAAAACATTATCCAGACTATACTTGCTAAATACCATTTGAATGTGAATACTGATAAAGAAAAGCTAACAGCGCCGGGTGAAAAATGGGAGTTTTTAGGGTTCTCATACCTAAACGGAATAATTGATCTTTCCGATGCGACTAAAGAGAAGATAAAAGGAAAGATAAGGCGAAAAGCACGTTCGTTGCGGCGTTGGGCGCTACGAAAAGAAGTAAGTCCTAATCAGTCGATTAAGACAATGATAAAGGTCTTTGATAAGAAGTTTTTCTCAAAAGACAATAACGATGAAATTACATGGTCACGCTGGTTTTTTCCGGTCATTAATACCGACAAAGGATTACATGAGATTGATTCATATTTACAACAATACTTAAGATACTTAAGTACCGGTAGTTTCGGAAAGAAAAATTATAAACTATCGTATAAATCACTCAAAGACTTGGGTTATCGGTGTCTTGTAAATGAATACCATTCAGGAAACAATTAAATCCTGTAACTATCTTTCCGGTTATAAAGCCGAAAAATTTTATTTTTTGCTTGACAGGAACAAACTAATCTGATATTCTACGACAAGACTTTAATGCTTTAAAGCGTAACGGTTTAAAGCGTAACGGTTTAAAGCGAGAAGCTAAAACGATTTGGAGGTCATGTCATGTTTATCAAACTGCTGCTGTTAATTGTATTTTTTGCCATTATGGTGGGCGTGGGAATCTATGCCGGGAAACACACCAAAAGCGTGGATGGTTTTGTCTTGGGAGGTAGAAAGGCCGGTCCTTGGCTCACAGCTTTTGCGTATGGAACTTCATATTTTTCGGCGGTGGTTTTTGTAGGTTATGCGGGGCAGTTTGGATGGAAATTCGGGATCAGTTCTACGTGGATAGGTCTTGGTAATGCTTTTATCGGTAGTCTACTTGCGTGGATTGTTCTGGGCAGAAGAACCCGCGTAATGAGCCATCACCTAAAATCAAAGACCATGCCGGATTTCTTTGGAAGCAGATACCAGAGTAATGCTTTAAAGATAGTCGCTTCGATTATCGTATTTGTGTTTTTGGTCCCTTATACTGCGTCCATTTATAACGGACTCTCCAGACTCTTCCAAGTGGCGTTTAATATTCCATATTTTTGGTGTGTCATTGTTATGGCTCTTTTCACTGGTATTTATGTAATTGCCGGTGGCTATATGGCTACCGCAATAAATGACTTTATACAGGGAATAATTATGCTCATAGGAATTGTGGCTGTGATTTGGGCGGTACTATCGGGTCAGGGTGGATTTATTGAAGCAATCAAAAAGATGTCTGAAATCCCGAGCGAAGTGCGCTTAAGTGCGGGTCAGCAGGGAGCGTATACTGCATTTTTCGGACCGGACCCCTTGAACTTAATAAGCGTGGTAATATTGACATCATTCGGCACATGGGGGCTGCCGCAGATGGTTGGGAAATTCTATGCGATAAAGGATGAGAAAAGCATAAACACTGGGACGGTTATATCAACAGCATTTGCATTGATAATTGCGGGAGGTAGCTATTTTCTGGGAGGATTTGGAAGACTATTTGACAATCCGGCATTACATAATGAATCGGGTTCAGTGATATTCGACGCAGTAATTCCTTTTATGGTATCGACATTACCGGACATTTTGATTGGAATAGTAATAGTATTGGTATTGTCAGCATCGATGTCAACGCTTGCTTCATTGGTGCTCGCATCCAGCTCAACGCTGACACTTGATTGTTTAAAAGGACATATTATAAAAAATATGAGCGAAAAAAGGCAAATACGAGTAATGCGGGCGTTGGTCATATTTTTCATCGTGATTTCCGTTGTATTGGCACTAAACCCACCGACATTTATCGCGCAGTTAATGGGAATATCCTGGGGAGCTTTGGCGGGGGCCTTTCTTGCGCCGTTCTTTTTCGGACTCTACTGGAAAGGGGTCACAAAGGCAGCGGTCTGGGCAGGTTTTGCAAGCGGAGTCCTGATCACAGTAACAAACCTCATATTCCCATTTCTCCCTTCGCCGATACACGCCGGAGCACTGGCAATGATAGCCGGACTGGTAATAGTCCCGCTGGTAAGCTTCATAACACCCAAAATGAACAAGACCGCTACGGATGAAATGTTTGCATGCTATAAGGAGACAGTAACAATCACAAAGGTAAGGTCGCTGGAAGAAGCGTAAAACAAATGATAAAATCTTTCTATTGCTTTTCGGTAAAGCATTCGATATAATGCATTTTGTCAGAAGGTTATTGTAGGGGGCAGACTCCCTTGTCTGACCTGCCTCAATGAGATGATGAATATATATACACCGCGAATTTCCTGAACGCATTTTCATGAATGTTAGAAACACAAAATTAACCACGGCTTAACCGAAAAACCCTCTAAATACAACACTTCTCGAACTTCCGAGAAGTGTTTTTTGTAGTGAAAACTATAATTAGCAAATTTTTTCTATTGACAACATAATAAAATTACGGGATAATAAATGTGCATAAATATATGCACAAATAATATGCCAAAAGGAGCTGGAATCATGAACAGGGAAGCGGTCAGTGAATTTGATATCGAAGTTCTTCAGAACGGATATTATCGAGAGGATGATGCTTATTGCTGCGTGTGGTGTCAAGCACAATATATGAAACAAAATGATATCAAAGCGCACATCAAAGAAAAGCATTCTGCCAGTGATCGTTTCTATGAAATGCTCAATGCGGATTCTCTGCTGGATTACAGCTATAGTGAAAAGGCGATTCTGATGGCGATGTATGAAGGGAAAAACCCGGAAGTACTTGCAGATAAGTTGCAGATAAAACCTGCCACCATCCGCAGCATCCGCCGCAACCTTTTTGTGCGCTACCATCGCACCAAGCTGGAATACCTGGTACTGCAGAACAGCTTCCAACAGCGCCCCAAGCGCAAATACACCAAAGTGAAGGAGGACAAGAGCACAATGTTAGTCACGATTGATTCAAATCAAAATATCACTGGACAATATACGAAAGCGGAGGTTCATAACCCGCTAAGTTACAAGTATCATCCCACTGTAATCATCCTGCCATTTGTCAAAACCGCAAACGGCCTTGAGATACTGGTTGCCAACAAAAACCACAAGGTCAACCGGCATACACTAAGCCAAGATGAAGGGGAAGAAGCTTACTGGGATGTCTGCGGCGGGCACGTGGAAAGCCAGGATTTGAGACCTGGACAGACCCGTCTGGATGAGGAGGTTTTTCGGTGCTGTGCGAA
>JAISSU010000005.1 GCA_031272985.1 Lachnospiraceae bacterium | reverse complement strand
GCGGATTTGGCAGAAGAGGTCCTTGATATATTCAAAGATTTATATGACATTGACTATCCTATCCAGAGCGTGCGCTTGATAGATGAGTTCAATGATTTGCAAACCGATGAATTTAACGAACTTGATAAGGCATCAATGGGATATAATAATACATCCGCATTTTGCTACAGGGCTATGAATTCCAGCGGAACACTCTCAAAGCACGCGTTGGGAAGGGCAATTGATTTGAATCCACTTATTAATCCGTTCGTAAAGTCCGGCGGATACTTCAGCCCTCCTAATGCCGGGAAATATGTCAACAGAAAAAGCACAGAATTGAGCGAAATAGAAGACAGGGCGATGATAAGGAAGGGCGATCAGGTTTACAATATTTTTATTTCGCGTGGCTGGCGATGGGGCTGCGAAATCTGGAGCGGGACTTATGATTACCAGCATTTTCAGAAATAATTAGCTGAGAATTTGATTTGACATTTACACTAACTTCCTATATAATTTTAACCGGAACAAAGATTCATTATTAATCGGGCTTGTACCGGTTTCGACGGGGATTTTGAAGTTAAGGAAGCCATCCGTAGCGGGACACTACGTTAAAAGTTCCACACTAAAAGTAAACGCAGACAATAGATTAGCGTTAGCCGCTTAATTGCGGCAGTCGGTCTTACGTATTTCACCGCGGAAGTAACCGGCTTCATGAAAGGTGAAGAACTCCGCCTCCAAAGCTTTGCGGATACGGAAGATTTATGAAGCTACCGACGTCGTTTCGTTGTCATTGATGAAACGGCAGGGGGAATCAATTAACAATGACTGTGATGGGAGATGCTTTAATGAATAGGTTTTCGGACGCGGGTTCAACTCCCGCCAGGTCCAGTTAGAAAAGCCTCATGGATTGGGGCTTTTTTATTATCTAATTGCATTTCGTGTTGCATTAATACATCTGAGATGGCATAATACCTCAAGAAACGGAGCACGGCATGATATATTGGAAAGACATTTTAATTGATACAGTTTCTGACGCCATCAGGATGCTTCCCTTCCTCTTCATCGCGTTTCTTTTGATAGAGGGTTTGGAGCGTTTTTCCGGCGATAAAATGGAGAGGCTCTTAAGAAGGCTTAGAAAGGCGGGACCTTTAATCGGTGCAGCTTTGGGTCTCGTGCCGCAGTGCGGATTTTCGGTTATGGCTGCTAATCTGTATGCAGGTGGTATTCTTTCCGCGGGGACGCTGATTGCGGTTTTTCTCTCTACTTCTGATGAGGCTATTTTGATTATGCTTGCAAATCCCGGGCGCGAAAAGAGCATTCTCGCTTTACTGGCTGTTAAGTTCGTAATAGGAGTAATCGGAGGATACTTTGTTGATTTTTTCTTAGCGAGATTTATTGCTGTGAAAAAGGAAAGCGGAGTATTATGCACCGATTGCGGATGTGAGGAGGAAACGGGGATCCTTAAGCCCGCACTAAAGCATACTCTTAAGACATTTTGTTATTTGTTTATTGTTATATTGATTCTAAATGCCGCTGTGGGATTCTTCGGTATTGATAAAGTAGAGTCGGCTTTCCTTGGAAATTCCTTTTTTCAACCTGTGCTTTCCGGGTTGGTCGGTCTGATACCTAATTGCGGAGCATCTGTGATTCTTACTTCGCTTTATCTAAATAAGATTTTGTCCTTCGGTGCGGTTATTTCGGGTCTTTCTGCCGGTAGCGGCGTAGGGTTTCTGGCTCTTTTCCGGGTTAATAAAAATACAAAGGAAAACTTAAAACTCCTACTTTGTATGTATATGATAGCCGTTATTTCGGGCATTATTTGTGATATTATTGTGTCAATTGCGGGTTAATCGCTATTTTTTCTTTTAAATAATGAATTGCTATGCTATAATCAAACGCGAACACTATAGTGTTGGGGAAGTGAGTTGTCGGGGGTGTCCCGCGACAAAGAAGGAGGATTAAACATGAAGTATCAGATTCTTGGTGAGACCTTGCCGGTTGTTATTTGTCAGCTGGAATCAGGGGAAAAGGTTATTACTGAAGGCGGCGGTATGTCTTGGATGTCGCCGAACATGGTTATGGAAACGACGTCAAACGGAGGCGTCGGAAAGGCTCTGGGCAGAATGTTCTCGGGAGAGTCATTGTTCCAGAATATTTATACCGCTCAGGGTGAGGGCATGATTGCCTTTGCTTCGAGTTTTCCGGGTTCAATCAAAGCTTTTGAAATCACTCCCGGAAATGATATGATTTTCCAGAAAAGTGCCTTCCTTGCATCTGAAGCGAGTATCACATTATCTATTGCATTCAACAGAAAATTTGGTGCAGGTCTCTTTGGAGGAGAAGGTTTTATTATGCAACGAATTAGCGGTCAGGGAACCGTCTTCGCTGAATTTGATGGTCACATTGTAGAATATGATCTTGCGCCCGGACAACAAATCGTCGTAGACACAGGTCATTTGGCGGCTATGACTGCTTCTGTTACTATGGATGTTAGGACCGTTCCGGGTGTTAAGAATATTTTATTCGGCGGAGAGGGACTATTTAATACTTACTTAACCGGACCGGGACATGTATGGCTTCAAACGATGCCTATATCCAATATGGCACATCAGATGACGAGATATATAAGCACAGGGAAATAATACGAAAGAGAGCAAAAGGTATGTTCAATTTGGAATATGTTGAGAGTCTCCAGGAGTTAGGACAGGGAATTTTGGATAGCACTAATCAGTATGCTGCGACGATAAAAATGCTCGGCATGGCGACATTGATTATTGTTACTGTCATTAGTTTGATTATTTGTTTTCTTGGCTTGAAAATTGAAAGAGTGCTCTTTGGAGCGGCAGGACTAATACTTGGCGCTGCAATAGGAATGGCTGTGGCGAATCTTTTTAAACTGGATGGCGACGGCATTTTGGTTGCGGTCATTGTGGTAATATCGGCGCTTCTTTTTGCGGCTTTAGCGGGTTTCTTGCGACGTTTTGGGGCATTTTTGCTCTTTTTCATTGGCTTTGGGGCTGTGTTGTTGTCGTTGCCTTTTGAAAAATCTCCGATGGTTATTTTGATAATGGTGGGAGTTTCACTGGTTCTTGCGATATTAACAGCTATATTCCCCGATATTTTTGTAATCATTGTAACCGCGGTTTTAGGCGGATTATCTGCAGCCTTGGCCGGATTTGCACTGATTCCTGCGAATTTAATTATGATAATACCTTATGCTGCAGGAGTTCTGTTAATCGCCGGTGGAATAATCGTTCAGCTAATTATGCTTAGGCGCAAAAAGGGCGTTAAAAAGCCTGAAAAGACTCCCAGACGCAGACGAAGAGGCAGGCTTGAACGTGAATCTGAGATTGAAGCGGCCCGAAAAATGCTCGACGATGACGACGTATATAAACAATAGAAGTACCAAAATATTAACGTAAAAATTAGTAATTTTTACCTATTGACGATTAGCGTTCCTTTTTGATAGTATGTGAATACCTCAAAAGGGAACGTTCTTTTTTTTATCAAGAATTCGAGAATTATCTGAAACTTAGGCGAACATGAACGCCGTCAGCGATTCAGCAAGGAATTCAAAACAAAAATTTATTTAAGGGAAAGGGAAATGGTAACTGAATATGAAAAATTTTCGTTGGAGAACTCCGGCTTTATTGCGGGAGGTTGTGCTTGGTTTTATGTTGTTTTTATTGATGATTTGCGCAAGGCCGATTGTGTCGCATGCTGAAAATCCCGAGGAAATTTCAAATGTTGCAAATACGGATAATAATTCAATGCTTAACTTCGAAATACCGGGAAGAAACAGTCTTGGAAAAGAGGTTGGGACGGCTTATTCTGTGGGGGAAGTTACGGAGGGCTTGCCTGTTAGAAGGTCAATGCCCGGAGATCAGGTGACAATAACCTGGACTTCTAAGATTTATTTGGATGGTCACTCAACAAACCCGCACATCGTACATACGCCGGAAGGCGATGTGATGGGACAGTGTATTGAGCCGTCCCAAATGGGTACGTCGGGGATTCGCACTGTTTCAGAGTTAAATAATGATCTAATGAAAGCTACTTTTCTAACAGGACCCGGAGGACCATATTATGTGCAGAGTTTTTACAGAATTGGAAATCCGCAGCGAGATATGACATACGATGAAGCCTATGTTTTGCAACATTGCGCCTTGGGGTGTTATTATGAAGGAAAATACGGAAGTCTCGGAGGTACGGTATGGGCCTCATATATATCAGGTCCGCTTAAACAGGCTATAATCGATTGGGCGAACACCCACCAAAAAGAAATGTCAAAATATGTGCTCTACGCGGCTACAGACCCGAATCATCAGGATGTCGGTTGGATCGAGAAAAAGCATGAACCTCCGCTTTGTCCGGTTAATCTCTTACTTAGAAAAACTGATTACGCTACCGGAGATGCCGCATCCGCCAAAGCAAGTCTAAAAGATGCCGAATTCACCTGCAAATTTTACAGCGAGCAATACACTGAAGGTGAACTTTTGGATAAGATTCCTGATAAGACTTGGGTTGTAAAAACTGATATAAAAGGTGAAGTGTACTGCAATAACTCATATAAGGTGTCGGGTGATGACTTTTATACGGATCCGGAAACAGGCGCACCCGTGCTCCCGCTGGGGACACTTACTATTCGTGAGACAAAGGCTCCAATCGGATACGTAATTAACGATCAACTGAATGTTATTCATATAGTGGAAAATCCTGACGCGCCCGGAACGACCATTCCATATTATCCGGTCGAAATAAAAGAGCAAATTATTCGTGGCGATTTCAAGTTTAAAAAGACAGTCAAAAGAACCGGGCAAACTCTTGCTGACATCCCTTTTAAAATTACCTCAAAAACGACCGGTGAAAGTCATATATGTTACACCGATTCGAACGGAATATTAAATACATCTTCTAAGGAAAGACCTCATACGCAAGACACAAACAATGATCATAAGAATTCGGGCATATGGTTCGGGTCAGGTCCTGCGGATAATTCAAAAGGAGCGCTTCCGTATGACGAATATTTGGTTGAAGAGATAAGTGTTCCCGAAAACGCTCATGTGGAGCTGATATCATTTTCTGTAACGATCTCTACCAATAATGTTACTTTGGATCTGGGAACGAAGACTGACAGAGAAAAGCCAAAACTAAGGCTTCGAAAGAGCTGTAGCCTGCCTGTTCTTACGACAGGAAATTCGCATTATTCTCTTCTGGGTGCGACATACGAGGTTACGCAGGCAGGAATTCGAAAAGGACTATTAACTACAGATGTTAATGGGAATACCAATACGGTGATTTTGGAACCGGGCACTTATTGCGTTAAAGAGATTAATGCGCCATTGGGATATAAACTAAATCCTGAGATAATCACTATTACTCTGAAATACGAAGATGATATTCTAAGAGAGGTAAAAGATGAACCGATTATTAATCCGATAGAACTGGTGCTAAAGAAAAAAGATCGTGAGACGAAAGAGTACAAGCCACAGAAAGGTGCTTCATTTAAAGATGCCAAATTTCTGCTGGAATACTACAAAGATTATTATTCGGAATTGCAACTCTTTGATAAAACTCCCGATAAATCATGGGTGCTGAAAACCGATGAAAACGGAGAGGCATATTTGCAGGAAGAATATAAACTAAGCGGAGACGATTTTTATTTCGATTCAAACGGCAAGCCTGTAATTCCATTCGGAACAATTGTGATCACAGAGCAAAAAGCGCCGGAAGGTTATCTGACAAACTCAAGACCAAAGGTTATACATATTAAGGAAAATCCTTTAGAGCCAAAAACTATTCTCGAATACAGTGTCCCTGATATTGAAGAGCAGATAATGAGAGGGGATTTGGAGTTTAATAAGATTCTTTCAAATCAGCGTCAAGTGTCCGAGACAGCATTTAAATTGACTAATATTACAAGCGGTGAAAGTCATTTTTTGATGACTGACGTCAATGGGTACGCCAGTACCGCGTCAGAATGGGCTTTACACAGTGAAAATACGAATGCGGGAAGTTCATCCTACGACGGGATTTGGTTCGGAATTGACTCGAACGGGACTGAGACAATGGTTAATGATTCATTAGGCGCTCTCCCCTACGGGAAATACCTTTTGGAGGAACAACCCTCATCTGCCAATGAAGGTGCCAAGCTTGTTTGCCGCGAGGTGACCATTTACCGGAATAAAGCAACAGTAAAGCTTGGAACAATAACCGATTATATCGACGAAATCGAAATCGGGACAGTGGCACTTGATAAAAAATCCGATAGCCATATTATTACGGATGAAGGAATTGCCTATATCAATGATACTGTTAATATTGAAGGTATGGTACAGGGTGAAGAATATACATTGCGAGGTCTGCTTATTGATAAAGGTACAGGCCAGCCCTTGCTGATAGGAGGCGAAGAGGTTACGTCGGAAAAGGATTTCATGGCTTCTTCAAGAAAAGGAACTGTTGAGATGCCATTTAGCTTTGATGTCAGCGCACTTGAGGGGACCACTATAGTGATTTATGAGGATTTATACAGAAATAACAATCTTATTGCCTCACATGATGATATTGAGAATTTGGACCAGACACTCTACGTGCCGGAAAAACCTGAAGAACCGAAAGCGACTGAGCCGCCTGAAGAACCTGAAGAACCAAAAGAAGAGAGTGTGCCTGTTGAAAATGAGACTCCGAAAGTCTATACAGTGCCTCACACCGCAGATAATCAAAAATTGACGAATCTTATTGTCATTATGCTGATTTCTTGCCTTACTTTTTGTGTATGTGTTACAATCACAAGACACAGAAAAGCTGATAGGACATCAGATATTGCAAGCAAGGAGCGTATTATCTGAGAGAAACAAGGCAAGGAGGCGGTAATATTGGGTATGACAATGACTGAAAAAATTCTCGCGGCTCACGCAGGCGTGGGTGAGGTGAGGGCAGGTCAGCTGATAGAGGCAAATCTGGATGTGGTAATGGCAAACGATATCACGGGTCCTATGGCAATACCCGTTTTTTATCAGATGGCCGAAAAGGTCTTTGATAAGGAAAAGGTTGTGCTTGTTCCGGATCATTTCACACCGAACAAGGACATAAAGTCAGCCGAAAATGCTAAATCGCTGCGTGAGTTTGCCCATAAACAGGGGCTTACCCATTATTATGAAATCGGCGAAATGGGCATTGAGCATGCACTGCTGCCTGAGCAGGGGATTGTCGCACCCGGTGAGTGCATCATTGGCGCCGATTCGCATACTTGTACCTACGGGGCTCTCGGAGCATTCTCCACCGGTGTCGGAACAACTGATATCGCCACAGGGATGGCTACCGGAAAGATATGGTTTAAGGTGCCTTCGGCAATAAAAGTAAACGTGACCGGAAAGCCCTCACGATTTGTCAGCGGAAAAGATGTAATTCTTCATATTATTGGAAGGATCGGCGTAGACGGAGCCTTGTATGAGTCATTAGAGTTTAACGGGGACGGCATCAAAAACCTGTCCATGGATGACCGCTTCACTATTGCCAATATGGCTATTGAAGCCGGGGCTAAAAATGGAATTTTTCCTGTCGATGATATCACTCTTTCCTATCTTAAAGAACATACAAAAAAAGATTACACGATTTATGAAGCTGATGCCGATGCCGTATATTCCTGCGAATTGGAAGTGGATTTGAGCGAGGTTCGTCCGACAGTAGCCTTCCCACATCTTCCCGGAAACGCTAAAACGATTGACGAGATTGAAAAAGGTGAACCTATTGTCATTGATCAGGTGGTCATTGGTTCATGTACAAACGGCAGGATTGAGGATCTGCGCAAAGCAGCGGATATTCTTAAAGGGAAAAAAGTAAACAGCCGTGTCAGAGTTATGATAATACCTGCCACGCAGAATATCGTACTGCAATGTATTGAGGAAGGGTTGGCTCAGATTTTCATTGAAGCAGGGTGTTCGTTTAATACGCCTTCCTGCGGACCTTGCATGGGCGGACACATGGGGGTTATGGCGGCAGGCGAACGTTGTGTCTCCACCACGAATAGGAATTTCGTGGGACGAATGGGGCATGTTGAATCGCTGATTTACCTTGCTTCGCCGCAGGTGGCTGCTGCGAGTGCCATTAAAGGCTATATTGCGAATCCGGAGGTGATATTATGAAAGCAATGGGAAATGTTTTTAAATATGCAGACAATGTCGATACTGATGTAATTATCCCCGCCAGATACTTAAATTCCTTTGATGCAAAAGAATTAGCGTCTCATGCAATGGTCGATATTGATCCGGAATTTGCAGAGAAAGTCCGTCCGGGTGATATGATTGTCGCCGGAAAAAATTTCGGTTGCGGGTCATCCAGGGAACATGCGCCGCTCTGTCTTAAAGAAGCCGGAGTGAGCTGTATTATCGCAAAGACTTTTGCGAGGATTTTCTATCGCAACGCCATAAATATCGGCCTTCCTATCATCGAATGCGAGGAGGCTTCTGATAAAATAGAAGCGGGTGATAAGGTTGAGGTAGATTTTGATAAAGGTTTGATTTATAATAAATCGAAAGATGAGACTTATAAGGGTCAGCCTTTCCCGCCATTTATGCAGGAATTAATAAAAGCCGGTGGCCTAGTGAATTATACCAAGGCGAAGGCGGAATAAGCAGGGCTGTACCGGAAAAGAATCTCAGATTTTTTAATCTACCTTGGGAGGGTTCTTGGACAACATGGATTTACACTATAAGAGTACGAGAAACGCGGCGGAAAAAGTTTGCGCATCCGCCGCAATTTTAAATGGATTGGCTTCCGAAGGCGGACTTTATGTACCGGAGTACATTCCGGTTTTCGAAAAGCCGTTAGAGTTAATGAAGAGCTTTAGCTATCAGGAAACTGCCTTTGAGGTGCTTCGCCTGTTTCTGACCGATTACTCGGACGATGAGCTGAAAAGCTGTATAGAAAGCGCCTATAAAGTGCGCAATGATAGTAAAACGGGTGACGGGCGCGGCTTTGATTCTTCTGATATAGTGAATTTCAGGAAGGTCGGAGAAACTTGGTATCTGGAACTGTACCACGGGGCGACATTAGCTTTTAAGGACATGGCGCTTTCGATCCTTCCGCATTTGTTGAAGCTGGCGGCTAAAAAGCAGGGCGTAACCGATGAGATAGTCATTCTTACCGCTACTTCAGGCGATACGGGTACTGCGGCTTTGTCGGGATTCGCTGATGTAGAAGGCATTCGCATAGTAGTGTTCTATCCTAAGGATGGAGTCAGTGAAATTCAAAGGCTCCAGATGGTCACTCAAAAAGGAAAAAATGTAAATGTTGTTGCTATTAACGGAAATTTTGATCAGGCTCAAAGCGGTGTAAAGGCGATTTTTGAAGACGAAAAGCTTAAAAAAGAGTTGTTTGAAGCGGGATTCAGACTTTCATCAGCTAATTCAATAAATATCGGACGGCTCGTGCCCCAGATAGTATATTATGTATATTCTTATTTGCACTTGCTAAATACCGGTGAGCTGAAAACAGGAGACCTATTAAATGTCGCAGTCCCGACAGGAAATTTCGGCAATATTCTGGCGGCGTATTATGCTAAAAAGATGGGGATTCCGATAGGAAAGCTGATTTGCGCTTCCAATGAAAATAAGGTGCTTTTTGACTTCTTTGAAACAGGAAAATATAATAAAAACAGACCCTTTGTACTGACGTCTTCGCCATCGATGGATATCCTGATTTCCAGTAATCTGGAAAGGCTATTGTACTATATTTCAGGTGAGGATACAGATAAAACCTCTGATTTGATGAAACAGCTTAAAGATAAAGGCGAATATGAAATTACGTCCGAAATGAAAAATAAACTTGAAGACTTTGTCGGAGGATATGCAAATCAGAAAGAGACTGAAAAGCAGATAAAGAGTGTTTACGAAAAATATAAATATGTAATTGATCCGCACACAGCCGTTGCATCAAGAGTGTTAGAAAAGATGTCCGGGGAAGCGGAAGAGCCTTGCCTTATAGTTTCCACCGCGAGTCCGTATAAATTCCTTCAAAGCGTAACGGGTACGATAGTTGATGTTCCCGAAAATACTCCCGAATTGGAATTGCCCGAGAGGCTTGCGAATATAATAGGGAGTGAAAAACCTGCCGCCATAGAATCAATAATAAATGGCGAGATACTGCATTTGACAGTTTGCGAACCGCAAAATATGGAGTTCGTCCTCAGGAAGATACTGATGAATCAATGAAAAATAAATCTTTGAAAGCAGATCCTATAAAAGCTAAGTCAATCAAAAGCAAGATTACTCTTGGAAAGCTTTGTCAAATCGCAATGCTAATCGCTTTGACTTTTGTCTTGGAGCGATATGTTCCGGCTCTTAATTTGCTCACCACGCGAATCAGTTTCGCTTTTATTCCGATGATGTTTTGCGGGATGATGTTCGGTAGTGTGTGCGGGGCGGCGGCTTTCGGGATATCGGATATTTTAGGCTGGCCTATTATGGGCTTGCAACCGATTCCTCTTATTTTATTTTCAAGAATCGTAAACGGATTTATTTTTGGCTTTGTGTTGCATCGAGGCGATATTAAATTTTGGCCTCATGCGGTAGTCTCGGCACTCGCTTCGCAGGTTATTTGCACAGGGCTACTTACTACTTTGGGTTTGTCAATTGCTTACGGCACTTCCTTTTTCGCTTTGTTGCTGTCGCGTTTGCCGCAGTTCTTTATATTATTGGTTCTTCAATTGGCAGTATATCCGATTCTGTTAAAGCTTCGAACGGCTTTATTGAGGGCAGGCTATGCTTGATGCAAAGGATTATCTGACAAACCAAGAATGGAACGTTACCCGTCTGGGTCTTTCGCGAATAAAAGAGCTGCTTGAATTGATGGGAAATCCTCACGAAAAACTCAAATATATTCATGTCGCGGGGACAAACGGTAAAGGCAGCACATGCGCAATGCTCGTAAGTATTCTTGAAGCATGCGGTTATCAAACGGGGTTATTTACTACTCCACATATAAGTCGATTTAACGAGCAGATTCAGATAAACGGTGATGAAATTACCGATGAAGAATTATCTTTACATACGCAAAAAGTAAAAGCATTTGCGAATATTATGCCGGATCACCCGACCGAATTTGAAATGACTACGGCGATTGCTATTGAATATTTCTTAAGTTCAGGTTGCGATATCGTAGTTATGGAAACAGGAATGGGAGGTCGACTGGATGCTACTAATATTATACCGCTCCCGGAAATTGCGGTAATTACTCCAATAAGCCTTGACCATACAAAGGAACTCGGTGAGACAATCGAGAAAATAGCTTTTGAAAAAGCCGGAATAATAAAGAATGGCGGAAGGGTTGTTTGTGCACCTCAGGAAAAAGAAGTAGCAAAGTTACTTTTATCGGTCTGCAAAGAAAGGCAGACACAGATTACATTTGTTAATGACGAAGAAATAATGGTTCACAAAAATGATCTTGACGGACAGTTGTTTGATTTCAATGGTTATGACAGTATTTACTTACCTTTGTTGGGTGACTATCAACGAACGAACGCAGCGACTGCGGTTTCTGCGGTAATATGGTTAAGAGATTGCGGTTGGCGGATAGAGGATAAAGCAATTTATGAAGGTCTGGCAAATGTAAAATGGCCTGCCAGATTCCAGGTTCTTAAGCATGAGCCGGTATTCATTCTTGACGGAGGTCATAATCCTCATTGCGTAGATTCTCTTGTGAGGAATCTTGAATATTATTTCCCGAAAGAAAAGATTGTATTCATAATGGGCGTATTGGCGGACAAAGATTATAAAACAATGATTCGAAAGATAATTCCGCATGCAAAAAGAGTCTTTACTGTAACTGCGAATAATAAAAGGGCGTTAGACTCCGAGTCGCTCGCAAAGTATTTCAGAAGACTGGGTTTAGAAGCCGTTGCTTGCGACAATATAGCCGAGGGGGTAAAAAATGCCATGGATGCCGCAGGGGAAGGCGGGGTAGTCTGTGCATTCGGATCATTGTATATAGCGGCACAAATAAATGTGTTTTTCCTATGAAAGTCACAGCGTTGTATTGTAAATTAGCTAATAAATTGATACAATACTTCAAGTTCAACAAGTGATATTGCCGGATGGCAGTGCATAAAATGGGTTGATTATACCCGTGTTACTGATTGGAGACAGGTATGGACAGTATTTTTGGAATTATTGGTTTGATTTGTGGGGTGTATTGCCTTTATGGGTACTACTTGGTTCAGTTTAAAAAGCAGGTGCCGTTGGGGATTTTGCTCCCAAAGGGCACAGATATTAAGAGTTGCGACGATCTCGAAGGATACCGCAAAACCGTGAGCCTCCCGCTTTTGATATTCGGACTTTTGGTGGTAGCTTATGGTGCCACAGATTTGATTTATACATACACAGGGCAGGGGAAAATAATATTCTTTGTTTTTCTGGGACTGTCCACTGTGGGAGTAGTGCTTTTTGTGATTTTCATAAGGAAAATCAACAAAAAATACTTCAATATTAAGTGAGCCTGACACTGATTTGGGTGGTTTTTTTAGCGAGAGCGTATTAGTCTCTCGGATACAATAGTTTAATGGAATTCTTTTTTATAACATCCATGTATTCGTCTCTGGGTTTTGCATTTGTAACGACAGCATAAAGGTCAGGAAAATCGAAAAATGTTATGGTGGAATCATTATCGAATTTCGTCTGGTCGGCCATCAGTATTACGCGGTTAGCTCTCTGGACGATATGCTGTTTTATGTCAGCTTCGAAATATGTGGTATTCGTAAGACCTTTTTGAATCGAGACACCGGTAGCTGCCATAAATGCCGCCTGAACACTTAAACGGGACATCGCTTCTAATGAGGAGTTTCCAACAAAAGATGAAGTGGAAACATTATAGAGCCCACCGAGGGAAATGATTTTAAGGTTAGGATATTTCGAGGCCTCATACATGGCGGGGAGGCTGTGAGTGACTATAGTTACCCCTTCGCGTGATGACAGATGCGGAATCATACAAGGAGTCGTTGAGCCACTGTCGAGGAATATCGTGTCGCCGTCTTTCACCAAAGACGCTGCGAGCATACCTATCATTAATTTATCATCGGTATTCGTAGTTGCTCGTATAGACATAGGGAGAAGTTTAAAATCAGAACGGGCCGCGACACCGCCGTAGACCTTTTGAATGCGCCCTCCCTCCAATAATTCATTAATATCCCGTCGGATGGTATTAGTGGATACGTCGAAATGCTCCGCTAAATCCTCTAATGAGACACTGCTTTGTTGTAATACGTACTGCTCAATTGAACGTAACCTGTCAACCCTCATAATAACCCTCCGACCTCATAAAAATAGTAATCACTTTCACTTAGTATAGCAATTTTTCCAATACATATGCAAGACATAACAGCGAAATTGGGTAAAATAAGGGGAATTTTTGTCAAGATGCAAAAAAATTATAGAAGATATTGCAAAGAGATGACAAAGACATTATAATAATAAAACAAAGATGTTCCCACTGATTATTGCATCAGAAAACCGGAAACATCCTTCGCAGGCAAAATTAGTTTAAGATAGGAGACAGGAAAAATGGGTAAAATTAAAGTAGGTGTTGCCGGTTACGGCACCATTGGTCAGCGTTTGGCTGACGGTGTAGCAAAACAGCAGGATATGGAGCTTATCGGAGTTGCCGATTTAGCACCGACTCTTGCGATTCGAGCACTTAAGGAAAAGGGCATGCCTTATGATCTTTATTTGGTTGACGGCGCTGACAAATCGAAATTTGATGAGTTGAACATTCCCGTTGCTGGGACTTTCATGGACATGCTTGATAAGGTTGATATTGTTCTTGATTCTTCGCCGGGCGGTATAGGAGCAAAGAACAAAGAAATCTACCTTAAGAAAGGCATTAAGGCTATATTCCAGGGCGGTGAGAGTAATTCAGTTGCCGATGTTTTCTTCCATGGATATGCAAATTATGAAAAAGGACTTAATCAGGACTATCTTAAGCTTACGAGCTGCAATACCACCGGTTTGATTCGCACAGTGGACTGCCTCGACAGAGAGTTCGGCATTGAAAAGGTCGCGATCACCATTATCCGTCGTGTCGCTGATCCGGGTGATTATCATAGAGGTCTGACCAATGCGTTGCAGATTGATAAGGCACCTTCACATCAGGCGGTTGATTTAATGACAATAATGCCTCATATTGACGCAACAGGCATTCTCGTACACACACCTGTTACGCACGGACATATCATTACGGTAGTTGCTACAGGGAAGAATAAAATCACGAAACAGCAGGCGCTTGACGCTTTCCAAAAGCATCCCCGTATCCGTGTCGTCAGATTAGCGGACGGATTCCTCGGAAATGCTTCATTATTTAAATATGCGCGTGACTTAGGAAATCCGCGCGGCGATATGTATGAAGTAGGCTTATGGGAAGACAGCATCGTTGAGAGCGGAAATGATATCATGTACGCGATTAATATTCCGCAGGAGAGCGTTACGATTCCCGAGACTATTGATGCTATCCGCGCAGCCTTTGCATTGCAGGGCACTCGCGAGGAAGGCACAGCAAAGACTAACGAATACCTGAACATCGGTAAATTCAAATAAATCAAATATTTTATTGACAGGGTGGGGCTTTAAGTTCCGCCCTGTTAAATGCAGTACGCCTCGCCAGGTCTTTTTATTAAAATCTATATTAAAATCGCGGCGTTTCTGCGGCAAGTAGGGTTTTATGGAGACTCGCTTGGTAAAGGAGGACAGCCAAAATGCGTTTTGGAATTAAAACAATTGATGATTTTGATGTCAAAGGAAAGACAATTCTATTAAGAATCGATATTAATCAGCCTGTTGACAGGGAAAAAGGAACACTCAAAAGTATAGCCCGCATAAAGGCTTGCATACCCACACTTAAAGAACTTAATGAAAAAGGCGCGAAACTGGTTTTGCTCGCTCATCAGGGGAGCGACATTGAGTATAAGAATTTTTATACAACGCAGCCTCACGCAAAAGTTCTTTCCGAACTTTTGGAGAAGGAAGTGGAATTCATCCCTGATGTCTGCGGTCCGGCAGCCATTGAAAAGATAAAAAGCTTAAAAGACGGAGATATTCTGCTGCTTGATAATGTGAGGTTTGTTTCAGAAGAACAGACTTTGTTCGAAATGAAATTGCAGCTTAGCCACGAAGAGCAGGCACAGACTTTATTGGTAAGGAAACTGGCTCCGCTTGCGGATTTATATATATGCGATGCTTTCGCTGCCGCACACCGTGACCAGCCTTCGCTTTGCGGGTTTGAGCAGGTGTTGCCTTCAGGCATGGGGAGGCTCTTTGAAAAGGAGTACTGTGTAATCTCTGAGCTGATGGAATCGCCGGCACGTCCTTGCACTTTCGTTTTAGGAGGAGCGAAGATTTCGGATGCCTTTATGATGATGGAAACAGTACTAAAGGCCGGTATTGCTGACAAGATTCTAACGGGCGGCCTCGTCGGAAATATCCTCTTAGCTTCAAAGGGTGATAATATCGGACAGGGAAGCATTGATTTCATTATGAAGTCAAATTATGGTGAGTATATCGAGGTTGCTAAAAAGCTCTATGAAGAATATCCCGACAATATTGTTTTGCCCGTTGATTTGGCTTATGTAGAGGGTGGAGTCAGAAAAGAAGCTGAAATCGGTTCGGTTCCGGAAGATATCGGCTCCACTGATATAGGTAGCAAAACAGCCGAAATGTATAAGGAGATTATTCTTTCTTCGGCTACGGTTTTCGTAAACGGACCTATGGGTGTTTTTGAACAGTCTGAGACTGAACTCGGGACGAAAGCTGTCTGGGATGCGCTGGGAGATACGAAGGCATATACCGTGGTCGGCGGCGGAGATAGCATTACAGCCACGACGAAGTATGAGAAAACGGCGTTGATTTCGTATATCTGCACAGGAGGCGGAGCTTTGATTCGTTTCCTGACCGGAGAGGAATTGCCGGTGGTTAAAGCTCTTCGTCACGGAGCGGAAATTGAATAAAACATCTTATATATAAGAGAGCGCAAGATCTTGACACAGGGTATGAATAAAAGATAGTATAAACTGAAAGAAAATACAACATCGTGAAAGAAGGGATTTTCTATGCTTAGTAAGGAAAAAAAGACAGAGTTATTGCGGCTCGCGACAGAAATTCGCATTGGCGCAGTAGAAGAATTTAAGGCGAGAGGCTTCGGACATATTGGCGGTTCTTTGAGTGTCGCTGATTTGCTCGCGGTGCTTTATGGAGCCGTAATGAAATACGACCCAAAGAATCCTAAATTGGAAGACAGGGATAAATTAGTTTGCTCAAAAGGTCACGCGGGTCCTGCGGTTTACGCGACATTAGCAATCAAAGGCTTCTTCCCCTATGAGGATATTAAGACTTTGAATCAGCCGGGAACTAATTTCCCGAGTCACTGCGATCGCAAAAAAACGCCCGGCATTGATATGACCACAGGAAGCCTTGGACAGGGCACGTCTTTAGCTGTTGGCATGGCTATGGGAGATAAACTCAAAGGCCTTAAAAGCCGTACATTCCTCGTAGTTGGCGACGGTGAAATAAATGAAGGTCAGGTCTGGGAGGCCGCCATGTTTACGGCTGCTAAAAATGTGACTAATCTTGTTTGGCTGATTGACTGGAATAAAAAGCAATTGGATGGCTATACGGATGACATCCTTAAGAATAAAGATATCGAAGCAAAATTCGCCGCTTTCGGATTTGATGCGGTTACCATTGATGGTAATGATGTGGAGGCGCTTTATGAGGCTTTAACAAAAGAAGCCACAGATAAGCCGATTGCAATCGTATTGGATACTGTTAAGGGTAAAGGTGTAAAACAGGTTGAGGAAACAGTGGCTAATCATTCCATGACCATGACCGCTGATGTGTATGATGGCTGGCTTTCCGAGTTACGGCAGGAATTGTCGGCGATTGCGTAAAGGAGGCTTAAACAATGAAAATTATATATAACGGAGAAAATGACAGAGCTTTCAAGGATGTATTGGGAGCTACCATTCCTAGATTAGCGGAAGCTGATTCAAAGGTAATATATTTAGACGCGGACTTGATGAGCTGTATTGGGACGGCTAAATGGGCTGCCGCAAATCCGGATCGTGCTATTAATTGTGGTATTGCCGAGGCGAATATGGCAGGCATTGCGAGTGGTCTTTCTGCTGTTGGTTTTAAGCCTATTATGCACACATTCGGACCTTTTGCGTCGAGACGCTGTTATGATCAGATCTTCTTGTCCGGCGGTTATGCGGGAAATTCAGTGACAGTAATCGGAACAGACCCGGGTGTTTGCGCGGCTTTCAACGGCGGTACGCATATGCCTTTTGAGGATATGGCTTTATATCGTGCGATTCCCACTGCGAAGGTTTTTGATATTACGGACGCGCCCATGCTTGAGGATGTGTTGGCACAATGTATTAATCTGGAAGGCGTCAAATATATTCGTGTGGGACGTAAGAGTAATAAAAAGGTATATGAAGAAGGTGCAAAATTTGAGATCGGCAAAGGTATAGTTACCGATGAAAGAGGCACCGACGCGGTGATTATCGCTTGCGGAATTATGGTTGCGAAGGCGATGGAAGCTGCAAAGATATTGGCTGATAAAGGCATTAATGTCACGGTTATTGATATGTTTACCGTAAAACCGATTGACGAGGAATTGGTCATAAAATACGCAAAGGCCTGTGGCGCTGTTGTTACGGCTGAAAATCACAATAAAATCGGTGGTTTGACGAGTGCTGTCAGCGAGGTTTTGGCTTTAGCGCTTCCTACGGTTCTTGAGTATGTTGCAATTGAGGACGAATTTGGTGAAGTGGGTCCGCAGGATTATTTGGAGACACGTTATGACTTGACTGCGGAACATATTGTAAGGAAGGTCGAGAAAGCGATCTCACGCAAGAATGCTTAACACTTAAAGATGCAGCGACTTTATGGTTTTTCAGGTGGATTTACGAATAGAGGTATTTCATTATGTATATGGATAAAGATATAAAAAACGGATATAACGAGTATTTAAGTCTGGAAGGAGAACACTATAATACCCTTATGGATGTGGGTTTATTGGTGCTTGACGAAGGCGAGGAATATGTTTGGGAGAGCGATTCAAAAGAGGCTGCTTTCGATTTGCTTGAAGGAAAGGTGACTTTTTCATATGCGAATAAAGAGGTAAAGGCCGAACGCCCGGACAGCTTTCACTATGAGGCTTGGTGTTTGTTGGTTTCTAAGAATACAAAGGTTACTATTACCGCAGAAACGCACAGTGAGATTTATGTCCAGGCGACTGAGAATGAGCGCGTTTATGAACCTGTCATGTATACGCCTGATGATGTACAGACTCAGCACGCCGGAGCCAATAACGAGCTTTTGGGTACGATGAAACGTGAGATAAAGACTTTCTTCGATTATGAAAATGCGCCGTTTTCTAATATGGTGCTCGGGGAAATCCTGAATTATCCAGGAAAATGGTCTTCATATCCGCCGCATCATCATCCCCAGCCGGAAGTTTATTTCCACCGCTTTGACTACCCGCAGGGATTCGGGGCATCATTTACGAACGGAGGAATTAATATCTCCAGACACAACGGGCTTTCTATCATTACGGAAGGGATGCATTCGCAGGTAGCTGCCCCGGGATATACTATGTGCTATCTTTGGGGAATCAGGCACTTGCCCGGCGATCCTTGGATAAAGACCAGAATTGATGATGAGATTCATGCGTGGCTCTGGAAGCCGGATGCGAATGATAAGATATTTCAGGGATAATTTTATTTATTAATATTCAAATAATGCTTAGTTAGAAACTCCGCGGTGACTATGCTTGCGGAGTTTTTTGTCCGTAAATTACAACTCATTCGGCTGCAATCACAATAATTACGCCGATATGATATACAAAACAGTACTTAAATGACAATAAATTCACAAATAACAATTTTTGTAGGTTTTTAACTATTTTAGGTTAAATCCACTGAATTTCACAAAAATAATCAGCAAGAATTATATAGAATCACGATGCCGCAAATGCTAACCTATCAGTGTAGAAAGCTGTGAAGAGGATATCCCCTGACCTTTGTAGGCGGGGTGTCCCCTGACTAATAATACGTAGGAGGTGTACATATGCGGGCATTTTATGTGGAAGCCGATTTTGTCCCAAAGGAAGGATACATTTTAAGCGAGAGAGAAAAAACCACAGGGCGAGCCATGCGTGGAAATCAAATCTGGAAGGACATTAAGGGGTCTGTGACAGATCGTCCCATGCCGGTTCCGGATGACAATCAAGTGTTGGTAAAGGTTGGAGCCGCGGGTATATGCGGCACTGATGCTCACCTGCTTAAAAAAGACGATCAGGGTTATTCACTTTATGACGGACATTCTAAGTATCCCATCATTACAGGTCATGAATTTTCCGGTGAAGTAGTTGAGGTAGGTAAGGATGTTAAGAAGCTGAAAGTCGGTGATTTGGTAGGCATTGAATCCATGCACTGGTGCGGTGAGTGTGATGCCTGCCGAAGAGGTATGTTTAATCAATGTAAGGAACTCGAAGAGCCGGGACTTACATATGACGGGGGTTTTGCAGAATATGCGGTTGTTCACTCGAAGTACTGCTATAAGCTCAATGACATTGTCAATTACTACGGCGATAAAATGACTGCCTTTGAGCTTGGAGCCATGATTGAACCAACGGGAGTCGCTTACAACGGACTTTTTGTACGGGGAGGCGGACTTCGTCCCGGCGGTCACGCGGCAGTTTTCGGAGCAGGTCCCATAGGGCTTGCGGCGATTCAGCTTCTTAAGACTTCGGGTGCAGCAAAGCTTATAGCGTTTGAGAGTGTTCCGGAGAGAATTGAGCTGGCGAAGAATTGCGGGGCGGACGCGGTTTATGATCCTACCACTTTTTCTTCTCCTGATGAGCAGGCTAATCTCCTGATGGAATTGACCGACGGAGCAGGGATTTCGCTCTTTGCGGAGTGTGCCGGGGCAACGAAGTTCACTTATCCTGTAATGGGTAAGGCCTTAGCTATCGGAGGTAAGACTATTCAGATAGGGCACACAATAGGGCTTACACCGGTGGATATTTATAATTGGCAGTGGAATGCGGGATTAATCAGTGGTTCTAACGGGCAGTCAGGCTGTGGTATTTATCCGGATGTTATTGCACTCATGGCGGCCGGAAGGATTGATATGAGAAAGATGGTGACAGGAAGGTATAATCTTGAAGATATTGAGGAAGGTATGAAGATTACCGCGGGGAAGGTGCTCGTGAGTACGCAGTATCCGAAGTTGTAGGACGTTAGAGAAAGACAAAGCATAAGGAGGTAACAGTATGTCGAAATGGGAAATACCCGCTAAAGGCGGGAATATGGAAATTAACAACGGTATTTATTATCAGAATATGACGAATCTGGATGTTCAGGAGAGGCTTAAAAAGAATGATGTTCTTCTGATTCCTGTGGGGTCGACTGAGAACCACGGTCCGTCTGCTCCGTTCGGTGAGGACACGTATCTGGATACGAGGCTCTGCGAACAGGTGGCAAAGGCTACGGGGTGCACGGTTGCTCAGCCGATTTGGTATGGCTCCCATCCTTATCATCACTTAGGACAAAAGGGAACGATTATGATCCCTGAGGAGACTTTGGCAGATTATTTGGTCTATGTTTTTGCGGGTTTCTGGAATACAGGTTTTAGGAAGATGATTGTGGTTAACGGACACGGACAGGATTATGTAATTCCTCTTGCTATTCATAAATTCGGAAAGAAATTTCAGGTGCCGGGCATCATTCTCTACACTCACTTTTGGAATGCTTCCAAAGGTCAGCTTGAGACTAAAGATAAAGGCGGCCCATATGATACGCCCTTTGTCCATGCAGATGAGGTGGAGCAGTCATGGTCATTGGCGCTGTTTCCGGAGCTTTGCAAGCAGGAAAATGCCGTAGAAACGAAAGCCGCTCCATTGCTTCCGCCGGGACATATTAATAATTCAGCCGAGAGTGGTGCGGGCCCGATTAAATGGTACAATGCGTTCGGTTCTTGTGGGATGGAATGCATCTGTCAGCCTGAGGGAGTAATAGGTAATGCAAAGACCGCAGATGCCGAAAAAGCCCGCAAAGGTGTTGAGAATGTGTTGGATTATCTTGAAAAATTAGTTAATGATATTTTGGAGAAGTATCCGGCAGGTGTGTTGCCGCCGATAGAAATGATGACGCAAAGAAAACGCGAAGACATAGAAGCAGTCATCAAAGGACCTAATGAACCCGGCGGACGCCATATATACACGCTGGCTTATTAAAATAATATTGCAACTTAATAAGCGTTAACGAGGGGTGTTCCCTGTCTCAAAATAAAAATAAAGGAGAGATTACTATGAAATGTAAACAAGCTTTTATGCACGGACCATTTGATTTAAGAATTGAAGAAGTTGAATTACCTGCACTTTTGCCGAATCAGGTGTTGATTAAACTCGGTGCCTGCGGTATCTGCGGTTCGGATGTGGAGTGTTTTGAAGGGAAATCCGCTGAGGGAAGATATGACATAGCACCATATACGCCGGGACATGAGTGGGCCGGAAAAGCAGTGGAAGTGGGATCTGCAGTTACGTCGGTCAAAATCGGAGACAAGGTTGTCGGAGATTGTGTGTTACCATGTTTCCAGTGTGCGAATTGCAAGGATAATAAAATGTCATCTGCGTGCCTTAATATGCGCGAGGTTGGTTTCCGTCCGGATTCGCCGGGGGGATTTGGCGAATACATGATTCTGGAAGAAGCATATACTCACGTGATTCCTGAGGATTGGCCATATGAATTGGGTGCATGGGTAGAGACATTTAATGTTGGTTACTGGGGAGTATGGGGAAACGGCTGTGACCCTGACGCTTCGGATACTGTAGCCATCGTTGGCGGCGGACCGATCGGTCTTACCGCTGCTATGGTCGCAAAGGAATCGGGTGCTACTGTGGTTCTCATTGACCCGCTGCCTGCCAGACGCGAGAATGCGCTCAAATACGGAGCTGATTATGTATTAGACCCCACTGCTTCACCTATAGAGGAACAGGTTCTTGAACTAACAAACGGAAAAGGAGCTTCCGTCGTTATAGAAGCCTCCGGCAATGATATAGGAATAGCCTCAGTGTTTGATATTGCGGGACATAGCGCGAGAATCGGTCTGATTGGGCATTCCATCGGAAGAAAAGTCAATGTCGAAATAGGAAAGACTATTTGGAAGACTCTTAAGATATCCGGATCAGGTGGTACTACGAGGTGGTTCCCGAGAACTATTCGTTTTATGAGCAAGATAAAGGATAAATATGATTTCGCAGCACTGAATACACATCACTATGATTTCTTTGATTTAGCTGACGCAATGGATTTAGCCGTTAATCATAAGGATATTGCACGTAAGGTAATGCTGACATTTAAAGACATGGATTAATGGTGGAATCATTGATACAGCAGCAATGTTGATAATTAATGCTGAAAACAGATTAGGCGGTGTATTATGAGTGAATGGAAATTCGCATTATCCACAGCTTTCGAGGCGCCGGAAACGGCGCCGATTCTACTGAAAGGCGATATTTGCGATAATTTAAGAAAAGCAAAAAAACTGGGTTATCAGGCAGTAGAGATACATCTGCGCGAAAATGCAGTTTTGGATTATATTAAAATCAAAGAGGTCATGAAGGAAACCAACGTTTCGATTGCGCAGATAATTACCGGTAGGCTATGCACCGAAGGGGGTTTGACCCTCGTAGCTGACACGGCGGACACTGAAAATGCCGCAGTAGTCGGAATGAAGCGGTACATTGACATGGCATCTGCTCTAAATGCCGATATCGTGCTTGGATGGGCAAAAGGCAGGCTGCTCAAAGGAATGACCGAAAGGCAGTATTACGAAAGACTTGCAAAAAAGCTTATTGTCTTAGATGAATATGCTATAGAAAACAATGTAAAAATTAATATTGAAGTACTGAACCGCTATGAGACGGATGTGTTAAAGACAGCTCACGAGACAGCAGCTTTTATCAGAGAATATCATCTGGATGCTTGTCGTGTGCATTTGGATACTTTCCATATGAACATAGAAGAAATTGACATGACAAAGGCTATAAAGGCATCAAAAGGACTGCTTGGCTATTTCCATTTAGCGGACGCAACGAGATGGTACCCGGGGAGCGCGAGATTGGATTTTGAAAGCATATTGCGAACGTTGTCTGAAATAGATTACAATGGCTTTTTATCTGTCGAGTGCCTTCCGCATGGAAACGGTGAAGAAACTGCCATGAAAGCACTTGAATATCTTTCGAAGATTGCGTAAAATGTTTTCTTGATATTCACGTTTGTTTCCAAGATAATACATTTTGTTGAAGGTTCTTTGTTGAACTTTCATATAGAAAAAACAAACGGCGTTATCGCCGACTTGCATTCTATATCTGATTATCAAGGGATACTTAATTCCCGCTTGTTTGCAAGAGATTTTCAAAATATCCATATAAAATTACCTGTCGTCAAAAGGCATGTTTATTATTGCCTTTTTGGCGACGGTGCATTTTACACCAGACCTTGTGGAGGCGCATGCGCGTCTTCGAAAATGTTCATCAGTTTATAGCTGAAATCTACATTGCATTTCAGAAAAAAATATCATAAAATCAAGGAGTAAGAGAAATGAAGAAAACAGAATATGAAGTAAAACCAAACAGGGAACACAAGGACAGTCTGTTCCGATATATGTTTAAGGATCCAAAGCTGTTTTTGGAAGCCTACAATGCGTTGATGGGGACGAATTTCCGAGATGTAAGCCTACTTGAGGATGTGACGTTAAGCGACATTCTCTTTAATAACAAAGTAAACGATTTGGCATTTGTCGTAGATGACAGATTAGTTGTATTGATTGAACATCAGTCGACGATAAATGAAAACCTGCCCTTGCGGTTATTGATGTATGTTGCGCGTGTCTACGAGAGAATAATAGACAAAGATCTTTATTATCGGCGAAAAATGGTAAGAATTCCGAGACCGCAGTTATTAGTATTGTATAACGGGCTCGCTAAATATCCGGCACATAAGACCTTAAGTCTATCTGACGCTTTCGAGAAGTTGCCTGAAGAATTGGAACCAAGAATACGTACCGGGATGCTGGAATTGGAAGTCGAAGTATACAATATCAACGCCGGATATAATGAAGAGCTTGTAAAAAGAAGTGAATACTTGAATGGGTATGTGACATTTGAATCAATAGTAGCAGATGAATTTTACGACAAAAGGAAAACATGTAAGGAAGCTTTAAAGATTGCCTATAATTATTGTAAACGGCACGGGATAATAGCGGAGTACTTACGGGTGCATTTTGCGGAGGTCGAGAATATGCTATATACGGAATTTGATGAAGAATTAGCGAAAAAGACGTGGCAAGAAGAGGCGTTTGAAGATGGAATGGAAGCCGGAATAGAAAAAGGAATA
>JAISSU010000020.1 GCA_031272985.1 Lachnospiraceae bacterium | reverse complement strand
ATGCCCAACCTGACCAATATCGGCCTCTACGGCGATAAAACCATTCCAAATGAGGTCACCTACAATGGCATGAGTTACGGCACGACAGATATCAGTGGCGCCGACCAGGGAGCAGTGGCCAACTACGGCGCCTTTGAGTCCGCTCTGCTCACGCAGCTGACCTTAGACAATCTGCCTAATCTGGAGGTCATCGGAAATGAATCCTTCAAGAAATCACCGCTGGAGAGCCTGACGCTGACCAATCTGCCGCAGCTCCAGGTCATCGGTGAGCGCAGCTTCCAGAACGCGAAATATCTCACGGATCTCGACCTTAGCAACCTGCCCAGCCTTGAGATCATTGGCGACAATGCTTTTGAGCAGGCGCCCATCGAGACGCTGAACCTACAAGGCGATATAGCCCTTAAGAAGATCTGCTACGAAGCCTTCTACAAAAACCGGCTGACCACAGTGGATCTCTCCAACCTCACAAGTCTGGAGATCATAGGGTCACGGGCCTTTTCCGATGGCTCCGCGCCCGGCACCGCAGGTGGCGGCGGCGCGGCGATCACCTCGCTCATTCTTTCCAATACGCCATCGCTTAAGATCATCGGCAGCGTGGACGGCGGCTCTCTGGGCGATGACTACAAGAAGGCTACCTACTACCTATGCGGCGAGGGCTGCCGTACCTTCTACGGAGCGAGCCTCACCTCGCTGGACCTCTCCGGTTGTCCTAATTTAGAGTCGGTCGGCTATGCCTCTTTCATGAATTCGCCTATCGAGGAGCTGGATTTTACGGGGCTTAATAAGCTTCAATACATCGGCATGCTGTCCTTCGGGGCATTCGCCGGAACGCAGATTACTATCTCGGATCTGCCCGAGCTATACGAGATTGGAGGCTTAGCTTTCTCGAGCGGTCGTGTTACATCAAATCTGACTGAAATAACGATAGAAAACCTGCCGAAGCTTACTTACCTCAGTGAGCAGCAGGCATTTAAATATGACTCGGACGGCAATCGTATCAATGATTTTCAAGGATACAATACGACACATTACAGCCTGCCATGGGGATCCGGTACCGGCTTTGATACCGGCAACCAGGCAAAGAGAGCCTACAACAAACTCACCAGCCTGACACTAAAGAACCTGCCCGAGCTGAACAACATCCCGCCCTATATCTTCTTTGCCAGTCCGCTGACCAGCCTGACTCTGGAGGATTTGGGCATCTACGCTATCGGCTACAATGCTTTTCAAAATGCGCAGGTGAGTGCACTTGATTTAAGCAACGGTCTTACAAACCTCGCTACGATTGACTATCAGGCATTCAGGAATGTACCAATTACGCAGCTTGATGTCTTGAATCTGCCTAATTTAAAACGAATATTCCCCGAGGCCTTCCTATATTCCTCGCTGACTTACTTAGATCTGTCAGACACTACGGATTTTATCGGCTTTCCCACCTACGTGGACATTGCGGGAGTATATCATAAGAGTGCTTTTGGTGATGTCGATGACAATAGCAACGGCTCGCAGCTGGGGTTTGTGATCATTGGCGGCATCAGCCCGGAGAACACCACTGACAATCTCTATGCCGAAAACTACGTCTACCAAGGTACCACCAGTCAAGCTTCGCTCGTGCCGCCCACTAAAACAATAATTAATGACGCCGACATGGCCTTTGTCGATCAGACTTTTAATAAGAATAATTACGTCCCGGTCTATATTTCGGGAGACACCGGGGATGTCGTGACGCAGGATGGTTATAATTTAAATCCTATTAATGTCAAGGTGAACTATGTCTATATCGGTGACGGGGAGTCAGACACAGGTCCCGACCCGACCGATACTGCTACCTATCCCGGCGGGGAAAATGATCCGCAGTATATTAGTGACCTTGCCGCGTGGCGCGCCGCGCAGCCGGATACGATACCCAATAGAATGCTGCGACCCGAGGCCGTGGTCCGCTCGCAATATGATAAGGTCACTCATTCGGTCAGCTTAATAGCTCCTCAGATAGCTGGTTATAAGCTCGTGGCTTCGAATCAAAGTCCGATTACAGTCGGAGACATCACATTCCCGAGTGAGGAAAATTTAGCCGATCCCGATTGGGTGGAACCGGGGAATGAATTTACATTCTATTATGAAAAAGACACGACATCAGTCAATGCCGTATATACGCTCACCGAAAGCGGCGTTAAGGTTTATGATGAAATAGGAAAGCTTCTTGAGACCTCATGGAGCCTTACGAATGGCTCCAATGACCCGAATCTCGCGATAGGCGCGGGCTGGTCTGTGCAGCTGACTTATGACCCCTTAAGGGTCCAGTTTATGGGAGCTTCGAGCTCCAATAGCTATACATACACCAATGACTCGCTCGCAGGTGTCGTAACATTTACATTTACGAGAGATCTCCCTGCGGGTACGCTTTCGCCCACCTGTTTCTGGCAGCTGATTCCCGGGCGTACCGAGATGGATAGAGAATTTCCGATTTACGCATCGCTAATTACTCCTTCGCATACTGTGACCCAGGCGGAGTCTGACACCATCGGCGGTGCATATGAAGGTATGGCGGTCGGCACAGTAATACCCGGAAGACCTGTAGTAGAGGCGGATCCTGTTACCTATTTAAAGGGAATGTACCGTACTCCCGACTTTACGAAATTTGCCCGTCCGATTGCTAAAAAGGCGACGACTAAACAGCCTGTATTCCCCACTTCGACCGATGATGTTGCGACCTTTGAAGGCGGATGGGATCCCGATGAGAAACAATTCAATAATTATGATAATTTTACAATGGTCTATACGTTTAAAGCAGGACAGAATCGTGCATTTAAACGAAACATATCCGGAATTACCTATACCGATACGCTGCCGATTTACTATGTAAACAGCGAGCTTTATTTGGGACATACCGGTAACGGAGCAAACGGAACCGAGGTTCAGGCGATTGCGGCATTTGATCCCGCAAAGAACCCCGGCTGGGAAGTTACCGAAGCCTATGATTTAGGAGCGGACGGACTATATGGCACCTCTGACGACGGCAGGACTTATATCTATGTAGAGGACCCCGACGGTGATCCGGATACTGCCGACGGACCTTTGGCATACTATGTGGTATCGCCCGCCAGGCAGGATATTTATGATGAAGATAATGACGGTGATACTACGGAGACTATACCGGAGGTCCGCTCATATTATCCGAATCCGACAGACCTTACTCCGACTAAGGTCAGTTACACATACGATAAGCTTTGCACGATGACACCGCCGAGTGCGACACTTTATCTTGATTTTCCATACGCTTGGGAAGATCAGGAATTTACGAATTCCGCGAATTTCACCGCTCCGATTTACAGGGCGGCATATGGAGATCTGACGGAGTTTTCGGGCGCGGATTCAATTAAATCGCTAATCGTCGGAGTACCGCCGGGGAACTTTGTCAAAGAGGCTGATAAGCCGCATAGCACGGCGGACGTTGAGAATGGGACAGACGGTCTGAACGTTGTGCCGGCCTCGCCGAGCGTAGCAGCCGGAGAGTTAGATGATGTTTACGGCGAGCAACACCCTGCTATTGCCCCGGAACCCATTACTGATAATGCGGTAGACGGAGCTGTCATCTCTGATTATCAGGGTTGGTTTTACGATTCGTCGGTAGATAAAAATCAAAGTGATGTCGAAGGCGAGGGTGAACAGCGTTGGTATATTACCCTCTCGGGAAAAGATTCTGACGGCGTGGATTTCGCGGATGGCAGCTATTTTAAAGACGTCGCGTTTACTGACACACTTTATGATTCGAGACTACGGTTTAAGGCCATCTCAGTCAATGACTTTAAACCGGCTACGGTAACGGCTTATGACGCGGCGGGCAATGTATTATATAGCAAGAGCGGAGTTACGGGCAGGGTTAATTTCCCGAATAATATCCGTGATGATATCGCCAAAGTAACGGTAACCGATTCAAAGGTAACGGTCAGAAGCGGTGAAGTCAAAGGTATTTATGTTTACACCGAGCTTCGCGATCCTTCGATTACATGGGAAGGAATCACAGGCGGTACTTCTGTCGCTCATAACGATGGCACCGAGTACGCGGGAGGCGTATATGATCCCATCTCCCGAACAGCCGATGATTATTTCTGGAATTTAGGCGAGGCGAACCGCACTCTCGTAACTACCACGACGGATAGCGATACAGGCGTCACCACGATTGAGGAATATAAACAGCATGTGGACAGCTTTGATTCTATCCGCATTCATAATCTCACCGAAGGTCTGGGCATCGAAAAATGGTCGAGTGTGGCTTCGGGGAGTTCATTTATCGCGGGTGATCCTGTCGACTATACGATAAAGATTAATACCTTTGATGCGGGTACGCTTAAGGAGATAAGTTGCGATCAGGTAGATATGGAGCTTGATAATGTTGTAATTATTGATGTCCTGCCTTCGGTCTATATAGATTATAAATTCACCCCGAGTGCGAAATTATTACTTGCTGCTACCGACGGACCGGATGCGGATGACGATGCCTACACTTATGAATTCATCAGCGACGGATATACAGATGATGCGGGAAAGACATATAATATCCTGAAAATCACAATTGACCATTTGGATGTCAGTGCACTTTATACATCCTCTTATTTAAAAGATGTCGCGGGAAACAGTGTACCGCAGTCCGGCGTAGTAGGAAAAATCAGCGGAAAAATTGACGAGTCCGCAGGTGCCACTACGGTGGTAAACCGCGTATTTATGGATTACGACCCGCAGCCCGGTTCTGTCATAAATATCGGAAAAGGGACTGAAAGTTATACTCCGGAGGCCCAGATTGCTAATCCGAATGATGACCCGAATGACCCGAATGACAATTTTATTCCTAATCCTGATTATAATCCGAATGATGCCATATCAGCCGGTATAATCGACGGATATAACCCCTTCCATACGACTCCGACCCCTGGCGATACTTCTGATGATATAATCGTCGGAACCGATGTCGGTATAACCGGCGTCACGAGACAATTAATCGCACAAAAATCAATACAGACCACCACCAGTTATACGGGCACATATCCGAACGGGAAGCACAATTACGGTGGATGGAAGACGACCCCGCCGTCTAAGAACGGGGAGGCTGTCACCCTCGCCGGAGTAAATACCGGAGGCGTTGCGCAGCAATGGGCTTATGACTTCCAGTATAGACTTCGCGTGACGAATAATACCGATCAGGCTATAGAGGAAAATGACTTTGAAATTTTGGACATATTGCCCCGCAGAAATGATCATACGATCATTCCGGATGGAGACGGCGTATGGGCTGAAAGGTACAGTGAATTTGAAAATGAGGTAGTGAGCGTAGAAACTCCGGTCTACTATGATGCGGCAGACACTACGCACTCCAATCCATATCATTACACTGTGAAATTTTTAGTGGGAGATGATGCCATTCCGGCGGATTTGGGTGATATTGCGCAGCGCTCGGGAGGTAATCTTATCGGAACGCCTGATGGAATAAAGGATGCTTCTGATGTGGAATACTGGTACTTAAATCCGCCTGCCGGTTATACTTGGTATACAGGGGTACTAAGCGCTTCTTCTACTTCGACTAAGGATATCTATGAGCTCATTGATGCTGCTACTTATGCGGGAGTTACAATAGATCCAGCTAAAGTACTGGCGATTCGCATTAAAGGTTCGCCTAATATTCGCGTACTTGAAAATTCGAGCTTAGATGTCATTGTCAATATGCATGCCCCCGATGAAGGTGAAGATCAGGGAGGACCTGCCGTCGGCGCTCGCGCCATTAATAACTTTGTCTGGAAATGCAATACCCAAGCCGCGTACCTTGAGGTGCCCTCTGTCTATAACGAGATACCTCCGTTCCCGGCTTCAGTCCATGTGAAAAAGACTTCCGCCGGCTCAAATGCCGCACTCGCCGGAGCGAAATTCGGAATATATGATACGGGCGGCGATACAGATGTACTCGTGCAGGTAAAGACCTCAAATGCCACGGGTGACATTACTTTTACAAACCTCATGCCGGGCAGCTATGTAATAAAAGAAATCGAAGCCCCGAAGGGCTATGCCCTAAATACCGACAGCTGGGAGGTCACGGTGCAGACGAAATCCGTAGCCTGGGATTATTATGTCTCGGCGGTGCCTTATTCTGACGGTTCGTCTGCTGCAGGTGCGGTATCACCGTCGAGCGCACCTGCGGGGATGGCTCCTGTCACGAATACTCCGCTGCCGACGAGCATTTCCCTGCAAAAGGTTGGCCTTAATGAGGCTGGCGATACTGTAGTGGGTCCGCTTTCGGGTGCGAAATTCGGGCTTTATAGCGACCTTGCCTGCACGACCTTAATAGCCGAGCAGACGACCAATAGCGGAGGTTTTGCCTTCTGGGATGGTCTGATGCCGGGCACTTATTATGTAAAAGAAATCTCAGCGCCCACGGGTTTCGTGCCTGACACCACGACCGTTTATACTGTAGTGGTGACCGAAGGTGCCACGCATGTGGAAAGCATTCAGATTGATGGAAATACAAGTACCACAGCGATTGACGCGATTAGAAACGCCGCCGACCAAAGGCATGTCGTGCGCGGTAATTTAACCTTAAAGAAACTTGACGGTGTGGACGGCGATGCTTTAGCCGGTGCGACATTTAAGATTACAAGAGTCGCACTAACCGAATACAGCGACTTTTTAGTCAGCAAAACGAATCCCGTTGATTTAACAAAGCTTAAGACCGCGAGTGAATACAAGGCATATACGACTACGGTGACGACCGATGCAAACGGCGAGATTATCCTTACCGATCTGCTGACCCTCGATACAACAATAGCTAATTTGACAAATAATTACGACTCTTTGGGCGGGGTGGTCTATACGATTGAAGAGACTGTCGCCCCGGGGAAACTTGAGAAAATAAAGCTTCAAGTAGTAGTTTATAAAGACTACTGCATGGTGGTGCCGGGCTCAGTCATGTATTATGACACCGCACAGGCCGCATGGACTCCCGTAACTAATGCCGGATTGACCGAAAGCGATGTGGCCGATGATAATGGAAGCACTGCTTTGACTCCGTATATTGAAATTGATATTACGAATCCACTGGCCCCGGTGACCATCTCTAAACTGGGTCTGGATATTAATAATACGACCGCGATTGCAAAGGATCCTACGCAGCTTCGCTCCAATGACGGAACCCCTCTTTCGGGTGTGACCTTTGAGATTTGGGAGAAAGGCGGCGGTGCTCTCGGGGCCGACTTACAAATCGGAGGCACCTACACCACGAATAACGCAGGTCTAATTACGGTCCGAGACTTAAAAGTAGGCACGGTATATCTCTTAAAGGAAACGAGCATTCCGCAATATTATCAGGATGCCACGAATGAAGTGACAGTCTTTAAGCTCGATGCCTTAGGCAATGTCCTCGGATTCACCGGCGGCGGTATCGACGATAATGACGATACGGAAGATGACGACTGGGCGCCATATACCACCGGAAATGTTATGGTAAAGAATATTCCGCTTCCTGTCCCGGCGCAGCTTATTATAGATAAGAAAGTGACCTATCCCGATGACGGCGTAAAGGGCGATACCGGCGTGGGCGTAACGTCGCAGCCATTCTCTACTACCGAAGCACTCGGAGGAATAAAATTCTATATAGAAAAATTAAATTACGGACCCAATGGAGTCATGGACACATTAGCCGGTCCCGACATGATAATAGGAACGGATGACGATACCAATACAAATGACGATTACTGGGAGGCTTATGCGGTGATTGTCACCAGCGATGGTACGGTTTCGTATACAGATACGAAGGGAACGTTAAATCCTGCGGATGATGTCACCGGCACTTTACCTGAGGGAAGAGCTTACTTAGGAGGCCTTTACGAAGGCTGGTATCGCATTAAAGAGCAACCCGTATCCGAAGCTCCCATTAACGGGAAATATCTCGCACAGACCGTAACTCGGACATTTAATGTAAAGACCACCTCGGAGTTTATCGGTGCGGCGACCACATTTACATACACGGGGACGACAGGCTTTATGAATTACGAAGTAGAGCCGATTATGGTAAAGGGTGACTATGTAGGCACCTTTGACCCGAATGATTCTTATGAGCAAAAGCAATTGGCGACAGCCTATAAATTATTGGATGACGCGGGAGAAAACCCGCACGAGATGATTCGAAACGACGGAAAAATAGACCTCGTATCGGGCTTAGGCGGTGCGGTATTCGTTATGAAAGAACACGCCGATCCGACCTCGGCGGCGGCTTCTAATGTCACGGGTGCGTGGATTATTACATCTAAACCTGATGGGACGTTTGATTTTGCGAATGCAGCGACCTATTACCTAAGCGGCCCCGATGGAGTACTCGATGAAAATCATGGCGGAGAGCCGGGGGTTACGAGTACCGATGATGTAATGCCATGGTATCCGGGACCTGACGGAATATTGGATACAACGCACGGTGGCTCGGGCACTTCTTCGGATGATGTTCAGGATCCGCCGTTTACGGGATTTAATTCCGAGCGCAGTTATTCCTTCCAGGAAATTTTAGCTGTACCCGGCTATGATTTAAATACGACAATTACATATTATTATCCTCAGTATGAGGCAAATGGAATAAGGAAAAACGGCGGTAAATGGATATCGCTTGAAAATAGAGTAACGAAGCATTCGATTACTGTCAGTAAATACGCAACCGATACGAATGATTCTTTGGCAGGTACGACCTTTGCGCTTTATTATCCTGACGGCACTCAGGTAATGACCGATGCGGCGGCAAAGGCTTACGCTACATTTACGACTGATGCTGATGGGATATTAGAGCTTACTAATATTGCCCCCGGTACGTATTACTTAAAAGAAGTCTCGGCGCCGTTCTCATTGGGAGCCAATGGGGTTTATGATTCCCTGGCAGGACCGGATGGCATAGAGCAGACCGCAGATGACATACTGCGCGGAGATGATACGGCATATGAAGTAAAGACGGGCTATTATAAAATCGTAATAGACGGCTCAAAGGATGTCGGAGGACCCGCACCTGAGAGTGCCCATCAGACAGATAAGATTTCGCCGTTTACACAAGGTGCTTCGGCTACAGATACGGGTGATCCCGCGACTTATCATTACGACGGTACTGATACGCTCAACACTAATTATACAGGACCCAATGCCGCAGGGCGAAGCAGTGCCTATGACGAATACACGAATGCTTATAATTATATATATTCACCTGTTATAATGACCTCCGCTGAAGCCTATCCGGTAGTTTATGACAGGAGGCTCGCCGATAGGTTTACACTGACCATTGCAAAGAGGACAGCCGGAGAGGCACCTGCTGACCAGTATTATTATTTCCGCGTGGAATTCTCGGATGATGACGGTGCCACATGGTCACTATATGAAGACGGGCGTCCCTATATTCTCTATCAGAGTGATACTGATGATATGGGAATCGATATGTTCGTGAGCGATTATGGCACCACGGGCACGGATCTTATCAGATTGAAAGCAAACGAACATGCAACGATTTCGGCGGGGTTAGAAGAGAATACCCTGTATAGAGTAACAGAGGTCGATGAAGACGGAAATCCCCTCGATGGTTGGTACGCGAATGTGCGTAAGACCTGGAGCGAGAATCCCTCCGGCATTGTGTGGTATCCCGGAATAGACGGCATTTTGGACGCTTCGCATGGCGGTGCTTCCGGCAATATTAGTTATGATGATGAAATTGATATAGAAATGGATGCCGCAACCCTTTATGATCCTTCGGGAATTCCGCAAGATCGTGTCACGGGTAAGCTTGATGTGCTTGAAACCCATGGGGATAATTTAACCACCGATCCGGATGGTGATAATGACGAGGGACACCACGTCGTAGAATACAGGAATCAGAAATCAGTTGACTTTGAGTTTGAAAAATTGGGACTAAATGCAGACGGCGGTACATATTTATTGCCTGGTGTTGAATTCACGGTTTACAGGTGTAAGGTAATAGCCGATTGCGACGATTCGGTTACGGATTACGACGATCATGTCGCGGGTACGCACGGTGATTTCGGTTCGTCCGATTCTTGTTGGGAGCCCTACTTTATCGTCACTTCAGACGAGTACGGACGCGTTTATATCAGGGATTTAGTCCTTTACGGCGACTCAAAGACAGATAACGACTTAAATACCGTGGAGCCTTTCTGCGATACATATATATTGGCGGAGACGGGGACACCGGTAGGCTTTAATGTGCCCTTTGGTTACTGGGTTCTGACGATTGATCCATCGCAGGATGATCCGGAGGATCAGATACAGATAACGGCAGGCACGACGACAGGCATGCTGCCTCCCGCTTTCGCATTAGATGATTTCGATGAGGATCCTTCTACGCCTGATAGCTATCAATTGACTAATCGCCGCGCTTCGCAGTATCCGATGACGGGCGGAGCCAATCACGCACCATTGTTTTTGTTGCTGGGCGCAATAATTGCTTCGTTTGGAATCCTTTTCGCCGGATTTGGAAAGAAGCCTTTGGCGGTGGTTAAAAAGTCATCGGAAAAGCTTAATAAGCTAAAACATGCGCTTATATCCTCATCGACTTTGCGTGTAGGTTTCCTTTTCATAGGCGGCGCACTATTATGGACAATCATGACGCTTTGCGTATTATCGGCGGATACCGAACCTGATACCGGTTCGATTACGATAATAAAATACGTAGGAGAGGAAACTGAAAACCGCGCAAACGGAAAAGAAATTACAGGAAATGACGCGTTCTTTGCCGATACTGAAAATTATAAACCGATTGAGGGTATCTCGTTTAAGGCTACGCGTGTAACGGCGAGTTCGACCGCAGCGGATTCGGATGTGCTGATTACGGATTTAAATGAGATCAAATATATTGCGGATAGCGCAAACGCTTTAGAAAAAACCGCCACGACGAATGCAGATGGAAAAGCGCTATTTTCTGATTTACCACTCGGGGATTATCTGATAACAGAACTTGCTGATGAGAGGGTAAAGACCGCAGTGGAGCCATTCCTTATAAAGATACCTACGACGTTGACCACAGGTACCACGGGAAATATGGTTACTGAAATTTTATACGACATAACTGTATACCCGAAGAATGAATTGGTGGAGGATACGACGCCTACGCCTACGGATGAAAATCCGCCCGATACGAAACCGCCGGATGACAATAATCCATCGGATGATAATAAACCACCGGATAATCCATCCGGTAATGGGGGCACCGGCACAGGAGGGACTACCGGCACATCCGGTACTAAAAAGGTAAAAACAGGAGACAATTCTAATTTATATCTCTTCATAGGAGTTGGAGCAGTCTCGCTATTGGCAATAATAATATTAATTATAGTTGCGCTTCGGAAACGAAGGCGAAAACCAAGAGCACCCGCAGGAAAAATGGGGAGCGCACGCGACCCGAATGACACCGGCAAACCTCCGGATTTAGAAGGGGGTGATGCCATTTGAGAGAAAAACCAAAGGTAAGAGACCCCGCAAGCTATATGAGAGGTCATCCGAAATGGATACCTAAACTAAGAAAAATACAAGGGGAAGAAGTCACTCGTAAACAGGTCATTGAGATTAAGGATGAGAAGGAAAAAACTATGAAAACACGAAAAAGAATGAGCAAAATCGCCGCATTAGTCCTCGCGCTGGTGCTGGTACTGGGAATGGTGCTCCCGGTCTGCGCTGATACGGTCGTAGACCCGGACGAGCTGGGAAGTATAACGATTCACAAGTATTTATTAAATGGGACATATCCCATGATTAGAAATGACGGACGTGAAGTTCCGGATAATTATGACAACTCAGATTCAAACGTTACGACACCGGATGGTCTGCCTGATACTGTGCCTTCGGATGCAGTACCTTTAGGTGAGCAACCGGGTGTTACCATTGATGATGATGATCATGATGGAGTAGCGGATTCAGGGGCTACTTACGATCCGGTTGTATTCCATATTCAGAAGGTGGTTCCGCTGGAATCGACAGATACCGCCGCTGATGTTGTGTTCGAGTACAAAGGAATACAATACAAACTGGATCCGACAGCTTCCGCTATTAACTCTCTGAATGGAGGAAAAGGATTAGAACTGACCACAGATGCTACGACAGGACAGGCGACTACGGGTCCAGATAGTCTTCCGGTGGGTATTTATCTTGTGACCGAGCAGAAACCGCCTAAGGTAGCTCGTCCTGCCGATCCGTTCCTTGTGAGTATTCCGACGACGATTAAAGGTTCGTCTAAGCCGATTGGATATCCTTATGTGCCGGGATATGATTCGACACTGGATAATCAGGCGGATGACCCCCTCACCCTATACTTTAATGAAGCATCAGGTTTATGGACCGCTGACGACCCTGCCACGCCGAATTTTAACGAGCTTACCGGTCAATTTGGATACATTGCAAATAATACCTTTGTGCCGGGAGATAACCCTGCAACTACAATGGTAGATGAGGGACAGGATGATTACCTGTTATACGATGTACATGTTTATCCTAAAAATGAGGACATCGGCATTACCAAAAAGGTTGGTACCGGTGTGGATACGGATGATTCCGAGGCCGGATTACAGGAGAATCTAACGGATCATCGCGGCGCCGATTATGATGAGCCTGTTAATTGGTATATAGATGCGGATCTTCCTCCGCAGATAGCGGACAATGGCTCTAACTACACGGTAGTTGATACCTTTGGAGTAGGGCTTGAGTATATTCGCGGAAGCGTCGAGGTGTGGGTATTAAATGGTCCGGATGATGATCTTACGCCTAATGTGGTAGAAGGTGAGTTCACTCGCTACTATACGGATAATTCGGATTATACGCCTTTATACCCGTCATATTCAGATGCTAAAACTGTGTTGGAAGCCGGAGTAGATTATTGGGTTTATCCGTCAGAACCCGTAGTCGGCGGCGGTGGAAAGGTGAGCATTGTTTTGACCGATGTCGGACGTGCGAAACTCGGTTATAACGGACCTGATGTGTCGTCATCCTATATTGGAGACGATGATCAAGACCCGACTTTGGACGCCACACCTGCTACAGACTCAAATGGTAATATTATTGAGGATTTCAATTACTATACGAAATTGCATATTAAAATATCGACGCGTGTTTTAGATACTGCCGCACTGAATAAACCATTGGAAAACGGCAGCAAGCTGGTATTTGTTAATGACACAAGTTACGAAGGTTGGCCCGCCGACTATCCTGATCAGCCGCCGGGAGATGACAAACCTGATACGCCTCCTGAAAATCCCGATAATCCGGAAGAAGATGAGCCTAATCCTCCTGATGATCCGGAATATCCCGATACTCCTGAATATCCGACTGACGATTATCCGGACGGACCTCCCCCGACTACCCGTGAGAGCGAGGAACCCTATGTTTATACAGGCGGTCTGCACATTGTTAAGAAGGACGTAAATGATAACTCAATCTTACTTGACGGGGCGAAATTTAAACTCGTGCCGGTAGATATGACATCTACATATTTTAATACAGCTGCAAACTGGAGCGGCGGCACCGTGGGATCAGGTACGCTTAAATATGATTTCGACCAGTATACGGCTGATGTAGCTACTTCAGTTACCATTAATCAGGTCGTATTGGATGACTCCGGCATCTCAAGCGGCTTCGTCCAAAGATATGATTCTATTAGCGGTGATTATTATGATTACGAAGTAGAGACAAAGACTGTAAATGGTCAGACCGGTTATGCCGAATTTGTAGGATTATCCTACGGAAAACAGGATGCTACCTCCCCGGGACAGACTGAAAAAGCGGATGCGGCCACGGTATACTATTATTTGGTGGAAACTGCCGCACCGGAAGGGTATAATCTACCTGATGCCAATACAATGCCTGTAGTAGCAGTAAATTATACGTCACTTGGCGAATGGGTAGATCCCACCACATATCAGATTAACCAGACCGCCGCGGCTAGCAATATCTTCAATGTTTTCAATACGAAAGCCTTCCTGTTACCATTCACCGGCGGAAAGGGCAGCGTGGTATTCGTAGTCGTAGGTATTGTGGTCATCGGTCTTGGCCTGTGCCTGATAGTTGGTAGTAAAAAACGTAAAATTGCACGGTGATAAATTACCCGTGTAAATAAGTGCAATGTAGTCGTGTGCCCTAAAGGTCTTCGACAAATCCTTCCTCGCTCACATGCCCGGCATGTCTTGCTTAGAAGCTTTGTCTTAAGCGCGGGCACACTAAATTGCAGCGATGTATAATTAATTATTTTGGGGTGCGTTCATCACGCCCGCAAATGGGAATCCGGATGAAAAAATTAACTCCTATAATTGCGATTATTCTCATCCTCATCGGGGTAGGCATCTTTGCCTACCCCTGGATTTCGTCTATGTGGAATACCCGACAATCAAAGGATTTAGTCGAGCAATATGAACGGGATTCTGTCAATCTCACGGATACTGAAGTAAACGAGCAACTCTTGCTAGCCATGGAATATAACAGGCGCGTATCGGGACTCGCCCCATATGACCCTTTTTCTGAAAAGGAACCCGTCCCCTTCCCCGACTACGGCGAAATATTAGTCGCGGGAAATACAGGCGTCATGGCGACTCTGGAGGTCCCTTCAATTGATTTGAGCCTTCCCATTTATCATGGTGTCTCCGATGAAGTACTTGAAATCGGGATAGGACATATGCCTACTACCGCGCTTCCTGTGGGAGGTGAGGGAACGCACTGCGTACTCGTAGGTCACAATGCCATCCCTTCACGCGTACTTTTTACGCATTTAGATAGAGTAGAGGTCGGGGATGCCATAATTATCCATGTCCTCGGAATAAGGCTCGGTTACCGCGTTGACCAAATCATGGTCGTAGTTCCCGAAGAAACAAAGCCCCTCCTGCCCGTGGTGGGAGAGGATTACATATCACTCGTAACCTGCACTCCATACGGAATAAATTCCCACCGCCTCTTTGTTCGCGGAATTCGCGATGATTCGGTACTTGACGAAGAGGGCACAAAAGGAATAATAAAGATAAACCTGACATTATTAATTGCGGGATTATTGACCGCCCTCGCGATGGGAATCATAATCACGATTGTGGCGGTGGTACGCCATCGCCGCCGTACATATATCAAAATAAAATGATTGGATTATTATATGCGAAAACGTGCCATCATTGTAACGATAATCATAATAATCGGCGTTCTGATTGCCTCATATCCCTTTGTAGCCTCGTTTCTTTCGAACAGGGTGCAACGTTCTTTAATTGAGGCATACGAAAGCAATGTTAATGAACTACCCCCCGCCATTATCGAAGACGAGCTCGCACGAGCCCGTGCCTATAATGACGCGTTGTCGGGTCTTTCTGCGGTGGAAGATCCATTCGTCGCGGGCAGCGGTATCGCCTACCCTACGGATTATGAGACGATTCTAAATGTAAATGGGGATGGTATTATGGGCTCGCTTGAAATCCCTGCTCTTGCGCTCTCTATTCCCATATATCATGGCGCATCCGATGAGGTTCTCGAAAAAGGCGTCGGACACATCCCCGAGACCGCTCTGCCTGTAGGCGGCATAGGCACAGGATGCATACTCGCCGCGCACCGCGGTCGCCCGGGAAAGGAATTATTTACGAATGTCGATAAACTCATTATTGGGGATATTTTTGTAATTCATGTACTTGGGGAGACAATAGCTTATGAAATAGAAGATATATTCGTGGTCGAACCCGAAGAACTCTCCCAGCTTTACCCAATCCCCGGAAAAGATATCTGTACCCTCATGACCTGTACGCCCCTAAATATAAATTCACATCGCCTTCTGATTCGCGGAGTGCGTACCGAATTAGATAATTATCTGAAAGCCACGGCAGAAGGCGAAAGACGCGGGCTATCGGATTTTGAAAAACAAATGCTCGCCGCCGCGATCACATCCACCATCGTAATGCTGGTGGTCGTATTCGTGGCATGGAAGAGACGTAATCGAAAGATCCCGCCGCAGGGGATGATAATGGATGATTAGTCAGCTCGAAAATTAATCTGGTATGCTTTTCGTGGACCTTCTGGCACCTGAACGATCCCGCAAAACGTGTACCCGTTCTTTAATATAATATGTTGCATTCTGGTGTTTTCATCTTGCGTATCGACACGCAAATTATAGATCCCGTCTTCTATACAGCTTTTCTTGGCGAAATCAAAAATTACCTTCGAAAGTCCTTTTCCCTTAGACTCATTGTCAATGGCGCTTCTGTGAATTACTCCGTATGGCTCATCATTAAGCCAAGCTCCGTCGATTATCGCATAGTCAGGTTCGTCCCTTTTGGCGAGGCAGAAATAGCCTGCAATAGCCGCCGAAACAGAACCGGATTGCGAAAAACCATTCTCTTTGACTAAGACGTACCCCTCTTTATTTTCAATATCCGACTCGATATCCTCCGGTTGCGGATACCCGTCCTGCCACTGCTTAATACCGCAATCACGTAAAAACACCTTAGCCTGCTCAATGATAAGCATAATGGCCGGCAAATCACCAAAAACAGCTTTTCTCACAGAAACGCAAAAATCAACCATAAAAAAGAACCTCCAAAAGAATACAACCACAGGATACTATGGCACGAGGTGGTTGTAAATGAAAACCTCTTGCAAATCGTCCCCAAAAACCTATAATAGAAACATAAGAACTTGACCGGGAGGGGTTTTTGTTATGACTTATGATGAATTAATAGCGAGTGCTTCTGGTACTATGGGCACGCTCTGTAAGCCTTGCAAGATATGTAACGGAAAGGTATGTGCGGGGAATGTCCCGGGGCCCGGAGCAAAGGGCAGCGGCACGGTCGCTATCAGGAATTTCGAGAAGTGGAATGACATCCGTCTGCAGATGGATACTATTTGTGAGAATAAACCTGTAGATACGAAGTTTTCAGTATTCGGAAAGACTTTTAAGTATCCGATTTTTGCCGCACCTGTCGGTGCTTTAAAGCTGCATTACGGTGATAAATACGACGATTTACAATATAATGATATCTTGGTATCGGCTTGTGCGGATGCGGGGATAGCGGCTTTCACAGGTGACGGAACAAATCCTGATGTTATGCTTTCTGCTCTGAAGGCGATTTCGCAGGCTTTGGGCTTAGGTGTTCCTACGATTAAGCCTTGGGACGCAAATACCCTGAAATCTAAGATTGAAGCGGTTAAGGCGGCGTCCCCGTTTGCTGTCGCAATGGATATTGATGCCGCGGGTCTGCCGTTTTTAAAGAACCTTACCCCTCCTGCCGGTAGTATTTCGGTTTCTGGTCTTAGTGAGATTGCAAAAGCGCTCGGGGTTCCCTTTATTTTAAAAGGCATTATGACCGTTAAGGGCGCACTTAAGGCAAAAGAAGCCGGCGTGGCAGGAATCGTCGTTTCGAATCACGGGGGGCGAGTACTTGATTCTTGTCCTGCGACAGCCGAGGTGTTAGGAGAGATAAAGGATGCTGTAGGCGACTCACTAAAGGTATTTGTGGACGGAGGGATCCGCGACGGTATTACGATTTTTAAGGCACTCGCACTGGGAGCTGACGCGGTATTAATCGGCCGTCCCTTTGTTACGGCTGTATATGGCGGAGGTAATGAAGGAGTAAGGGTGTATACAGAAAAGCTCGCTTCTGAATTAATTGACACGATGGCGATGTGCGGTGCGCATTCGCTTGATGAAATCACACGAGACATGATTAGAGTCTGAGACTATTAGAGCATTATGCAACGAATTAATGAAGACATTAAATCAGGAAATTTAAAACATCTGTACTTGCTGTACGGGGAAGAATCCTATCTTCGCCGTCAGTTTTTGGATAAGCTTATTTCTGCAATCCTTCCGGAAAAGGATTCTCCTAATGTGTCGGTATTTGAAGCAAAGGACGCTAAACCCATTGAAATCATGGACATGGCTATGACCATGCCATTCTTTTCGGACAGAAGGCTTATTGTCCTTAAAGATACGGGCTTTTTTAAGAGCGCTGGGGATAAGGACAGGCAAAGGCTTACCGAATTTCTCTCGAAAGAATTGCCGGATTATCTCTATGTTTTGTTTTCGGAAGATGAGATTGACAAAAGGGGTAAAATATATAAAGGTGTTTCCAAAACAGGAACAGCAGTCGATTTCGCACGTCAGGACGAAAAAACTCTGGGGAAATGGATACGTTCTCGTGCAAGGCAGAATAAAATAGAAATCTCCGAACGGGTATGCGACAGGTTAATCCTGGTAGTCGGAAACGACATGAGCACCATCGCCTGTGAATGCGAAAAGCTTTTTGCTTATGTGGGAGAGGGCACGACTATCAATGAAGAAGACATTACAGCCGTTTGCACACCGACACTACAAAATCGAATCTTTGAGATGCTCGAAGCAGCCACTGACGGGAATCGCTCCAAAGCGCTTTCATATTACGAGGACTTGCTTTCGCTTCGCGAGGCGCCTGTGAAAATCCTATCTATGCTGGGGAGAGAATATCGTTTATTATTGGAAACAAAGGCAATGGCGCAGGAAGGATATGGACAGCAGGAGATAGCCTCGAAATTAAAAATACATCCTTTCGCTGCGGGCAAATACCGCTTGCGTCAGCGAAATTTAAGCTTCGAATACCTGAAAGAATCATTGAATGAAGTGGCTGAGGCGGACGAAGCCATAAAAACGGGAATGATTGACGAAAAATTGGCGGTGGAATTGCTGCTGTTACGTCCGTGATTGCCGTAGGGGCGGGGGGTTGCCCGCCCGTCTCAGACCGATGAAAAACACGCTGTAGGGGCGGGGGTTGCCCGCCCGTTGAAATTATATTATAAGAGGTAAACAAATTGACCGACATTTTACAAGATCATATCCGAAATTTTTGTATTATCGCCCATATTGACCATGGAAAATCCACCCTCGCCGATCGTATCATCGAGATGACGGGGCTTTTAACGAGCCGCGAGATGCAGGCGCAGGTTTTGGACAATATGGATCTCGAACGGGAGCGAGGCATTACTATTAAAGCCCAGGCTGTCCGTACCATATATAAGGCAAAAAATGGCGAGGAATATGTTCTGAATCTTATTGATACACCGGGGCATGTTGATTTTAATTATGAGGTTTCCAGGAGTCTCGCTGCCTGTGATGGGGCGATTCTCGTTGTGGACGCAGCCCAAGGAGTGGAAGCGCAGACGCTTGCTAATGTTTATTTGGCTTTGGACCATAATCTGGATGTAATGCCCGTCATTAATAAGGTCGACCTTCCGAGTGCCGAGCCTGATAGGGTGGCGGCTGAAATCGAAGATATTATCGGAATTGAGGCGCAGGATGCTCCGCGTATTTCAGCAAAGACAGGAGAGAACGTCGATGAGGTATTGGAGCAATTGATTTCAAAGATTCCGCCACCGAAAGGTGATCCGGGCGCTCCGCTTCAGGCTTTGATTTTTGATTCACTTTATGATTCCTATAAAGGAGTAATTGTCTTTTGCAGGGTCATGGAAGGAAAGGTGAAACGCGGTACGCCCATTCTTATGATGGCGACTGGGAAAACCGCCGAGGTCGTCGAGGTGGGATATTTCGGGGCGGGTCAATTTATCCCTTCGGACGAGCTATCAGCCGGTATGGTGGGTTACATCACCGCGAGCCTTAAAAATGTAAAAGACACCCGCGTGGGTGATACGATAACTGATTCGCAGCGTCCCTGTAAGGAACCGCTTCCGGGATATAAAAAGGTACAATCAATGGTTTATTGCGGTATGTACCCTTCAGACGGGGCGAAATATCCTGATTTACGCGACGCTTTGGAAAAGTTGCAGCTTAATGATGCTTCGCTTAAATTCGAGCCCGAGACTTCGGTAGCGCTTGGATTCGGATTCCGATGTGGCTTTTTGGGACTTTTGCATTTGGAAATTATTCAGGAAAGATTGGAACGAGAATACAATCTGGATTTAGTCACCACTGCACCCTCGGTTATTTACCTGATACATCGTACTAATGGGACAGTAGAGGAACTGACTAATCCTACGAATCTTCCCGACCCTTCTGAGATAGAATACATGGAAGAACCTGTAGTAAAGGCTGAAATCATGGTGACCTCTGAATTCATTGGTCAGATAATGGATTTATGTCAGGAGAGGCGCGGAGTTTATGACGGAATGGAATACTTGGAAGAAACGCGTGCTTTGCTTCGTTATCATTTGCCTTTAAACGAAATTATTTATGACTTCTTTGATGCGCTTAAGTCACGTTCGAGAGGCTATGCATCCTTTGATTATGAGCTCGCAGGATATGAAAAGAGCGACCTCGTAAAGCTTGATATATTGATTAATAAAGAAGAAGTGGATGCACTATCCTTTATCGTACATTCGTCGACGGCATATGAGCGCGGGCGTAAGATGTGCGAAAAACTAAAAGAGGAGATCCCGAGGCAATTATTCGAAATACCGATTCAGGCAGCCATTGGAAGCAAAATCATCGCCCGCGAGACAGTGAAGGCACTAAGGAAAGATGTCCTTGCGAAATGTTATGGCGGTGATATCACGCGTAAAAAGAAGTTGCTTGAAAAACAAAAAGAAGGGAAAAAGCGGATGCGCCAGGTCGGGAATGTCGATGTCCCCCAAAAAGCCTTCATGAGCGTCCTGAAACTGGATGACCGGTGACTATAGTCCGTGACCTAAAGGCCCGTGACAAAATGAACAATTTACCACAACTCGAAATCTATATTCACATACCGTTCTGTGTCAGGAAATGTCTGTACTGTGATTTTTTGTCGTATCCTTCTACGCAAAAGGAAAGGCGCGATTATGTTATCCGTCTGTGCGAGGATATCCGAGCAAAGAAAGACCTTGCTCTTGAATACGTTGTGAGCACGGTTTTTATCGGCGGGGGGACGCCGTCGTTATTGGAACCTGATCAGATTACAGAAATATTCATGGCGCTTCGTGATACTTTTTGTTTCGTAGAAAGTCCTGAGATTACAATAGAGGCAAACCCCAAAACCTTCGATGAAAAGAAGCTAAAGACATGGCGAAATCTGGGCATTAATCGACTGAGTATCGGTTTGCAGTCAGCCAATGATAATGAATTAAAGCTTCTTGGGCGGATTCATACGTATGAGGATTTTAGAGCGGCTTTTGAAATGGCGCGAATAGCGGGATTTGATAACATCAATGTGGACATGATGATCGGAATTCCGGCACAGACTATGCAATCTCTGAAAAAAACGCTAAGCGAAGGCATTTCCTATAATCCGGAACACATATCGGTTTACAGCCTGATTATTGAAGAAGGGACGCCGTTTTACAGGATTTATGGTCCGCAAAGTGCTACCGCAGGATGTGATAATACTAAGCAGAAAGGGACACTTTGGGATGAACTCCCCGATGAGAATGCCGAACGGGATATGATGCATGAGGCTACGCGGGTATTACTTGAAAATGGCTTTGAGCATTACGAAATCTCAAATTTCGCAAAATGTGGCTTTGCCTGCCGTCATAATATCGGCTATTGGGAACGAATCCAATACTTGGGATTTGGAGTCGGTGCTGCTTCACTGATTAAAGGTTGCAGATATAAAAACAGTGAGCAAATTAATAGCGACCCTCACGAAAAGGTGGGAGAAACAGAAAGCCTGTCCCTTGAAGATGAAATGTCAGAGACCATGTTCCTGGGGCTTCGAATGCTAAAGGGCGTCTCGCTAGACGAATTCAAATATAAATTTAATACCTCAATACAAGAGGCTTACCCCGAGGCTGTCGAAAAAAATATAAAAAACGGGCTCCTTGAAATTGCGCACGCAAGAATCAGGCTAACTAAGCGTGGGCTTGACCTCGCAAATGTAGTTATGTCAGATTTTGTTTAAGGCAAACGAAGAGGGGGCTGTCTTCTGCATTCAGTCCCCGCAATTAATGCTCTTTGCAAGGTTTTTTTATAAAATTCTTCTTGCCATGTTCTACTCTCCATATTAAAATAAAAACGAGAGGGGATAGCATTAATGGTTAATTCTCATTGCCTAATTATTAAATTCATTATGAGGCTGCGCTTCGTATGCGTAACCTTCATTTTTGTCCTGTTAATTACCTCTTGTGGCTCAGTGTACGGTAATGATGTGACTCTTCCGGATGCGGTAGATCCAAATTCGATTACAATTGAGGTCGGAGATACAGTGACTTTCGGTACTTATAATGGTGTGCCCATTACATGGAAGGTGCTTAAGATGGAAAATTCCCGAGCGCTGATTATCTCGGAGCACGTCCTCGCACAGGTTAATTTTAACAACAAAAATGCCGATATTACGTGGGAAGACAGTGAGATCAGAAATTGGCTGAATAATGATTTTCTCGCGTCTTCATTTAATGAACTTCAGAGGCTCGCTATTTTTGAAACTGAAATAGTCCAGTCAAATAACCCCGATTATGGTGTCAGCGGCGGAAATAATACCAAAGATAAAATATTTCTTTTAAGCACCGACGAAGCAAGAGATTTATTTATTACTAATGAAGAGCGCAAGGCAACCATGGACGGGCTGGCTATGAAATGGTGGCTTCGTTCACCGGGTGTCGAAGGAAAGTTTATCGCAATAGTTTTGTATGATGGGGCTGTTTATTCTTTCGGAGCTAACGCAAATGGAGATACTGTGTATAATTGCGGAGTCAGACCCGCGCTTTGGGCTGATATTATGTCGCTGCAGACGGCGTCCGCGCAGGCAGCTAAGGTAGAAGCCGAAAGTAACGCGACAGGTACAGATGCCACCGGTAATCCAACAGGTACAGATGCCGCCGGTACTGATACCTCAGGCAATGATCAAACCACGGGCGCTCAGTAAATTAAGAAATTTAGAATCCGAAAAATATTATAGATATGTATAAACAATACGTCGCAGACGAATTACAGCCCTACCGCCTTCATAATTGCGTCCTTTATAGTAGATGCATACAAAACCTTCCCTTCAGCAGTTCCCAAATGTGTGTTATCCGCACCCAAAAGATCTTTGTGTTCGTCTGCAGTTTTTGCCCAATCGGCAATATAAACATTGGAATAAAGAGTGGACATTGACCTTGCGAAAATCGAATGAGTCTGAGTTTCACTGCTTCCGTAGCCGGTAACAAGAACTATTTTATGGTTGTCACCTAATAATCTTATGCATGCTTCAACATAAAAATCACTGTATTGATGAAGATTGGTTTCCAAAGCGAGCACCACTATATCTCGAACGCTTCCGTCAGTTTGCATGCTTTGTAGCATTTCATACCCGTTTTGCATGGAGCGCGACTTTGCCACGTCCACAGCTGCATTGGGGAGTTGCTCCAGTATAGCGCTTCTGGCACCGAGAGCCACGGAATCTCCGATAAGCGTAACTTTTGATGAAATTTCTTCAACAGTAGTGCCATAAGTATTAGCCGATGCTGAAACATGTCCGGATTTCTCCAATAGTGTGTCGCGCATCTTGCTTATTTCCTGATATAGTGCCTCTCTTTCAAAATCCATTTCCATGGAAGACTTTGCGGGGGCTGAGAAAAATGAATATGTCGGCAAGATAAAAACTGCAAATAATATTGCAACCGATGCTACTTGTTTAAATACACCGGCAGATCCTATATGCGATCTTTTATTCTTGGGATTCGTTAGTTTTTGGATTTCGTCTTTCGTCATTTCTTTGGGAGCTCTCTTTAGACCGTGCCTGAACCTGCTCTCCACGAACCTGTAGGAAAGCTCTGATGTCGCAATAGAAAGTAAGAGCGCCACGATTCCCGCGAGCGTAGCGTTTACGGAAAGGAGTCTCGAGCAAACAACCCAGAATATCCAGTGGTAGAGATATATTCCATAGGAGCGAATTCCTAAATAGTCAAGAAGCTTGACTTTCTTTAATGTCTTGCCTTCCTGACGGAATCTGATTAGCACTATCGCAAAGGCGGTAGCAAGTGATGTGAGCAGTATCCCGATTCGGTAGGTCCATGCCGAATTAAAATTCAGGAAAAACGAAAGGCATGCAATAAGTATGAGGCAAAAAGCTATAAGTATTGCGTTGCTTGTATAATTGCATAAAATGTAAAGCCACAGCTTTTGTTGCCCCCGTTTGCCTCGTCCTGCCGCCAGTGAAAGTTTGAGTTTTACAGGCAGCTCATGACCGAAGAATAACGCGACTATTGCACCCACCATTAATGGATAAAAATGCGAATATGTCGCATAATAAGCATAAGACGGGTCTGTTGCTCCAAAACTTAAGTATTGCATCGTCGCGAATGTCCCCACCCCGAGGATAATAGAAACCGCCAGAACGATTTTTCTGGGACCGTTTATAGGATATTTCGCTAAAGTGTGTCCGTCGGTCTTTTTGGCTTTTAGTGCCAATGATAGAATGAATCCCCAAATCAGATAAAAATGCATCTCCAACGCTAATGTCCATGTATGCACAAAAAGGTGCGGGAGCAAAGCATTTTCGTATGAGCCGCCGACGATTATTTCATAGAAATTCGTAAACCATCCAAGGGCGGCTAAAGACTGTATTCTTATTCCTGCTCTGAAATCGGAAGCGAGCAAAAGAGAAAGGCTGAGTGTCACCAAAACCACACAGATCATCGCCGGGTAAAGCCGCAGTAAACGCCTTTTATAAAATTGCAATAATTGTATCTTACCGTGATCGCGGTATTCATTTATCAGGTGGGAAGTAATCAGATAACCTGAGAACACAAAAAACACGTCGACCCCCATAAAACCACCCGGAAGCAGCTCCCCAAATAAATGATAGATCAACACCAGAATGAGTCCGAATGCGCGTACCTCATTGAGACCCTGTATCTCTTTCTTCGTTGGTATGGTGCTTTTTGCCAAAACTTCCCCCTAAATAATTTCCCGCAAAAAGATTTTGTAAAACTTATTATACACATATTGTCCGCACTGTTCAATCAAAACCTTGCAAATCACTTAATTATATGAACACTATTAATACATTTTAAATTTATTCAGAATAGAAATTTTTGTCGGTAAATGTTATGATAAAAATATAAATCTTTAAAGAGAGCAGGTATACCATGCGAAAAGTATCGGAGGGAGTCCTGATTTGAGGCGTTTAAAGACAATCTTAAGCGAACACCTTCTGGAATCCGCCAAATCGGTTGGTCCGATTGTACTTATAATAATTGCACTTTGTTTTTCGATTGCACCGCTTTCTAACAGCGTATTCGGTGCTTTTTTGACAGGCGCAGCTCTTTTGATTCTGGGAATGAGCTTTTTTAATCTGGGAGTCCAGACTGCCATGACGCCGATTGGAGAGCGCATAGGTACCTTCATTACGCGCTCGAGGAAGCTATGGATTGTTGTTCTTGTCTCGTTCTTGATTGGATTTTTTATTACTTTGTCTGAGCCGGATTTACAGGTCCTCGCGAATCAAATACCGAGCGTTCCGAATGCGGTACTGGTAGTTTCTGTTGCGGTCGGGGTCGGACTCTTTTTAGTGACCGCTCTTTTGCGTATGCTTTTTTCGATTCCGATATCGTGGATTTTACTCGTTTGCTATATTGTGGTTTTTGGGTTGGCTGCTTTTGTTCCGCACGAATTCTTAGCAATAGCTTTTGATGCGGGCGGTGTAACGACAGGACCTATGACCGTACCCTTTATCATGTCGCTTGGTCTTGGTGTTTCTGCTATTCGAAGCGATAAACACGCCAGTGACGACAGTTTTGGTCTGGTCGCGCTTTCATCAGTCGGGCCTATTCTCACGGTTATGATTCTCGGACTTTTATACCATCCGGAAAGCGCCGATTACGCGGCATTGTTACCCGGTCAGACATCGAATTCGGTAGAACTTTGGGGACAATTCATTAATAAAGAAATCGGTTTTGCTTTCTATATAGAAGATGTGGCACTGGCGTTAGCTCCTGTGTTTGCTTCTTTTGTTTTATTCCAGCTCTTTGCTTTTCGAATGAAGCGTAAAGCTTTCTGGAAGACAATAATAGGAATTTTCTATACGTTTGTCGGACTTGTGCTCTTTCTTACGGGCGTAAATGTTGGTTTTATGCCCGCGGGTCACGCCTTAGGCGGGATATTGGCCGAGCTTCCATATAATTGGATTATCATACCGATTGCCATGCTGATCGGCTATTTTATTGTGGCGGCAGAGCCGGCCGTTCATGTATTAAATCGTCAGGTTGAGGAGATTTCTTCAGGCGTAATACCCGCAAAGGCCATGCGTATCAGTCTCTCAATAGGCATGTGTATTTCCCTTGGACTGTCTATGATAAGATTGCTTACGGGGATTTCGGTGATGTGGTTTTTGATTCCCGGCTACGGAATTGCATTACTATTAGCCTTTTTTGTTCCAAAGATATTCACCGCAATCGCATTTGACTCGGGCGGTGTCGCCTCGGGCCCTATGACTGCCACATTTCTTCTGCCTTTTGCGATAGGCATTTGCAGTTGCTTGGACGGACGTACGATTACGGATGCCTTCGGCATTGTCGCAATGGTGGCGATGACGCCTTTGATTACGATTCAGATTATGGGATTCTTCTACAAGATTCGCCTGAAGCCATCTGAAGAAACCGAAGAAACACAATTTACCGATGAGGGCGATAGTGGTATTATAGAATAATAGTTATCCGGAGGATTTATGTTAAACGTAGAAATGCTAATTGTCATAACGGACAGAAGCGCGGCTGAGGATTTTGTGCAGCTTTTTCAGGAGCACGCTCTGCCGCTGACACTCGCCGCACATGGAAAAGGCACGGCTACACGGGAAATGCTGGATATGTTTTCGCTGGAAGAATCACGAAAAAGCGTTCTGATATCCGTGGCCGGTCACGATAAAATCCGCCATGTTATGCGGGATATTACCAGAAAGCTCGGAATAGCGAGCCCGGGGACAAGTGTGGTTTTTGCGATTCCCCTATCCAGTATCGGGGGAAGTGCGACCTCGCATCACTTAGCAGATGATAAGGCTATCGAAAGGAAGGAATATTCTATGTCAACAGATGCCGCGTTTGAATTAATTGTCGTAATTACCAATGAGGGGTACAGTGGAATGGTGATGGACGCCGCCCGCGAAAAAGGCGGGGCGACCGGCGGCACTATTCTTCATGCACGCGGCATTGGCTCCGAAAAAGCACAGAAATTTTTCGGAATCTCGATTTCCGATGAAAAAGAAATGTTGTTGATTGCCTGTCGCAGCCGCTGCCGCAATAAAATAATGCAAGCGATTATTGAAGAAGCGGGCAATGCGAGCAAGGCTCGCTCAATAGTTTTTTCGGTACCTATCAGCTGTGTGGCGGGTTTGTGGACTCTGGAAGATGATGATGAAGTCGATTAAACCCGAAAGTTACTTATTTACATACCGGTCGAATTAGGGTATATTTATCGTGTAGGCAAAAGAGGGATTGCCATAGGAGGGCATCATGAGTAATAAAGACCAAATTAAAGAGCAGATTATAGGATTAATTGACGATATTGAAACGGCCGCGAGTGCCGGTGACGGGGCTACTGTTATTAAAAAGCGCAGCGCCTTATCAAAATTGATGGAATTTATCGGTTGGGTAGTATTTCTGCTGATATTAGCGCGAGTCGCTTACGGATTATACGTTTATTTCAAAGAACGTAAGTAGTTTCGTCTATTAAATAGATTGCAAAAGTCAGTTGGGCTGTTTTTTGAGACTGCCCTTAATCCGGCACTTTTGCAAAATGGCAAGGAGACATAAAATGGAATGTACATTATGCGGGGCTAAAAATTCCTTTGGAGCAAAGGTTTGCCGTGAGTGCGGTTTCCCTCTTAAGCGGGAAAAGGATATTTTCGATCTCGCTTCAGAGCAGGCCAAAAGTCATGAAAAGTCCCATGCGGGCTACATCGGGCATGGTAAAACGAGTGCGTATACGGACGGAGACGGTACATTATCCTCTGGCAATGCCACACTAAAAGCTAATTATCCTAAATATACCCAGCCTGCCGCACCGCAGACGACTTATAAAGCGCCGCAGAGCACCTTTAAGTACAATACTAATTCGACGGCTCAGAAGAATACGGCAGCGACATACAATACATCCGTTTACGGAAATGCAGGCACACCCGCTGCAGGCACAAAGAGCGTTTACCCGAAATACCCTCAGGCTCAAAATAAGGGAAATACGACCAATACAAAGAATAACCGAGCGACCTGCTTGGGTTGTCTTGTTTTCATTATTCTATTCGTAATCAGTGTCATTGTGAAGATCGTTAATTGACTTTGTCTTTGACACATAAGTGTTTTTATTAACTGCCATTGATGGCTTTAGATTGATGGCTGTGTCTTTGAATGAGTAGTAAAGCGGGATTTTGAAGCTGCTTTACTATAAAATAATACGAGGAGGCTATTACATGAAAGTTTACAGAACGGACGAAATCCGCAACGTTGTGCTGTTGGGACACGGCGGCAGCGGAAAGACCTCACTTGCGGAGGCTATGGCTTATGTTTCAGGGGCAATTAACCGCATGGGAAAGATTACGGATGGGAATACCATCAGCGATTTTGATAAAGAGGAGCAAAAGCGTCAATTCTCTATCAGCACCGCTCTTATCCCGATAGAATGGGAAAAGGCAAAGATTAACATATTGGATACTCCGGGATACTTTGATTTCGTCGGTCAGGTCGAGGAGGCCGTTAGCGCGGCGGATGCGGCTGTTATAGTTGTTTCCGGAAAAGCCGGAGTAGAAGTCGGCACGGAGAAGGCATGGGAGATTTGTGATAAATACAATCTTCCCCGTATGATTTTTATCACCGAAATGGACGTGGATGACGCTTCGTTTCGCGAGGTGGTAGAGCAATTGACCGACCGTTACGGGAAGGTCATTGCGCCTCACTTCCAGCCGATTCGCGAGAATGAAAAGCTCGTCGGTTATGTTAATGTTATTAAAAATGCCGGTCGTCGCTATACCGGCGTAGGGCAGAGAGAGGAATGTCCCATTCCCGATTATTGTCAGGAGAATCTCGCGCTTTATCGTGAGAAATTACTTGAGGCGGTAGCGGAGACCTCCGAAGAGTTCATGGACAGATATTTCGCAGGGGAGGAATTCTCTGTAGAGGAAATCCGTGCGGCTATGCGCACATCGGTTATGGATGGAAGTATCGTCCCAGTCGCCATGGGCTCTAATATTCAGGCGCAGGGTATCGCAAATCTGCTTTCCGATATAGTGAGATTCTTCCCGAGTCCTGAAAATAGGAAATTCGCGGGCGTCAATAAAGCCAATAACGAGATTTTCGAAGCTAATTATGACTTCTCAAAAATTAAGAGCGCCTATGTGTTTAAGACAATGGTTGATCCCTTTATTGGAAAATACAGCTTCATAAAGGTAGCCTCAGGCGTTTTAAAGGGAGAGGATGTTCTTTATAACAGCAATACCGAAACCGAAGAAAAACTCGGTAAAATATACACCATTATCGGCAATAAACCCGTTGAGATCTCAGAGGTTTTCGCCGGCGACATCGCAGCGCTCGCAAAGCTAACGGATACGCGCACAGGTGATACACTTTCTCCGAAACAGAATCAAATCGTTTACGGAAAACCTGATTTTTCAAAACCCTTTACCTATCTTAAATACGAGGTAAAGAATAAGGGGGATGAGGATAAGGTATCCCAGGCTTTAGCGAGACTTATGGCAGAGGACGTCACTCTAAAGGTCGTCAATGACAGTGAAAACAGGCAGACCCTTCTTTACGGAATGGGAGACCAGCATCTCGAAATCGCTGCGAGCAAGCTCGCTGGGCGCTATAAATGCGAGATTATTCTGGATACACCGAAGGTCGCTTTCAGAGAGACCATCAGGAAAAAATCCGATATTGACAGTAAATACAAAAAGCAGTCCGGCGGACATGGTCAGTACGGTCATGTAAAGATTAAATTCGAGCCTTCAGGCGATTTGGAGACCCCGTTCGTATTTGAAGAAGTGGTCGTCGGCGGGGCCGTACCTAAGAACTACTTCCCCGCGGTTGAGAAAGGTCTTCAGGATTCCGTACTAAAGGGACCTTTGGCAGGATATCCGGTCGTAGGAGTAAAGGCTATTCTCTATGATGGATCTTACCATCCCGTAGACTCATCGGAAATGGCGTTTAAGACGGCTACCTGCATGGCGTTTAAAAAGGGAATCTTAGAGGCGGGACCGGTTCTTATGGAGCCTATCGTTTCTTTAAAAGTAACGATTCCTGATGCTTATACCGGTGATGTTATGGGAGACTTAAATAAGAGGCGCGGACGTGTGCTCGGAATGAATCCCACTGCCAATGGATATCAGGTCGTAGAGGCGGATATTCCCATGACGGGGCTTTTCGGATATTGTACAATACTTCGTTCCATGACCGGAGGACGCGGTACATTTGAATATGAATTTGCTCGCTACGAGCAGGCACCTTCTGATATTCAGGAAGCCGAAATCGCAAACAGAGCGGCGGATGACGAGAATTAATAGTCGAATCGGATATAATAATTCCGAGATATTTCAATAGAATATTGCTTAGAAAAAGTCCCCTCCTAAACTAAAATAACCGGAGGGGACTTCTTTATTTTTAAAGCACCTTACAGATAGGCTGTATGTCCTTAATCCAATTTTCACTAACGTGACACAATTCGGACATATTAAACATACAATTCGAATGTATAAGTTGTATTATCTTTAGTAATGACCGATTGAAGGGGAGCTGACATATAGGGCATAAGGGGTTATCTCGGGGAGAAAACATACTTGTGAGAGGTGTTATTATGTCGCGTAAGAAATCTGTCAACAAAACTATCACAAAACCTGAGAATATCGTCGATGAGATCGCGGAAGCCACCGAAGATTATGCTGAAGTAGGGTCAAATGACGCATCAGACAAAGGCAATAAAAAGAAGCGACGCCGGAATTCAAAGAAAGGCGGGAGCTTTTTTAAGCGTCATAAGAAGCTGATTATTTTGATAATTGCTCTTATTGTAATTGCCGCAGTTTTGATTTTCTTCTGGCTTCGTTCAAGGGCCGCTTCGGGAGGGAATAATTCCGGTATACCTGATAGCACATTGCTTACTAAAATGGATCTCGAATTGACTGTCACCGCTACCGGTACGCTTCAGAGTGTGACCACCGGTTCCGTCACTTCATCATTATCATATAAAATCGTAAAGCTTAATGTAAAAGAAGGCGACGAAGTATCTGCCGGAGACTTATTGTGCGTGCTTGATTCTTCTGAGTTAGATGAAAAGATAGAAAGTCTCAATAAAGATATCACAAAGGCTCAGTCTTCGGATTACAAGGAAAGAACCAGACTCAAAGAGAAAATTCAAGAAGCAAAGGATATTCAGGCGAGCGACTACGAAAGAAATAATAAAGAAGTCGAGACGACGGGCGCAGATTTGAATTCCGCTAAATCGGAATTAAATACAATTAATACTAAATCGGATACCGCAAAGAAAGCCATTCTTGAACGGCTTAAGACAATTACTTTTTCGGCATATCCGGATGTCGCGGCTGATGATACGCTCCTGTCACAGATTCTTTCAATTGACACCGCTCAGAGATTGAATGACGAAGGAAAATTTAATAATTATAATACTCAATATTCGATTAATATGCTGGATAAAGTAAAGCAGGACGCCGCGCTTTCTTGGCTATTAAGTGACTACGACGCGGCTCAAAAAGAAGTGAATTCTGCCACGGAAAAGGTCTCACAGGCTCAAAGTGCATACGATAAGGCCGTCCAAACCAGAGATTCCACCTACGAGTCAGACGGAAGGAATATTACATCCGCGCAGCAAAGCTATGATGATGCCGTCGCAAAGGACAGTGCCGAATCTCTAAAGACCCAATTGGAAGAATATGAAAAACAATTGGAAGATTTGGAAATCTATGCTCCTCAAGGAGGGACAATTACTTCTATGACAGCAAAGTTAGGAGAGACTCCGGGTGGCGGAAGTACCGGAGGGACTACCGGAGCGAGCGCATTATTTACGATAGAAGATTTGGATAGACTGGAAATCCCGGTCTCGGTGGCGGAGTATGATTCCATAGGCATAGTAAACGGAATGGAAGCGACTGTTACCTCTAATGCATTTGAGGATGAGCAGTGGGATGCTAAGGTTACGTCAGTTTCTCCCACGGCGACAGACGGGAACTTTACTGTAATCGTGGAAATCACATCGGATTTGGGTGGATTGAAAGCAGGAATGAGCACAACAGTGGATATAATAAAGGATTCGAGACAGGATGTTTACGCGGTGCCATATGATGCGGTAGTAACGAATGCCGCAGGTGAAAGCGTCGTGTACGCCATTACCATAGGAGGCGCGAGTACGGCTAATCAGTCTCAAAGCGGCGATGGAACAAGTGAAAACACAACTTATGCTCAAGGTGATATGCCGCAGAGAGGGAATAGTGAACGTACCTCATATACTTCGGGAGATATGCCGGAGGGTCAGAGCGGAGGAGGTGCGACATTTGTCTCCGGAGACGGATCAGAAGGCCCCTCGTTTAGTTCCGGAGATGAGGGAGGCGCCACGGGTGGTCCTACATTCTCATCGGGAGACATGCCAGAGGGTGCCACAGGAGGTAGAGGTACGTTCGGCGGCGCAAATGCCGGTACGAGCGGTGATTCGACGCAAATAGCTTACACGACTCAGGAAATAGTCGTAGAAACAGGTCTGGAGACAGATTATTATATAGAAATCAGCGGGGACGGACTGCGAGACGGTCTGCTGATTATGAATGATCCTTTAGGTACGAGCACGAGTTCCGGCACTTCGGGAAATACCGAGACAATGATGAATTTTGGCGGCGGCGGAATCAGAACCAATGGCGGCGGAGGCGGCGGTACAGTGACGTTCCCGTCCGGGGGAGGGCCGCAATGACAGCTACTACTGAAATGATTCGTCTTGAGAAAATATACAAACGCTATTATGAGGGAAAACAAAACGAATTGCAGGTGCTAAACGGGATCGATTTAGTCGTCAGAAAGGGCGAATTCGTATCTATAGTTGGTGAATCGGGTTCCGGAAAATCCACAATTATGAATATTCTGGGTGTCTTGGACAGACCATCGGAGGGCACATATTATTTGGATGGAACCGATATTGATACCTACAGTGATAAAGAATTGTCACGTATCAGAGGCTTAAAGATTGGATTCGTCTTTCAGACGTTTAACCTGATTGGAAGAATCAGTGCCCGAAGAAACATTGAGATGCCTATGCTTTACGCACATGTGAATTCAAAGGATCGAGCTTTACGTACCGATGAATTATTGGACATGGTCGGCATGACAGATAGGGCAAAGCACCAGCCCAATGAGCTTTCAGGTGGACAAAAGCAGCGCATCGCAATAGCGCGGGCGATGGCGAATGACCCGGCGATACTATTGGCGGATGAGCCTACGGGAGCGCTCGATTCAAAGACGGGGCGCCTTGTGATGGATATCTTCCACGAGCTTCACGAAAAGCGGGGGAAAACCGTGGTTCTGATAACTCATAGTAAAGAATTGGCAGAGGAGACACAGAGGGTTATCACGCTTAGTGACGGGGAAATAATTAAAGAAAGACCCGGGCGAAACTATGCCAAATATTATGGGAATAAACAAACGGCTGTTGATACGGATGATTACGATACGATAGATGGCGAAGCGGTAGATTATGATGAAGATGGCTTCGAAACCGACGACAGTGATGACTATGAAATAGAAGATTTTCCAAGGTCTAAAAGTGGAAGTAGCACGACGCGTCGGGGGGTGAGGGCATGAACATAGGCGAAAACGTCCTCATGGCGATTTCTTCCCTGAGATCCAATAAAATGCGTGCTCTGCTTACTATGCTTGGCATAATAATCGGAATTGCTTCTGTTATTGCGATCATGACTGTCGGAAATTCGCTCACCGGCTCTCTTACTGAGTCCATGCAGAGTTTCGGTGTCGGGAATATCACGGTTTCACTGCAGTCTACGAGGGCGTCCGGCAGAGGTGGTGTCGGGATGAATATTGCACCTTCTAATCTGATGACCGATGCGATGATTGATGATTTGACTGCGGAATATCCCGATGAAATCGATGTTATTTCTTTGAGTGAACAAGTGGGTTCGGGACAAACTGTAAACGGAAGAAAATACGCAAATCTTTCATTAATGGGTGTAAATGTAGGATATTTTACGGCAAACAGCATAGAGCTTGAAAGCGGAAGACTCATTACCCAAAGAGACATTGATAATAAAAAGAACGGGGCGGTTGTTTCGAGTCTTTTAGCTGAGAATATGTTTGGCGAGGAGGATCCTATCGGGCAGACTATTGTAATTAATACAAATTCTTATGTGGACAGGTTTACAATCGTCGGCGTATATACTTATGAGGCAAGCACAATGGGAATATCCACGTCAAACAGTGCTGATGTTTCGACTACTGTCTACATACCACTGTCTATAGCGCAGAAGGTCAGCGACGCGGCGGGGTATACTAATTTTACTGTGGTTACGAAAGCCGGTGTAAATGCCACTGAGTTTACGGATAAAATTACCACATTTATGAACCGTTATTACTCTCGTAATGATAATTTCGAGGTGAGTGCCTATAGTATGGAGAGCATGGTTGAATCCGTAACCGAAATGCTGACCACAGTCTCAATGGCGATTGCCGCTATCGCCGCGATTTCGCTATTGGTAGGTGGCATAGGCGTAATGAATATTATGATGGTTTCGATTACGGAGCGCACGAGGGAAATCGGCACACGTAAAGCAATAGGCGCGACTAACGGCGAAATCAGGCTCCAGTTTATAGTTGAAGCAATTGTTATTTGCTTGGTCGGAGGTATTATCGGGATAATACTCGGAATTACATTGGGTTCGGTCGCCGCTAATTATTTAGGGTACTCGGCGAGACCTTCTGTATCGGTCATGTTATTGGCAGCAGGATTTTCGATGGTAATCGGAGTATTCTTCGGCTATTACCCGGCCAATAAAGCCGCGAAGATGGATCCGATTGAGGCACTTAGATACGAATAGATATTGAGGTCAATGCATTAGCCTAAAATACTTATTGACAAGACACCTGCAATTCCTGTATACATGAATTGCAGGTATTTTTGATTTGGGGGACAGAATTAATTATGGAAAATGAAAAACGCCTTGATATGGCAGTTGCGAACTTTAAAGAGCTTTTTACGAGCAATGATTATGAAATATATTCCGCCCCGGGGCGCACCGAGCTGATTGGAAATCATACCGATCATCAGCACGGCTGTGTAATTACCGCCTCAGTTAATCGGGATATCCTTGCAATTGTTAATAAGAGTTTAGACAATTCGGTTAATATATATTCCGAGGGGTTTGGCTGGTTACGGCTTAGTTTGGATGAATTGGAAAAGAAATCCGGCGAGGAGGGTACGACCTTAAGCCTGATTCGCGGAGTGTTAGCGGGTCTAAAGCAGAAAGGCTACGAGGTGCGCGGCTTTAACGCCTACCTTACGAGTGATATTCCGACAGGTGCGGGGCTTTCCACTTCAGCGGCGTTTGAGGTATTAATCGGAACTATTATTTCGGGGCTCTTTCATGAGGGTAAAATCGACCCTGTGTTAATTGCGCAAATCGGGCAATACGCCGAAAATGAATATTTCGGTAAGGGCAGTGGGCTGATGGATCAGATGGGTTGCGAAATCGGTGGTTGCATATATATAGATTTTGCCGATCCGAAGTCGCCTGTTATGGAAAGAATCAAAACGGATTTTCCCGCGTCAGGCTATGATTTGTGCCTGACAGACACGAAAGGCTCTCATGCTGATTTGAAAGATGAATATTCAATGATGCCAAATGAAATGTATGAGATTGCCGCTTTTTTCGGCCGGAAATGTTTAAGAGATGTCTCAGAAGAGGATTTTTATAGAAGCTTGCCTGAGATTCATGGGACACTCAGCGACCGATGTATCCTACGGGCAATCCATTTTTATAATGAACAAAAAAGGGTGGCAGCGGCAAAGTCCGCTCTGGAAGAGAATGATTTTACAGCTTTTCTTGGAATACTGAATGAATCCGGTGATTCTTCATATAAGTACCTTCAAAATGTTTTCTCTATGAATGATGTATCACATCAGGGGGTCTCGCTGGGGCTTGCCTTGAGCGAGCGCATCCTAAAAGGAAAAGGGTGCTTCAGAGTGCATGGAGGGGGTCTTGCAGGGACGATTCTCGCATTTGTTCCGAATGAAAAAACAGCCGAATATAAAAGAGAATTAGAAAGCGTCTTTGGAAGAGGCAGCTGCGGGATTTACGCAATCAGACCGGTAGGCGGCGTTCGATTAGGCTAAGCAAAAGAAAAATTGAAGGGCAAAACTCCTATGATTGGTGATCTTATACATTACGGTATAGATAAAAACCTGATAAAACCTGAAGATGCAGTGTACGCGTATAATCGTATGTTAGATGTGCTGGAGCTTAATATGCCACCTGACTGTGACGTGGCAAAACCTACCATCATCGATGGTGCCCCGGTAGTTGGTGGTAAAGGTGTAGAGCGCGCTAATAGCGACGGTAATCAGGATATAATATCGAAGGAAGAATTTTCCTTAGAAGAAATATTGCGTCCGATTCTTGATAATGCTTGCTCTCGCGGATTGATTGAAGACACCGTTACCTCGCGCGATTTATTGGATACGAAACTTTTGGGCACAATGACACCTTTTCCGCACGAAGTTATAAGTGAGTTTTGGGAAAAGTATAATATAAGCCCGAAAGAGGCTACCGACTGGTATTATGATTTTTCACAAAATACCGATTATATCAGGCGCTATCGCATGAAGAGAGATTTGCGTTGGGTGAGCGCCACCGATTATGGTGATTTGGAAATTACTATTAATCTCTCGAAGCCGGAAAAGGACCCCAAAGAAATTGCGAAAGCAAAAAACGCCGCAAAAAACAGCTACCCGAAATGTCTTTTGTGCTATGAGAATGAAGGCTATGCGGGTAATTTATCACATCCCGCCAGACAGAATCATAGGGTGATCCCGCTCACTCTTTCTGACAGGCAGTGGTTTCTTCAGTACTCGCCTTATACATATTATAATGAGCATTGTATTGTTTTTAGCGCCGTTCACGAACCGATGAAAATTCATCGTCAGACCTTTGAGCGGCTATTGGAGTTCGTCTCTATGTTCCCGCATTATTTTATTGGGAGTAATGCGGATTTGCCCATTGTGGGAGGGTCAATTCTAAGCCACGACCATTTTCAGGGAGGCAGACATGAATTCCCCATGATGAAGGCGCTCGTAGAAGAGAGCTTTTCGCTTCAAGGTTGGGAAGATTTAAGCGTCGGCTTAGTGAAATGGCCAATGTCTGTCATCCGAATCGAAGGCAGCGATAAAAACAGAATAATAGAACTTTGCGACTTAGTTCTTTCGAAATGGCGCGCATACAGCGATGAGACAGTAGGGATTCTGGCTTTTTCAGGTGAGACGCCACATAATACCATTACTCCGATTGCGCGATTTAAAGACGGACAATACATAATGGATCTCGTATTAAGAAACAATCGTACGAGCAAAGAACACCCTGACGGAATATTCCATCCGCACGCGGAACTTCATCACATTAAAAAAGAAAACATAGGGCTAATCGAAGTCATGGGTCTCGCGGTACTCCCTGCGAGGCTGAAACCGGAAATAGAATCAAAGCTTTATTCAAAGGAATATATCGGTCTTGTATTTTTAGAGGTCTTAAGCCATTCGGGTGTCTTTAAAAGTGATAGTATTGGCAGGGAAGCTTTTCGTAGATTTATCGGTGAGATTTGTCGGTGAGATTCTTGCCTCTTGACACTCACACTTCCAAAAACCTATAATGTTAAGGTATTTGACCAAAAACCGAGGAGGTCACGATGAGTCAGAATCTTGAAACCACATATAATCCTAAAGAAATAGAGCCGAGGCTTTACGATAAATGGCTTAAGGGAAAGTATTTTCATCCCGAGCCTGATTTGAGTAAAAAGCCTTTTACTACGGTTATGCCTCCTCCGAATATCACCGGCAGACTGCATATGGGACACGCTCTTGATAATACCATTCAGGATATCATTATACGCTATAAGAGAATGCAGGGGTTTGACACACTATGGGTGCCGGGGACTGATCATGCGGCTATTTCCACTGAGGTTAAGGTTACGAATGCTCTTAAGGAAGAGGGCATTGATAAAAAGGAGCTCGGACGTGAGAAATTTCTTGAGCGCACATGGAAATGGAAGGAAGAGTACGCCGGCGCCATTGAGGACCAATTAAAGAAACTCGGCGTTTCCTGTGATTGGGACAGGGAGCGTTTCACCATGGACGAGGGCTGCTCTAAAGCAGTAGAGGAGGTTTTCTTTCATCTTTATGATAAGGGCTATATGTATCGGGGTTCGCGTATTATTAACTGGTGTCCGGTTTGTAAAACTTCCCTGTCGGATGCGGAAGTGGAACATGAGGATCAGGATGGCCATTTCTGGCATATAAAATACCCGATTGCAGGTACCGAGGATTTTCTTGAAATTGCTACGACGAGACCCGAGACTATGCTTGGGGATACGGCTGTTGCAGTTCATCCTGATGATGAGCGTTACGCGAAATATGTGGGTAAAAAGGCTATACTACCTCTTGTAAATAAAGAAATACCTATTATCGCAGATTCCTATGTGGATATGGAATTCGGTACGGGAGCAGTGAAGATCACTCCTGCCCATGACCCTAATGATTTCGAAGTGGGCAAGCGTCATGACCTCGAAGAAATTAATATTATGAATGACGATGCCACGATTAATGAAAACGGCGGAATTTATGCGGGACTTGACAGATATAAGGCCAGAGAGCGCATTGTAAAGGATCTTGAAGAACAAGGACTTCTTGTGAAAATAGAGCCGCATATGCACAGCGTGGGAGTACATGACCGCTGCCACACTACTGTTGAGCCGCTGATTAAACAGCAATGGTTCGTAAAGATGGACGAGATGGCAAAGCCCGCCATAGATGCAATTGAAAAAGGCGAATTGAGATTTGTTCCGGAACGATTTACTAAAATATATCTGCATTGGCTCTACAATATTAAAGACTGGTGCGTTTCGCGTCAGATCTGGTGGGGACATAGGATACCGGCTTATTACTGTGAGAATTGCGGGGAATTAATTGTCGCTAAAAAGACTCCCGAGGTTTGTCCGAAATGCGGATGTAAGCACTTTACTCAGGATGAAGATACGCTGGATACATGGTTTTCATCGGCTCTTTGGCCATTTTCGACACTTGGGTGGCCGGTTGAAACCGAGGATTTGAAGTATTACTATCCGACTAATGTCCTCGTAACAGGCTACGATATTATTTTCTTCTGGGTTATTCGCATGGTGTTTTCGGGCTATGAGCAGACCGGTGTCGCGCCTTTTGATACCGTGGTTATCCATGGCCTGGTGCGAGATGAACTCGGACGGAAGATGTCGAAATCTTTGGGTAATGGCGTGGATCCGCTGGACATGATTGATCAGTTCGGAGCGGATGCACTTCGGATGTTTTTAGTTCAGGGCAACGCCGCAGGCAATGATATCAGATTCTCTGACAAAGGGTTAATCGCCTGCAGAAATTTTGCTAACAAAGTGTGGAACGCATCGCGTTTTATAATAATGAATCTGGATAATGCAGATTTAAATACAGGCACCGATTCACGGACAGCAGATACTAAATATGAAGATACCGAACCTGACAGTCATATTTCCGAAAATGCGCTTGCGCTCGAAAAGCTTTCGGATATTGATGCTTGGATTATTTCCGCTTCTAATAATCTCGTACGCGAAGTGACGGATAATATGGAAAAGTTCGAGATGGGTATCGCTCTGCAGAAAATCTACGACTTTATCTGGGATGAATTCTGCGATTGGTACATTGAGCTTGCTAAATATCGCATTTATCACGCCGATGAAGATAAGGAATCTGCCGCTGCGGCACTTTCTACACTTCGAAGTGTGCTTGCCAAAGCCTTAAAGCTCCTCCATCCGTTTTTGCCTTTTATTTCCGAGGCAATATATGAAAAGCTGGTACCTAAAGACGAGTCGCTCATGATCACAAAATGGCCGCAGTACAGCGAGAAACTCAGTTTTCCGGAATCTGAAGATGTACTGGAGCATCTAAAGGAGATTGTGCGTGGAATCAGAAATATCCGCCGTGATATGAATGTGCCTGTGGGACGAAAGGCCACTGTGACTGTGGTTTCCAAGGATAAAGCTCTTTGTGAAGCTCTGCGGGCTATTGAAGTTAATGCTCACGCGCTTTGTCAGGCCAATGCTTTTGTAATAGTAGAAAATGAGCCTGAAAATCCTGATGATTTGGTAGCCTTAGCGGTCAAAGACGCTGTAATCTATATGCCCTTAGCCGAGCTTGTTGATTTCGAGCAGGAAATTGCGCGCCTTTCAAAGGAAGAAGAGCGCCTCACAAAGGAAATAGGCAGGGCAAAAGGAATGCTCTCAAATGAGCAGTTCCTAAATAAAGCGCCAGCCGATAAAGTGCAGGCTGAAAGAGATAAACTCGCTTCATATGAGACCATGCTGACTCAAATAAAAGAAGAATTGGATAAATGGAAAAAGAAGCTTTGAATGATAACATAAATGATATTAATATTGCATATTCGTATATTGAGGAATTGCCGAAATTCACAATGAAACATCCCTTGAATCACACAAGGGATTTTCTTGTTAGTCTAAATAATCCGGGTTTGCACAGGAAATTCATTCATGTCGCAGGTACGAACGGCAAAGGCTCCGTTTGCGTTTATACCGAGGCCATGCTTTTGGCAATTGGTAAGAGCGTAGGCACCTTTATTTCACCGCATTTAATTGATATGCGCGAGCGCATCCGTATTAACGCAGAAATGGTCCCCGAAGAGGCCTTTTTAAATGCATTTAATAAAGCAAAAAATGCTGCTGTTCGTTTTGAAGGAGCGGGACTCGGGCATCCTTCTTATTTTGAGTTTTTATTTGCTATAGCAATGAGCATATTCGGTGAGAGCAATGTGGAATATATAATATTGGAGACCGGGCTCGGCGGGCGCTTGGACGCTACCAACATCATTGATGCTCCCATAATGACGATTATCACATCGATCGGACTTGATCACATGCAATATCTCGGTGAAACGATAGAAGAGATAGCCCATGAAAAGGCGGGCATATTAAGGGCGGGCACACCGCTTGTAATGGATGGCACTATCAAAAGAGCATCCGAAGTGATAAAAAAAGAGGCAAAAGAAAAAGGCATTGATGCGGATGTGGTAACTCATGGCGACGTGAAAGTAATCCCCGGTAATATTAATTCAATTGCCTTTTCGCGTCAGATGGAGTATCATCAAGGCGAACCATGGCATTTGCAAAACATGGGAAAATACGAGATAATTAACGCGGAGATAGCCATACGGGCGATGACAAGACTTTTTTCGCCATATGAAAAGTACCGTGTCGCATGGAAAAAAGCCTTAGCCAACGTCATGTTTCCGGGGCGGATGCAAAGCCTCGGGGAACGCATTATCATTGACGGAGCGCATAATATTCCCGCGATCAATGCGTTTATTACCAGTTTTGAATATATCTACAAAAGTCCGAAAGATTCTGTTATTGTATTTTCGGCGGTATATGATAAAAAGGCTGACGAAATGGCGAGGCTTTTATGTGAGAGAATCGACGTTAAAGAATATATTGTCACACAGCTCTCCGGACCAAGGGGCATCAAAGTAAACGAACTGGCAAAGATGTTTCGGAAATATACGAATAAAAAAGTTACCGAAACGAAGGATGTTAATGAAGCGTTTGATATTGCAGTTAAGAGAAGAGACGAGGGAGCGACTGTATTCATCTTAGGCTCTTTATATCTGGCGGGTGAAGTGTTGAAGATCCCTATAGAGAAATTATCAAAATGAAAAATGCATAGCGCTAAAGTAGTTAAAACGGAGAATAATTAATGTTAAACTTTGAAGAGGAATTAAAGAAATTTCAACCGAGCCTTGAGGTTGAGGATATTGAAAAAGCTGTATATGAAGAGGATTTAACGGATATGAGTGATATATTGCGCGAGGTAATTGAGCAAACAGCCTCTCATAATTAATTATTTCAAATATACAGGCAATTTATTACCGAGGATTACGGCGGAACTTTGCGAATTATGATGGACATTGATAATGCAAAACGCCGACACGAAAAGACAAATATGGAATATACCGAAAAACTGAGTCGTCAGTCCATTTACTGGTACAATGACGGGCTTAAAAAAGCAAATATACGCGATATATCGGGGGCAATTATCTCACTTCGAAAGAGTCTTCAGTATAATCGCAATAATTCAACCGCCAGAAATCTTTTGGGACTGGTTTATTATGGGCGCGGCGATGTGGTCGAGGCTCTCGTGGAATGGATCTTAAGCCGACATTTTGATCCGAATGATAATATTGCCGATGAATATATCAGGAATATCCAGGAAGAACCCGAAGAATTAGAAAAGATTAATCAAGCGGTTAAACATTACAATCAAAGTCTTAATTATTCAATGAGAGATGGTGAGGATTTGGCAATACTGTCTCTTAGAAAAGCCGTGGATTTGCATCCGGGATTCGTAAAAGCTTGGCAGCTATTAGGTCTTCTTTACATTGTGACGGAGAAATTCGCAAAAGCTCGCCAGGCCGTCAGAAAAGCCTATAAATACGATAAAACCGATGAGATTACATTGTCATATATGCATGAAATCAACGAAATCATGCGCCAGCGCACGGTCCACATTAAAGAATCCGAAAAACAAAGTAAGGATACCGTCGAATATAAGGTCGGGAATGAAACAATTATTCAGCCTGCGGAGGTGCTTTTCCGCGAGTCTACGCAAAACCGCTCGGTTTTTCATATGGTAATCGGAGGTCTTTGCGGGGTTGCTATTATGCTTTTCCTGATTTTTCCCGCAGTCGATTCCTATCGCCAAAAGCAGGTAAACCAACAGGTGGTCGAGCTATCGGATACAGTGGCAGAGCAGAAAACTCTCATTACATCCATGGAAAAGGAGCTCGATGAATACAAGGCGAATGCGGATGTCTATACGATTCAAGAGACAAATACGACCTCTACGATTGACAGTTATGAGATTGTGATGAATGTTTATACACGTTATTACGCCAATGACACGAGTGACGCTGACATGATGGAAGAGATGCTCAAAGTAAATCCTGATAAGTTAGGACCGCTGGGGCGTGCGAAATATGATGAAATCGCAAATTTATTGTACCCGCGTACCTGCAAAAGGCTTCTTAAAGCCGCACAAGGGAAAGTCGCCTCAGGTGACCATGCCGGAGCGATTACAGATCTTAATAACGTCGTAAAAATGATTCCGGGCTATGAAAGCGGTTCGGCTATGCTTTTATTGGCGCAGTGTTATGAGGCTACAGGGGATTTGCAGAACGCAAATGCCTATTACCATAAAATAATCGATGAGATGGCCGGCACTCAGGCCGCAGGTGCGGCGCAATCGGCACTCGACGCACAGGCTGCCTCTGCCGCTCAGACGACCCAGAATCAGACGGATGCAGGAGCGCAAGCACAGTAACTAATTAATTCAGTCATAAATAGCTGCGAGAAAGCAGAAAGGCAAAGTCGGGGTTATCCCCTGATTTAAGTCAAGGAGGGGTTCGAAATGCAATACATCTCAATAATTCTGCCGTTTGTGGGCGGTCTCGGAATGTTCATCTACGGTATGCAGATAATGGCGCAGGGCCTGGAAAATGCTGCGGGAAATAAGATGAAAACCCTGCTCGAAGCCCTCACCAGAAATAAACTCATGGGAGTAATTCTCGGGTTTTCCATAACTGCGGTGATACAAAGTTCTTCGGCTACGACAGTTATGGTCGTCGGTTTCGTAAATGCCGGAATCATGAATCTGACTCAGGCTATGGGCGTAATAATGGGTGCCAATATCGGAACAACGGTTACCGGTTGGCTCGTGTCATCTGTGGAGTGGGCTAAATTCTTAAGCCCGGGGAAAATCGCCCCGATTGCCGTTATGGCTGGTGTCATAATTATGCTTACCGCAAAGAGGCGCCGCGCAAAGGAAATTGCGGGTATTGTAATCGGCTTCGGACTTCTTTTCATTGGAATAACGACGATGTCATCCGCGGTAGAGCCCCTGCAACAATCAGAGAGCTTCCGCAATATATTTCTCGTGCTTGGGAAAAATCCATTGCTCGGCATACTTGCCGGTACTGCGATAACAGCCATAATTCAAAGCTCGTCCGCCAGTGTTGGGATATTGCAGTCCCTCGCGGCCGTGGGACTCGTGCCATTTAATGCCGCTATTTATATCATCATGGGTCAGAATATCGGAACCTGTGTTACCGCGCTTCTTTCTTCAATCGGCGCGAAGAAAAACGCGAAAGTGGCGGCGCTGATGCATCTTTTATTTAATATTATCGGAACAATCATTTTCAGCATCCTTGCGATAATATGGCTGAAAGTCATTAATCCGGCATTTGGAGAAAACGCGATTTCGCAGACTCAGATAAGTATTGTCCACACAGCATTTAATATAGCAACGACAGTGCTATTATTCCCCGCTTCTAATTGGATAATAAAACTCGCAAAGAAAATCGGACATGTCACGGAAGGCGAAACAGACAGAGGAAAAGCGCTTCTCGACGACCGTCTCTTACAGACACCCGGAATTGCCTTGCAGGCGACTATTAAAGAAATCTTCAGAATGGGAGATATTGTCCAGGGCGCAATTGAAGTGGCGAAAAAGCTCCTGTTAAATGTCAATGATGCCGATATAAAATTCTTGAAAGATGAGGAGAATACTGTTGACAGACTATGTGCAGGTATAACCGAATACACAATTAATTTAAATGCTCAGCTCTTAAGCGAGCGAGAACATGCCGCGACAGCGCACCTTTTGCAGGTGCTGACCGATATGGAGCGCCTCGGGGATTACTGCGAAAATATCTCCGAATTCGCCGAGAACTTACGCGACCGTAAACTTAGTTTCTCAGAAGTTGCCAGTGAAGAACTCGGTGATATGCTCGAAACCACGGCCGAGTGCTGCCGATTAGCCCTTGAGGCTTTTAAAGAAAAGAACCGCGAAAAAGCAAGGAAAACAATCGAACTTGAGACAGCCATTGACGACATGGAATTACGCTTGCGAAGCGGACACATCCAAAGACTTGCCATACAGGAATGTAACGCCGAGACGGGAATCATATTCTTGGACACCTTAGTTTGTCTGGAAAGAATGTCCGACCACGCAAGGAACATAGCGGAAGTAGTGTTGGAGGCGTAGGTAGGGCGCAATGAATAATATATTCAATAGTCAAATTTATATTGCTATGTTATAATACCGCAAAGAGGGATCTTTCTGTTTGAGAGCAAAGGGGACCGACAGAGAGGAGATTTGGTGTGGACAATTTTGTAAAATTTCAGGACGATGTTGACAGCTGGAAGAGCTTGATGCTCATGTATAATTCGGCATTAAAAGAGATACAGACTAAGATGGATATTTTGAATGAAGAATTTCAGCATATTCACCGCTATAATCCGATTGAATACATTAAAGCCAGAATAAAGACGCCTGAGAGCATCGTTAAAAAATTAAAAAAGAACGGCTACGAATCCACTATACCTAATATGGTGGAGTATGTAAATGACATAGCAGGCATACGGCTTGTTTGTTCGTTTACGTCCGATATTTACAGGCTTGCGGAAATGATTAGAAAGCAGGCTGATTTGGCATTACTTTCGGTTAAGGATTACATCAGTAATCCAAAGGAGAGTGGCTATAAAAGTTACCATATGCTCGTGACGGTTCCGATTTATCTCTCGGATGGAAAAAGGGATATGAAGGTCGAGATCCAGATACGAACGATCGCCATGGAATTCTGGGCGAGTCTGGAGCACCGCATTTTGTATAAATTCGAGGGGAATGCGCCCGAATACATCAGCCGTGAATTAAGGGAATGCGCCAGCATTGTTTCGATGCTGGATGACAGAATGTTATATTTAGATGAAGAAATCCGGAAATTGGAAGGGGAGTTTTAGTTGAAATTTGATTTAAAGGCTTTGAAGGGGAAGTACAAGGGGGATGCAATTGAAGTTTTACATGTCGTTGGAGGCAGCCTGATTCTCGCGGCGGGTTTGAATCTTTTTATCATTCCATTGGGACTCTACAGCGGCGGACTAATAGGTATTTCTCAATTGTTGCGACTGTTACTGAGCAATACGGTACATATTTCTAAAATTGCGGGGATTGACTTATACGGTATTATATATCTTTTGTTAAATATTCCGCTGATTTTTTGGGGATATAAAGTTTTAGGAAAGCGTTTTGCATTAAAGACATTGATTGCGGTAGCGGTATCGAGTTTATTCCTGAGTTTAATTCCGATTCCGCAAACGCCGATAATTGAGGACTTTCTGACTTCCTGTATTTTAGGAGGAATCATTGTCGGAGCGGGTTCGGGGCTCATACTGCGCGGACGCTCGGCGGGCGGAGGATTGGATATTATCGGCATGGTAATGGCGAAAAAAAAGCCGGGCAATTCCGTTGGCAGATTGTCGATTATTGTTAATTTCTTTGTTTATGTAATATGTTTAATTGTGTTCAATGTAGAAATAGCCATTTACTCGTTGATATTTTCAGCTGTCAGTTCAATAATGGTGGACAGGCTTCATAGTCAGAATATCAATATGAGCGTAATGATTTTCACAAAAAAGACAGGCATTTCGGCAGCGATCATGGAAGAATTGCATCGCGGTGTGACGAACTGGGATGGTGAAGGCGCATACACGCATAAAACCGCATATGTATTATTTACGATAATATCAAAATACGAGGTGTCACGTTTGCGCAGAATAGTCAGAAGCATTGATCCCCAGGCATTTGTAATATTTATGGAGGGGGCACAGGTGGATGGTAATTTCGAAAAACGCCTGTAAAAATACAATTAGCACTTGAAAAGTTTTTAGACTGATATTCAGTAATAGCGGAGGTATATCATGCATAGTGTCAGAGAAGTTAATAACGAAATTGTTTGGGTGGGATGCAATGACAGGAGACTTGCGAGATTTGAGAATCTCTTTCCGATACCGAGGGGTGTCTCATATAATTCCTACCTGATTAAAGATGAAAAGGTTACTCTAATGGATACTGTTGATGCGGGGGCATCATTTCAGTTTCTTACGAATATTGACTGGACGCTCTCGCAATGGGGGAGAGGTCTTGATTACTTAATAGTTCAGCATATGGAGCCTGACCACGGAGCGAATATTGAAGTCCTCTTAAAGAAATTTCCCGAGATGAAGATTGTCGCGAGCGCAAAAGCGATAGCGATGATGGGACAGTTTTTTGAAAGTGATTTTTCGGGACGCACAATTGAGGTAAAAGAAGGTGACACATTAAATATCGGAAAGCGCACATTGCAGTTTATTACCGCTCCTATGGTACATTGGCCCGAGGTCATAGTGACTTATGATTCATATGAGAAAATCTTGTTTTCGGCGGATGCGTTCGGTGTTTTCGGTGCGTTAAACGGTCATATTTTCGATGATGAGATTGCATTTGAGAAAGAATGGTTAAATGACGCCAGACGTTATTATGCTAATATCGTAGGGAAATTCGGAAATAATGTCCAGGCGCTCCTTAAGAAACTGACGCCGCTTGACATCGCTGTGATATGTCCGCTTCATGGCCCTATTTGGAGAACTGATTTATCGTTATTTCTTGATAAATACCAGAAATGGAGCACATACGAGCCGGAAGAAAACGCGGTCGTTATCATATATGGTTCGATTTACGGAAATACCGAGCAGACGGCGAATGCACTCGCATTCAGACTCGCGGACGCGGGAGTTAAAAAAATCGCTGTTCACGATGTTTCATCGACTCATGTTTCCGAATTAATCGGAGAAATATTCAGATGCAGTCACTTGGTTATTGCTTGCTCTACTTATAACGGCGGGGTTTATCCGCCGATGGATAATTTACTTGAGGATATGAAGAATTTGAAGGTCCAGAATAGAACGGTAGCGATTATTGAAAATGGCACCTGGGCGCCTAATTCCGGAAAGTTGATCATCAATAAATTATTGGAAATGAAAGATATGGAAATTATTGAACCTGTATTGACAATAAAATCAACACTAAAAATGGCAAGGCATGATGAATTATGCTCGCTGGCAGCAAAAATCGCTGACACTGTTAAGCAAGGTTGAAATTTATCAAGCATTGTTTCACGTTTGAATTAACGAATTACTTAGATAAATATAAGAAATGAAATACAGATTATTAGGTAATTTATTTACGTAGCATTATTGAACTATTTCAGAAAATGAGCAAAAACCGTAGGGAGGCGCAAAATGGAAAAAAGAGTGACCGTAGTCAGTATTATCGTAAAAGAGTCGACCGCAGTGGAGGAAGTCAATAAGTTACTGCATTTGTATCGTGATTATGTTGTCGGAAGGCAGGGTATTCCGTATAAGGAGAGAGGCGTTTCGATAATCAGCGTCGTATTGGATGCGCCGGGCGATGTCACGAGCGCGCTCTCGGGGAAACTTGGCATGATAAACGGAGTCGCCGCAAAAACGTTGACTGCAAATTAACGGGAGGCACGATATGAATACTTATTCAAACGAAGACATTCTGCGAATAGTTGAGGAGGAAGACGTTCGCTTTATTCGTCTTCAATTTACCGATATCTTCGGAACTATGAAAAACATGGCAATCACAGATAGTCAGCTAAAAAAAGCCTTAGCAAATCAGTGTATGTTTGATGGTTCGTCTATTGAAGGCTTTGCGAGGATTGAGGAGTCGGATATGTATCTTTATCCGGATCTTAATTCATTCACTATTTTCCCGTGGAGACCTCAGGATGGAAAAGTTGCCAGATTGATTTGCGATGTATACAAATCCGACCAGAGCGTATTTGAAAGTGATCCGCGCTATATTCTTAAGAAAGTGATTAAGGAAGCCGCGGATTTGGGTTTTGAGTTTGATGTCGGACCGGAGTGTGAATTTTTCCTTTTCCAGACTGATGAAAATGGACTTCCGACGACGATTTCTTTTGAGACGGCCAGCTATTTTGATTTGGGACCATTGGATTTCGGTGAAAATGCGAGACGTGATATCGTTCTGACCTTAGAGGAGATGGGCTTTACCATTGAGGCGTCGCATCATGAGGTGGCTCCTGCTCAGCATGAGATTGATTTTCACTATGACGAGGCTTTGACGACTGCCGATAATATTATGACATTCAAATTCGTGGTCAAAACGATTGCCAAAAGGCATGGACTGCACGCGACTTTCATGCCAAAACCAAAAGCCGGAATCAATGGCTCGGGAATGCATTTAAATATGTCTTTGAAAAAAGACGGCGTGAATGTTTTTGCCGACGAAACTGATCCGAAGGGATTAAGCAAAGAAGCCTATTGGTTTATCGGCGGGCTATTAAAGCACGTTAAAGCGCTTTGCTTCCTTACAAATCCTATTGTAAATTCATATAAACGACTGATTCCGGGATATGAGGCACCTGTCAGCATCGCATGGGCCATGAAAAACAGGACGCCTCTTATCAGAATACCCGCCACGAGAGGTGAAGGCACGAGGCTGGAGCTTCGAAATCCCGACCCTTCCGCAAATCCCTATTTAGCTTTAGCAGGGTGTTTGGCGGCGGGACTTGATGGGATTAGGAATAAAATAGAGCCGCCGCCGAGTTTGGATACAAACATCTTCGCAATGTCAAATGAGGAAAGAGAAGCTATTGGCGTGGATTCTCTTCCGGGCAGTCTCCTTGAGGCTATCAGGGAATTTGAAAAAGACGAATTAATCCGCGGGATATTGGGCGAAGATTTGGCGAAAAAGCTCATTACTGCAAAAGAAGAAGAGCACCGTGACTATCGCGCTTCGATTACGGCGTGGGAGCTTGATAAATACCTGCTTTGACATTGAAAGACCTGACTGTAAATGACTACTTGAATATGACTACTTGGATACGGGGGCATGTAGGTGGTTGGAATCATTGTGGCGTTTGCGAACCCGGACAATGCGGCGAATATTCGTAATTTGCTCATGCGGGGCGGTATTCAGACTCTCGCCTCATGTACGAGCGGTACGCAGGCTATCCAATATGCTGACAGCGTCGATGAGGGAATCGTGATCTGCGGTTACCAATTAAAGGATATGCTATACAGCCAGCTTCGGGAATTTCTTTCGGAGCGTTTTGAGGTATTGCTGATTAGTTCTGCGGGGAGGACAGGTGGTAGGGCGGTAAAAGGTGTAATCAGCCTCGCAATGCCCGTAAAAGTCTATGATTTATTAAACACTGTCAATATGCTATTGCGTGGAATGGAGCAACGCCGAAAGAAAAAGCGGCAGGAGCGAAGGGTACGCAATCCTGAGCAAGAGGTTATTATCCTTAAGGCGAAGGCGCTATTAATGGAACGAAACCACTTGACCGAAGAAGAGGCTCATAGGTATTTGCAGAAAAACAGCATGGACAGCGGTACAAATATGGTGGAAATGGCGGAGATGGTGCTGTCTATCATTTCCGAATAATTCTGATCCGTGACCTAAAGGTCCATGACGAAGATGGTAATATGATTACAATGATTTATCGTAGTGAACGATGTCCACTTCGTCCCGAGATAACGGAGGTAATAATGAAATTTACAAAGATGCAAGGCTGCGGAAATGATTATGTATATGTGAATACATTTGAAGAAACCGTAAAAGACCCGGAAAAAATTTCGCGTAATATCAGCGACAGGCATTTCGGCATCGGATCGGATGGGCTGGTTTTGATTGGTCCTTCGGATATTGCGGATGTGAAAATGTCTATTTTTAATGCCGATGGTTCTGAGGCAAAGATGTGCGGAAACGGGATTCGTTGCGTCGGAAAATATTCTTATGATAATGGATTGGTGAAGGACACAAAAATGAGCGTTGAGACCCTATCCGGGGTGAAAACGCTTGACTTGACGGTAGGAGATGACAATAAAGTCGTTTCAGTTAGAGTCGTAATGGGGAAGCCTGAATTTCGTACTAAGGAAATTCCCGTAATCTACCCAAAACCATTGCTCATGAGAGAGCCACTCGAAATCGGCGGCTATCCCTGGGAAGTGACGGCTGTTTCAATGGGTAATCCGCACGCAGTGGTTTTCGTGGATGATCCTAATGAATTAAATCTCGAAAAAATTGGCCCTTTGTTTGAATACGCGGATTGTTTCCCTGAAGGTGTAAATACAGAATTTGTACGTGTGATTGATACACATGTCATAGAGATGCGCGTCTGGGAGCGCGGAAGCGCGGAGACTCTTGCCTGCGGGACAGGTGCTTGCGCTTCAGCTGTGGCATCAATTGCAAATGGATATTGTACTTCGCCGGTTAGGGTGATTCTAATCGGAGGGGAATTAATGATTGAATGGGATAAAAAGTCTGATGAAATTTACATGACAGGACCTGCGGTAACTGTTTTTACAGGAAATTGGGAGTTCTGAGATTAAAAAAGTAATAATAAAATAATAACAAAATCCGGAGAAACTGTCAGTCTCTCCGGATTGTCTAATTTTCATAGTTAATATAAATTATATTTGGATACCTTTCATTAAATCCCCGAGACTTGTTCCTATTTTCTCGGATTTTGGAAGGATAACTTTTTCGAAATGCTCCTCAACGGGAGATTCTTCTAATACCTTCATGCTAAGGCTGATTTTACCATCCTTAATAGCGGTGACCTTTACTTTAACTTCCTGACCTTCTTTAAGGACATCTTTTGGTGCTTTTATACGTTTTTGACTGATCTGTGAAACGTGAACCAATCCTGACAGACCATCTCCTAAGTCAACGAATGCGCCATAGTTCTGCAGAGACTCTACTTTTCCGTCCATAATAGTTCCGATTTTAACCTCGGAGATTTTCTGAGCTCTGTCTTCGCGCTCTTTATCACGCAGCAATTCGCGGGCGGAGAGAATGAGACGTTTTTCTTTTTTATCTGCCTCAAGGACGATGACGTCTATGTCTTTTAAGAGCCAATCCTCAAGATTTTCGATATATGATAATGACAGGCGTGATGCGGGTATGAATCCTCTGATTCCTTCTACCATCGCAATCGCCCCGCCATTGACTATTCCTTCAATTTTAACGTGCAGAGGAGTTTTCTTTTCCAGATAAGATTTCACCAAGTTCCACGGGCTGGCATCGTCGAAATGATCTTCCAGATCTTTCATGGTAGTGCCCGGCTCCACAGAATCAGTAGCAGGTTTCCCTTCCGAGGCAGCGCCGCCTGCATCCCCTGCGGACGTGGGTTTGGACTCGATTTGTGTTTCGGAGGTATCCGGCGTTTCATTTAACGCAGTTCCGGTTTCTGCGTTTTGTGCTTGCTGTAATAATTCTTCCATAGTATTATAGTTTAAGATTCCTTTCGAGATAAGATTGCATATCGGACATAGTATATCATAAGAAATAGCGAAAGTACAAAGAGAATTTAAGAAAAATTGAAATTTTAATAAATTAAAGTGAGGTAGGGAAATGAAAATACCTGCTTGTCCGTGATATGAAGACTTTCGAATACTTGTTATTGTCTGATTATCGTGGACAGGGCACAAGCATCGGCATGATGAAAAAGGGTAATTACATCAAAGGAGGGCAATATCATGCAGGAAAAAAAGAAACGCGGTCATCGCAAGCTAAAGATTTTTCTCACCATAATTGTTATGCTGATAGTTATTTGTGTTGCGGCATATAATATCATCGCTTATCGACAGTATCACTTTGATTCGGCGGCAATTAAAAACCTCAACAAAGCAAATATGACGGAGAAGCAGGTCGAGCTTGAAGACGGAAGCATACTTAATTACGGTGAGAGTGAGGATAATGGAAAAACCCCGCTTCTACTGCTTCACGGTCAAATGGTATCTTGGGAGGATTACGCCAATGTATTGCCTGCGCTTGTAAAAAGCTATAAAGTCTATGCACTTGACTATTATGGTCATGGCGGTTCGAGCAAGAATTACGAAAAGTACAATTGTGTAAATATCGGGGGTGATGTGATTTGGTTTATAGAAAATGTAATCGGAGAGCCCTGTATTCTATCAGGTCATTCATCGGGCGGACTTATTGCGACTTATGTCTCTGCAAATGCGCAGGATTTAGTGCTTGGACTCGTGCTTGAGGATCCGCCTTATTTCGCAAGCAGTGACCCAGACAGGATAGAGCAGACATTCGCATGGCGGGATGGGTTTTTGCCGATTCATAATTATCTTGGGCAAACCGCAGAAACGAATTACACGCGCTGGTATCTGGAAAACTGCTATATGCAGACATTTTGGAAAGAAGGCTGGAAACCTCTGGTACTTGATCCGTATTTAAAAGAAATTGAAAAGAATTCCGATGAAATCCCGCGTGTGTGGGCACTGCCTGCAGGTTTTAATAATGCCTCGGTTGCATTGACTGCGAATGTCCAAAACGGGACAGGTGAATACGATCTATTATTCGGGGATACATTTTATGATTTGAGCTGGTATGAGGGCTTTGATGAAGAAACTGCACTATCCGCAATAAAATGTCCAACTGTATATTTGCATTGCGCAGCAGGATACGGGGATGGGTATTACGATGCCAATGGGGTACTGCTCGCAGCCTGTGATGCCGACGACGCTGCCAGGGCAGCCGCGCTTATAGATGATTGCTCACTGATAGACAATGTGAAATCGGGCCATGATATTCATTCCGAGAAACCGGACATATTCATAGATGCGATAAAAGCACTGGGGATAGAATAAAACTCCATTTTTGTTTATGAAAGCCATTGTGTGACCTGTCTCAATGAGAGAGTGACTATAGCAACACGCACGATTGATTAATAAGATGAGAATTTTCTCTTGCAAATCCCCAAAGCTTCCGATATAATCCAATTTGTCGGAAGTTTTTGTTTTGTGCTTTCCGCAGAAAAATCAAATGGCGTTTTCGCCGACTTGCATTCTATATCTGATTATCAAGGGACGAGTAAGTTCCACTGAATGCGATTGATTTTCAAAATATCCATATAAAATTACCTGTTGTCAAAAGGCATGTTTATTATTGCCTTTTTGGCGACGGTGCATTTCGCATTAGACCGTGTAGACGCACGGCGTGGGCCTCGGGATGTGCGTCTTAATCGGCAATAGATTGATTATTTGCATTGCAAATTCAAAATATATCCATTAAAATCAAGGGAGTAAGAGAAATGAAGAAAAAAGAATACGAAGTAAAACCTAACAGGAAACAAAAAGACAGTTTATTCAGGTTTATTTTTAATGACCCCGAACGTTTTCTGGATGCCTACAATGCCCTTATGGGAACTGACATCAAAGATGCGACTCAATTGATGGACGTTTCGTTAAAAGGCATCTTATTTTACAGCTTGCTTAATGATGTCGCTTTCGTAGTGGAAGATAAACTGGTAGTAATGATAGAACACCAGTCAACTATCAACGATAACATGCCACTACGATTACTGATGTATGTAACGCGTATTTATGAAGAATTAATTGGTGAAGAACGAATATACAGTGAAAAAAGGATTCCTCTATATAAGCCGCAGTTTATTGTGCTGTATAATGGATTAAAAAAATATCCGTCACATAAGACATTAAGGCTCTCGGAAGCTTACAAGACCATTCCGGAAGAGTTACAACCCGGAATCGCAGGGGGGATGCTCGAACTGGAAGTTGAAGTATATAATATAAACAAAGGCAATAATGAAAAGCTCATAGAACGAAGTGAATACCTAAATGGATATGTGACATTTGAGTCAATCGTTGCGAATGAAATATGGAATAACAAAAGAAAACTGGCAGAAGCTCTGAAAATAGCCTATGAATACTGCCAGAAAAACAGGATAATAGCGGACTTTCTTAAAAAGCACATGAGTGAGGTTAAGAATATGCTGTATACAGAATTTGATGAAGAATTAGCGAAAAAGACATGGCAAGACGAGGCGAGAGAAGACGGATTTCTAGAGGGTAGAGCCGCCGGTATTGCCGAAGGGCGAACCGCGGGAATTGCTGAAGGTAGAACAACTGGCATGGCTGAAGCAACACAAACTACGGCAAAGCGGATGCTTGCGCTTGGTATGTCTGTCGAACAGATCTCTGAGGTGACGCTGTTATCAACGGA
>JAISSU010000010.1 GCA_031272985.1 Lachnospiraceae bacterium | reverse complement strand
TCTGTTTTTGCAGTTTCCGTTTCGGTCGTTTCCGTTTCCGCCCCATCGGATTCTGTATCCGTTTCATGCATGGAGTCTGCCGTCTCTGATGCTTCACTTTCCTCTTCTGTCGTGTTTATCGTCAGATCCGTCCCTGTCGGAGTTTCGTCTTCTTCGTTCTCCGAAGCCAAGACTTGCGCTGCGGGAATACTAACCCCCGTCGGATATAGGGTGATTGCTATCATTAGCGCGGATAATACGCACGCCAGAAGCTTTCTTAGTCGTAGGATTTTTCTCATTGAAACCTCCCCCCGACTATTAACCCCCTTCCGTCGCCGCCACAGTTTCCTTTTCTTTTTTCTGCGGGTTTGCAACTATTTAATAGTTCGTTTGAATGCATAATTATAGTAGTTTGAATATAATAAATGAAATTATTGTCGCATTCATCACCCAGTTTTTGGTTATTTTTATTGACCTATCGTTTATTTGGTTGTAAAATTGGTTCGTTGTAATTGAGGGGTATAACTATTATCATGTCACACAGGTTTCGGCAGGGTTTCTTTCATGACAAATGCAAAAGGCTTGAATTTCGGTATTGATATCGGCTCTACTACAGTTAAGGTGGCGGTTCTTAATGAATCGGGCTCTTTGGTTTTCTCCGATTATGAACGGCATTTCGCTAATATACAGGAAACAATGGCTAATCTTTTTTCAAGGGCAGGCGATTTCTTAGGCAATGCCGACATTGCGCCCACGATTACCGGGTCCGGCGGACTCGCACTCGCAAAGCATCTCGGGATTCCTTTCGTGCAGGAAGTGGTCGCGGTTTCCGAAGCATTGCAGTCTTATGCTCCTTTGACCGATGTCGCCATTGAACTCGGCGGAGAGGACGCTAAAATCATTTATTTTGAAAAAGGCAGCGTCGAGCAGCGCATGAATGGCGTATGCGCAGGAGGAACGGGATCCTTTATTGACCAGATGGCCTCGCTGCTGCAAACCGATGCCACGGGTCTAAATTCCTATGCCGAAAATTATCAGGCCCTATATCCTATCGCCGCTCGCTGCGGCGTTTTTGCAAAGTCCGACATTCAACCGCTGATTAACGAAGGTGCATCCCGCGAGGATTTGGCGGCGTCCATTTTTCAGGCCGTCGTAAATCAGACAATAAGCGGACTGGCCTGCGGAAAACCGATACGTGGTCATGTGGCATTCTTAGGCGGACCTTTGCATTTCCTCCCCGAGCTCAGAAAAGCCTTTATCAGAACTCTAAAATTAGACGACGAGCACGCTATCATCCCCGAGAATTCCCATTTATTCGCGGCTATCGGCGCGGCGATGTACGCGGGAGCTCATCGTAATCAACCAATAAATAATGAAGAAGCTTATGAAATAAAAAGAATCGTAAAATTGGATTATATCAGGGAAAAGCTCGCGGGGCGAATAAAGCTCGAGTTCGAAGTTGCAAGGCTTTCTCCCCTATTTTCTTCAGAGCATGAATATAAGAAATTCTCCGACAGACATAAAATGCGTTTGGTTCCTTGCAAGGATTTAAGCACTTATTGCGGAAACGCTTTCCTCGGTATCGATGCAGGGTCCACGACCACAAAACTCGCATTGATAGCCGAAGACGGCTCACTATTGTATTCCTTCTATAGAAATAATGAGGGTGACCCCTTAAGGACATCCATTAATGCCATTAAAGACATATATTCTAAAATGCCTCCCGGAACAAAAATCGTCCGCTCATGTTCTACCGGATATGGCGAGGCGCTTATAAAAGCCGCCCTTTCACTCGAGGAAGGCGAGGTCGAAACAATTTCGCATTATTATGCCGCGGCCTTCTTTGAGCCGAATGTGGATTGCATTTTAGATATCGGCGGCCAGGATATGAAATGTATCAGAATTAAAAACGGGGCCGTTGACAATGTTCTTCTGAATGAAGCCTGCTCCTCCGGGTGCGGTTCATTTATTGAAACATTCGCAAAATCTCTAAATACGAGCGTAGAAGAATTCGCAAGGGAAGCCCTATTCGCCAAACATCCTATAGACCTGGGCACCCGCTGTACGGTTTTTATGAATTCAAAAGTAAAGCAGGCGCAGAAAGAAGGCGCATCCGTAGCGGACATTTCCGCGGGACTTGCTTATTCTGTCATTAAAAACGCCCTCTTTAAGGTAATAAAGGTTTCCGACGCAAAAGAACTCGGTTCTAATATCGTGGTGCAGGGTGGCACATTTTACAATGACGCCGTTTTGCGCTCTTTTGAACTCATCGCCGAATGCGAGGCAATCCGTCCCGATATCGCGGGAATCATGGGGGCTTTCGGGGCGGCACTAATTGCCATGGAGCGCTATAATAATATTGTCGATAAGGCCGGGATCTCGGATACTACCATGCTCTCAATAGATGAAATAGAAGCTCTCACATATGAAACGGCAATGGTGAAATGTAGGGGCTGCCAGAATACCTGCAGACTGACCGTCAATAAATTCGCAGGGGGGCGCTCTTATATTTCGGGTAACCGCTGCGAAAAAGGTCTGGGGAAGGAAAAGGTTAATAATCCTCTTCCGAATCTATTTGAATACCGTGAAAAACGCTATTTTGGCTACGAACCACTAAAACCTGAAAATGCTCCGAATGGAGAAATTGGGATTCCGAGGGTACTTAATATATATGAGAACTATCCTTTTTGGCATACTTTCTTTACGGGTCTCGGGTTTTCTGTTGTATTAAGCCCTCCTTCCACGAGGAAAATATATGAACTTGGTATTGAATCGATTCCCAGCGAATCCGAGTGTTATCCCGCAAAGCTCGCCCATGGGCATATAGAATGGCTGATTAATAAAGGTATCAAGCGCGTATTTTATCCCTGTATTGCTTATGAGCGTCCGGAATTTCCGGATGCCAATAATCATTATAATTGTCCTATTGTGACTTCATATCCGGAAAATATAAAGAACAATATGGATAGTATTATTAACGGAGACGTCCTATTCTTACACCCCTTCCTCTCTTTTGCTAGCGAAGAAGCCTTATGCGGGAGACTAATAAAAGAATTTTCCGCGTCCCCTTTTAATATTTCAGAAAGTTCTATTATGAAAGCCACACATGATGCATGGGAAGAATTAGAGAATTGCCGCGCTGATATGCGTAAAAAAGGTGAGGACGCGCTTAAATACATAGAAGATACTAATAGCCATGGCATCGTCCTCGCGGGGCGCCCTTATCATCAGGATACGGAGGTGCACCATGGGATTCCCGAACTGATCCATTCTTATAATATGGCTGTGCTGACCGAGGACAGTATTTCGCATTTAGTTAGCGTCGGGCGTCCATTAAACGTGATGGATCAATGGATGTATCATTCGAGACTTTATGCCGCGGCGGAATATGTAAAGACACGAGAAGATCTGGATTTGATTCAGCTCAATTCCTTCGGGTGCGGATTAGATGCCGTCACAACCGATCAGGTGGCGGATATTTTAAGCGGTTCCGGAAAGATTTATACAACATTAAAAGTAGATGAGGTAAGCAATTTAGGTTCCGCGAGAATCAGAGTGCGCTCTTTGCTCGCCGCTATCAGGACACGCAAGGAAAAGAGCGTTACACGCATGCTTGCTGACTCCGCATCCCCCAAAGTGCCTTTCACAAAAGAAATGCGTTCCACACACACTATATTATGTCCGCAGATGTCTCCGCTGCATTTTGATTTACTGGAAGCGGCTTTTCGAGCGAGCGGTTATAATGTGGATGTCCTCCCCAATGACAATAAACAGGCCGTGGATATGGGGTTAAAATATGTCAATAATGACGCCTGTTTCCCTTCTCTTATGGTAGTAGGTCAAATCATGGATGCCATATTATCCGAAAAATACGACACACATAAACTCGCTGTCATCATAAGCCAGACCGGTGGAGGATGCCGCGCTACAAATTATATAGGCTTTATCAGAAGAGCACTTAAAAAGGCAGGGTATGAATACATACCTGTAGTATCACTTAATCTTAGCGGACTGGAGGGAAACCCCGGTTTTAAACTAACCCCCGCCCTTGCCATTCGAGGATTATATGCCGCCGTCTTCGGAGATATTTTCATGAAGTGCATTTACCGAATGCGCCCATATGAGTTAAACTTCGGTGAAACCAATCTGATTCATGAAAAATGGCGCAGAAAATGTATTGCTTTTATCACAAAAGGATATCCTTCCAGACACAAATTTAAGAAACTCTGTCGGGATATGATTGCGGATTTCGACAATATACCTCTTCGCGGGATTGCGAAGCCGCGCGTCGGCGTAGTGGGTGAGATTTTGGTGAAATATATGCCCGCCGCAAATAATTTTCTGGTCGAATTATTGGAAAAAGAAGGCGCCCAAGCTGTGGTTCCCGATTTATTGGATTTCCTTTGTTATTGCTTTTATAATCAGAATTTCAAGGTCTCGCATTTGGGCTTTAAAAAGATAAAAGCTCTGATGGGGAATTTAGGCATCAGCTTTATCGAATGGCTGCGCTCACCCGCATCAAAGGCGCTAAAAAAGAGTGTGCATTTCGAGCCTCCCGCAAAGATTGCTACCATTGCGAAACTGGCAACGGATATTGTATCATTGGGAAATCAGACGGGTGAGGGTTGGTTTTTAACAGGTGAAATGCTCGAGCTCATTCACAGCGGAACTAATAATATCGTCTGTACTCAGCCATTTGCGTGCCTACCAAATCACATAGTCGGAAAAGGTGTAATAAAGGAACTACGAAGGCTCTATCCGCTGTCAAATGTCGTGGCTATTGACTTTGACCCGGGCGCAAGTGAAGTAAATCAGGTGAATAGACTAAAACTAATGCTCGCGACAGCTTTCAAGAATCTTAACACAAAGGAGAATAGAGATGAAATTTGCAACGTGGGTTAATAACGGAAAACAAGATAGCGGTATCCTCTCGCGTGACTTGAAAAGTGTTCATTCTTTCAGATCACTTAATATGCCATATTTATCAGTATTAAATTACATTATCAATCAAAAGGATTCGGATAGAGAACTCCTTAAAAAGGCTGAAAACACCGCCGGGATTCCGATTAATAGTGTCACACTTTTGGCTCCGATTCCGAGTCCCCATCATGACATACTTTGCCTGGGTCTTAATTATCGTGAGCATGTGGAGGAATCCGCACGCTTTCATATTGATCCGGCGGGACCATCCGAAGAAGCCATCTACTTTTCAAAGCGTGTCGTCGATGCCCTTGGCCCTGACGGGGTGATTGAAAATCACTTTGATATCAATGACAGATTGGACTATGAGGCGGAACTCGCTGTCATAATAGGAAAAAACGCGAGAAACGTAAAGCCGGAAAATGTCTGGGACTATGTATTCGGATTCTGTTGCTTCAATGATTTAAGCGGGCGCGATTTACAAGTAAGCCATAAGCAATGGTATTTCGGAAAGAGTTTAGATGGATTTACGGCATATGGTCCTTATATCGTAACCGCGGACGAATTTTCTTTGCCTCCGGCACTTAAAATCTGCTCACGAGTAAACGGAGAAGTCCGTCAGTCCTCTACGACCGATAGGCTTATTCATTCAATTGAAGAAATAATATGTGAGCTGACCTCAGGAATGACTTTAGATGCCGGTTCAATTATCGCAACGGGTACTCCGCAAGGAGTGGGAGCCGGGTTTACGCCGCACAGATGCTTAAAATCCGGGGATGTCTGTGAAATAGAAATCGAAGGCCTCGGAGTGCTTAGGAATACGGTTGCTTAATGCAATCGCGTGATATAACCAATCGCCTATAGATTCTTTACTTTAAATTCCCTGTCGGCTTCTCGTTTCTGGTCCTTTTTTGCGATGTCCTGACGTTTGTCGTAGAGCTTTTTACCTTTAGCGAGGCCGATTTCGATTTTGATAAGGCTGCCTTTGAAATATACACGAAGCGGGACTATAGACATGCCCTTCTCCTGAACTTTTCCGATTAGCTTATTTATTTCGCTTTTATGCAGGAGGAGCTTTCTGGTTCTTAAGGGATCTTTATTGAAAATATTTCCTTTTTCATATGGCGAGATGTGCATACCGAAAATGAGCGCCTCACCATCCTTTACCTGAACGTAAGCCTCTTTTATGCTGCATTTGCCACCCCGAAGCGACTTCACCTCAGTACCCGCAAGTGCAATGCCCGCCTCAAAGGTTTCCAGAATAAAGAAATCGTGAAACGCTTTTTTATTATTTGCAATTAGTTTTTCGGTACTCTTCCCCATTGGTGTACGTCAGAAACCTTTCTTTTTATCCTTGGCCGTTTTCGCAGTTCCATCTATCGGTTTTAGCGTATTCCCGCAAAGCTCGTCAAATCGGCGAAGCGCTTCTTTCGCTTCCGAACTTAATCTCTCGGGAGTTTGAATTACGAGTGTTACATAATGATCGCCCCTAAGCTGCGGATTACGAAGCGACGGAACCCCTTTACCTTTAAGTCTAACCTTAGTGTCAGTCTTAGTACCCGATTTTACATTATAGAGTACTTCTCCGTCAACAGTTTTTACTCTAATCTCAGCACCTAAAGCCGCCTGCGCAAATGAAATCGGAACCGTCGAGAATATATGTACATCCTGTCGCTGGAAAATCGGGTGACGCGAAACTATTACTCCTACGAGTAAATCTCCTCTCGCACCGCCGTTTATGCCGGGCTCACCTTTTTCGCGAATCCTAACCGACTGACCATCATCAATACCCGCCGGAATAGTGACCGATATTTTCTTCTTAGTGGCAATATATCCGGTGCCGCTGCAATCCGGGCATTTTTCCTTTATAACCTGACCTGTTCCATGGCAATCGGGACAGGTCTGGACATTTTGGACTGTTCCGAAAAATGACTGCTGAGTATAGACGACCTGCCCTTTGCCGCCGCATTTCGTACAGGTCTCGGGTTTAGTCCCCGGCTTTGCGCCCGTGCCGGCGCATTTCGGACAGGGATCTTTTAAGACCAGTTCTAATTCCTTTTCACAGCCGAAAATCGCTTCCTCAAATGAAATCCTGATATTCCTCTGTATGCTCGCACCTTTTCTGGGACCCTGACCACGGGTGCGTCTGCCTCCGCCCCCGAACAGATCCCCAAATATATCTCCGAAAATATCACTGAAATCCACGCCGGAGAAATCAAAACCTCCGAAACCTCCCGCTCCTCCTGATGACGGATCGAAAGCCGCGTGACCAAACTGATCATACTGGCGGCGCTTTTCGGGATCCGAAAGTACGGCGTAGGCCTCCGAAGCCTCCTTAAATTTTTTCTCCGCTTCGGCATCTCCGGGATTCATATCCGGATGGTATTTCTTCGCCACATTGCGATATGCTTTTTTCAGGGTGGCTTCATCGACATCTTTTGCTACGCCGAGAACCTCATAATAATCTCTTTTTGCGTCTGCCATCGTTTACATCCTTCTTTTACGCGCTACATCAGCGGGAGCTTTTAACCTCCCACTGATGCGCGGTTTCTTATTATTTTTAATATTACTAATTTAAACCTCTTTATAGTCTCCATCGACTACATCGTCTCCGCTAAATCCTTCTGGTGCTGCCCCTGCGGTTTCGCCACCCATATCGGGGGTCGGTCCGCCGGCGGCTCCCGCTGCGGCTCCTGCCTGCTCATAGAGTTTCGTGAACAGCTTCTGAGAGCTTTCCATGAGTTTTTCTTTCGCCGCTTTTAAGTCGGTAATCTGAGCATCAGTGAGAGAGTCAATATTGGTCTTTTCTAAAATGTCTTTAAGTTCCTTTACCCTTTCTTCCACCTCGGCTTTATCATTAGCGTCGAGTTTATCTCCGACATCCTTTAAGGCTTTCTCTGTCTGGAAGACAATTGCGTCTGCTTCGTTTCTGGCATCGATTCCTTCTTTACGCTTCTTATCCTGGGTCTCAAACTCTGCCGCCTCTTTAACCGCTTTATTGATATCATCCTCGGACATATTGGAGCCAGCGGTGATCGTGATGTGCTGCTCTTTTCCTGTGCCCAGATCCTTAGCGGATACATTTACGATACCATTGGCATCTATATCAAATGTAACTTCAATCTGCGGAATTCCTCTGGGTGCCGGCGGGATGCCGTCCAAACGGAATTGTCCGAGAGACTTATTATCCTTTGCGAATTGGCGCTCGCCTTGGACCACATTGATATCTACGGCTGTCTGATTGTCAGCGGCTGTCGAGAATACCTGACTCTTCTTTGTGGGAATCGTGGTATTACGCTCAATCAGCTTTGTGGCTACGCCGCCTAAAGTCTCAATGGAAAGCGAAAGCGGAGTAACATCAAGCAAAAGTACATCACCGGCACCCGCATCTCCCGCGAGTTTTCCGCCTTGTACAGAAGCTCCCAAGGCCACACACTCATCGGGATTAAGAGTCTTGCTCGGTTCTTTTCCCGTCAGGCGCTTAACCAATTCCTGAACAGCCGGAATACGTGTGGAACCGCCTACCAGTAATACCTGACCCAATTCGGAAGGGTTAAGTCCCGCATCCGAAAGAGCACGCTTAACCGGCTCTGTGGTCTTGTCAATGAGGTCATGAATCAGTTCCTCAAATTTAGCACGGGTAAGATTCATATCAAAGTGCTTCGGTCCCTCATTAGTCGCGGTAATAAACGGAAGGTTAATATTGGTCGTAGTAGCTGAAGACAATTCTTTCTTCGCCTTTTCAGCGGCCTCTTTAAGTCTCTGAAGCGCCATCTTATCTTTCGATAAATCAACCCCTTCAGTTTTCTTAAACTCGGCAAGCATGTATTCTGTGAGCTTCTGGTCAAAGTCGTCACCGCCCAAACGGTTATTACCGGCCGTAGAAAGAACTTCAATAACACCATCGCCGATGTCTATAATGGATACGTCGAATGTACCGCCGCCCAAATCATAGACCATGATTTTCTGTTCTTTTTCATTATCCAGACCGTAAGCCAGCGCAGCTGCCGTAGGTTCATTAATAATACGCTTTACATCCAGACCCGCGATTTTCCCCGCGTCCTTTGTAGCCTGGCGCTGTGCATCATTAAAGTAAGCAGGAACCGTGATAACGGCTTCGGTCACTTTTTCTCCGAGATAACTCTCTGCGTCGGCTTTCAGCTTTTGCAGAATCATCGCGGATATTTCCTGAGGCGAGTATTTCTTATCGTCAATCGTGACCTTAAAATCACTGCCCATTTCTCTCTTTATAGAAGAGATGGTGCGCTCGGCGTTCGTAACCGCCTGACGTTTCGCGGGCTCGCCTACGAGTCTTTCTCCCGCTTTCGTAAAAGCTACCACTGAAGGTGTGGTTCTGCTGCCTTCGGTATTCGCTATGACGGTGGGTTGTCCGCCTTCCATAACAGCCACACAGCTGTTAGTGGTTCCCAAATCAATTCCTATTATTTTACTCATTCTTTTGTCCTCCTGTAGGATTATTTTTTTATATCAATATTAGTTAAATGTCTTATTAATTATTATCAATTAGCAACCTTGACCATACTGTGGCGTACCACCATATCGCGGTACATATATCCTTTTTGGAATTCCTCGGCTACCATATTCTCGCCGTAGTTCTCATCCTCAACATGCATAACCGCATTATGGAAATCCGGATTAAACTCTCCTCCTACCGCTTCAATTGGCTTTACACCCAGTTCTTCCAAAGAAGTCATCAATTGCTTATAAATCTTTTCCATGCCGGCCGCAAACGGGTCTTCGGAATCTTTAACCGCCTCAAGTCCTCTTTCGAAATTATCAACTATAGGCAATATCTTCTCAATAACACTTTTTGCGCCAATTTCATACATCTGTGACTTTTCTTTCTCGGTTCGTTTTCGGAAATTATCGAATTCAGCCATCGAGCGTGCCAGTTTATCGGTTAAGTCTTCTATTTTTTCGTCTTTCTTATCCTTTTTAACTTTTTTTCCGAATTTCTTTACTTTTCCTGCCTCCTCTTCCTGCGAACCTTCCTTAAGTGTTTCTTCTTGCTTTGCTTCTTCGTTTACCGGTTCTTCATTGTCTGTTTCTCTGTTTTCTGTCTCTTCTTTTATTGTTTCTTCCATAACTACTTCATCTTCAGTTTCTGAGTTTAGTTCTTTATCTTTAGTCTCTTCTTTAGCCGCTTCTTTCGCGGCTTTCACAGCCTCCGAAACTCTTTCCTCCTGTGTTTTTGGCTCGTTATCCGTCCCCATCGTTTAACCCTCCTTTCCGGCGTCGCTTTTTGTAAACATATGATCCAATTCGCTTTGCAAGCGCTTTAAGGACCTAAGGACGTGCTCATAATCCATTCTTTTCGGTCCGATAATACCTATCGTTCCTTTCATTCCCTCACCGAGCTCATAAGTGGCAGTGACCACAGAGCAATCCCGCATCGTCTGAACAGGGCTTTCGTCTCCTATATAAACCTGAATCCCCGTATTCTCTTCATTAGAGAGTGTCTGGGTGACCAAATCTGTTAATTGTTGTTTTTCCTCAAAAGCATTTATTATTTCCTGGGCGCTCTGTTTATCCCTAAGCTCCGGATATTTAAAAATATTCGTCGTCCCGCTCGTGTAAATCTGCATATCATCATCTAAGACTATTGCGTCCGCTACCGCGTCCAATACATGTCCTATGACCTCACCATGCATGCCCGCCTGCTCTTTTAACTTAGCTATAAGCCCAAGGCTGATGCTCTCAATTGACATCCCGGAAAGGGTGGTATTAAGGAGCATATTCAGCTTTAAAAGGTTTTCATTATCCAGCGGCTCGGGGACATATATTATCTTATTTTTAATAACATTTCCACCAAGCACTATGACCGCGATAACCTGTTCCTCATCGACCTGCGTCAATTGGATGAATTTAATCCTATTTGCCGAATTCATAGGAGTAGAAACCATGGTAGCGTAATTAGTACTGGTCGCGAGTACCTTCGCCGCTTGCTTTAACAGCTGATCCATTTTATCGGCTTTATCAAGCATCTTCTCCTGTAATTCATTCAGCTCGTGCTCTTTTTCCTCCATCAGCATATCGACATAAAAGCGATAGCCTTTGTCCGAAGGAATCCTCCCTGCCGAAGTATGCGGCGAAAGGATGTATCCCATTTCTTCCAAATCCACCATCTCATTTCTAATGGTGGCCGAGCTTAAATTCAAATCCGTAAACTTCGAAATGGTACGGGAGCCTACCGGTTCACCCGATTCTAAATAATTGCGGATAATTGCTTTTAATATTTTTAATTTCCGGTCGCTCAAACCGTAATCCGCTATCATTGCTGCCTCCCAAGCTCAAAATTCTTTAGTGTTTTTTTGGGTTATTAGCACTCATAGGTCGCGAGTGCTAACACCTTTAGACATAATGTAACACTGCCTGAAAAGAATGTCAATAATAATTTTGAAAATAAGTGAAATTTCCTGTATAATCTTCTTTGTAAGAAATCCATAATCACAATAAAATATTAAAAGGAGACCATCATGAAGACATTAGGCTATTACAATGGGAAATACGCCGAATTGGAAGAGATGTCAATTCCTATGAACGACCGTGCATGCTATTTCGGCGACGGTGCGTACGATGCGAGTCCGTCACGCAATTACAAGCTTTTTGCGATTGACGACCACCTCGATCGTTTTTTTAACAGTGCGGGGCTCTTAAAGATCAAGATGCCTGTCACAAAAGAGGAATTGAAAGCCCTCCTTGAGGAAATGGTTCGAAAAGTAGACACCGGAAATAATTTCGTCTACTATCAGGTAACCCGCGGTACCGGAATCCGCAATCACGCATTCACCGAAGGAGCAGGAAATCTATGGCTGCTCATAAAGCCCGATGAAATCGAAGACGGGCTGACACCTATTAAACTCATCACCACGGAAGATACCAGATTTTTCCACTGCAATATAAAGACTCTCAACCTAATTCCGTCGGTCATGGCCGCGCAAAAGGCGGTAGAGGCAAAGGTCAACGAAACCGTATTCTACCGTCCGGGCGGAATCGTCACCGAATGCGCCTACAGTAATGTAAGCATTATTAAGGACAATACTTTAAGGACTCATCCCAATGACAATCAGATTCTTCCTGGTATCGCTAAGGCTCACATGATTGATTTATGCAAAAAGCTTGAAATTCCTGTTAATGAGACCGCCTTTACTCTGGACGACCTCTATAATGCTCAGGAGATTATCGTCACAAGTTCGAGCAACCTGATACGAAGAGCAAACGAAGTGGATGGAAAAGCGGCGGGAGGTAAAGCGCCCGAGCTATATGAGCGCATCCGCAAAGCAGTTATGGATGAATTTTATGACGCAACGCCTGCGGACTAAAAGGCATATCCGGTAATAATCATCTCAACACCCGCAAGAATTTTAGTTTCACCGCATTTAAGGGGCATTGACAGTTCAATGTCCCTTAGTTTATTCACCAAGGGCGCAATATCGTCTCTCGGGACCGGCTTTGCGCTTCTAATTGAAACCAAAGGATAGTTTCCGCCATTTAGGCGAATGGTCGTCGTAAGAAAACGCTTCGGATTCTTAAGTTCGGAAAGACCAAACTCAATGCCGCGAGGACAGGAGGCTCCGATTATTTCAATTTTGCCGTTTTTAGTAACAGGTTTTAAAAGACAACCTTTGGGGCAGGAAGTGCAGAGAATAAATGTTTCATCATAATTCTTTGCTTTAACGTTTCCATCGGTGACAAGGTTAGTTATGTAGCCGGTGTCTTCGCAGACCTTTTGGGGTTTTTCTAAAAACAGCATTGCTCCGTCGGCGGCTTTTTCGGCCTCTGTGGAGACTTTATCGACTAAATCGTGGACATGCAATCCATTTCCACACGAGAATATCCCCTTTACGCTTGTCATATAATATGAATTTACTTTTGCTCCTCCGATTTTAGGATCAAGAATAATCCCGCAGGCTTTTGCGAGCTCATTTTCGGGAATCAATCCGACTGAAAGTACTAATGTATCGCAGGGAATTATCTTTTCTGTCCCCTCTATGACCTCTCCGTTTTCATCCACTTTTGCCGATTTTACCGCTGTTAAATGCTGTTCGCCAATAATCTCTATTACTGTTTCGGAAAGATAAAGAGGTATCCCGAATTCATCCAAACATTGGCGGACGTTTCGCGCCAATCCGCTGCAATAGGGCAGCTTTTCCAATACACACTCAACTTTTACGCCTTCTAAAGTAAGGCGCCTCGCCATTATCAGCCCGACATCGCCGCTTCCTAAGATTACGGCGCGTGTGCCGACATTAACATTATCAATATTGATTAGCCTTTGTACTACGCCTGCCGTAAAGACTCCCGCGGGCCTGGTTCCGGCTATTTTAATTGCGCCTCTCGTTCTCTCACGGCAACCAACAGCGAGAATAACCGCGCCGGCTAAGACTTCGTGTAAACCATCTGCGTCGGAGTACTTTACGGTCAAATCCGGATTAATTTGAAGTACCATTGCGTTTGGCATAAAAGTAACAGACGGATTATCTAAAACAGAAAAGAAGCGGTAAGCATATTCAGGTCCTGTCAGGCTTTCCGAAAACCTCTCAAGTCCGAAACCATCGTGGATGCATTGCTGCAGGATGCCTCCGGCTTGGGCGTTTCTCTCCAATAATAGAATGCGCTTTGCCCCTTTTTCACAAGCTCTTTTAGCGGCAGAAAGACCTGCGGGGCCTGCCCCGATTATCACTATGTCGAAATATGCCTTCGTCATTATATCTTGGGTCGGCAAATTCTCCTCGCTTAGATGGACGCAAATCCCGGTTTTTCGATGAAAGTTATAATTTCTTGCGATTTTCAGACATCCCGGATATGGCAAATCTCCCGCATGACGCAGACAGATATCTTGGTAATCCATTCCGTATTCATCATGGAGAATCCGGATGATATGCGGCAGGCAGTAACCACCGTTACAGCGTCCCATTGTAGAGCGCACCCGATTCTTTATGGAACGAATGCTCTTGGCACCGAGCGGATTTTCGATGGCTGCCTTTATCTGGGCCTTGGTCACAGTTTCGCAGCGGCAAATCACCTCACCGTAATCGGGGTTTTCTTTAATAAACTTTGATTTTTCCGTATCCGTTAACTCATTAAAGCTTATGATGCCTTTGTAACCCTCTACGAAGTCCGCTTTTTTTCTTAATTGAATGCGGGATTGAACGATGTCCAAAACCATTTTCGCTATCGGCATGGACGCGGTAAGTCCCGGCGATTCGATACCAATAAGGTGGATCAGATTTTTTACAAGCGGGCTTTCTTCAATAATAAAGTCCCCGTAATTTTCCTCTCCCTTAGCCACTAATTTTGTTCGAATACCCGCATATGCTCCTATTACCATACTCATATCCAATGTGGGCATCAATTCCTTTGCCTCAAATTCAAGCTGTTTTAAAACCTGCGCAGTGGTCGCCACGTCTTCTCTTTCTTTGATATATTCGGCGGATGGCCCAATCAATAGATTACCATCTGTCGTAGGCGTCAGATGTACACCTAAGCCTCCTACGCCTGGGCGCGGGACGGGATACACAGGTCTTTTTAGAAAATCGCAAGGTATTTTATCTAATAAATAATATTCTCCTCTGCAGGGATAAATCTTATAGCGGTCATCACCTGCCATCGCACTGATTTTATCAGAAAACAATCCGGCGGCATTAATAAGGACTTTGCAGGTGAAGTGCCCTCCTTTTGTGTAAATTGTAAAAGAACCATTGTTGTTCTCAATGCTGTCTACTTCATGATTAAGCAAGTAAGTTATCCCATTTTTCACCGCAGCCTCGGCAAGGTGAATGTTATATGTGAAAGGATTGATAATAGCGGTATTAGGCGATAACATTGCCCACTGCGCGGAAATCTGCGGCTCCAGAGATTGTATTTCATCTTTTCCGATTAAACGAAGACCAACGCATCCGTTCTTCTCTCCCACGTCAATCAGGCGCTTTATTATTTCCTTATCCTCATTATTGTAGCCTACCACGAGCTTACCCGTCTTTTTATAGGGCACGTCCAGTGTTTTGGCAAGGTTTTCAAATTCTTTATTGCCCTTTACGCAAAGCTTGGCCATTAGTGAACCGACGCGGTTATTAAAACCCGCGTGTACGACAGCACTGTTTCTGCCGCTCGTGCCGCAAGCGGCGTCCGGCTCTTTTTCGATGACAGCAATTTCTATATCATAAGCACTTAACAAATAGGCGATTGCGCTTCCTATGGCGCCCCCGCCTATGATTATTACATCAAAGCTGTGTTTAGATTTTAGATCCTGTGATTCCACGGAGTATCCCATAAGATACTATTCCTTTCAAAAATCTCATTTTTTATATATGTGGGAATATTATCCCCTCCCGCGTACGCGCAGCAAAGCGCTCCCGAAAGTGCCGCAATCGTATCCGTATCCCCGCCGCATGAAGCCCCTATTCGAATGGCGAGCCAAACATCCTTGCCTGCCTTACAAAAAATCGCAAAAACAGCGCCGCAAACATCCGCCGAAGGCAACCCCGTTCCGAAAACACCACACAGTTCCTGCAATAACATTTCAATCGAGCAATTTTTATAGTGCTGAGCCCACCATTTTATTCGGGCGACAGAGGATGGCGTGCAATGTTCAAGCAATGCTTTTTTTCTTAAAATTCTGCCTCCTATTAAGGCGGCGTCCAAAATTTCCCTTTTCGTGCTGCCGTTTAAAGCCGCATTAAGCGCAAATCCATATGCCCCTGCCGCTTCCAGAGCTTCAGAGGTATTATGAGTACTTAAGAGGCAGTTATATATATTCTCCGCCAGCTCGCAATCATTTGCACAAGCTTTAAAAAGTACAGCGGCGGGCGTCCTCATAATACCCCCGCAGGTGGTGCCTTTTTTGCCCGTCTCTTCAATAGGTTCTCCGTTTTCTATTGCCTCCAGCGCCTCCATGGAACTGGGACCGATATATTTTTTTTGTATGGCATCGGTCTTTAGAACCCAATCCCGTAAACAATCGGCAGTAGCTTTTGCGTCAACTTTTTTGTCTTTCAGGTAGCGCCTGTAAAGATAAAGCACCTGCTCGGTATCATCGGTAACTGACGCATAGGGCAAATTGCTGTGATTCTTTGACCATTCAGGCTTTATTAATTCTCCAATCAATGGAGAGAATTGCTCGACGATCTCTTTACGCGTCATAAACTCAGTAGGCATACCAAAGGCATCACCTACCGCATATGCACGCAAGACATTTTTCGTTTTTTCAATCCAGCTTAAGTCTTCCAATTTTAATCAGTAAAATTCCTTTCCAAAAACTCATAGCCCGCACTTAATTTATTTGGAGCGTCATCTAAATAATACCTGTATGCCGGCTCGAGAGTGTAGAACCCCTCATATCCTTTTATCGCTTCCCGAAAAGTGCTAAAATCCGTATCTCCCTCACCGGCGGGGAGGTGTTTTACATCATCTTTATAATCCGACAGATGCAGATGACATGGCATAAATTCCTTTGCAAAATCCGTCGGAGAAATCCCCGCCTCCCTGCTTTCGGTCGTATCTATCATTGGCTTAATATTATTATGAGCAAGTCCTTCTACATACTTTGTCAATTGATATGGCGTTGCGCAGGTCTTCGGTGAATTCTCCATAGCCATTAATATCCCTTTCTTTTCACACTCATCCGCCAGCCACAGTATATTTTCTATTACAGGCTCATCCAATAATTTATCAAAGTCTTTATTGGATGGTTCATGCGGATGAATGACCAGCACTTTTGTGCCAAGGTCAACGCCTAAAGACAATAATGCCCTCGAAAACTCTCTCCCGTCTTCCCTCATGGAATGATGAGCTGTATATAGCATAGGGAAAAAAGCCAATGGGAAATGAATGGATGCCACGCGAATTCCTATTTTTGAGAATTGCCTGACGCTTTCAGGTTTTACGTCTGAAAGGCATTGCGGCATTAATTCGGCGTTAGCAAATCCCGCCGCTTTAATTAGGCGAAGGGACGCTTCAGACTCACGCGGAAATAACGCTGCAGTCGAAAACGAAAATCGTTCCTTAAGGTTTGTTTCCTTACAACTCATTGATTATCATACTCCATATCCTCAACTAAGGTATTAAGCGCGTCATTAAGCGCGGTCTGCGGATCCTTTGTACCCTTTTCAATACGGCTAAGCGCATCCGCAAGCTGCAAATCCATCGTACCCATTTGCTCAAAATGAACATATGCCCATGCATAAGGCATCTGATTAAAAGCAATGCTGTACATTTCATTTTCTTCAATTGCTTCCACTGCCTTTTCATCTTCCAATTCGGAAGCACGAACAGGAAGATAACCTGTACTTAAAGCAAAGTCAAGATTCTGCTGCGGTTCAAGCAGGTAACTCACCAAATCCCAAGCCGCCTCAATTTTCTGTTCATCCTGCGTAAAGATAGTAAGAACAGTTCCTCCCAAAGCCACGGACTGCGTCTTAAAATATGGCATTTCTATTGCACCGATTTCGATGTCCACTTCCGTCCAGCGAGAAATTCGATTCGATGACATGACCAGGAAGGCTAAATTACCGGCAAGGAATTTGTTCTCAGAGGACGAGTGTTCATTAGCCGCCATAAGCCCTTCGTCAACAAGCTTTTTCCAGTATTCGGCGACTTCAACCGCTTCTGCATTATTAAATACAGGAGTAATCACGCCGTCATTGACCTCGACTACCGGACAATCGTTTTGCATTAGCATTGATTTAAAGAGCCAACCCACATCTGATGTATCAAAAGCAGTAAAGCCTTCCATGCCATTGACATTGCCTTTTTCTTTGCAGATTTTCAAGACTTCATATAGCTCATCCCAAGTCTTCGGAGGATTGGTCATATCTACCCCGGCAGCTTCGACTATTGCTTTGTTGTAATATAAGACCGGTGTCGAAATACCATAGGGTACAGCACAGATACCGCCGGTATAATAGCGGCAATAATCCCAGATGCCCGGGTAAATGTCATCTGCGTTAAAGCCCTCTCTTTGAATTAATTGACCGGTATCGAAATTTCCAAGGCTCCCTGTGTATGAGGCTCCGGCGTACATCAGCGCCACATCAGGCTGCGTATCCGTAAGAAGCGCCGCAGCCACCTTGGTAGCCGTATCATTGGCACCGCCGGAATACGAAAGATTAAGTGATACCAAATCACTTTGCTTATCAAAAGCCTCCGCCTGTTCTACGAATTTCTCTCCGCTGGTACCCGATACCGCATACCACACATCCAATGTGACGTTTTCCCTTTCATCAAGAGGCATCGCAACAGTAAGATCTGTGCCGGTAGAGGAAGTCCCCTCCTCGCCGTCCTCTCTCGCCTGAGAGCCGTTTGGAACGGCAGGTTTGGGTAGGCACCCGAAACTAAATACTGATAATAATACAAAAGCAAGTAATAACGTTAATAGATTTTTAAACTTTTTCATAATATCGCCCTCCTTAGCTCTTTAACCCCGTCAGTGTGATGGAGCGCACCAACTGTTTCTCCGCAAATATAAACACGATTAGAACCGGTAAGATCGCCATTAGCGCCGCAGCCATCATAACTTGATATTCGCTGCTGGATTCGGTCACCAGATATTTCATACCAATAGGAAGTGTTCGGTATTCCGTCTTGGTTGTAATTATCAAAGGCCAGGTGTAACTCTTCCAAGCGCCTAAGAATGTAAATAAGGTTGCGGTAGCAATAGCACCTCCGGCATTCGGTACCACCACCCTGAACAATATTCGCATATGTCCGCAGCCATCCAGTCTGGCAGCGTCAATTAAATCCCGCGGGATTGATTCGAAAAAGCCGCAAAGCAGCATAGTGGTAAAAGCCGTAGATATCTGCGGAAGTACAATGCCGGCATAAGTATCATTAAGACCCACAGAAGAAACAATTAAATATAATGGTATCATTGTAACGACAGTAGGCACAAACATGCTGCTGATTAAAAATGTCGAGAAGAGCTTTTTCCCGGGATAGCGAAGTTTCGTCAGCGCATACGCCGCAAAAACAGAGATAATAATTATAAGGCCTGTTTGTAAAACCGAAGTAAGGATACTGTTCCAATAATACCGAAGGAAAGGTATCATATCAAAAACTTTTCTGAAATTTGAAAAATCCCATGTAGAAGGAACCCAGCGCGGCGGGTAACTGTAGACGTCAGCTTTTGTTTTAAACGCAGAGAAAAACATCCATACAAACGGAAACAGCATTGTAAAAGCGCCGACAAAAAGGATCGCAAAGAGAATCCAGTTTTTCCAGGTGAGTTTTCCGAGTTTTGATTTCGTTTTTGTCATCATGGTCCCTCCTTCAATCATAGTCAACGGTCTTATTGGCACCGATTTTCCTTTGGATTATGGTGAACACAAATATAATCACAAACAAAATCAGCGCGCAAGCCGCCGCTCGTCCCATCCGCCCGTTTGTAAACGCGAGTTCATAAATATAATTGACGAGCAGCATGGTAGAGCGCATTGGACCGCCATTCGGGGTCATAACATCGACTTCTGTGAACGCTTTGAATGCTTCTATAAAATCCATCAGCAGGACAAATGAAACAATAGGACGCAAAAGCGGAAACTTTATTCTCCAAAATAATTGCCAATTCGAAGCTCCGTCTATTTTTCCGGCATCAATATATGTATCAGAAATATTTTGAAGACCCGCAAGGAAGAGAATTATATTGTAGCCCAACCCCTTCCAAATCGAGAAGATTAGTATTGACATCAGGGAAGTATTCTCTCCGAGCAGCCATTTGCTCGTAGGCAATCCAAGCGCCGAAAGAATCTGATTAAAAGGTCCGATATTGACATCGTAAAACCAAATCCAGATTAAACTCGATGCTACAATCGGCACAACGACAGGAGCAAAATACGAGGCTCTTAAGAACTTCTTCATCGGTATTTTCGAATCAAGCATAACCGCAATCAATAGTGCCAAAGTCAAATCAAATGATAGCCTGACCACCGCATAAACGGCTGTGTGCCCCAGTGCCTGATAAAAATTAGCGCTGGAACTGCCCGTCAAAAGATAAACATAATTAGAAAACCCCACTGAGTTCATGGCGCCGGTCACGGTATTATAATTCGTAAAACTAAGTTGAATAACCTGAATAACCGGAATAACGAATGTGAATACTAAAAAAACAATGCTGGGAATTAATAATAGCGTCCCGACTCCCATCTCTGAGAGGTTGTACACATCTCCAAACAAGCGGACTTTTCGTTGTCTCTTTTTATGGTCACTCATTTCCCTTGTCCTTTCCAAACTCTAATCGGTTTTCAAGAACTATAAGTCGGTGATTATCTTTGTGCTATTTTAGCTATTTGAGCTATTTCGTACAACTTTGAGCTATCTTAACAACATCGGGTCTGTATTTTAGTGTAACAACATTTCTGTTTATTTCATAAGGATTCCCATCGGCAATAAGCAATGCCTCTTCCTTAAGTCCGTCTATAGAAACAATATCATCTTCTCCGAAAACAAGCTGTGAAAAGTCCACCAAATCGGGGAAACCTGCGCTATCAAATACATTGGTCACCAATGTGCGCGAACAGCAAATGAGTGCAGCCCTTGCTCTAATATCCGAATGAAAACATAAGAGCCCTGAAACTGCCCGTCCAATCAAATGCTCTCTTTCCAATGCCGAGACAATTATTTGCGCCGTCTTTGGAAGCGAAACTATCTTTCGCAATCCGTTTTTTTCTATACAAAGGTTCTCACCTATGTTTGCCATTGGCTTAATCGGGATTTTTGAGCCGTCTTTTGCCATTGCACGCGCACTTAATAGCCTTGTTTTATTATCAATTGTGCCTAACAATGTATTACCAATGACAATATCATTAAATCCAAAAGCGATTGAATCTTCTTTTCTTAAAGTATTAAGCCCATCAAAAGCTTCTATAGCTCCGCAATCGCTAAACAATAGATTATCCGGGGGCAAATCCATTAAATCATCCGCCGAAAACGCTATAATCGGGCCGATATTTGCCGTGCCCATTGCCACACCCAGTAATTTAGGTTCTTCTATGCCCATTTTCAATAGACAATCCGCGGCATATGCCGCAAACCCGTCTCCCCCGGCGAGCAGGTAAACATCCGGATGAAAGTCTGAAACCAACGTAATCGCGCTTATTAGCTTTTCAAGATATGTGCTTCCTTCGGGCTTTACTATCGTATCAGTTTTCACATACTCGGCTCCAAAACCGATGGCAGATACGCTTGATACCCACTCGCAAGTTTTAATAAACAGACATATCTTCTCTCCGATTTCGGAGATTTTATCTGCGCCTCCCGCCAAGGGATTTAACAATAGAGCGGCTCTCATGGCATTATACAAACCTTGAAAGCAAGTCCCGCTGCCAAGGTCTCAAAAGCTTTTATTGCCTCATCAATTCCGAATCTATGTGTAATCAACCTCCTGAAATGCTCTTTATTATTACTGATAATCTCATAGGCCTCATGAAAAGCACTCAGATGGAAACCTGAGCTTCCAACTATTGTTACGCCTCTGTAATGTATAGAAGAAGCATCAATAGATAGCTTTGTCTGCGCAGGCAACCCGGCAAAAAGATGCACTGTGCCTCCGTCAGCGATTTCATTAATATAAAGCTCGGCCAATTCAGGAACATTCACCGCGACGACAATATTGTCATAATCTTTTGCTTTTGCATCTTCTGGTGAAATCGTCTTAAGTCCGAGATTTTCAGCCATTTCCCTTCTGTCTTTTATCGGTTCGCTGAGCGTTACGCTTATATTCCTTGCAGATAAACTTAATGCAAAGAGCACGCCCATAGGTCCGCCGCCCGCGATGAGGACATTACTGTTTTCGCTGAGGTTCATTTTCTCCATTGCCGTCAAAACGCAGGCTAAGGGTTCCGTTAGGGTAAATACCTCGTCTGCCGAGGCCAATTTGATTACGCCATCTTCTATAAAATCTTCGGGGATTGATACCAATTCACAAAAAGCCCCTGATGAAATCCTTCTCTTATTATTGCACAATTCTTTTGATCCATGTAGGCAATTTTCGCATTTATTGCATTCTCCATATGGAGCGACGACTACACAATCCCCCTTGAAATAGCCACATCCCGCAGGCGCCTTTTCTACACTCCCAATAAACTCGTGCCCGAGAATGCAAGGCGGTTTGAAATTCGGATGACCATGCAGATAGGTCTTTAGATCGGTGCCGCAAATCGTGCAAGCTTTAACGCGTACAATAAACTCTCCCTCCGGTTCCGGTATCTGCGTTAACGACAGCTTTTTGTCCCCCTGGTATAACAATGCCTTCATAAAACCCTCACTCTTCCGTCGCGGAATTCATCATAAATTGCTTTTGCAGTAATACTGTCGGTTACTAATGTATTAAAATACCCAAGCCTCGCGGCAGCAAGGATGCTCTGAACTTTTTCAAGTCCTCCCGCAAGGCAAATTGTTTTTCTGATTTTCGGTAATTTATGTATATCAAACGCTAAATGGCGATAATCTTTTTCGAATGGATATATTGAGCCATCCTCCCTAAAGAAATTAGAAAGGACATCGCCTGTCATGCCTGAAGAAGCAAGCTTAGTGACATGTGTGTCGCTGATTTCTTCAACGAACATTCCACCGCTAAGGGGCGGTCCTCCCAGTCCAAATACAGCCGCGTCTAAATTCGCCCAATATTGCTGCAAAGTAGCGATTCTTTGTTCCTCTACTTCACTGAAAGGCTCGTTTAATTCCCTAAATGCCGGAATATTAACAAAATAGCCCCTTGAGTGATGCCTTTCCGCGAATCTGTCAACAATATTATTTATTTGAAGGCAAGGATTAGAGGTTCCGGACATCCCGACCAATGGAACATAGAAACGCTCGGAAGCAAGCCTCCTGTAAGACAATCGTAGGGATACCTGATACATGGTATTTCCCCAGCCCAAACCCACTGTCTTAGTGCCCTTAAGCGCAGTCGATAGAAAACGTGACGCCGCCACGGAAATTACTTCATCTACCGCGTCCGTGTCATCCGTCGTATCAATAGGCGCAACAATCACTTCTCTTAAACCTAAAAGGTCTTGAATTGATTCGGCGATTTCTGTCAGATTAGGGTCATTCGGGAGCGCTATATTAATTGTGACGATTCCGATTTTTTCTGCGCGATCCAATAAACGCGAGATTTGAGAACGCGAAATATTCTCCTTTTCCGCGATTTGATTTTGAGAGAGCTTATCAATATAGTAACTGTGCGCGATGCTGTACAAAAGCATCAATTGCTGGGAACGTTTAGACATTGGCACCCCCTGTTTGGTGTCCTGGTTTTCCTGTAATAATTATAATTTCAAAGGTCAAAGTATTCAAGCATGTTCAGTCTTCGCGTCAATTATGCACTTTTGTGCAAGAAATAATTGCAAAAATTTCGAAACGTTGACAATCAGAGGCGCCGGGAATATCATGTGACTATATAAGCAAACAATAAATCCCCGATGGAGACCCGCGATGCATATAAACGATGTCGAAATTGAAGATACCTATGCGGAAGGCTTTTTCATGTGCGGAACCCGCTTTATAATTACGGCCGATACCTTGGAATGGGCGTTGGAAGCGGGGCGAAAAGCGACAGGCTTTGCGACCAGCATTATCGCATGCGGGGCTCAGGCTGACATTGAGTGTATTTCGGAGCACGGACCGGACGGCAGACCCGCCATCAGCATAATACTGATGGGGCTTAATTTGGAAAAAGTAGCCGAGCAAACCCTCCTAAGAGTAGGTCAATGCGTCATGACATGCCCCACCACAGCCTGCTTTAACGGATGGCAGGAAGGTACTTTCTTTGATGTCGGAAAGAGTCTTCGTTATTTCGGAGACGGTTATCAAATCAGCAAAGTTCTTTTCGGAAGGCGCTTTCGCCGTATACCTGTGATGGATGGAGAATTCTTATGTGAAGACAGCTTCGGGTCATTTGAAAACGGCTCAGACAGTAATTTAATACTGTTTGGAAAAGACCGTGAAACCACGCTGATTGCGGCAGGTAGGGCTGTTAAAGCTATGCGAAAAAGCGGGGGAGTGATACTGCCATTTCCGGGCGGAATCGTGCGAAGCGGAAGTAAAGTGGGTTCTAAATATAAGACTCTTACAGCTTCAACATATACGGCTTGTTGTCCTACTCTTAAATACGACCCTTGCACCATTGTACCCGAAGAAGCAAACTGTGTATATGAAATCGTGCTCTGCGGCGCTAAAGAAAGCGATATACGCCGCGCCATGGCTGCGGGCATCAAAGCTGCTGCCATTTCCGGAATCATAAAGATCTCCGCGGGAAATTACGGAGGAAATCTCGGAAAGGTTCACTATCCTTTGCATGAAATACTATCGGAGGGTGCCGCAAATGAATGAATTATTTGTATCTCGAATAATGAGGATTGCAGATCTTTTGTCGGGTGCGGATCCTGTCCTGATTTGCGGATTAGGCGGTATTTCATTGGAGAATCAGCACTTAGCGTTCTTTCTGGCTCGAAAAATCGGGGCTTATACACATGTGGATAAAATCTCCCTTCCCACACGGACTTACGGCGTCGCGCCTAACCAAAATGAGGGTGCTATTGCAGACGGCTTTGAATCCTATCAGAATTCAAAGATTATCAATAGCCTCGGAGCCTACAAAGTCGCCCTGGCGCAAGGCGGCGGAGCGTTTGTTTCGTTTTGCGAAGGTATTCCAAAGCGTCTTCCGACAATTACACTTGATAAACTGCTTTCGTTAAACAAATTCGATGTTATCCTGCAAATCGGAGAAACTGCGTATGATACGAAATCAAACTGCCGTAACTATCCAAACTATTACACAATTAATGCCTCACTTAGTAAGGGTGAAACCATACTTCGTGAAGATGGAATCCCAATCCGCGTAAAGAATGATACCGACCCTAACTGCCCTGAATTATCAAAGATCTTAAGTCTCCTGATTTCGGAGGTGTCAGCATGCTGAAGCTTAAGAATCTGAAAGTGTATGATCCCGTAAACGGTGTTAACGGTGAAATCAAAGATATTTGTATGGAAGATGGGCTCATAGTCTCAGATAATGACAAAGCTGACGAAATCCGTGATATGAGTGGACATATTGCCATGGCGGGGGCTATTGACATTCACACGCATATAGCGGGAGAGCCTCTCCCCTTCCTTCGAGATGCGGATAATCCTCTTCTGGCTCCTTCGCAAATTCTGGGAGAACAGTATTTAGGGCTTGGCTATACGGTAGCCGTAAATGCCGCCATGTGCGCCCTCAATGCCCGAGAAGCGATTCTCGAAGAGAACGCAATCAAAGATCTGGATATTGGAAATCTTGTGTGGGTAGGCGAGAACCCGTTATTTACCAAACTCATAAACGAAGAATCCAAGGAATCAAATAAATCCTTGCCGGAGTACTTAAGCTGGCTTTTGTCAATCTCAGGGGCCTTGGGCTTAAAGCTGATTAACCCTTGCGGGGGACAAAGTAGTGCCGAATCTTCCTATCACAAGACGATAGACAAAATGATTGATGCAACAATGGATTTGAGACTCGCTCACCCTTTACACCTACACCATCCGTTTTTGGGAAGCAATATAGCTTCCGATGCGGTTTGTGAAACGATAAAAGCCGCCGCGGGGAGACCCCTTCATTTAGCCCATCTACAATTTTACGGATATACCAAAAATTCAAATGATGAAACCATATCAGCCGCCGAAAAGCTCGCGGATGCAATAAATTCTAATCCCAATATCACTTGCGATGTCGGAGCGGTTACATTTGGGGAGGCGGCAGCGGTCACAGCGGATTTGGAATTCGGCGAGAAATTCGGTAAATCAAAGAAAGGCTTCGTATCTACTTTATGGGAGGCTGACGGCGGATTCTGCGTACTTCCCATGAAATACAGTGCAAAGAATCGGATGAACGCCACACAGTTCTTAACGGGGCTGGAATTGATGCTGTTGGTTAAAGATCCGTCCCGGATATGTCTGACCACAGATTTTCCAAACGGAGGGTCATTTCTGGCATACCCGTATTTAATACATCTTTTGATGGATAAATCATTCAGGGATGAGGAGCTAAAGAAGCTGAATTCAAAAGCGCTCGCAACAAGTGCCGTTCCATCAATAAAGCGCGAGTATTCATATTATGAAATCGCACAAATGACGAGAAGCGGTCCCGCAAAGCTCTTGGGTTTTTCAGGAAAAGGGCATTTAGGAATAGGTGCAAACGGGGGATTGAGTTGCTACAAGGAAATGGGCAATAAAGAAGATATGTTCAGGAATCCTGCTGCGTGCCTGAAAGGTAAGAAAGAATTATTGTCGGCACCGAAAATTGAATATAACATAGATTTCGTAAAGAAGTTAACTGAAGGTGTTTACAGCGTTGCATTCGAAGATTTGGAGGACGTGCATTCATGGGCGCAATCCTTACATTAAAAAAGTATTTAAGTCCGTTTTTGGATTTAGAGCCTTTATCTCACTTAACAAATTCCGAGCTAAATGATATCGCGAATGCCAGGTTAAGGTATGGGAAAAATCTTGTTGCAGCAAAGGAAGTTTTTGATATTGTCAAAGACATCGATAAAGCGCCCGGAGTACTTACTTTGCGAGGCAATCTCGAAAAAGCGATTTTCGTGGGTGCACATCTAAGTGAGGGAAGAATTATTGTTAATTCGTCGGTGGGGTTTTGCGCGGGCAAAGAAATGTCCGGCGGAGAACTGAGAATCCTCGGAGATGTGGGAATTAACTCTTTTGAAGGAATGGAAAATGGCTTTGCCTACGTGCGCGGCAATATCACGGACGGTTTCGGTCTTTCCATGCGACGCGGAGTGGTTTTTGTAGACGGAAGCGTACAAGGTCAAATATGCGCTTCTATGCGGGGCGGTACTGTTATTATTAAGGGGGACGTCACGGATGATGAATGCAATATAGGCTTTGGGATGTCTCGAGGGACTATTATCCTTACCGGATTATCTTCTATTTCGGGCGACTTTTTAGCGGCGTCAAATACCGATTCAACCTTCTTAAAATATTTATTTACGCAGTTGAAAGAGCATGGCATAGGTGTGCCGGACACATGGTATCAAGGAAAGTTTTTAAGAATGGTGGGCGATCGGGAAATCGCCGGCATTGGTGAAGTCTTTATTTATGAAGGTGTGGCTCTATGAAGAAGTACGCTGTTTTCGGAAATGCTTTTGGGTGGCATAGTGAACAATTGTTAAAAGCATTTGCGAAAAAGAATATTCCTGCGGATTTCGTCGGGATTGAACAATTAAATCACTCTATAGGAATTACTGTGCCTAAACATTTTGGCGAAACAGGAAATCATGCTCTTCCCATGTCAAAATATGGAGGCATTCTATACCGCGGTATCCCGTCCGGCTCTTTGGAAGAGGTAATCTATCACATGGATGCCTTATTTGCTCTGGAAAGCGCGGGAGTAAAAATCATTAATTCTCCGAAATCCATTGAAAAAACCGTTGATAAATATCTGACCTTGGTATTATTGGAAAATGCCGATCTCCCCGTTCCGCCGACATGCTGCTGTAAAACGTTAGAAAGCGCAAAGGAAGCATTTTATACTTTCGGGGAAGATGTGCTTTATAAGCCGCTATTTGGCTCGTGCGGCAAGGGCGTAGCACGGATAAAAACGGAAACAGAATTGATCCGTGTTTTCGAAACGTGCAAAAAAGACGGACGTGTTTTTTATCTTCAGAAATTTATTCCATCCGGAAACGCTGACTTAAGGGCATTCGTAATTAACGGGCGAATAATTGCTTCAATAAAACGCATGGGCAAGGATTGGCTGTCTAATATTTCATGCGGAGGTATTGCGACACCCTATTCGCTTTCACCTTATGAGGAAGAGCTATCAATGCGAGCGGCTAAAGCGGTTTCGGCAGACATAGCAGGAGTTGATCTATTATCATCCGAAGAAGGACAGATTTATGTGACCGAAGTAAACGGCTGCCCCGGATGGAAGGGATTATCTGCGGCGACGGGGATTTCTATTTCTGATGAAATTGTAAATTATCTGATTTCAAACACTTAGATATTTTTTATTGCATCTTGAATTTTTTTTGATGTAATCGGCAAATCACAAAAATCGCAACCGACGGCATTCGAGATCGCATTTGAAACAGCCGCAGCCACAGGCATCACCGAGCACTCGCCTATACTCTTTGCGCCAAAAGGTCCTGATGGTTCGCCTTTTTCGATCAGCGCGATTTTTATCTTCTTTGGCATTTCGTTTGCTCTTAGCATATGGTATTTCTTTAGTGTGGGATTTAGGACTTTTCCGTTTTTGTCTGTTTGGATTTCCTCTGAAAGAGCGTATCCTAATCCCATCTGAATGGCACCTTCTATCTGTCCTTTTACCCCTAAAGGATTCAAGGCCTTTCCCACATCATGCACCGCCGCATAGTCCAAAACTACCGTGTGTCCGGTTTCTGTATCAACACTTACCTTTACAATATGCGCTCCGTAGGATATGACCGCCGCGTCCGGAGCTTGGGTCACCTCACAAATCAATTCCGTAAATTCTTTATGTCTCGCATATTGGACAATATCTTCGATTGTAGCTGCATCAGTATTATTTGTTTTTTCTAATTCGTGGGCAATGAAAAGGCCATCCTTAAACACGATTTTTTCTAATTCGCAATTAAGATATCTCGCAGCAAAGCCAATGAGTTTTTCTTTCATGGCAAGTGCCACCATCATTGCCGCCTTCCCTGAAACAAAAGCTCCTCTGCTGGAATAATCCCCCAATTGATACGGCGTAGTTTCCGTATCTCCCGCAACCGCCGATATTTTCTCCATCGGAATTCCCAATACTTGCGATATCATTTGTTTTTGCAAGGTAATAGCGGCATTTCCCATTTCGTGAGATCCACTGAAAAGAACAGTACTGCCGTCGTCATTCATTTTCAGAATCATAGCTGTAATATCCGTTCGTATCCCATACATACCATTTCCATGTGCGCCTACGCCTATGCCCACACCGATGCGAAATCTCTTATCTTTGCTTTCTTTTTGTTCTTTTAGGCAAGTTCTATATTCAATTAATTCGGCTGCCTTTTCAAGACAATCAAGTACTCTGGCATTGCCGTGAGGCAAATCAAATCTATAATCAATACCATCGGGCAGTGTCAGGTTTTTACGCTGGATTTCCAATATTTCAATTCCCAGAGCATTCGCGGCTTTTTGCATCAATCTTTGCTGCGCGAAAAAAACCTGCGGTGAGCCAAAGCCCCTCATGGGACCACCGGGCTGGGTATTAGTGATAACCGGATACCCGGTAAAGCGCAAGTTCTTACATTTATGCACTTTAAAGAATTTACCGCACATCGCCCAAACGATATTGCTCGTGCCCGAGGCATAGGCTCCCGCATTGCAAAAAACCTTCATATCTTCGGCAAGAATATTGCCTTCTGCGTCAAAACCCATTTTAAGAGATATCTTCATAGCATGTCTCGTGCGAGTGGATGTCATATCCTCTTTTCGAGTGTATACCAATTTAACGGGTTTGCCGCATTGCATTGCCAAAGCTGCCGCAATCGGTTCTGTTATCATATCCACTTTCCCCCCGAAAGCCCCTCCGATAGCGGGCACTGACACCCGCACCTTGCTCATCGGAAGAGAAAAGATCCGTGAAAGATTGATTCTGACGGCGAAACTGTCCTGAGAGGACGTTATTACGGTAAGTTTCCCTGTCGCATCGAAAACAGCAATAGAAGCATGTGGTTCAATCGCCCCGTGATGAATAGCCGGAACCGTAAAGGTGTCTTCAAAAACAAACTCCGACACCCGCAAAGCTCTATCCGTATCTCCGCAACTTTGGCTTACGGTTTCCATTAGATTCCCGCTTGCGAGTCCCCCGTTAGTATGAATCACATATGCATCTTCTTTTATCCCGTTTTCAGGATCGATATTTACAGGCAATGGCTCATATTCCACTCGAATAAGGCGTATTGCCCTCGCGGCAATTTCCGCAGTATCTGCAGCCACGGCAGCTACTTTATCTCCTATGAAGCGCACAGTGTCGTCAAACACACACTCCGTCTTAAACACGTCAATGGTTTCCCCGCTGGAATTATAATATACTCGCGGAGTATTCTGATATGAAACAATCGCCCTAACACCAGGAAGCGCTTTAACGGCGGATGTGTCAATAGATTTGATCTTTGCATGGGCAACAGGAGAAAAGAGGACTTTTGCATGCAGCATGCCCGGCATCTTTATATCATCGACATATGAAAGCTCTCCCGTCGCCTTTAATGCGGCATCATCTATCGGAAATGATTTACCTATTGCCCCGCCGTTAACAATCTTAGACATCACAATCCTCCCCTCTGAGCATTTTCGAAGAAAGAAGTATTGCTTCTACTATTCGCTCATAGCCGGTACATCTGCAAAGATTTCCGGAAATCGCATCTCTGATTTCAGATTCCGTTGGACTAAGGTTTTTATCAAGAAGAGCTTTTGCGCTTAGTATCATACCGGGCGTACAAAAACCGCACTGGATAGCCCCGCAATAAATAAATGCTTTTTGAATGGGATGCAAAGTTCCGTTTTCCGAAAGACCCTCTATTGTAGTAATCTTATGCCCTACTGCATTCCTGATTTGAATGAGGCAGGCCTTTTTTGCCTCGCCGTCAATGAGCACCGTACACGCACCGCAATCGCCGGTTAAACAACCGCATTTTGCCCCTGTCAAATCAAGCCTTTCCCGCAATACAAAAAGAAGGGTTTCATTCGCGTTTGCGAGGAACTCATATTCTCTTTCATTGACACAAAGGCTGTACCTTTCCAAATTTGTATTCTCCTAAGCGTGACTAAACTCTTATGCTATTAGGGTTATTGCTCCGGAAATAAACGCTTCAGAATCCCCATATATCCAAGTAGCGCCATTTCAATCTGGGCGACTTCCACATACTCATCTTTAATATGCGCCAGCGTTTCCATCGAGGGTCCGAATCCGACTGTCGGGATTTTTGCCTCTCCTGCATAATGGCTGGCATTCGTGCAAAAATTGTAATGCGTTATTTTAGCGTCCACTCCCGCATCGTGGAGCCCTTCCAATATTTCCTTTACAAAAATCTCATCGTCATCAAAAGCCCATCCCGGGAAAAATCGCTCCCCGTATATTTTTTCGCCTGTATAACAAAGCTCTTCGCCCGTCGCATAAGAGACTTTTGCGGAAAGCTCGGGGTTTGCTTTCGTGGCCTCTTCGATAATTTTATTAAGCGGCTCCAGCACGCTTTCCTTTGTTTCCCCCACCAGCAATCGCCTGTCATAGGTAGCCCGACAATAATCGGGTACTACGGATGCCCCGGGATATGGCAAAGACTTAATATCAGTAAGCTCCAATATTCCTGGTCCCAAAACAGGAGAAATGGGCGGCTCAATATTTCGTATGCGACGTATCAGGTCCGTCATCAGATATACGGCGTTTATTCCTTTTTGAGGACTGGCGGAATGGGCGCTCTTTCCGAAGGTCTCAAGGACTATTTCAGCCCTTCCCCTCTGACCTGTTTTTAAATTACATTCGCTCGCCTCACCGATAATAACTAAATCAGGCTTTACATTCTTGCTTATCTCTCTGGCCGCAACGCCTTCAAAGCACTCCTCATGCACTACTCCCGCGACGACTATTTTTCCGGCAAAATTTCCATTGGTGCACATTGCATGTGCGACTGCCGCGCAAGCCATGGCGGCCAATGCGCATTTCATATCGGATGTTCCTCGTCCGTAAAGCTTTCCATCCTTAATGGTAGGGCAAAACGGAAGATTTTCCCATTCGCTCTCATTGACGACTGGCACCGTATCCATATGCCCATCAAAGAGGATAGTTTTTCCGGGTTTACTTCCATTAAATGTCGCGATAACATTCCCATACCGGTCGGTGCGAACATCACTTGCTCCATAAAGTCTAAAAAAGTCAATCAGTACTTTTGCGACCCCTTCTTCTTTCCCCGAGACTCCGGGAGTCAAAATCAATTCCTTACATAGTGACAGACACTCCTGCCTAAAATCAATTGCCATCCCTCTCATTCTCCTTACCAAGTTTATTTTGTATGATTGCCCGCATTCTTTGCACTTATTTTACTTATTAACGCCTAAGTGCGGCATTAAGCGCTATCATTATCGATTTCGGTTTGCCCGCTCGCATCCAGCACAGCTTCTATCATTTGTTCATACCCTGTGCACCGACACAGATTTCCGGCTATCGCATTTTTTATTTCTTCGCGCGATGGTTTCGGATTTTTATTCAGAAGAGCTGTGGCGCTCATAATAAAGCCCGGTGTGCAAAAACCGCATTGCAGAGCATGATGATCCAAAACTGCCTGCTGCAGGGCAGATAACCTCCCATCCTTTGCGAGTCCTTCTATCGTGGTTACATTCTTTCCCTGTGCCCGAAGAGCAGGATAAAGACACGAGTCAACCGCATCACCGTCAATAATAACAGTGCAGGCACCGCATTCACCGATTCCGCAGCCCTCTTTTGTGCCTGTAAGACCGAGGTTTTCCCGTATTACATCAATCAGACGGGCACACCCTTCTACCTCAACTTCGACGCATTTTCCATTTAACACAAACTTTAGTTTCTGCATTGTGCTCCACTTTAAAATCCTTATGTTTAATCTACGCTTATTTAGTTATGATTGCCAATTTCCTATCTCTATGTATATTTAGTAATATGTTATAACTTCATGTGTCGGACTTTGCTTGATTATATGCTATAGCAAGAGCTTTGAACGTTACCGCCGATAATGCCGGATATTTATAATCCGTTGACCAGCGTCTTCCTGTGATTCTAACCATTTCTTTGGAAACCTCTTCTCCTGCCTCCATAAAGAGTTCTTCAGAGGGTGATTCGCCAATAAGAATCTTTTCTGCACTTTGAACTCTTCGTGGAGTCGCAAAAACGCATCCGGGGGAGATTCTTGCCTCAGTGATTTTTTCGTCTTCAAATGCGAGTGCTGCCGCAACATTCATTCTGGATATTGCCAAGGCTTTTCTTCGTCCGAGTTTAACGAAAGCCGAATAATAGTCCTCTAAAGGCTTAAATCTGATTTCTGTCAAAAGCTCGTCTTCATTAATGGCTGTTTTTCCGGGACCTGTAATAAATTCCCCTATCGAAAGTACTCTTTCTCCCCTTAAGTCTTCTAAAACAACTTTCGCATCCAGTATGGTTAAAGCTGAAAGCGAATCCGCCGCCACGGCAGCATTACAGACATTACCTCCAATGGTCGCCACATTCCTGATTTGCTGGGCGCCTACACTTTTCGCAGCTTCACAAAGAGCTCCCGCAGTTTTTAATAGTAATCCCGAATGTGCCGCCTCATCAAAAGTCACCATGGCTCCAATGCGGATATAATCTTCATTTGTATTGCAATCTTCATCCGAAATGGTTACTTTTTTTCTTTCAATTGCTTTCAGTTCCTGTATGTTGCTAATGTCCAATAAATAAGTAGTATCTCTGCCTGAGCGTTTACCTTCCCGAAGCGCAACCATTAAATCCGTGCCACCGGCAAGGACATGAATATTTCCGCAATGCTCGTGCATGAGCACTTTGGCTTCATTTAAGTTATTTGCAACAAGATAATCTTTTTCGTCTACCATAATTTCCGCCCGATTAGTACATTTTCAAGCCCCGCCGGATTACAGCGAATTCGCCTTCCGGTAGCATTGTAAAGGGCATTTGCTATTGCCGCCGCCACGCATTCTATTGCCGGTTCCCCTACGCTTTTTGCTCCGTATGTCCCGCTATTGTCATCACATTCAAAAATCGAAACCTTCATGTTCGGCATATCCATTGCCGTAGGTATCAGATATTCATCTAAATTACGACTGCCGACGATTCCGTTTTTCAGTACTACTTCTTCCATGGAAGCATAGCCCCATCCCATTACAATGCCCCCGTAGATTTGCCCTTTTATTAACGCGGGGTTTATCGCTGTCCCGACATCATGACTACTGTGGACATTTTTTAGAGTAACCTCGCCGGTCCCTGTATCCACCTCTAATTCCGCAACCACGCAAGTGTAGGAATATGTCGGAAAAGCCCTACCCTGCTGCGTATCATGCTCCTGAATACATGGATCGGGTACATGCCACTCATAGGCGGCCATATTGAGCCCCTTCCATAACGCAATATTAGTGACATCAGCCAAAGGAACCTGATATTCATGGTAAGAAGGATCAAAAATATGTCCCTCTCGAAGGACTAAATCCTGCGCTATTCGGTCATTAGGCGCGCCGCCCTTTCCTGAATCAAAAAAGCCGAGCGTACAGGCATGCTCGCGCAAAATCAAATTCAGTTTTTCGCCTGCCTTTTTTACTGCCTGTGAACCCATGACAGTACCTCTGGAGGCTACAGTCATCCCGCAATCAGGTATTCGGTGCGTATCCGTACCGAAAAATCGGATATTCTCATATGGAACTCCGAGTGCTTCCGCAGCTATCTGACAATATACTGTTTTTAAGCCCTGACCATTTTCGGCTATTCCCGAATGAAGCAAAACTGAAGCATCCTCATTGACAATTAAAAACGCGCCCGCGGCATCGGGTGACTCCGCACCATATCCGCAGCCCCTGTGTGATATTGCCATACCGATACCTTTACGTATACGTCCTGATTGAGTTTTGTTTTGTTCATATTTCTTTGTATAATCGGTTTGTTTTGCTGTGTATTCAATGATATCGGGAAGCAGTACCTCGCTCACCTTTGCTCCGGTAGCCACAGTACTTCCATCCCTCAGACAATTTATGAGACGTAATTTCAAAGGCTCCATCCCCAGTTCTTCGGCGATTTCCTCGATGAATTGCTCCTGTGCAAATAATAGCTGCGGACTCGAATATCCCCTAAAAGCACCCGAATGTACATTATTTGTGAAAACCCCGAAGGTCTTTGACTTAATGTTCGGGATATCATACGCCCCCGCACAGTGAGCGCACGCACGCCAGTTTAAGAATTGCGTCTGATTATTATAAGCTCCCGAATTTCCGATTTGGGTGGCTTCCCATGCGACGATTCTGCCGTCCTTTTTTACTCCGGCACGATATGTAAGTAAAAAAGGATGTCTTTTGCTGCTCTCTAAAATCGATTCCTCACGGGTGTACACCATTTTCACGGGTCTGTGCAGCACGTGACAGACAAAAGCCGCACGTGCTGCAAGCAGACCGACGCCCTCCTCTTTCCCCCCGAAAGAGCCTCCCAATGTCTCTTGAATTATATGTACGCGATTAAGCGGTATCTGTAAAATGTCTGCGACATACCGTCTGGTAAAAAAAGGATTTTGTGCGGAGGCGTGTATAGTCATTTCTCCGTTTGAAGAGTCTTCTGATGCCACCACCGCCTCCGGCTCTATATAGGCATGCTCTGCATACTGTGTTTCATAAGTTCGCTCGATTATTAAGTCCGCCTGCTCAAAGCCTTTTTCAGTATCACCTTTTCTTAATGTATAAATAGAGTCTGTAAAAATATTATCGGGGTATTCCTCATGTACGGGATGCGCACCCTCTTTCATTGCCTCTCTGATGTCAAAAACCGCAGGCAATTCTTCATACGTGACATGAATGAGTTTTTTAGCTTCCTCTGCGATTGCATAAGTTTCGGCGGCAATTATTGCAATTACATCACCTACATAACGCACTGTGTCGGTAATATAGAAATACCTCGCCCAGCTTTTCATTTTAGGGAAAGAATCCGCGGTAAAGACCGCTAAGACGCCGGCCAACTTTAGGGCTTTGGACGTGTCGATTTTCGTAACTTTTGCGCTCGCAACACCGACAAGGCGAAGCATAGCGGCGTAAATCATATTCGGATACTTTATATCAGCGGCATAAGTCGCGCGCCCCGTCACCTTATCAAAACCATCCTCGCGTGGCACACTGTGGTTAACAATATGGAATTGTTTTTGCCCGTACAATGCCATTACAAATCACCATCCGGTTTCGATATTATGAAATAAAAGTGGATATTTATATTGAAAAGTATAGCAAAATTAGGGGTTCAAAACAATAAAAATGCGCGTTAGCCTCGCTTTGCTTACTCATATGCACAAATGTGCAAGGTACTTTTTCAAACGTCATGCTATAATCATCAAGAAGCCTTTTACCCTTTATGTAAAGGAACCTGTCATGTCAAAATCAAACTCTTTTCTAATAAAAAATGCGACAGTTGTGACCCCCGATAAAGCAGAAATCGGTGACGTTTTAGTTAATGATGGCATTATATCGGCAATCGTTCCTAAAACAGATTGCTCAAAATCAGACTGTTGCTCATCCGATCGGCAAAAAGTTAATTCAATTGACGCGACAGGACTAATCCTTCTTCCCGGTGCAATAGATTCCCATGTGCATTTTCATATGCCGACCTCTGACGGAGGCTACAATGCTGATGACTTTTATTCGGGGACAAAAGGAGCGATTTGCGGCGGGACGACTACTATAATTGATTTTGCAAGTCCAATTCAGGATAAAAATTGGATCGACGCTATCAACAAACGCCGCGCAGATGCCGATGGGAAGACATTTTGTGATTATCAGCTTCATATGGAGGTCACGGGTGCATTCCCGCAGGATTATTCTACCCTTAAGGAAATCAAATCCGAAGGATTAAAAGTCTTAAAAGTATATACCACCTACGGGAACGATATGCTCTCTTATGAGCAATTATCGAAGCTATATGGGCAGGCAAAGGAAGACGGCTTTTCCATTCTCGCACATTGTGAGGATGATAACATTCTTAATAATGCCAAAAATAGGCTTATTAATAAAGGCCAAACTGCCGCAAAGTTCCACCCCAAGGCGAGACCTCCCGAGGCGGAAGTTTTCGCTGTTAAAAAGCTCATAGAACTTTGTGAGAAAAGTGGTGTCCCTACTATCATTGCACATATCTCCACAGCAGAAGCGGCGCTTTTAGTGAAAGCTGCAAAGAAACGAGGGGTGCTCGTTTATGCCGAAACTTGTCCTCATTATCTGTTATTAAATGAAAGGGTTTATTCAGGGCTTGCGCCCGAGCGTTATATAATGTCCCCCCCGCTTCGAACCGAAAAAGACAGTGAAACTCTTATGAATCTCGTCGCGTCAGGTGATATCAGCGTTATATCTACCGATCATTGTCCGTTTAATTTATCGGACAAGCTAAAAAAGCCCTCTTGCTTTGAAGCGCTTTTCGGGGTAGGAGGCTGTGAAAACATGGTATCTTTGCTATTTTCGCAAGGGGTCGGAAAGGGGCTCATTACATTATCGGAATTTTCCAAACTGACATCAGAAACTCCCGCAAGACTATATGGGCTGTACCCTGAAAAGGGAGTGATTGAAGTGGGCTCTGATGCGGATCTGATTCTGATAAACCCGAATAAGAAGCGAATACTTTCTGCTGCAAACGAAAAAATTAATGCTGATTATTCAATATGGGAGGGGACAGAGGTAAATTGCTCTGTGGAGATGGTGTTCTTAAGAGGAGTATTGGTAGCCCTCAAAAATAAAATCCAAAGTGAACCAATCGGCATATTCGTCAACTAATTGATTATTCATTCTATTCATTACCTACTATTACCGATAATATAGTCAAGTATTGAAGCGATTCGGCGTATAAGCTTTCGCCTCTTGCGGTATTATTCCCGTTTTCCAGTAATCCGCCACCATTTCTGCGATTAGTGGAGATATAGCTATTGCGCTGTGAAATGAGTTTACTATAAAGAGATTCTCTATGTCACGGTATATACCGAAAATAGGCTGCTTATCAGCAGTATATGAAACAAGACCGCTCCACATGCGGATGATTTCCAGTTCATTTAGTGTGGGGAATAAATATAATGCTCGCTCGGCTACCCGTTTCATACCCTCTAAGGTATTGCTTTTATCGTAATTAGAAGGGCGCGTGGTCGCCTGCGCGATAACTACATTCCCGTCCTTGGTCTGCGTTAGAGCGGCTCCTATTACAAAGCCTCTCTCATCAGGTGCCCCGGTGAACAAAGCTCCATCCGTAATTATGCGTTTTAAAAGGGGCGCGACCGGCATACTGACCATAGCCTCCCCACGCTCATAAAAAACAGGGACACTGACACCGGCCATTTTCGCCGCATCTTTCGTCCATGCGCCTGTCGCGAGAATTACTAACTCTGCCTCTATTTCGCCTCCAGGTGTTATTAAGGTTTTAACTCTTCCATTCTCAACTATCATTTTTTCAAGCGGGGTGTGGGGCATTAACTTTGCTCCGAGGGATTTTGCTTTATCCGCCATACGAAGATTTAGTTTAAAAGGATTAACTCTCCCCTCACCCGGGCACCAGCAAGCTCCGATTATTCGTGTTTCTGACAGAGCAGGCTCCAGATTTATCGCTTCTTTTGCTGAAATAAGTCCTATATCGTCTAAGCCTAACTTTTTTGCGTGACTGCAAAGCTTTGAAAGTGCCTCTTCCTGACTTTCGTCAGTCAGAGGTATTAATCCGCCTGTGGCTTCGTACTCGACATCCCCTATCTCATCTTGCAAGCTCTCCCACTGCCTTTGTTGCCTTAATGCAAGAGACATCGTAAGAGCATTTTCACGATAGCTAAGTACGCAAAAGCCGGGATTAGTGCAAGACGCGCCCGAGCAGATGTCATCTTTTTCCAGGAGTACTGTTTTTGCGCCCTTTGAGGCTAATTTCCAGGCTATTGCGCTGCCGACGACCCCGCCCCCGATTATGGCTGCATCAAACTTCATTTTCTTCATTTATTCCCACACCATCCGAAGCTTTTAGCGAGCATTTCGTAATTCATTTCTCCCGCCCTATGCGTCTTTCCTGTTCTTTGATTTGTTATTTCAATGACAGCAACTTTATGCACATCAATATCCATTTTGAAAATGTCACGTCCTGCCTCGTCGTATAAATCCGCAAAACTCCTTTTATAATGACGAGTTCCTGAAAAATACATATGCGGCAATACTTTTTCGATTTCCTCATCCTCGCAATCTACTATGTAACGCGCAATCGACCCATAAAGAGTGGATGAGTTCACCCTATCCATAGCGATTAATTCATCCGAAACCACAGGCGGTATTATGGCGCTTCCCGAAAAACTCTTTACTTTTTCTAATGGAAACCCGAAATTTCCCAAGCCCCATAGAGAAACCTCCGCCATACGCGCCGCGATTTGAACGCAACCGACGAGACTCCCCGTTTTTGCCGCCAATAAATATACGTTTTGAGGCTCGACGCCGCAGGCTTCACAGACTTCCTTTGCGACCTCCTCATCAGGTAATTCAGCCGTTTGCAATGCGAGTGCTGTTTTATGGTAATTGTCACGATAAGTCCACATCTTTGCAATTGGGTCACGATAAGCTATTGCTCTGGCGGGGCCGGAAGCAAAACCCGGAAGCTGATATTCTCCCGCCCGCTTAATTTTCCACGCGGAAAACTGTGAGGAGAGTGCGCTCTCAAGGGGTCTTGAAAGCCTGACAGCGACCGAAGGAACTTCGATGTCATCGATCTTTAAGTTAGCGTATTTAACTTCTCCCAAACCGCCGAGAGTCACCAATGTAAAAAGACGCGCCGCCTCATAACCGCCGCAAGCATTAATTCCAAAATCAATGACTGTTGTTCCACTATTAAGCACATGTTTTTCAAGCCCAAGTTCCCATAAATTCGGCAGTATTTTTTCTTCAATCAGATTACATGTCAGTTGATTAAGACTTACGGACATTTTGCTCCTCCACTCTCATGCGTTTCACTATTTCAGAAAATTCTTTTTTTATTTCATCTTCGTTAAGGCATTGTACTTTCCCGTCTATTACGACAGCCTTTCCGTTTACAAAGACGTCCCGTATATCAGAAGCGATCGCGCAATGAACCAACGTCGCGAATATGTCGCCGCTCCCATAGCCTAAATGCGGCTTCTCGAGGGGCATAACACAAAAATCAGCAGCCTTCCCTACATTAAGAGCACCTGCATTAATGCCTAATAAATAAGCTCCGCCAAGGGTCGCCATCTTGAACATTTGCGCCGAACTTAAGATATCCGCTTCTTTCTCGGACGCTCTTTGTAAAAGCAAGCCGCTTCGCATCTCCTCAAACATATCCAAACGATCATTCGAAGCGGGACCGTCAGTACCCAAGGCAATATTGATCCCGGCGTCTAATAATTTCCTAATCGGGCAGATTCCGCTTCCAAGTTTCATATTGCTTTTTGGATTATAAACTATCGAAATGCCATTATCATCAGCCAGTTCAAGTTCATCTTCATCATAATAAATAAAATGTGCCGCTGAAAAAAACCGAGACAATAGCCCATAACCATTTAAGATACTTAGTTCAGCTTTTCCACGCTCATACAAACATTGCGAAGCTTCACGTGCGGTTTCATTCACATGAATTTGTACCCGCAGCAAGTGATTTTTATTTAATTTTGCTATCTCTTCAAGCGCCTTAGCCGAGCAAAGATTCACTTCAGAAGGCGTCAAAACCGTGTTCCCCGGATATGTCTTTAATAGTCTTTCTATTTCAGCCAAATCTCTCTTTAAACCTTGTTCATCACTTAGAAATAAATCAGCTAATTCAATGCCGACGTAGCCTTTCACCCCAGAATCATTTATAGCCTTATATATACCATCCTGACCGAAGTTTAAATCCATATCCACAAAAGCAGTTATTCCGCACTTAAGCATCTCGCAGATACCGGCCGCTGTCCAATAATAAGAGAATCGTTCACGCTCTTTGATAGGTATTTTTGAATACAAAGCCGTAACAGTAGTACCCAAGACCTCATTACACCAATCTTGAAGAGTTAAATCATCTCTTTGCCCTACCAATAGCATCTGATAAAGGTGTGTATGTGCATTAACAAAACCCGGAAAAACCGCGCAGCCTGCGCAATCAATTACTTCGACACCTTCCTGAAACTTAAGTTCCTTTCCTATCTGAGTGATCTTGCCGTTTTCTGACAATAAATCCACATCAGTCAGTATGGTATTGCTATCGCAAATCAATTTTTCAATATTCTTAAGTAATATCATTTCTTATCCTCTGATGTTTCGTTTTTCCCTTCGATATGAATAAATACTCGCGGCTATTAGCGCTCCTATAAAGGGCAGCATCTGAACGACTCGCGCCGGAAAGCCCTTTGATGCCTGCAATATATCTCCGATGGCCGATAGTGCACCTAAAGCCCATGCCGAAAATAGTACAATATAAGGATTTTCCTGTGCCAGAATGACCACCGCCATCGCAAGCCACCCTCTGCCGTTTGTCATCCCGATAAATCCCCCCACGAAAATCCCCTGATTCAATGACAGCGACGCACCTGCCAATCCGCACAAAATTCCGCAAAGGACATACGATGCATAAATATTCTTATTGACGGAAATTCCGCACGCGGATGCCACCCATTCACTTTTTCCTACAGCCCGAATATGTCTTCCAAACGCAGTCTTATGAATCACGATTGCCAGGACAATCACCAGTATAATCGCCAAATAATCAAGCCAAGTATGATTACTGACCACCTGGTTCAGATATGGTATGTTTCCCAAAATCGGCGTAGTCAATTTTAATAGTCGCGGGGCCTGTGGGTATATGATTGAACCTTGTGAACCCGTCAGCACAAATATCAGGAATGTCGTCAATCCTGTCCCCAAAACATTTACGGCCATTCCGGCAATATAAATATCCACCCCCATGCGGATATTTATAAAGGCCATCATCAGTCCTATGGCAACGGTTATTATAACACCCATGGCAAGCCCCGCTATCAGACTACCGAATTGGTTGGCAAAAAGCAATGAAAAGAAGGCAGAAAAAAGCATCATGCCTTCCATACCCAGATTAAACCTGCCCGAAAGCCCCGTCATCATTCCCCCAAGCGAGCAAAGAATCAGCGGCGTTCCGTAAGCAATAAATGTATATAGAAATCCCGCGATAAATTCATTCATCGGCTCACCCCCTTAACCGACAATTTTCTATTTCCGCGTCTGTTTTCCAAAAAATTAATCATTGCTTCGCCGGTCACCAATAACAGAATCGCCCCTTGTATTATCTGCGACACATCGGGTGTAATATCCGCAAAGAGGGCGGCGCACTGGGCGCCTTCAGTAAGATATGCAAAAAATATTGCCACCGGCACCACTAAGGCGGGATTGTTGCGGCTTATCATCGCAATCGAAAGACCGCTCCAACCGATGCCGCATAGCTGATTGCGTACACGAAACGATGTTCCCAGAACATAAGTCAGACCGCCCACACCGCCTAAACCTCCGGAAATAAGCATCGCTATTATTGCTATTAAACCCGTATTAATACCGCCGTATCTCGCAAACGAAGCATTTAGTCCTGTCATTCTGATTTCGTATCCGAGACGGGAGTGCTTTAACGCAAAGTAAATAAACACCGCCAACGCCAATGCAATAAATATCGTCGTATTGAGATCAGAGCTTGAAAGGAGCTTCCCAAACCGAAACGCCTCCGGTATAGCCTTTGTAGTTACGCCCTGTTCCGAATCCGCGTCACGAAGAGGCCCTTCGATCAACAAAAATACTAAATAGAATATTACATTAGCAAGCATGAGGGAGGACATCATAATATCCAAATGAAACTTACTATAAAGAAAGCTGCATAGCGCTGACAGAACGGCACCACCTAAGAAAGCCGCAAGAAACATTAGTGGTATTGCAATTACTGCGCTTACTCCATCTAAGGCCGCGGCGGTGATAGTCCCCGTAAGCATCCCGAAATAAACCATCCCCTCAAGTCCCAAATTCCAGACAGAGGCCGTAAAAGAGATGCTCGCAGCCAATCCACAGATTATGAGCGGAACCGCATTATTTAACATATCTCCCAAAAAGTAAGTGCTTGAAAATGGTCCTATAAAGAAATAACGCAACGCTAAAGCGGGTTCGTCGCTGCATAGAAGGATAACAATAAGCGCCATAACAAGTCCGGATAAGATTACCAACAGTTGAAAAAGGGTTCTTTTTTTCTGTTGCATCACACACCTCCCCCGTAAGAGACAGCGTCCTTTTGCTTATTCTGAATGCCCAACATATGGGCACCTATCAGCTGCGAATCAAGGCTTCCATCATTGGGTAAATCCGCCACTATTTCGCCCTCTCTCATAACTGCAACGCGATCAGACAATGAAAGAATCTCATTAATATTGCTCGAAACGAGAATGATTGCGACGCCTTCTTTTCGGAGTGTCAGCAATTCTTCGTGAATATAGCGCGTTGACAAGACATCGAGTCCCATAGTCACTTCAGCCGCGAGGATAAGTTTGGGTTCGCATGAGAGTTCCCTTGCCAGAATCGTTCTTTGAATGTGTCCCCCGGAAAGACCGCCTATATTATCTTTGCCGTCAGCCACCTTTATACTAAAACGCTTAATTAAATCTTTGCCGAGCTTTTCCGTTTCTTTATTCGAAAGCCAGCCCCTGCGATTAAAAGGTGCCTTATGCCGTCTGTCAATCAAAAGATTTTCTTCAACAGAAGCCTCGGCACAAGAACCGACATGAACACGGTCCTCCGGAATGTACCCTATTCCAAGATTGCGTCTGGCAATCGGCGGCAAATCAGTAATATCATTCTTTAGAAAAGTGATATTTCCGCTTTTGGCAGGACGCAACCCAAACAAAGCATCCAATAACTCCTGCTGTCCGTTTCCGGAAATACCTGCGATGCCTAATATTTCTCCTTTTTTTACAGACAGGCTTACATCCTTGACGAACAACTTATCCCCCAAGCCGGATTTTAGATTTTTTACCTCCAAAACGCATTCTCCAAAGCCTTTCCTGTCTCGCTTTGATTCGGGGGCTAAAGACGTCCCGACCATCAGGCGCACCATTTCATCTGCGCTAAGAGTATTCGTTTCTCCCGAAAAGACCTTTTCGCCATCGCGCAAAACCGTAACTTCATCGGTAATATTAAGAACCTCTTCGACCTTATGACTGATATAGACAATTGTTTTTCCGGCGTTTTTTAAGTTTCGAATTGTATCCAATAAACCCTTTATTTCCTGTTCTACCAGAACCGATGTGGGTTCGTCAAAGATTAGAAGCTCCGCTTTTGTGTATAGCGCGCGCATAATCTCGACTTTTTGTTTATCACCCATCGGTAATTCAGAGACTCTCTTATCCAAAGGAATCGAAAATCCACAGAGATTCGCTGCGTCAAGTGCCGCCTGTTTCGCCTTTTTTTCATCCAACAGCCCCAAAGCCTTCACCGGTTCCATACCGAGGACTACATTTTGAATCACAGTATAATCATCAAGAAGCGAAAAATGCTGATGTACCATACCTATGCCATATTGCGAAGCTGCGTGCGCGTTTTTCATATGCAGCATTTTTCCGCTTAGTTTTATGCTTCCATTATTGGCCGCCTCCACTCCCGCCAAGATCTTCATAAGAGTAGACTTTCCCGCTCCGTTTTCCCCGAGCAGTCCGTGAACTGATCCCTTATTCACAGAAAAATCAACACCCTTAAGCGCCCTTATTTCTCTTCCGAAAGAATGATATGTTTTTTCAATTCCTGACATCTCAAGATATTTTTCCATAATTATCTTCTTTCACTATTTATCTTCTTTCACATAAATTATTATTCCAAGGGAGTGCGCGGATCTATACTTCCATCTATCAAGCCCTGATAAGCCTCTTGCATTTTTTCCAGAATTTCGGCAGGTACCTTTTCTAACGTAACGGGATCATCAAAGGTAAAGGATATTACCCCTTCTGCCGCTCCTACGGTTCTGCCCGTGCCATATTCCAAAGTGCCCTGTATCGCACCTATCGCCGCTTCATGTGCCGCCTGGTATCCTTCGACCAAAGTGCAGGCAATTACGGTATCCGGAGAAAGTGAAATAGAATTATTGTCATTGGCTATAGCATATTTTCCCTGCGCTTCGGCTTCTGTTACGCACCCGTAAGTGGACGCTCCGGTCGTGTAATAGACAATATCCGCTCCCTGCGCAAATAGAGCTCTCGTGACATCCGCTCCCTTTTGCGGATCCACCCAATCACCAATGACAGAATTAATGATTTCGATATTTGCTCCCGCCGCCTTTACACCATTGGTAAAGCCCGTCTTTACATCCACTTCCCAAGGGTCATATATGTCGGTAAATACCAATCCCACGACTAGTTTATCATTGGCCCGCTCCATATCACTTTGGGTAACCAGTCCGCAGAAATAACCTCCGAGATATCCCAATTGATATAAATCAAAAGAAACACCCCAAACTGTGGAAGGAATTTCCTTTCCGTCGAATTTATCTTTATAACCATTTAGGTCAGCGTCAATCAAAACGAATTTCTGCTCGGGATATGCTTTATGTGCCTGATTAACGCAATAACGCATAACATCCGTAGTCGTAAAAATCACTTCGTAGATGCCTGCCTCCGCCAAAGAAGTCAGGTATTTTTCATAAGCTGTCCACTGATCCCCGCCCTCGACTACTTTAGGCTCGGGAGCACCCAGTTCCTTACACGCATCCCTGATACCATTTGCAATCATCTGAAAAATCGCGTTTTCCCCTTCTATTCCGGGAAGCATAAGCGCGGTCTTGAAATCCGCATAATCGCTAGAAGACTCGGCTGATTCTTCGCCGGAATTATCTGCGGCATTATCTCCGGGTGATTTTATAGCGCACGCCGTTAAGGCGGTTAACAAGGCACAAAGAGTAAAGATCGCTAACACTTTCCGTTTCATATTCACCCTCCTTAAAATTAATACGTTAACTAAACTAGTTTCCGGTTCTTATAAGTCTTCTTCGAATCAGGATCATATACCTCTACCTGCGCGAGTTTATTAATATGTTTCAAATTAGGTATTTTGAAAAAATCTCCTCCTGCTTTTTCGAGCAGATCAATAAAGAGGACATTGTCCATTCCCAATGATGAGTATGCGAGTGAATCCGCAAGCCGGGCAGGATCCACCCCCGAATTACTCTTGAGTGTTAATTTTGAGTAGGCATAAAAATGCAGATAATCATCGGGCATCAGCTTTTTCCCTTCCTCTGTCATACTCCCCGGAAGGCAAATGGGTGCATATCCTTCGATAAAATCTACTATTTCACCATCCAACCCAAGTGAGTTCTCCATTGTAAAAATAATATTCTCATTCATTCTACCCGCGATTTGAGTAGCTCCCGCAATACTGTCTTGCGGAGCACAAACTAAAGTCAAATCTTTATGCGCACATCCCGCTTTTTCGCATAAGGCTTTAATCCAATCATCTGTCGGGGCATTATCGGTCTGCAGAATGGCAATGCACCAACCTGTCAAAGCTGCATCTTTTTCATAACCTGACAAACATTTTTCAATATAGTTTAGATTGACATCTCCTTTGCAATCTTTGAAATTTTTTGTTAATAGTACCTTTGCAGGTCCCGAGAGCATAAACCCTTCAAAATGATAAGCTGATTGCAAGTCAAGCGTCGCAAGCTTTGGGTATTTGGTCGAGCATTCAATAAACGGGTGCATAGCCCCAAGAAAACCTCTCTCGGAAATGGATACTTCCGCCAATCCACCCTGACATAAAGCTGTTATCAATGCTCCCGCCTGCGCAGATCTATCAGTATCACTAATGACCTTAATAATAAGAGCGCCCCCTGTTGAACGATAGCTTTTCAACCCGAAAGAAACTTCATCTTTCAACAAAGCCTCAATTATTGCCTTTGATTTAGTTGGTATTTCTTCGAGGTCTCTATAATTGCCCATTTACCACTTATCCTTGCTTAGCTATTCTTTCTTTGCCAACCTGCTTTTCACAAATCACTATTATCTACTATTGTTTGACTTTTTATTCAGCTTTCAACGCTCCCGTAGGACAAATATCCGCGCAAACTCCGCAGCCCCTGCATAGCCTTTCATCGACTGTCATTTCAGGGTATTCAAGCCGTCTTGCCCCATAACTGCAGACGACCCCGCAGCGATTGCATCTAATGCATCCTTTGAATCCTAAATCTTTATCCGGAAAGGGCTTAAATTTAAATTTTATTTTGCCCTGAATATCTTCTTTTGGCAAATTCTTAATCGCCGCGCCCCGCACTGACTCAATATCGTGATATCCCAATTGGCAAAGTGTCTCAGACAAATCGTTGCACAATCCCGTAACGGCGTCTATTCCATTTAAAATACCATAAGTACAAAGCCCCACGCCCGCACAGCCACACATTAGGAATTCTATTGCGTCAGCAGCGCTCATGCATCCGCCACAGCCGTATAAATTTCTAAAATCAGGCAACCTTCGCGATATATCGGCATTCACATGCAGACTGACAGGTCTTATGGCCTCACCGCTCATCCATCCTGCCCCGCCTTCGCCGCCAAGAACCGGTGCCGCCCTATTAATGTCTATTCTTAAGGTAGGTCCGATGGAGTCAATTGCGCATAGTCCGTCAGCGCCGCCCCGGGTAAGCTCTTGCGCTAATCCCGCAACATCAGACCAATTCGCTGACAATTTGCAAATCACGGGTATATCGACTAATTCTTTCGTTATTTTAAGCATTGGCAGGATATCGTCTTTGCTGTATGAAACGAGTTCTATCATATCCGCTCCCGCTTTTTCCACCTCTTTTACCGTCTCTTTCGCTTCCACCTTTGTATGCCCAACCGAGGCTATTACCACCACTCCCGCAGCCTTTGCTTTTGGAATTTCCACCTTTATCCATTGTTCGCGAGGCAAGTCCGACCATTTTTCACAATTAAGAAGTGATTTACTCCCAAAGGCGGCAATATGATTTAGGGGATTAACAGCCTTTTGGGCACGAATGGTCTTAGTAACTACGGCTCCGCAACCGGCATTATATGCCTTTATCAGCGCATCTGCGTCAGACCCGAGCGGTCCCGAGCTTAATATAAACGGCGATTTCATCGGAATCCCGCATAGTGTGGTTGAAATATCTGCAACTTCCGGTTTACGGCTAATAGATATATCGCTCTTTGGCATAAAGCTCCTCTTCATTATTTTTTCCAGAAACGGTCAGTAAGAAAACGCAATTTCTCCTTCGCCGCATCTTTTGATACCGTCAGCAATTCGTGATTCTTCTTAATAAATCTTCCTCCTACCATCACATCACAAACGTTTTCCGGATTTCTGAATAATACCAATTGGTCATAAACATTATGTGAATTAACAGGCGTCGGCGTATCCAAATCAATAGTTATCAAATCTGCCATACAGCCTTTAGATATTTGTCCCATCTCAGGCATCCCCGCCGCTTTTGCCCCAAGGGATGTCGCCATTTCATAAACAGTCTTTGCAGGCATTATAGAAGTACTTTGCCAATGTGCCTTGGGAATCAGAAACGCCCCGCGCATTATTTCGAAATGATTATTAATATAACCATCCGAACCAATACCAACACTCATTCCCCTTTGTAGTAATCCCGTCACATCGGCTATGCCGCCACCGACTTCGCAGTTTGAAAGCGGCATATGGACGGCCCTGACGCCATTTTGGGCTAATATATCCTTTTCTTTCTCATTAAGATTCACGCATTGCGAAGCGAGAACTCTTTCATCTAATACCCCAAATTTTTCATACACTTCCACAGGCAATGATCCGTATTTTTCCATGCTCCAGCGCGGTTCAAACACACTTTCCGAAAGGTGCATATGAAAATCGCAACAAAGCTCTTTGGATAGCTGTTTCGCTTTGCGAATAAAAGACTCGTCACAGGTAAACAGGGTGTGAATACTCATCATTGCGCGCACGAGTCCGTCTTTGCTATTGTGCTTTCGGACAAAATCGGCATTTTCAAGAAGACCCGCCTCAGCATTTTCAGGATTCATTCTTTGCGAAGCTTCAAATGTCAATACCGCTCTTAAACCCGCTTTTTCTATCACTTCACATTCCGCTTCCAAAGCTCCGGGTATGGCATTTGGTGCCTCAATCACATCAACTATTGTCGTAACTCCGCTATCAATTAATTCACACATGCTGTAGGCTGTGGCTGCTTTAAGCAATTCATGATCCATGCGGTTTTCGACCTCGGGCCACCAAAAGTCATCAAGAAATGAAGAAAAGCCCTCCTTAGGCGGGGCGGCATTAATTCCATGCGAATACATCCCATATAAATGCGTATGACCATTGATGAAACCAGGTGCGAGAAGACGATCCCTAAAATCATATACAAAATCCCCCTCCTGTATAGGAAGAGTCTCATTATTATCTATCAATTCAATACGTTCTTTTGAAATAACTACACCGGTTTGCTCTATTAGTCCATCCGGAGTCAGTAACAAACCTGCTTTGATAACAGTATTAGACATGGCTTTACTCCCGGAAAATCTATGCAAACATCAATTAATTAAAGCTTTTACGTCATCTACAGTGATAAAACCGTCAACGCCTGTACCTTTAATATTCGTGACGGAAATCCCATGCTCCTCGGCGATTCTTTTGGCTCTGGGTGAAATTCTGATTTCATTTTCGTCAATGCCGGAAGATAAAGGGCGAACACCATTAGCCTCTACAGAAGCGGATTTTGGTTCCATACCGGGCGAAGACTGCGTGCGAATGTAGCTTTCCCCTATGACGTGAGATTGGGGTTGCAGATTTGGGGTGGGAATTTCTTCCCCTGCTTCACCAATGGCACAGATTGGTAATCCGCACAGGGCGCTCTCGCCTTCGGCAATGTATTGCGCAAGCATTAGCCCATCTACACTCGCCACCGCGTCATTAGTGAGCTTCTCCGCCTCCACTACAGCAATCGGCTCACCTCTTTTAACATATTCTCCCACTGCCACCAGCCACCGGGCAATAGTTCCTTCTTCCATAGAAAGCCCGAATTTGGGCATTATCTCAAATGTCGCCATCAAATCCCTCCTTTAAAATGAAACCGCTTCCTTTGCCGCGGCAACAATGTCTGCCGCATTTAGCATATAATAGTCTTCTAAAACAGGCGAAAACGAAACGGGGACATCCAGGCATGTCACCCTTTGGATAGGTGCCTCAAGGTATTCAAAGTATTTTTCCGATACCATCGCGGAAATTTCCGCTGCCCATCCCCCGACTTTCGGTCCTTCCTGTGCAATAACGAGCCTGCTTGTTTTTGCAACGGATTTAGCAATTAGCTCTTCATCGTAAGGCTTAATAGTCCTAAGATTAATAATTTCTGCCGCGATGCCTTCCTTTTCTAATTCCTTTGCCGCTTCCAGTGCCATTTTGACTGTGAGCTGCAGCGCAACTATCGTCACATCTTTTCCATCTCTTTCTATAACGCCTTTACCTAAAGGAAGTGCATAAGATTCTTGTGGCACCTCTCCTTTTGCATTTAACAAAACCTTGTGTTCCAAAAACAACACCGGGTCATCACTCCTGATCGCTGAGATTAGTAGCCCTTTCGCCTCATATGGGCTCGCAGGAGAAACGATTACCAAGCCGGGGGTATTTAGAAACCAACTTTCCACTACAGCGGAATGATGGTATGCGCAACGTATTCCCGCACCCTGCGGGGCGCGTATTACCACCGGGCAATTAGCTTCCTCCTGGAACATAAAATTCATTTTAGCCGTACTGTTTACGATTTGGTCAAAAGCGACCCCCGCAAAATCAGCAAACATAATTTCCGCAATCGGACGCAGTCCCGCGATAGCCGCGCCGTTTGCCAGTCCAACTATAGCGGATTCGGATAGTGCCGTGTCAAAAATCCGATCAGGCCAGCGTGGGTATATACCCTGTGTCAATCCGAAGTCTCCGCCCATTTTAGCTACGTCTTCACCTAAGATAAAGACATTTTCATCGCGCTCCATTTCTTGAATCATGGCTTCGTTTATCGCTTTTGCGTAGGTAATCACTCTGCTCATTGTCTCGCCTCCACAGAAAATTCCTCATAGACATGGGTGAGCGCATCGCAAGCCACAGGCCAAGGCGAATCAAGGGTGAACTTTAGGCAAGCTTGTAATTCATTATCCACTTCATTCTCAATCGCACTAATTTCTTCCTGCGTTACACCCTCTCTTTCAATCAGCACTTTCTTAGATAGAATCAGAGGATCCCGTTTTTTCCAGTATTCCAATTCTTCGGCAGGTCGATAAGATGCCGGATCTCCCGCAAAGTGTCCCTGCCAGCGATATGTAACAAATTCTATTAATGAAGGTCCCTTTCCTTTGCGCGCTAAATTAACCGCTTCTTCAGTTATCTCGACTACGGCTTCAATGTCATTGCCGTCAATTCTCCAAGAAGGTACCCCGTACCCGTCTGCCCACTGGCGAAGCTCTTCCTGAGGATGAGCTTCTTTAGAAGGTGTGGATATTGCGTAGCCATTATTTATCAGGCAATATATGACAGGGAGCTTCCATGTCGCAGCCATATTCATACTTTCATGGCATGTCCCTTCCCCAAGCGTTCCATCCCCCATGAAGATAGCCGAAACATCATCTGTATGTCGGTATTTCGCGGCAAAGGCAGTTCCGAGGGCAGTAACGCAAGTAGAACCTTGAATACCATTGAATCCATGATTATGACAGGACCAGTCATGCACATGCATAGAACCTCCGCGCCCCCCGTTTATCCCTGTTGCTCTTCCGAAAATTTCAGCCATTACATATTTAGGATCCGTACCGCAAAGAAGAATAGCCCCATGTCCGCGATGGTCAGGATATTTGTAATCAGTTGTGCGAAGCGCACGAACCACACCCGCCTCGCAAGCCTCCTGACCTGTAGAGAGGTGGACAAAACCCGGTATGGTTCCGTTTGCGGCATATTCTTTAATCAGCTCTTCAAAATTTCGAATCAGATACATGTCCCGATAGAGACTCTTTAAGCGTTCTTTGTTAAGTGCCATGAAAGACTCCTCCGAAAAATAGCCGTTAATTTTATAACGGCTGACGCAATTTGCATCACGTCAGCCTTCGACTTTTTAGAATTTCGATATTATTATTGTGCCGGTTGGATAGTTACAATGCTCCAAAGAGTATCATCACCGAGTCCCGGAACCGATGCGTCCACGCGATCCTCCACCCAGGTAATGTAGCAATCCGCGATATCCGTGGCCGGTACGTTTTGAGTGTAGCCGTCGGTACAGATAAAGTCATAACTTTCAGCTGTAGTCATGCCGACAGCTGTAAAAACATCCGCAACACTTATTTCATCTTTATAAGCTGTCATCCAAACATCAGAGCCAAAATTGATATAAGCGACTTCCCAGACTGCCCAATCGGGATCCTGCTCTTCGCCTACGATAATCGGTGCTGCGTCGCCTTCCAAAGTAAAATATTTCTTGAGGATATCATCAAGAGCCTCTTCGGCCTCATAACCATCAGAACCGATAACCTTTACAGGGTCGCTGCCTTTGGTCTCGAATTTGTCATATACTTCTTTTATTGAATATGCCTCTCTCATTTCATCTGAACGAGGCTGCGGACTGGCTTCCAAGCCTTCAATCGCGTTATTAAACACAATAATTCTGTCTACACTGCCGGCGGCGGGGGCGGTCGTTTCTTCCGTTTCCTCTTCGGCGGGCTCTTCAGTTACGGCTTCTTCAGTCTCTTCGGTCGTTTCCTCAGCCGGTTCTTCGGTCACTTCTTCAGCCGGTTTTGAACACGCCATAAGACCAATACACATTACAGATACTAGAATTAAAGCAATAAATTTTTTCATAATTTACCCTCCCGTATAAAGTTTTGTCAGCAAGCTCCTTGCTAAAACTGTTTCCGATTATATTTTATACTATCAAATAACTTGGTGTATACAAAAATTCCTGCACATTTGTGCGTATTCTAAAAAAATCCCGATATTGGGGCTGTTTTGAGATAACAGTTAGGATATAATTAAACCCATAAGGCGGTGATGAAATTGTCGAGGTTAACAGCTCATCCTATAATCAAAATCGACGAAAAAAAAGAAATTTCGATTTATTATGAGGATCAATTGCTACGCGCTAAAGAAGGCGAAACTGTCGCGGCTGCTCTATTGGCACACGGCTTTCGTATCTTTCGCTATTCTGCAAAAAGAAATGAACCAAGGGGTATCTTTTGCGGAATTGGCCAATGTACCGATTGTATTATGGAAATTGACGGAAAACCGAATGTCAGGGCATGCATGACAATTGTTCACGAGGGTATGACTATTCGTACTCAGAAAGGATTGGGACAGTGAGCGATTCCGGCGAAAAATCGTATGATGTGATAATCGTGGGAGCAGGTCCGGCGGGTTTGGGCGCCGCTATTGAATCAGGGAAAGCAGGTGCGAGGACCTTACTTTTGGATGAGAATCAAAAGCCCGGCGGTCAGTTATTCAAACAAATACACAAATTCTTCGGCTCAAAAGAGCACTTCGCAGGGATGCGCGGATTCTTAATCGGCGAAAAGCTCTTGGAAGAAGCAGTTAAACATAATGTAGAGTTTCGTCTCGGTGCCCGCGTCTGGGGACTATATCCCGACGGATGTGTAACTGCCACAGATGAAGAAAACTCGCTTAATTTCAAGGGCAAAAAAATAATTCTCGCAACCGGCGCGTCGGAAAATGCCTTAAGCTTTCCCGGTTGCACTCTGCCGGGCGTGATAACGGCGGGCGCCGCCCAAACTTTTGTAAATGTCCAACACGTCCTTCCGGGTAAGGATTTCGTCGTAGTAGGATCAGGAAATGTCGGATTGATTGTTACTTATCAGTTGCTCCAGGCAGGCGCCAATGTTATTAAAATAATCGAAGCCGCGCCGAAAATAAGCGGGTATGGAGTGCACGCGGCAAAAATAAGAAGAGCCGGCATCCAAATATTAACCGGTCATACGATTATCAGCGCGAGTGGCCGTGATCAAGTAGAACGCGTGATTATTGCTAAAGTAGATGAGAACTTTAACCCGATAGAAGGAACGCAGCAGACAATTTTATGTGATACAGTGGCTTTAGCCGTTGGACTGTCCCCACGAATTGAACTTGCAGGAGCCGGTGGCTGCGAAATGACCTACTCGAAAACTCTCGGCGGGGTATTGCCGGTGCATGATGATAATATGGAAACGTCTTTTGAGCACATCCTGATTGCGGGGGATCTTTCGGGAATTGAAGAGGCCAGTACCGCCCTTGATGAAGGGAGATTAGCAGGTTGTCGCGCTGCTTATCGCTTAGGGCTTATGACTTTAGAAGATTACACTTCCAAAAAGGTAATGATACTTAATAGGCTTGCGGAACTACGCTGCGGGCCTTTCGGCAATAAGCGAATGCTCGCAAAGGAGGAAATATGGAAGAAAGCTGTTTAAATAAAGAGAAAATCGTCTGTCGCTGCGAAGAAATCACGGAAGAAGAAATCATGGCGGCAATCAGAGGCGGTGCCGATACTTTAGATGCAGTAAAAAAGTCGACCCGCTCCTGTATGGGCTTTTGTCAGGGACGTACATGTAAACGACTGATAGCGAGTATGCTTTCTTCTTATTTTAAAAGGCCTATTGAAGACTTCCTCCCCGGAAGCCTGAGACTGCCCATTACTCCTATTCGGCTTTCGATTCTTGCGGATACGGCAATTTCTTCCGACTTTGGAAATGAGGATGCTCATGCGTAAAATATTCATTGACTGTCCTGAACAGATTCCGTGCAATCCCTGCGTGCATATTTGTCCTGTGGGCGCGATCACAATAGAGGGCAGTATAACTAATCTACCAAAGGGCAATAAAGAGCTTTGCACGGGCTGCGGTCTATGCGTAGCAGCTTGTCCTGGTCAAGCCTGTTTTCTCGTGGATACAGAATTTAAGGAAGGGTTTGCGAGTGTTGATTTTCCTTACGAATTTCTGCCATTGCCTACTGTTGGTATGACTGTAAAAGCCCGTGACAATGAGGGACAAACGCTCACTGATGGAACAGTTGAAGCAGTAATTCAAAGAGAATCATCACATCAAACTGCAATTATACGAATTAGTGTACCGACAAAATACGCCTACCTCGTGCGGGGGATAAAACCGATAACCGATTTTGTAAAAGCCCTTTAGGGAACACGAAATAAGCACCGCCCTACGGTGTTTTTATTTCGTATCCGAGGTTTAGGATCAGTTTCAGGGTTTCTGTGGCGGTGGCACGATCATATTCTTTTTCGCTCTCGGGTAATTCCTCATACGGAATAAGGCAGGGATGGTGTTTTAATGCATCGTCCCTTTTTTCTCCGTATGTCCAGCCATCCGCAATGCGATTCGCCGCCCAGACCTCATGGGTATTTTTCGCGAGCAATTCGCCAAGGGCGATGATGTCGTCGGTTAGGATGATGTTTGTAGTATCAATCGGTTGTGGTGTATACATGGTTACCTCCGTGGTTAGTTTCATGTGGTGTCTTCGTTTCGTTTGCCAGTTACGAAGCTGTGTGCCCGCGCTGAGACAAAACTTCTAAGTGATGCATGCCGGGCATGCGAGTGAGGAAGGGTTTGCCTGTGACCTTTAGGGCACACAGCACGCGACTGCACTGCAATATCGGTTTAGTCGTCATCGTTGCATTTTTCGGATTCGGGCAATTCGTCCCATGGAACGAGGAGGTTGTGTTTTTTAGCGAGGTCGTTTCGCGAGGCATCGTTTGTCGACCCACTGTAAACATACCCTTCGGTGCGCACAAATGCATTCCAGCGACGTTTTTCAAGGTGTCTGCAAATCCGCTTTTCGTTTTCATCACGCAATTCAGGAGCTTTTTCTGCTCCCGCGATTTTGCAATGGACCCTCATTTTCTTATGAATCGCTCCGGCCATTGACGAACGGTAATAATACTCGTATCTGATAAAGGCATCCTCATCTTTTAGTTTTCTTTTTTCGTAGGCTTCGTCGCTGTCAAAATCCTCACGCCTCGTCCAGCGCATGTGCCTTTCTTTCGCGGCTTTTTCCAAATCGGACTTCATTATCACCTCATGCGAATACTGGGTTTTTAAATCTCCCACGCAAGTAATACCAAACGGACGCTTTCCCAGATTCTTTGCCGTGGTAACGGATTTAAGCATTTTCGTATCGTAAACTACGGCGTGGATTATCGGATCGCATCCTATCCTCTCAAAATTTGTTTTTAAATCAACAGCGGCGCTGATGTTCTTTTCATCATCCCCGAGTGAAATAAAGATATATGTCGGGTTTTCCACATGCATTACCGATTCCAAAAACCGATTCGTACCTACATCAAAAGGCTGCGAATCAAAGAATTCCTTTTTCTCATTATCATATTCGGGATTAATATTAATTCCGTAATACGCATCTCCCTTTATCCGGGTTTTATTATGCTTATCAAATAGCTCCGGACACTCCTTTTCTATATATTCCTTCGCATCATAATCCGCATACGCATAAATATTAAGCTCGTACCCATCCATTTGAGCAAACCAGACAAGGGCTTTAAGCATTTCGCAACCGTAATGTCCGAGACCGAGGATAATTACATTCAAATCGTGAATATCAGATTCGGGATTATACATCTTTGATGCAGCGAAAGCTTTATCAAATATTTTCGGACCGTATTCGTATAATGTATGATAAATCAGGCTTTGTGTTTTGTCTATGCGGCGAAGCTTTATCTTTCCTTCTTTTCCGTTCATGAGCATTGAACTCGTAACTGAATTTGAAAATAAAAATAATGCGGCGTTTTCTCTTTCTTTGTATTTCTCATAAAGCCCTATTGCGTGTTGCATATTCTCAGTTTCATCCTCGCCTATGACAAAGAAACTCAGCCTATGCTTATTATTATTACTGTGAAACGCCAAATTTACCGCCAAAATATCCTTTCTGAAAACAATTGCGTCAAGCCTTTTCGCCTTTTCAATCAGCTCGGCCGAAGGTTCGTCGTTCGACTCGTAAACATCCGTAAAAACAATCAAGTATTTTTTGTTCGTGCGTTTGCAATTTTCCTTCTCGCTTTGTGCAAGTTCAATCGATCTGTTATTCAACTCTGAAAAGACAAATACAGATTTATGATATCCCATCCAATATCTGGCATATGAGCCAAGATTTTTCACAAACTGTAACAAGAATCCCGCTGTAAGCAAAGGTGCCGCAATATATAAAATTGCTGCAAGAGCATGATATGAAGTTGCAAAAACACCCGAATAACTCGAAAGGAAATCATTCATATTCCCAAAATCCGCGTTAATTGTAAACGCCTGCAAAGTACACTGAGCCGCAATCAGAATCCCCGAAAAATGCTTTAATTCAAAACCGGAAAACTGCGCAAGCACCATAGGATAATGAAGGACGGTTAAACCCAGAAACACCGCAATCATCATGACATAAAGAGGCTTTACCACTAATCTCACTGCGTACGGTATTTTTTTATTTAAAAAAGCCGTCAACAGTCCTATGCAGAAAAGACAGGTCGCGATGGTAAAACAAATTTCAATATTATTTTCCATGAATTAAATTTCCCCCTACGGTAAATAATTTTCGTTTTCGGTAACGGCGTATATTTCACGCGTGTCGGTGACAGGCGGGAAAACCAAAGCCCCTACAATTACCGTTTTATAAATTTCAACCATGATTTTATTTGTTTTTCGTAGCCATTGTCGCTGGGCTCATAGAAAACCTGTCCGTCTATTTCAGGAGGCATATACTGTTGTTTTACATAATGATTCGGATAATCATGTGCATAGAGGTATCCTATTCCGCGATCCAGTGATTCATGACCTTTATAATGCGCATCCTGCAAATGCGGCGGAACTGTGGTTTTATTATTCGAAACAGCCCTGTTCGCCGCAAATATCGCTTCAACCGCCGAATTGCTCTTCGGTGCCGTGGCGATATATAGCACTGCCTGCGACAATATTATCTGGGCCTCGGGTAAACCCACTCTCTCAACCGCAAGCGCGGCACTCGTAGCTACGGTGATAGCCATCGGATCAGCATTTCCCACATCCTCGGAAGCGCATATCATCATCCGGCGCGCTATGAACTTAATGTCCTCTCCTGCCGAAAGCATTTTAGCAAGGTAAAAGACGGCGGCATCAGGGTCGGAACCCCGCATACTCTTAATAAACGCCGATATTGTGTCATAATGATTATCTCCACCCTTGTCATAATGCACTACCCTTTTCTGTATACATTCCGAGGCAACATCCAATGTTATATGTATTATTCCGTCATCGCTTCGCTTAGTCGTCAGAACCCCCAGTTCCACGGCATTTAGCGCATTCCTGGCATCTCCCCCCGCGACGTCTGCGAGAAAATCCGCTGCTTCTTCGGTGATCCTCGCTTTCATGCTTCCGAGTCCCTTTTTTTCATCATTGACCGCCCTGTAAACAAGAGTTTTTATATCGTCTTTCGAAAGAGGTTTCAATTCGAAAATAATGGAGCGGGATAATAGTGCGGGATTCACCTCAAAGTATGGGTTTTCCGTAGTCGCACCTATGAGTATGATTGTCCCGTCCTCCACAAATGGAAGCAGAAAATCCTGCTGTCCCTTATTAAATCTATGTATCTCATCTATGAAAGCAATAGTCCTTTTTCCGTACGCTCCGAGGTTCTCCTTTGCTTTAGCGACCATCTCCTCCATATCCTTTTTTCCGGCAATCGTCGCATTAATACGGACAAACTGTGCACTCGTAGAATGAGCGATTACCTGAGCCAATGTGGTTTTGCCAGTACCCGGCGGGCCGTAGAAAATAACGGATTGAAGCTTGTCTGCTTTTATGGCTCTGTATAATAATTTATCCTCACTCAATATATGCCGCTGCCCTACGACCTCTTCAATCGTGGTGGGGCGCAGCTTCAGCGCGAGGGGTGCTTCTTTTTCGAGATTCTTTTCTTGTGCATAATCAAACAAATCCATAATTATCCCTTATCGTTAATAATTATTCAATATTCTTTATCTCTTTACTCTTGTATCAATTATGCATATATGATACAATTCCCTGCGTTGTACCATCTAACGTAATTGGAGATTTCAATCTATGAGTGATAATAACACAATAACACAAAATAATAAAAATACTGTAAATGCAGGGCGTCCTGAAAATAAAATGGGAGTCGTTCCCATACCGAAGCTATTAATCGGAATGTCTCTTCCTATGATGGCCTCAATGCTCGTTCAGGCTTGTTATAATATAGTAGATTCAATGTTCGTCGCCCGCCTTAATGAAGATGCCCTAACGGCAGTTTCTCTCGCTATGCCCGTGCAGTTTTTGATGATTGCCGTCGCGGGTGGTACAGTCGTCGGCGTTAATTCTCTGCTCTCCAGAAACTTAGGTGAAAAAAATTATGAGGGTGCTAATCTCGCCGCACGAAACGCTATTTTCCTCGCAATCATAGGCACAATTGTCTTCGCCGTGATAGGCGGAATTTTCTCACATATCTTTTTCACTACACAAACCGATAACCAAGCCATAATCGACTATGGTACCGAATACCTTAGTATAGTAATGGTTTTTTCATTCGGTATATTTATGCAATTTACCTTTGACAGACTCCTCATGTCCACAGGTAGGACATTTTACACCATGATTACCCAATTAACAGGTGCAATCATAAATCTGATTTTCGATCCCATATTGATATTCGGTTATTTCGGTTTTCCGAAACTGGGCGTTGCGGGTGCTGCCATTGCCACTGTAATGGGGCAAATCATCGGTTCTATCGTATCATTAATACTAAATATTCGCAAGAATCACGATATTAATATTAATATGCGGCATTTCCGTCCACATGGACAAACGATAAAGACCATCTACATTGTCGGATTTCCTTCGATTATTATGCAATCAATCAGCTCTTTTATGATGCTCGGAATGAACAGCATATTAATGATCTTCTCATCGACCGCCGCAGCGGTTTTCGGTATCTATTTTAAGTTGCAGAGTTTTATTTTCATGCCAATCTTCGGCCTCAATAATGGAATGATACCTATCATTGCCTATAATTACGGAGCCGGTAATAAAAAGCGTATTATGAGTACATTAAAACTCAGTATACTTATCGCTGTCGGAATAATGCTCATTGGTCTTACAATAATGCAAACCTGCGCGGGTTTCTTGCTGACCACTTTGTTTAAAGCCTCTGATAATATGCTGCAAATCGGTGTGCCCGCTTTACGGATTATCAGTCTGTCATTTACCTTTGCAGGTTACTGTATCATCGTCGGTTCACTCTTTCAGGCTCTCGGAAATGGCGTATATACCCTGATCATCTCGGTTATCCGTCAATTAGTAGGAATACTTCCGATAGCATATATATTCGCCTCGGTATTCGGGCTTGCGTATGTTTGGTGGTCAATCCCTCTTGCCGAAATATTGTCACTGATTTTTTCAACAATACTGTTTCGGCGTATCTATGTACAGAAAGTAAAGTTCCTAAAACCGGCATTCTGACAGAGTCAATGCTTAACCTTAGCCTTATATTTTCGTGACACAATCGGACTCGGTCTCATTACTGCTGCATGGCTCCCACTAAAGCAGGAATCATCTGCTTTTTTCTGGAAACCACTCCCGGAAGGTATATGATTTCAGTATCCTCAGGTAAATCAAAAGCAGTAATTGCATAGTCCTTCGCGTGATTTCCTGCACATAATAGCATTGTAGTCTCGCTCAGTATATCCGTAAGCATCATGTATACCATTGAAAGATTCTGGTCTTTTTGGACGTTTGGAAGATATGGAAGCAATAAGTCGCTGATATCTTTTTGCTCTTCCCTTCCCATTGAATAGACCTGTCCGACACCGAACATAACATCATTGACCGAAAACTGCTTGAAATCCTGAAAGCATACTTCTTTTGCGGTTTTTCCTTTTATGCTCGAAGCCGCATGGAACATTCCCTCGGCCAATTCCTCAGGTTTAATTCCTGCGATTTTTGCTAATTTTTCCGCCTTTGCTTTATCTATCGCCGTACAGGTGGGCGAACGAAAAAGCAATGTGTCCGAAACAATAGCAGAGCATAAAAGCCCCGCAATCTGCGGCGGAATAGGAATTTTCGCTTCTTCAAAAAGCTGTGTAACTATGGTCGCAGTGCAACCAACAGGCTGGTTTCTGAAAAAAACCGGAGCCATCGTCTCCATCGTGCCCAGTCTATGATGATCAATGATTTCCAGAATCTCGGCTTCGTCAATGCCGGAAACCGCCTGATTTTTCTCATTGTGGTCTACAAGGATAACGCGTTTTTTCTTCGCTTCCATGACCCTGCGTCTGGATATCATTCCATGATAATGGCCTCTGGCATCCAGCACCGGAAAATCACGAACTCTCTTTTTAGCCATGACTTCGGTGATTTCATCCACATATTCATTCAAGGAAAAAGTAACGAGAGGTCCTTCGGTCATGAAATGCTTTACAGGGATACTCTGGTTAATAAGCCTTGAAACAGTGAAGGTATCATAATCTGTCTGTATGACGACAATGTCTTTTTCTTTGGCCTTTTCAAGGATTTCGGCATCAACTTTCGCCCCCTGACATACCACGATGCAGCTCACATCAAGCTCCAGTGCACAGGCTTGATTTTCTTTACGATTGCCTAAAATCACAAGATCGTCTTTTTCAATGAATTCACGCATTAAGGATGGATTTGATGCGCCCACGGCTACCTTTCCCTTATGAAAATAGGCGTGTTCATTGCCATTTAGCATTTTCCCGTCTAAGGTCTTAATAATGCTTTTATATTTAGTGCGGGCCTCTGACAATAACTTTGAATCATAGACATCCATATAGGATTTCGCGATATCGCCCGTTGAAATAATTCCGACTATTTGATGATCCATCAGGACAACAAAGGATTTCACATCACTCTCCTTCATCTTTGCCCATGCATCCTTAATGGAGGTCTCGGGGTGAATCCCTTCCACCTCATGGATATCCACGTCCTTGACCTGCAACATAACATTTGCAAGAAGCTTCGGAACCTCCATGCCGAATCTGTCCAGGACATATTGAGTCTCCTCATTTATCTGCCCGGCACGCCTCGCCTCGTAGCGCTCACCTGTCATTTCCCTTTTTAAATAAGCATATGAAATCGCCGAACAAATCGAATCTGTATCAGGATTTTTATGTCCGACTACATAGATTTTGCCTTCGGATTTTGCCATGAATACCCCGCTTTCCGGCTTAAGAAGCCAATACTCTGATTATTGTAAATCATTGGCTTTTGCCTACGTAATGCAAATAATTGCTTGCCGATATATTTATAACATACTTTGAAAGTAAATTTAAGATAAAAAGAAAAAATACCGCATTGACATACCACATTTCACAAGTTATTCTGGGAACATCTTTCTTTGGAGGGCAATATGTTCAGAATTTGGGCAAAAATAATCAAAGATAACCGGCTAATAAAGGATTTAACCATATGCGATTATTCGGACGAAACCCGCACCCACAAGGTGTTTGCGGCATTGGATAAGGCTTGCTATGAATTCGACTTGGAAAAACCGATTTGGTTAGATGCCACCATCGCAGACTTCAAAAGGCTGGGCAGAGCGCGGTTTACAAAGGACGCTTTTATAGAGGCAGTGGACTTTGATTTTATGGAGATACAGGTGATAGAGGAGGATTAGGTGAAATTCATTTAATCTCAATCACATTCACTTCATACACCCCTAAGACCAAGTCCCTCTTTGCTCTATCTGCATACGCCACTGCGCCATCGGACAAAAGTGCCACCTCGTCATAATCTACCACTCGTCCGAGGCGTTCGCTCACTATTGTGACAGCTTTCTTTTTCATTTCGCCGTAGCTATAAAAGATTTTCGGCATTGATTTTCCCTTTGTCATGCTAAGCATGTCGCAAATAAAATGATCCCGCAGTTTATTAGGCTCAATCCCAGGAAGCGTAAGGCAATAATTATAAACTTGCTCAGTATACTCCCGCAAAGGCATGGCATGGTTTTGTACTGCGCGACCCAATCCATAATAAAAATCAAAAGCAGTTATGTTCGTGGCCGTAAGACAATACGATATGACCGATAAGAAGCGGCTCTTATTGTAAGTGTGCTGCAAAGCATTTTCAGTGGTTTTGATTATTTTAATATCTTCTGACGAGAGCCAAGGCGTACTAATGATTTCATAGGGCGGTTCCATAGAATAAATGAGACCAAAATCGTACGCTTTCGCTTCCAACAAGCTCCCGTGAAGGATTTTCAGGAACCCCAACTGTAAGTTATGGGCACCAAGCGCATATGCCTGATTGAAGCTGTCTTTGAAAATCGAGAGCGTCTCATAAGGAAGCCCCGCGATTAAATCATTGTGAATATGAATATTGCCGGGATGAATCAGCTTCTTAATACTCTCTTTAGCTCGTAATAAATCCGTTTTTCTGCATACGGCTTCCAGGGTTCTTTCATAAAAGCTCTGCAATCCGATTTCAAGCTGAATCCTGCCCAAAGGAGCCATTTGCAACAGATTAATTAAAGAATCGTCGAATAAATCACCTGCCACCTCAAAATGAAAACAACACTTAGTATCAAGTCCAATAATAAACTGCCAAATCTCATATGCACGTTTAGGATTGCAATTGAATGTTCGGTCAACGAACTTAATAGTACGCGTCCCGGAATTAGCCAGAAGGGTTATCTCCTCTTTTATTGTTTCAATCGGGAAGAAAGTAACTGCGCTATCACCCGAAAGGCAATAGGCACATTTATAAGGACACCCCCGCGATGCCTCAATGTAAGCAATCCTGCCCCCGAGAGTATCGAAGTATTCATTACTATAAGGGTTGATATAATCTCTATCGGCGATAACAGCGCTATCAGCAATTACATTTTTTTTGAATTCCCCGTTTACAAGTCTATTTAGACCGGGCACGTTTTCGAAATCAGAATCGTTAACAATTGCACGTACTAACAAAGGAAAACTATATTCCCCGTCACCTGAAAGCACATAATCCGCACCATTTAATAGCCAATGCTTCGCATTGCAACCGGCTTCAGGCCCCCCGAGCACAATTTTCAAAGTAGGAATTCTATTACGTAAAATCGCAAGAAGTTTAGGCAGCAGCCTTGCATTCCAGATATAAGTAGAAATACCAAGCAAATCCGGATCCTTTTCAATAACCAAATCGGCGATGGCATCTATCTCCATATTGATAGTGGCTTCCGCCACGCTCGTTTCATGCATCCCGCTTGAGAATCTATTCATTCCCGCAGCAATGTACCAAACCGCTAATGAAGAATGCACGTACTTTGCGTTAATAGAAAGCAGGGTAATTCTCATGCGTTAGTTATCTCTTCCTTGTACTTAATCTGTCCCTCGTGAGTCAATATAGTTTACATCTACTATTATGGCTTCTATTTCTTCCTTTGATAAAAGAGTCAGTTCCTTTTTCTATTCCGGCTTCCATCCCATCTTCAAATGCCTCTTCTTGCCATGTCTTTTTTGCTAATTCTTCATCAAATTCTGTATACAGCATATTCTTAACCTCGCTCTTTGCTGTCCTCCGTGCTGTTTCCGTTTTCCCGCACGCTTTTGGACCTTCAATTAACACGGCCCCCTGTCGTTCAAGATCTTCCAGTAATTCAGTGTCTACAATTCTCGGTCTATATCCGTTCCTCATGGTATATCTCCTTATTCATATTACAGATTATACCACACTTAACCTTACAATTTAAACCCCTCTTAACTTTACAATTTAGACCGTTCTTAACTTTACAATTTAGACCGTCGCGAACAGTCCTTTGCTTTCGTGACTACAACGAGCTCATTGGTTAATGATTACTGATTTAACCATAAAGCCGGACGAATCCTGTGAACACAGAGGACATCGCGGCCAAAGATGCCAACGCTCCCGTCGAAGTACACCTCCGACGAAAAGTAACTATAGTAACCAGGCGACCGCAACAACCACCAGCTGATGCTACCATTGTAATATGCAACGCGCTCTTCATCTGATTTATAATATTTACTCACCTCGTCAAGGCTAAGAAGGAATATCTTATCCGCAGTGCTATTTCCTCCTGCCGTACCATATTCAGGGTTATCCGAATTCAAAAGAGTCGTTTCTGCTAT
>JAISSU010000008.1 GCA_031272985.1 Lachnospiraceae bacterium | reverse complement strand
AGAAAAAAGTCTGGAATTTTTGGAAGCCTTGCTTCCTTGGTCAGAGAAGCTTCCTGAAGTATGTCATAGCAAAAGCTAAATTGAAAAAACGACCGCGTGTAGCGGTCTAAAAATAACATGGTACCCATGGTTTACCGTTTACTTTAATCTTTACTTGACAAATTAAAAATACAGGAATACAATTTTTCCCGTTGCTTGTATTTGAATCCAATTGGAAACTCTTTTGGATGTGGAGTTTCTTTATGCTTAACACGAAATACTGTAGATATTGAATTTAGAAATTCTTTATTAATCTCAATGGTAGAAAGCGACACATTATTTTCACTTTACAGTATCTCATGAACTTTGAGAGAACAAGAACGTAAAAATGTTCACGTTTATAATTGGTTAGGAGAAAAGTGAATTATGAAAAAATTATTTTTGGGAATCCCGCAAAACGCAGAGGAACTAGACGAGAAAGAGATGCGTAAGATCAACGGAGGAACAAGTATTCGGGTGGCAAAGTCTATGACTTCAAAGAACAATTGTTACAATATGGCGGCGCAATATCAAACTCGAGATCTGACGCAAAGAAGAATAGCTATTGAAATTTACGCTCACGCATTCCTTTACTACGCAAGTACTGCATTAATCACTGCAATTAATTCTAATATTTGTAATGCAATGGGGGGGAAAAACATTTTGCCTGAATTACAATGGATCGCAAATCATTCTAATCCCATAGATATTGGCGGAGATAGTAAATTTAGAGTTTCTGTATTTGAGTGGATATGGAATAATGTTACCGGAGCTGCATAATGGATAAATTAAAAGCAATTGATGAGGGACTTTTTACATTCGTTCTCTATTATTGGATGGTAATTGACATTATTACGCCGTATGTTTTCCCTGTAATTGGATTTATCATAAGCGTGATACTGCTGTTGAAGAAGAAAAAGAGAATTGTAGCTGCGGTAATAATACTAATAATAAGCCTTGTGTTGCTTGTTTTTTCTCTATATATGCGCTCCCAGAGGATTACTTATAACAGACCATAAGCTTTTCGGTGCGGAAAACTGCTGGCGCCCCCTTGTTATACTTGCTTTCATCCTTTATATTCTATTCCGAAGTAAGCTACTTCCCGTCACATTTACTCTTTTGCAAATTCCTCTTTGAAAAATGGTGGGTTACAAGAGGGTGTTTTTGTATTAGCAAAAAATTAAAAAATGAATATACATTCATTATAAAATAAATGTGAAAATTATAAAAAAATTCCAATATTAGATTGACATATTAGAAGCGTGAGAATATACTTTCATGTTGCTGAACAAGATTATTGACGATTGATAGTTCTCAATACTTGTAACGGCAATTAGAATTTTTTTAGAAAGGAAAATAATTATGAAGAAAGAAGCAGAATTAGAAATCCCGAAATATTCGGAGACTCTGAACAAGGATGAAATGGGTTTTGTTGACGGAGGAGTTAGTGTTAAAGTTGCGCGATCAATGCTAAACAAAAACAATTGTTACAATATGGCGGCGCAGTATTTGAGTACAGGTATGACGCAAAGAAGAATCGCCATTGAAATCTATGCGCACGCAAAATGTTACTATGGTGGAACCGCATTCTTAAACTTGATAAACAGTTCGAGTGGTGGGAAGTTTTTGGGGAGACCTGCGATTCCGATATTGGAAGAAATAGTAAGTCATTCTAATCCGATTGATCTTGGACATGATAGCGATTTTCGGGTGTTTGCATTTGAGGTTATTTGGAAGAACTTTTAGAAGGAGGAGTTAGTAAATGAATGGCTCAATGAATGAAGTAACAAAAGAGGAATCAAAAATAACAAAAAATAACAATAGCCTCTTGAAGAGCTTTTTCTGCTTTCAAAATAAAAAAAGTCTTATAAAAGCTTTGGTATATAGTTTGCTTTTTTGTTTTTTTGCAATAGCTGTTTACGCGGTTTGTTTTATTGTAATGGTAGAGCCATTAGAAAAGTACATTAGCCTTTTTGATATTAAGTTCAAAAATCCCTGGCTAATGTCATTGGTTGAAAATGGCATATTCTTTTCGGCTTTTGAGTGTGGCATCCCTGCGGTTACAGGAGCAATAGTCTTGGGTAAGTTTTTCTATCTATTTAAGGAAAAAAGAATAATGCTTTTTTCTTGCATATGGATGTTGCTGCTTGCAGGTATAGTAGACATTTACACTTATTTTACGACTGCACCGGAGTGGTTAGATTTCATGAAATCAGTAATGTTTTGGTTTACGCTAACACCCGTACTATGCAGTTTAGCCCTTTCACTTGCACAATATTGTGTTTATTTTAAAGGAGTTGCATCAGAGGCAGGAAAGGGCGCTTATAACGATTGTAGTAAGGAGGAAAAGGCTCAATCGTGAAAAACAAATTGGGATCTGCATTTTAGCATAGGTTTAACTAAGAAGAGAATCACCGCTGAAATATATACGCATGCTTTGTTCTTTTCAGTTCTGTCACAATCGACCTTGTAGTATCGCGATGTGATAAAAAATTTTAGGATGCGCAACCCGCCTAATTTGCTAAATGGGGACCGAGTGCTCGAATCCAGCTGATGTTGGCGGGGACAAGCTTTACAGATTTGTGGCATTACTGTGGGAATAAAGCTTTTAGTTAGAAAGAAGGAAGATATTAAATTGGGAAGAATCATTTTTGTTATAGGCACCTTTTTTTATTAGTTGCTATTGATACTAAATTACCAACTTGGAGTAAAATTTATTAAAAGATCTATTGAAATAATCCATTCTTGGTGATAGAATCCTCTATGGCAAAGGCATCATCAAAAGTGATTTCTTTGCCTTTTGAATTCTATCTTTTATTTAGTTATGTAGTTGTTTGAAGAATAGGAGGTGACGACGCATGAAACGAATATTTGTAAAACAACACGATGCGACCGATTGCGCCGCTGCCTGTCTTGCGATGATTTGCTTGTATTATAAAAAAGATACCACAATTACAAAATTGCGCGATATGATGGGGACTGATTTAAAGGGAACCAACCTTATAGGGCTGAGTAAATGCGCTGACATTCTCGGATTTGAATCAAAAGCTGTTAGGGTTGATAAAAAGGGTTTTCTGAGTAGTTTCACGCTTCCTTGTATCGCTAATATGATAACTAAAGAGGGGCTTACGCATTTTGTTGTAGTTTATAAAAAAACTGAAAACTATGTAGTAATAGGGGATCCAGCAAAGGAGTTTTTGCGTATTACACTAAATGAGTTCATGAGAGGTTTTGCTGGAGTTTTACTTATTCTGAAACCAAATAACTCATTTTCCAGGGAAAAAAATAAAGACAAAGTACTTTACCTAAGATTCATTAAGCTACTTCTGCCGCATAAGAAATTGTTCGTATTTTCAATAATTGCATCCCTGATACTGACTGTATTGGGAATTGTCTCATCACTATTTAATAAAATTCTCATGGATGAAATTCTTCCATACAAACTGAGAAACACACTATTGTTAGTTGTATTGGTTTTCGTAATAGTCTCAGTTGTACAGCTCGCAGTTAGTTTTATTAGACAATGGATGCTGATTTTTCTTTCGCAAAAAATTGATATTCCATTGTTACTTGGTTATTTCGAACATATTTACAGATTGCCGATAAAGTTTTTTGCAACAAGAAAAACCGGTGATATTATGACTCGGTTTAGCGATGCATTTACGATCAAAGATGTTTTTACAAATATCGCCCTGACAGTTATTATGGATATTTCAATGGCGATAATAACTGGTGTGATCCTATTTCGCATGAATGGGGGTTTATTTGCAATAATAGCGGTGCTTACCATCATAAGTATCCTGCTTGTGTTTATCTTCAAACAACCGTACAAAGAACTGAATCAGGAACAAATGCAGCAGAACTCCATTCTCAATTCTCAGATTATAGAAGGGTTAAGAGCGGTTGAGACCATAAAAGGCAATGCTAATGAAGATACGGAAATAGAAAACATTGAAAGAGAGTATGTTAAAACTCTGAGATTGTCTTATCGTGAAGGGATGTTGTCTAATATCCAGAGCTCAATTGCTGGCTTTGTGCAGACTTGTGGCGGTATTATTATGATGTTCTTTGGAATCACCCAAGTGATTGATGGAACATTGACGCTTGGATCGTTGATGTCATTCTCAACGCTTGCCGGGTTTTTTACTGACCCAGTGAGCCGATTAGTCGGTTTGCAACTCCAACTGCAAGAAGCTGGCATTTCGATGAAGAGAATGACAGAGATTTTGGACTATCAAAGAGAGCAGGAAGGCAAAAACTTATCAGAAATAATGGACTTTTCGGGAAATATAGAATTTGACAATGTCACTTTCCGATACGGGAACCGTAAGGCAGCTCTAAAAAATGTATCATTTTCAATAAAGAACGGGGAAAAAGTTGCTGTAATAGGGAGTAGCGGCAGCGGTAAGTCAACACTTGCAAAATTGATCCTAAAATATTATGAGCCTGAAGAAGGGGAAATAATTGTAAACGGAGAGAATATTAAAGAATTCAGCAATGAATCAGTGCGAAGAGCAGTTTCTTATGTCCCGCAGAATATCGAATTATTCTCTAAAAGCATATACGATAACATACGCGTGACAAAGCTAAATTCCCTTGAGGCGGATGTAATAGAGGCTGCTAAGAAGGCTGATGCGCACGACTTCATAAGAAAACTTCCTTTACAGTACAACACCTACCTTGAGGAAGCAGGTGCTGGATTGAGTGGCGGAGAGAAGCAACGAATTGCAATAGCGAGAGCATTTCTGAAAAATAGCGCTTTTTACATATTTGATGAGTCGACCAGCAATCTGGATTTCGGAACAGAAAACATTATCTTTAATGCAATATTTAACAAGATGAAAAACAAAACAATGTTGATTATAGCCCATCGACTGTCAACAATACGTAACTGTGATAAAATAATAGTCTTAGAAAAAGGGGAAATCATTGAACAAGGAAACCATAGTGAACTAATGGGTTTGCAAGGTAAGTATTTTGAACTTTGGAATATGCAGCAAGGATTTATTAAGCCTATTAATACAGAAAAAGTGGAAGAAAAAGAGACTGACATTTATATTGAGGAAGTGACTTATTCATAGTCATTTAGATTATTATACTTAAATTTACCAAAAGCCTATCAGGAGGAAATATATGAAACAACTAAAGGTTGAAAAAGGAAAAATTCTTATGCTTCGTAATGTTATTGAATACAGAATGAAATGGACTTCGGATACGGATATTGAAAGAATCGTGGGTTTGGAAGAAAAATATATACTCTCTAAAGGCGCTAAACCTGTAGGACCGGTGGTACAGCACAACAGTATAAAAATTGACTCCCAGGGTAATATAGAAACTTGGATTTCGTTGTTCAGACAGACCACTAATAGCTTGGACAGCATAGATGAACCATTTTCCTTCAAGCCACTTGTTAAGGTAAATAATTGCCTTCTTCTGCATTTTAGAGGTGAAGGACAAGATCTTAAATATGCATTTGACAAGTTAGGTGTTTATGCATATGAAAATGACCTAAAGCTAAAGGGGGATAGCTACACAGTATTTGTGAACCAAACTGAAGATGAGCTAATAGCCGATATTTTTATGGAGTATAAAGTAAGTGAATAGCTTGAATATGGACGTAAAAAAACTCTCTGAACTCACAGACAGCCGTTTACTATATGATAAAAAAGTGCCGCCATTTGGATATTATTTGATTTTCGTGGTGTTATTGCTATTATTGGCAACATTTATTTGGAGCTTTTTTTCAATTAAAGTTTTTATCGTAAAGGGGAGCGGAAAAGTTGAGAGCGATAATAAAAATTTAATTATGTCAGCGTATTCGGGGAAAATAAAAGATATTTTTTTTAAGAATGGTGATTATATAGAGAAAGGTGACACTATCCTGTCTATTGAGAGCACAGATTTGGATTTGCAACTAATACAAGTGAATGGCAAAATTGCTATTTTCGAAAAACAAATCGAGAATCTCAAGCTTCTGGAAAAATCAATAATAGATGATGTTAATTACTTTTCAGGAACTAATATTGAAGACAGCGAGTATTATAATCAGTTTGAAGCTTATAAGAGCCAAATAAAACAAAATGAGATTGATGTCTCGGTATATGAGTCTTATGGTTATACAGACTCTCAAATACAAGCAGAGGTAGAAAAAAGCGAGGGGAAGATAAGCGAGATTTACTATTCTACACTAAAGTCAATAAGTGAGAATATTTCAAACGATAAAGCAGAATTAGAAAATTTAACATTGCAAAAAGATGCAATTAATGATGGGCAGTCTGATTACAACCTTCAAGCCAATGAAAACGGTACCATTTTTTTTACAGAAGAGTTAAAAGAGGGAATGGTTATTCAAGCCGGAAATACGCTTGGGAGTGTTGCCCAAGAAAACGGAAGATATCAGATAATTGCATATATCAACGCAAACGATGCCCCACGTGTTAACGTTGGAGATTCTGTTGATGTGGTGGTAAATGGTCTATTGGAGTCGGTGTATGGTACGATAAATGGTGAATTGATTCAAATAGATAGTGATATTACTTCAGGTCAAAGCACAAATGAACAAGGCACTACAAGCACTAATAGCTATTTTAGGGTGACAATTCAAATAGACAATGATTACTTGGTGAGTAAATCAGGAAGAAAGTTTAATCTTACAAATGGAACAACCGTCGAGATTCGAATAAAGTATGAGGAGATTTCATATTTCGAATATCTGATGGAAGCATTAGGATTATTATCAAGATAACTAACAGAGAACACAACAGGTATTTAGAGGAGAAATGTTAATAAAAGATTATATAAGTGATTTGCTAAATAGCTCTAAAATTAATAGATTGATTTGTTTTGCAGGCATAGTATGCCTTGCAGTTTCTATAGCTTTTGCGCAACATGTTTATGCGTCAAGTTCTGCCTCAAATTTGCAAAATGCTGGTGATACGAATGGAGCCCAATATACCACTGTCCCGGTAGACATTGACTTAGGTGATTATCGTAAAGAAATGATAGTTGGCGAATCACAATTGCTGTCTGTAACCATATTACCCGAGACTGTAATAGATAAAGCAGTGAGTTTTTCATCATCAAATGAAGCTGTCGCCTCAATCAATATGTTGGGAAGAATATCGGCGTTGTCAGTTGGGACAGCAATAATAGTGGTACAAGCTGGTGAAGTTGAAAAGGAAATTCAGATTGCAGTCAAAAGTCCTGAAACGACGCCTTTCGTTCCTGTTACCAATATAGAAGTGGTTGGTCTAAAAGACACTCTAAAAGTAGATGAAACTATAGAGTTATCTGCGACAGTGCTACCGCAAAACGCAACAAACAAAGACATTGTTTTTTCTTCCTCTAATAATACTATTGCAACAGTAAGCTCCAACGGACAAATAAAAGGAATAGCACAAGGGCAAGCGGTGATAACTGCTTCTGTAGGTGAATTCTGCAAAAGTTGGACAATTACCGTAAAAAAACAAACTCAATCTATTAACGTAAAAAAAGAGTACATAATTATGAAGGTTGCAGAAACCTATCAGCTTGGTGCTAGCGTTTTACCAAAAGATGCTGATCAGGCATTAACTTATGAAACAACTCAGCCCGAAATCTTACAGGTGTCAAGCAAAGGAGTCGTAACAGCAAAAAGCAAAGGTTCTGGTTCAGTAATTATTTCTTCTTGGGATTCAAGCAAAGTGGTAACAATTATTGTTAATGATACAAGCGATAGCGATGAATCTCAAACAAACAACGTAGAAAGCGAAAAACTAGTAGTAGAACCCCCAAATATCTATTCTGAAGAAATTAAGAATGCCAAATCAGGAGATAGAATCAATTTTTCTGGGGAAGAACTACCGGTTATCACTGAGAGTCTTCTAAAACTATTATACGAAAAAGACATAACGCTTTGTGTTGATTATCAGGATTACATTGTCTCTATTAATGGTAAAGACATCAAAAACGTTGAAAATTCATTAAATACGTTTATCGAATTTAATATAGAAAATGGGGGGCTGTCTTTTGTTGTGAATAACGAAAAAAACTTGCCCGGCAAAGTGGAGATTGAGATACATTTTAGTGAGGAATATCCTTATCTTTATCTGTATAATAAAACAAAAGGGCGATACGAAAATGTTAATGCTGTTAAGGGGGACATACTTTCTATTGATCATGGCGGACAATGGCTTATTACGTCTTCTAAGCTAACAAGTTTTGAATTCACATGGAAAATGATAGTATTTCCAAGTGCTCTTTTTATAGGTCTGCTCACTGTCTATTTAATGCGAAAGAAAAAGCATTGGTTTTGGTGATTTTCCATCTAAGTGTAAAATTTTAATTGGCAAGTGAAGGCGAAAGAAGAAAATCGAGTAGGGGAGATTTTCTCTCCCCTCTCACACCACCAGTACGTGCCGTTCGGCATACGGCGCTTCAACATAACTTCAAAGCATGACGCTCATTATAGTAGTCAAGACAGCTTACAAGTCCAGCCTTAGCAATGTATATTCTTATGAAATTGTACCGGTGTTCTGAAGGAACGGATACCGCTGTTCCGTTCAGACAATACCGCTAGACCGGAACAGGGATACCATTAATAAACTGCTTTGTGCGAGTTTACTCGCTTAATGCCGGATCTAATCCGTATACCTCCCGCATAGACCGGCAGTTTGCCGGGTCTGTTGGAATGATATTAATCTTATAGGCATCATACTTGATGCGATCGAGAATGGCCTCAGAAAGAGGACTGTCATCTCCGCCAAGCTGGTCATACCATCCGTTTGAGTCATACTGTGAGCAGAAGATCGTGGAAGAATTCCGGCGTCTCCTGTGCAGCAGTTCCAGAATGTCATGCTGTTCTGATTCTGTCGGCTTCAGCAGGAGCCATTCATCTATGATGAGAAGAACGGGATTCGCATACTTGGCCTGTACTTTTTTGTAAGTGCCGTCGCTTCGTGCCATCTCCAGTTCAAGGAGAAGGTCAGGAAGACGGATGTATTTGGTCTTGAAACGCTGCTTGCACGCCTCCATGCCGAATGCGCAGGCCAGATAGGTCTTGCCGCTGTCCGTGGCACCTGTGATAAAGAGGTTCCTGTGCTCTGTGATGTACTCACAGGTTGCGAGCCTTTCGATTAATACCCGGTTGAGCCTGCGGCCGGATGTATAGTTAATATCGGAAATATGAGCCTCCGGCTGGTCAAACCCGGCATTGCAGATCAGGCGCTTTAAGCTGTTGTGCTTCCGGTTGCTGTACTCAACATCGACCAACATCCCGAAGCGGTCTTCGAAGGCAACCTCTTTCATTTTAGGGTCATCAATCTGTATACGGAACGCATCTGACATGGCTGTCTGGCGCATTTCGATCAGTTTATCCATTGTACTTTGAATTGTCATCGTCCTTACCTCCTATAGTAATCAGCGCCTCTGGTGAGCGCATGGCTGTTCTGTGTGTGTGCATCAGGTGCCAGCCCTTTGTCCGATGGTGCTGCCCTGTCGTTGCCGGTATCAAGGATGTTCTTGATGCTCTTGTAACTGGGCGTGGCGGTGAAGGAGAGGGCCTTGGTACAGGCTGCCTCCAGACGGTCGACAGAATACTTGTCGGCAAGCTTCAGAAGGCCCATACAGCTCCTGTAGGACTGTTGTTCCACACGTTTGGAGTTAAGGATGCCATCCACTACCTGGTATGTGCCGGTGCCAATCCGTTTCGCCCATTTGCGGAAACGGTCGCCGTTCCACTCCAGATACTGCTGATGGGAGGCCGGCATATGCTCGGTAATGGTGCTGTACTGCCCCTTGCGACCGTAGAGACGGCGGTGGGAGGCAATACGGTTATTACTATAAAATATTTCAATCGTCGTACCTGTGACCCGTACATCAACCTTGCGTTTTATGTATTCATGCGGAACTGAGTATAGCATTCCAGCGCAAGATATGTGATAATTGAACTGGACGGTGGCTTGTTTCCATTCCGCCAGTTCATACGGGGCAGTGGGTAAAGGCATCAGCAGTGGCAGTTCTTCGTTGCAGAAGATCTCATACCGGCTGCCCTCTTTTTTCTGGAAAGGGCGTCGGCTGAAGGCCTCCAGTTTTTGGTGGATGGCCCGGTTAAGTTCACCGATGGAAAAGAACGGTTCATCGCGCAGAGCTGCTGTAATCCAAGTGGAGATGTTACCCACGTAGCCCTCAGCATTTGGCTTATCCTTCGGAGCCCGGACGCGGGCGGGGATAACGGCAGTGCCATAATGTTCTGCCATCCCCTGATAGACTGCATTGATCCGCTGGTCTTTCCAGCCTTTGTTGTGGTCAACTGCAGTACGGCAGTTATCTGGGACGAGGATTTTTGCAACGCCGCCAAAGTATTCATACATATGGACATGTGCGGCGATCCATGATGGCTGTTTTTCATCAACAAACGCTTCGACATACGGATACTGGCTGTATGTCATGACCCCGACGAAAAAATATGCGTTGATGATTTCACCGGTATCCGGATCGGTGAGATGGGCCGGATCTCCTGCCCAGTCGACCTCGACCTGTTCTCCGGGTTTGCGGTTGATATGCATCGTAGCACGCCGCTTCTGCTCATCCTGCTGAATGTAATAGCAGAACTGGGAATACATGAGCGGCTCATCGCCAGCGAGACGGCATTCCTCCAGGTATTCCGTCCACAGGAGCTTTTTGTTAACTCCGTTACGGAGAAGTTCCTTGCGGATGTGGTCATAATCCGGCATCCGCTTATTGGAGGCAACGGCAGCTTGTTCCGCCTCCGGAAACAGCATTTTAGCCAAGACATCATCTGTCAGCTTCTGATTCAAGGGCCACGCAATGTTCTTTTCTCTTGCTGCTTTGAGAACCTTGTTGACCGTGGTCTTGGATGCATTACAACTGAGCGCAATGTTAGTCTGGCTGAGATTTAATCCGGCAAGCCGGATAATCTCACGATATTTGGTCATAATGACGACCTCCTTCAACTGTATTTACGCTATAAAGCGTATAGATACAGTATAAAGGAGAACTTATTATTTTACATGGACAGCGGTATCGTTAGCCGGAATGTTGGTATTCTGCCTCCGGAATATTGGTATCGGTTATTCCGGAACAACGGTATCATGCAACCGGATTGGCGGTTCAAAAACACCCGGAATACTCAAGCAAATACAGCTTTGGAGATTGCCCTGACCACACATGTTTTTGTGACAACCCAGTAATAACGATCGCCACAGTACGCTGTGAGCCGGGCAAGGTCTTTGCTGACCCCTAACTTCTGCAATCCCCATTGCCGTTTTCCTGGTACTTTCCACTGTTTCCAGATAATGATTCTAAGTCTTGTTCTTAGATGTGCGTCAATCTCTGTCATTGCTGTTCTCATAGCGCCGAGAGCGTAATAGTTTATCCACCCTCTTGTCACCTGATTGATTTTCCCAATCTTGCTTGTGACTGTTCCAGGCATTTTTCTACACGTCAGTTCTTTCAGTCTGACTTTGAGTTTCTTCACAGATTCCTGATGGGGTCTGCACTTCCACTCTTTTGTTTTATTGTCTTTGTAGAACCCGAATCCGAGGTATTTCAGCTTCAGCGGTCTTGCGATTTGGGTTTTCGTCACGTTGACCTTTAATCCCAGTTTCCTCTGTATCCATTCCGTCACCGTCCGCATGACCCTCTTAGCACTTGTTTCGCTTTTTACTGCTATCACACAGTCATCGGCATATATTGTGAACCGAAGTCCTCTTGCTTCCAGTTCTTTGTCCAGTTCATTTAACATAATGTTTGACAAAAGCGGCGACAGGTTTCCTCCCTGCGGTGTGCCGAGTCTTGTTTCTCTGTATCCCTGTGGCGTCATGGCTCCTGCTTTCAGGTATCTGCGGATAAGCGATTCCGTATCACCGTCTTTGATTATGTCATGGACAAGGCTCATAAGCCTGTCCTGCGGCACGTTATCGAAAAATTTCTCCAGGTCTATATCCACTATCCACTCGTATCCCTCGTTCAGGTACTTAAGTAATTGCCTGATAGCCATTTCTCCGCTTCTGTTCGGTCTGAAGCCGTAGCTCCATTCCGAAAACATTGGCTCACACATAGGACCTATTGCCTGTACGATGCCTTGCTGAATTACTCTATCCATTACCGTAGGAATTCCCAATTCCCTCACTCCTCCGTCCGGCTTGGGTATTTCTACCCTCCTGACTGGCTGGAGTTTGTATTCCCTGTGCCTAATTTGCTCCCTGATACTCGCCCAGTTCTCTTTGATATAATCTCCCAGTTCTTCAATCGTCACATCGTCTACTCCGCCCGCCCCTTTGTTGGCGCAGACTCTTTTGTAGGCAGCATTCATGTTCTCTTTGTACAGTATCTTTTCCAACAGTTCTGACATTGCATTGTGTGCTTTCTCCTTTCCGGTTTCATGGATTCGCCCTATGTGGCACAGGGTCTGCTCATTTACGTTTTGCCCTTCCTGCCGTCAGGTATTCCATGGAGCATACATTTGATTACACAGTTACGTTGTTCAGCCCTTTGGCAGTGCCCATTTCAAAGCGCTGCCTACTACGGCTTCTGCTGACTTCTCACAGTTCATTGTTACTACGGCTAATGATACCGCCTGTGAGACCTCACGGGATAAGCCTCCCAGTCTTTCCTCGTCTACCTGCCTGATTTACGCACATGGGTTACGGTTGCCTTTTGGACTTCGCTGTCTTTAGCCAGCTTATCCGCCATGTACGCCTTATATCAGGTTTCTGTTCGTCAGGCTACGATTTCGCTATCCCTTCTTCTCGCCCACACTTCACAGTGTAAGCCTTGGGAGTCGCTTTGGGGTTCGTCGGCAACTACGCCCCTTGTGGACTTTCACCACAGACTGACGGCATGCCCGTCATACTAAAAAAGGAAAGAGGTTACCCCCTTCCCTAATGCCCACAGAATCAGTAGAATTAATTTTGCGAAAGTAATACTGCTGAAGAGTGCGCAACATGAGTGGGCCATTTTTAGATTAACAAATACAATTTATGAAAAATGTTTGGAAGCCGGTCGTGGGAAACTTCGGGATAAGCTGGAAAAATACGATAAGGAAATGGCGCAAACCCGTGACCGAAACACCTACCGTCACGCATCGCAAGCAATAAGCGAGATGACAGGCCAGAGCATCAGTCATACGGCGGTATGGACAGCCATAGATAGACATACCGCTTGATATAATAACGCAGTTTAAGTGTTGCAACTACTGTTTCGGCCTGAGAAAACCTTGCCAACCTCTTCTATTTGCAAACTATACTTTTCCAATTTGCATTTAAAGCGTCCCAATGTTTTTCAAAGTCTTTGTTCTTAACTGTCGCTACAAATGGTTCGCCAAGGAATTGTTTTATGGTCACCAAAACCACACTGTAATCGTCCGTTTTTGTATCAATTTTACGGCAGAAGGCTTTCCACTGCCTTGTTTTTGAGTCGTGCGAGCACGGATGCAACAATATCAGCCATTGAGTAGCACCTCCATAACATTCATCAGTTTTTTGTAGACGCCAAGTTCTTTTGCATATTTTGAAAGTTTGACAAGATTCTTTTTCGGGTCGGCTACATAGGCGTTGATTGCTTTATTAAATATCTCATTGTCGAGCTTCGTGCGGTATTTAAAGCAATCGCACAGTGTGCGTTCTCGGTCATAAATAGGGAGCGTAACACCGTTAAAATCACCGATTGTTACACCGTAGCGGTGAAACTTACTTTGGACATAATAGGCTTTTACAGGAACTTCCGGCATCACTTTCACAGAGCGTGAAAAAGAACGAGGGATGGCCACCGTCCACTCACGGGGTGCAAAGTGCCGCGACCTCATAATTCTTCAGCCCGGCGGCTGCGAAATCCGTCGTCCTTGCGATTTCTCCGACTTTATGAAAAATATCCATTACAATTTCTTGTTTGTTCAATACGTCACCAACTTTCTGCACGCACTTCTTTGAATTTGCGTGATTATATTATAACAAGCTAAAGGTGTAATTGTAACTATTTCAAACACGATTTTGAGGAAATATGCGTGTAAATAATCAAAAGACTATTGCAATTTTGCCCCAACCGCAGCCAAAACACCATTGCCGTCTTCCACCAGCCGGCAGGTCGGTTCGGTCGTGTCGTAGCTGATGCTCATTTATAAATATTCGAACTGACAGCGAATTAAAGAAAATGGTTCAGAAAGTGCTTGCGGAACTTGGACTTTTTGACGTTCGCAAATGCAGTGATGATTTTATGGATTTCAAATTCTGAATCATTGCAGCTTCTCTCGGAAGATAGTATAATAATTTTGTAATTCTTTTAGGGCGACGTGCCCTGTCAGTTTTCTAAATGGCACTGTTTATTTCAAAATAGCGAAGGGGAAATGATATGTCGGATATTGAACTTACTTTTAATACAAAATCGAATGAAGCAACAATGAATCAGGGTGACGAGGCGGCTTCAAACGGGGGGGCTGCATCTCCTGATTTGGCAGTTCTGCAGCAGCAGGCTGCGAATCTTTCCGCTGAGGATCAAAAAAAGATTGACGCTTTTATCTCAAAGATTGATATTCATGATACCGAAGGTATTTCGCGTTATGGCGAGGATGCGCAAAGAAAAGCCGGGGTGTTTTCAGAATCCGCGCTTAAGAGCGTGCGCACCAAGGATTTAGGCGAAATCGGCTCTCAGCTCACGTCTTTGGTGACTCAGATTAAAGGGTTTAAACCGGACGAAGAGAAAAAAGGTCTTATGGGGCTGATTAAAAAAGGTCAGAACCGAATCGCCGAGCTTAAGTCCCAATATGACAGCGTAGCCGCTAATATCCAGAAAGTGAGCGACGCCTTAGAGGGACACCGACATACTCTCAATGTGGACATTACGACTTTAGACAGGCTCTTTGCCGAGAATCTTAACTATTACAAAGAGCTCAATATGTATATCCTTGCGGGAAAGCGAAAATTAAACGAAGTACGCGAAACAGAGTTAGTCGAACTTCGAGATAAAGCCCGAAAAAGCACTCTCCCTGAAGATGCCCAAAGAGTCAATGATTTAGAGGCGCAGCTCGGACGCTTTGAGAAACGAATCTATGATTTGGAGCTTACGCGGACGATTTGCATTCAGATGGCACCGCAAATCAGACTCGTCCAAAATAATGACAGCATATTGGCCGAAAAGATCCAGACCAGTATTGTCAATACCATTCCTCTTTGGAAGAATCAGATGCTCCTTGCTCTGGGTCTGGAGGACAGCAAACGCGCCATGGAGGCGCAGCGCCAGGTCACAGAGGTAACTAATGAGCTTTTAAAGAGTAATGCGGATAAGCTTAAAGTCACCACTATTGAGACAGCTAAAGAGGCCGAGCGCGGTATTGTCGATATTGAAACTCTCGCTCACGCGAACGAACAGCTGATTACAACGATTGACGAAGTCTATGCGATTTCACAGGAAGGCAGAGCCAATCGTTTAGCCGCCGAGGCTGAGTTGCAGCGCCTCGAAAATGAACTAAAGGTAAAGCTTATTGAGGTACGAAACAATAGCTCTAATCAATAAATAGCTACGATTATTTTAAGAAAGGATTGGTCGCTTTAATTATGAAAAAGCTCTGTGCCGCACTATTAATATTGGCTGCTGCCTCTTTCGGAGTGCTTTTATTATCCTATAATCCGATTATTATCAATATAGGAATAAGAGCTTACAGGCTGCTTTTTATTATTCCGGCCATACTTTTCGTAGGCGGCGCCACCGCAGGCGGACAGACCATAATAAAGAACATCCGGAGATCTTTAAGTGCGCGAAAGCAAAGACAATTGGCGCACGCCGAAAAGCTCGAAAACGAGAAGGCTCGAATTTCCTATACTGCTGACCGCTTTGAGCCCGAGGACATCAGGAAGATGCTGGAGGATCTGGCACTTCGACGCAGCGATTTAAGCGCTCAGATTGAGCAGTGTCTCGTTCAGATGGATACCATGGACAGGCGTCAGGCAAAGCTTGAAGAACTCATAAAGCTAAATGACGCGAGACTTTTATTGGCATCGACTGTTTCTCTGCTTGATGACGTGGAACAGTATATCTGCGGCAATATGCGCCATATCATAAATCGCGGCATCGTCTCAGATAAAAGTGCCGACGACGTTTACAATCGCGATAATTATAAAACTGATGAAGAAGTGATTTACGAGGTGCTCGCCAAAAATAAATCTCAGCTTGACCAGACTCAAAAGCTGCTCGCCGATCTCGCGCAATATGTCAGCGAAAAGCGTGAAATGCCCGAAACTACTGTGGATGCATGGATCAGCGTTATACGAAGCTCAATGAAAAAGTCGGACTAAAGGCCGCAAAGAATGAAAGGGATGTTTATACCATGAAAATATTTAAGAAATTTTATTATTCCAAATCACGCTTTTCCAAATCAATAACATCAATACTTGCTTTGGTGCTTTTTTTGTCTGCTTTAAGCTACGGGTGCAATGTCAGAAGCGAAAATCAGAGTCGCACGGATGCCCTGAGCTACGATGACGCCTTAAAAGAGCTGTCGGCTCTTTCCAGTAAAATCAGAACTCGGGAAATCCAGGCGGTCCTTGATCTCTCGGCAGCAGAAGCCGCTCCTTCGGATTCTCTTGCGAGCATTGATACATTCCCGATTATGGTAAAGGGCAATGGTCAAATCGACATCGAAATCGCCGCTGCCACCGAGATTTCTGCAGACGGTGATGATAATTGGCTTAATCTCGTGGCGGAGAAATTCAACCGCGAGGGCTATACGATTGACGGTAAAACCGTCACGGCATCAGTAAGGAAAATCACCTCAGGCGAGGTTGTAACATACATGAATGACGGCGATTACCGCCCCGATGTCTATATTCCGAGCAATGAGGCATGGGGCGAAATGCTAAAAGCGAGCGGTTTTGAGGTGGTCACGGTAAAAAAGAGAATCGCGGGCAATACCGCAGGTATCCTAATGGAGAAAGCGACCTATGACGAATTTATTGAAAAATATAAGGAAGTGACCGTCGCCAATGTCCTCACGGCCGCGAATGCGGGCGATTTGCTCTTTGCCTACACTAATCCCTACACATCTAGCACGGGACTTAATATTTTTACGGCTATGCTGGCAGCTTTTGATACCCAAAATCCCTTAAGCTCTACGGCATCGGAAAAGCTCATTGAATACCAGAAGACGGCTCCGACTGCAGCCTACACTACGGCTGAGCTTCGCAATAAAGCCGCAAAAGGCATTATTAAGGCCATGGTTATGGAAGAGCAGGCCTATCACAATACACCTGCGCTGAAAGATTATGTTTACGTACCTCAGGGAATCCGCCACGATCATCCGGTCTACACCTTTGGCTACGTGGATAAGGACTCACAGGAAGCGGCGAAAATGTTCGCCGAATATTGCCTTAATTCTGAGAATCAAAAGCTCGCAAGTGAAAAAGGCTTTAACCTGCATGAGGATTACGTTTCCGTGGAATCGGGATTGGACGGAGCGGGATATCTTGCGGCACAAAAGCTCTGGAAGCAAAACAAAAACGGCGGTGTCCCCGTAATCGGGGTTTTTGTGGCTGATATCAGCGGCAGCATGGACGGGCTCCCACTTAATTCACTGAAGGAATCCTTGATTGCTACAGCGGGCTATATCGGAGAAGAAAATTATATAGGGCTTGTCAGCTATTCGAATAATGTATACATTGATTTACCCATTGCGGCTTTTGATGATATGCAGCGGGCTTATTTCAGCGGCGCGGTAAAAGCACTGCAGGCAGGGGGCGGCACCGCTACTTATGACGCGGTTTTAGTTGGTCTTAATATGCTCATTGAAAAGCAAAAAGAGATTCCAAACGCAAAATTAATACTTTTTGTATTAAGCGATGGCGATCAGAACGAGGGCTATACGCTTGACAGGGTCACAGGCATTGTCGGCGGCTTACAAATCCCCGTCTATACGATTGGCTATAATGTCGAGAGCGACAGCCGCGGAGAGCAGGAATTAAAAACCTTAAGCGATATTAATGAGGCGACACTGATAAAAAGCGGCTCGGAGGATATTGTTAATAATTTGCGAAATCTATTTAATGTACAAATGTAGTCAGCAGATATTTGTTTAATATGCTTATTAGATACCGACTGTAATATGCAGGCATTAGTATTGCCTGCTGCAATAAATTTCAAAGTGAACCTGTTAAGCTGACCTCACTATCACAGCTTGAAACAGGTCTTAGAGTAGACATGGGCGAAATTGAGGTTTACTGGAGTAATTATGTGCGGGAGACCGACGGAAAAGAGGATAAGTATTACGGGATAATCGAATTGGACGACGGTTATGTGGTCACACTTATACCTATAGATGATGAAATCGCCACCAATGCCACATCTATCGGGCACGTTACGGGCGTGGTGGAGAAATTCGAAGACTTTGAAGAGGCGCTTCCCACTTTGATTACCGAAGAAGCCGGAGCCCCTGAATTAGTTTCATATTTTTCGGACAAATACAAAATCGTCCATGGCGGTGTGAGTTATGGAAGAGTGTTTCAGGTATTTTTGGTAATCTTTGCCGCAACGACGCTAATCTGGGCATTGATGTACTTTATTCCCGGTAATTACCGCAAAACCAGAGCCTACAAAAGACTTGCAATGCGTGAGAATGCCGAGGTCGCAGAGTCCCACATCAATATGGCTGTCTCTACCGGAAGATATGTCTCTTTAGGAAAGCTCGGCGTGATAACCGATGAATACATAGTAATTTCAAGGGGCAAGAGAAGCTGTATAGAAAGAAAAGAAAACCTAATCTGGGCTTATGTTAGTGAGCTGAAAGTCGGATTTACCGCATATTCAAACGACGCCATGGTATTTCTGTTTAAGGATAAAAAAAGCAAGGCGGTCGCGAAATTTTCAGATTCACATGATGAAAAATATATGGTAATAAACGCGATAAACACTTCTTGTCCGCAAGCACTCGCCGGGTTTTACGTGCGCGATTATAAGAATATGTATAAGAGAAATCCCGATGAATTGTCGGCTTTTATCGCCGGCTTAAAGCAACAGATGGCGACCGCTGCGCCAACTAACAACGTATTTGCAAATTCCCTTAACATATGGTAAAGTAACGGACGTACCAAAGAAGTACATTTTGTACGTCCATATAGCTCAGCAGGATAGAGCGGTCGCCTCCTAAGCGACAGGCCGGAGGTTCGAATCCTCTTATGGACGTTTCTGCTGACAATTAAATATAGCACTTTCAATCAGGTTTTTAGTGTATTTCCGAGGGGGACCACACAATGAAGAAACATCACAAGAAAAGGCGCATCATTTTCGGTATTCTGACAGTTATAGCTATCGTCGTTATCGTGATTTTGGTTACGGTTGTATTCTCATAATCAGAACATTACGACTTTAAGAGGGGGACTCGAAATGGAAGGTACAAAAGACGACTCTGCAACTGAGAAAAAACAGACGCCGAAAGAAAAGACCAAGGGTGTAAAGTCTGCTATAGGGAAGTTTCAAATCACACTTGTTTTGGTGCTTTTGATTCTCGTAGTCGCTATTGTTTTCGCGGGCATTTTCTTTACGCACTCCAAGACCACCACAGAAATCGGCGGTGGCATGACGCCGCAAAGCATTAAGGAGATTTCACAGCTCGCCACGTTGGAATACCGTTATAAGGATTTGATTTCAATAACTCAGGAAGAAGAATTCAAACTCTTTGGACTCTGGGATATAGACCCAGGGAAGTATATCTTAGTCATTCAATATGACGGCATAATAAAACTTGGCATAGACTGCGGCGACATTGAATTCACGGAGTATCCTCCGGAAATTGAAGGCGGAAAAACGAAAGTCGAAATAAAGCTACCTCAGGCAATAATAATCTCCTCCGAAACTCCAATGGATTCATTTGAGGTACTCGTAGATACGGGTGTGTTTACCAAAAAGTCAGTGGACTACAGCGTCTACTTCGAGGAGGCTGCCAGGCGCCAGGAACAGTATAACACCGACATCCTAAAAGACGAAATGGCTACGACCGCCCGCGAAAACGCCAAAACACAGCTAAAAACGATACTCGGGTCCGTATCTGAGATAAATGAAAACTACGAGCTGGTTTGGATTGATTAAATATCAGCAATACAAAAATCTCGATAACGTGTGATATTCAACTTATAAAAATCTCAATTTCGTGTAAAATTTAGATTGCAAAAATCTTAATAACGTGCAATAATCTACTTAGGAAAACCTTGATTTCGTGATTATGTTTATTTATGCATTTTTAGAGGGACCAAAATGAAGAGAAAAATCCTTGCGGAATTAGCTGAATGGAAAAAAGACGGAGCGGGGAAAACAGCCCTGTTGATTGACGGTGCGCGCCGAGTCGGAAAGAGCTATATCGTAGAAGAATTTGCCCGTACACATTATAAGTCTTATATCCTGATTGATTTCAATCGCATCAGCGATGATATAAAAGATTTATTCAACAGGTCTTTGGATGATCTGGATACCCTGTTCGTTTTTTTATCAGGCTACTATAATGTTGAACTACATGTGCGGGAGTCTTTGATAATATTTGACGAAGTTCAATTATTCCCTAAAGCGAGGGCGGCCATTAAATACCTCGTCGCAGACGGCAGGTACGACTATATTGAAACAGGGTCGCTTATGTCCATAAAACGCAATGTTCAGGATATTGTAATCCCTTCTGAAGAGCGGCATCTGAAAATGTATCCCCTCGATTTTGAAGAATTTCTGTGGGCAATAGGAAATGAAACCCTGATGGATGTTCTTAAGAAACTCTTCGAGTTAAAAACACCGGCAGGGCAGGCTCTGCACCGCAAGGCTATGGATTATTTCAGGCAATACTTAATCGTAGGCGGTATGCCTCAGGCAGTTTATGAATATGTAGAGACCCGCGACTTTAATAAAGTCGACAAAATCAAACGTGATATTCTGACCTTATATAGGGCGGATATCACTAAACATGCCTCCGGTTACGAGCTGAAAGTAGAGAGCATCTTTGATGAAATTCCCTCTCAATTAAATAAACACGAAAAAAAATTCAAGCTAAATTCATTGAAAAAGGACGCCCGCTTCCGCGATTATGAAGACTCATTATTCTGGCTGAATGATGCAATGATTACTAATATTTGCTATAATTCCACCTCCCCCGACATTGGTCTAAAGCTAAATGCTACCCGCCACACTCTTAAATGTTATATGGGAGATACGGGACTGCTGATAAGTCACGCTTTTGATGAGAATGGCATTGTGAGTGAAGAACTCTATAAAAAACTCTTATTTGATAAGCTCGAAGTCAATAAGGGAATGCTTGTTGAAAACATCGTCGCACAAATGCTCACCGCAAGCGGTCATAAGCTTTATTTTTATTCAAACCCATCATCAAACGACAGCGACTCCCGTATGGAAATAGACTTTCTTATAGCAAAAAGCAAGATCAGCACCCGCCATAACATCTCTCCGATAGAGGTAAAATCCGGGAAAAATTACACGCTAACCTCACTTAAGAAATTCATGAAAAAGTACAGGTCACAGACGAATATCCCCTATGTACTGCATAGCGGAGATTATAAAGAAGAAGACGGGATCACATATCTTCCGCTGTATATGACACCCCTAGTGTAGAAGGAAATCTTTTCATTTATGCCGAAGCTATAAACATCCATAAAATCGAAAACAGACACATCTTTGTGTGTCCATTTTCGTAGCGCGAGGAACGTATTTACGCAACTGTTTTCTTTGCGCTCCTTCGCGCCCAAGAGAAGAAGAGAGTAATGCTAAAATATCTAAACCGAGCTTGGCAAGAACTCGTTGATAATGTCATTTCTAATGTGTCATTTCCCGCAGTCAGTGGCACTCGGGCAATCCGCGCACCCGCATCCGCAGCCGACACTTTTTCCTTTTTTCTTATCTCGAACTATTTTTGCTATGATTAGAGCTACCACTGTGAGCAAGATTAGTCCGATTATTATTGTTCCTATATTTGCAATTATTCCGGATATCATTCTTAACACCTGCCTTTTATAATTCAGGGAGCTCCCCTAACTACGCTTCTAATATCATTCTGCATTTGAAGTAGTTCAAAGGCTTAAGCTTTCTTTAATTTAAGTGCGGCTTTCTGCCTGTCCGGCCTAAACAGCAGGTAAAAGAATCCCACTGTTATCAATATCGCTACAATCGCTCCGATACCGAAACTTCCGCCTGTAAAAAGCACTCCAAACTGATATATGCAAAGTGCTACTATATAAGCAAATCCGCACTGGTACCCAATGGCAATCCAAAACCATTTCGCATTGTTCATTTCGCGCTTTATTGCTCCCATGGCCGCAAAGCACGGGGCACAAAGAAGATTAAATACGAGGAATGAATACGCTGCAAGTCCCGTAAACGCAGCGGCTAAACTGCTCCATATTTCCACACCGTCTTCCGATACTTCGGCGAAATTGTATAATATACCAAAGGTCCCTACCACGTTTTCCTTTGCGATTAGTCCCGTAATCGCGGCGACCGCAGCCTTCCAGTCACCCCAGCCCAAAGGCGCGAATATCCATGCAATGGCCGATCCCAGCTTTGCGAGCACGCTTTCCTGCATATCTACCATGCCGAAATGTCCATCCGCCCAGCCAAAGCTCGAAGCAAACCAGACGAATATTGTAGCAAGCAGGATAATCGTCCCGGCTTTCTTAATGAATGACCAACCGCGTTCCCACATGCTGCGCAATATATTGACGAGCGTGGGCATATGATATGCCGGAAGTTCCATTACAAAAGGCGCCACATCGCCCGAAAACAGCTTCGTTTTCTTTAGAATAATACCTGAGCAAACTATGGCAGCCATCCCTACAAAATACGCGGAAGGCGCTACCCACCATGCGCCGCCGAACATTGCTCCCGCAATAAGCGCAATAATCGGGAGTTTTGCCCCGCAAGGGATAAACGTGGTCGTCATAATTGTCATTTTCCTGTCTCTATCACTTTCGATGGTTCTGGAAGCCATAATTCCCGGGACTCCGCATCCTGTTCCTATTAAAATCGGGATAAATGATTTCCCAGAAAGCCCGAACCTTCTGAAAATTCTATCCATAATAAAGGCAATCCTCGCCATATATCCGCAGGCCTCCAAGAATGCAAGGAATATAAATAATATCAGCATTTGGGGCACAAAGCCCAAAACCGCTCCGACTCCGGCAACGATTCCGTCAAGAATTAGGCCTTTAAGCCAGTCCGCACAATTTGCCTTATCAAGAAGATTTTCCAAAACTACAGGCACACCGGGCACCCAGACCCCGTAATCGGCAGGATCAGGCTCGCTGATTTCGGCTAATGCCGCCTCATCTGCGCTTTCGGCAATCTTTTCATATTCTTCAACTGCGCCCTCATAAGCCGCCGTTCCTATCCCAAAGAGATGCCAGCCGTCACCGAATACGCCATCATTCGCCCAGTCGGTAGCGACAGACCCCACCGTACTGACCGACACATAATAAACGATAAACATAACAATCGCGAAAATCGGCAGAGCAAGCCACCTGTTTGTAACGACCTTATCGATTTTATCTGAGGTCGAAAGCTTTCCTTTATTCTTTATTTTTACGCAGAATTTAATGATTGAATCAATGTATGTATATCGCTCAGCGGTGATAATGCTCTCGCTGTCGTCATCAAGCTCCTTTTCACAAGCTTTAATATCACCCTCAATATGGTCCAGCTTTTCCTTACTTAAGCCCAATTTTTCAATGATTTTTTCATCACGCTCAAAAAGCTTAATCGCAAAAAATCTCTGCTGTTCTTCAGGCAAATCATGCAAAACAGCCTCCTCTATGTGCGCCAGCGCGTGCTCCACGCCACCCGAAAAGCTATGCTGTGGAATGGTTTTCTCACCGGAAGCGCTCTCTACAGCTGCGATAGCAGCTTCCATAACGCCCGTTCCTTTTAGGGCTGAGATCTCAACGACCTTACATCCGAGCTCTTTTGAGAGGCGGCTTGAGTCTATCTTATCACCGTTTTTCTTTACGACATCCATCATATTAACAGCTACGACCACAGGGATTCCAAGCTCCGTTAACTGGGTTGAAAGAAAGAGATTTCTCTCAAGGTTCGTTCCGTCAATAATATTAAGAATGGCATCAGGCCTTTCATCAATCAGATAATTTCTCGCCACCACTTCCTCTAAAGTGTAAGGTGAAAGCGAATAAATACCGGGCAAATCCGTAATTGTAACATCCTTATGATTTTTAAGTTTGCCTTCTTTTTTTTCAACGGTCACGCCAGGCCAGTTCCCAACGAATTGATTGGACCCTGTCAAAGCGTTAAAAAGTGTAGTTTTGCCGCTGTTCGGATTTCCGGCAAGTGCAATTGTGATAGACATATTTCCCTCCTCTTACCAAACGTAATATGGCGATTCCTTATAAAGTTAGCCATGGCTAACACCTTTGGAATAAAATGCGGAGAACAATTCCTCCGTCATAATTTGTCTTATTAACTGATAATTCTAATTCACTTCGATTAACTCGGCGTCCGCTTTACGAAGTGAAAGCTCGTAACCGCGCACAGTCACCTCCACAGGATCGCCTAAAGGTGCGACCTTGCGCACGAATACCTCGACGCCTTTTGTGATTCCCATTTCCATAATCCGGCGTTTTACAGGACCAACACCATCGATCTTCAAAACCGAAACGCTTTCGCCGGGCTTTGCCTCTTTTAAAGTACGCATAATAACCCCTTCATTCTTTTAAGGTCAGGGGACACCCCCGACACCCCACGCTCCGACCGAAATGAATCCGGTCTCCGCTACTAAAGGTCAGGGGACACCCCGACGCCCTACACTACTAAAGCTACAATGTTCGTATTAACTGGCTTTCATTAACCTTAAATCATTATCTTGCTGGCCATTTCGCGGCTGATCGCCACGCGTGATTCCTTAATATTAACGATAACATTTCCTGCGATTTGTGTAATGACTGTAACCGGCGTACCGGGTACAAAACCCAAGTTCTCGAGGAATTGCCTGGAGTCCTCTTTGCCTCCGATTTTCTTTATGGAATTTTTCTCACCGACATTCGCAAAAGTCAAAGGCATCATATACTCCTCCGTCAACAAGTTAGTCATCGCTAACCATACAAAGAATAACAGCTTATATTTCGCTTGTCAATAACAATAATAAAAATTTTTATGGGATTATGTGACATTTTGGCTTCCTAATGTGTATTATGAGTGAAAGCTTTCAAAATGAGCAGGAGGAATGACGGCATTGGAGCAAGGGTTGTTTCTAAAATCAGCAGTCAAATATAAGGATACGATTTTCAGAATTGCGTTCAATTATTTCGGAAATACTTATGATGCCGAAGACGCTTTACAGGATGTGCTTTTAAAGCTTTATACCTGCAAAAAAGAATTTCTGTCCGAAGAGCACCTAAGAAACTGGCTGATACGAATAAGCATCAATGTCTGTAAAAACACCTTGCGGCTTCCATGGCATAAAAAGCGATTTGATATGGAAGAATTGCCGGAAACAGCGGTTTTTAACAACCCCGAAGAAGAATCCTTATTGTCAGATGTTATGAGATTGCCGGAAAAATATCGAACGGTGCTTTACCTGTACTATTATGAGGAATTCAGTGTCAAAGAAATCGCCACATTCCTTAAAGTAAAGCCTTCGGCAATAACAACGAGGCTTTTGCGAGCAAGAAAGCTATTAAAGGAAGCTATAACGGGCGATAACCGGGTTTGCTATAAGGAAGGAGGAGCGCACGATATTTCACCGGTGGTGCGCAAATCAATATGAATGATTTTGACAAATACAAACAGACATTTTCCAGGCTGCACAGCACTGTAGCCATTAACGAGGAGGATTTTAAGACGATGAAGCATAAACATAAATTAAGCAAAAGCGCCGCTATTATTGCGGTAGCAGCTATACTTTTCGCCGGAAGTACGGTGACCGCGTATGCTACAAATCTATTTGGACTTAGGGATTTGTTCTTACTTAAGACAGAGTCGGAAGCAATTACAGACGAAAGCACAGGCGAAACATATGAAACCGCGCCAATGACTATCATTTCACTGCAGGGCTTCCCTGACAGCGCCGAATATATGGCGGCTGCCGAGTGGCTTAACTTCACGGAAAATTATGACACCGATGGCGCCATACTCTCGGTGGTGGGAAACGATCCCACGGGTTTTGAGGAGAAATACGGTTGCTATTTGGTTTATTCACAGGAAATGGCTGATAAATTAGATGAAATCGTCGCCAAATATGGTTTGCAGCTCCATTCTGCAATGTATGGCGATTTTCAGGACAGGGAGTCTTTATATGCGCAGGCAGGCACGGGAGATTTCCTTGGGGATACCAATTATATGCAGAGCAATTACGTCTATGAGGACGGCTCAATTCATATAGACGGATACTGCGTACTGCCGGAAGGTAATATCGTTGACTTCCAGTTCTCCAACTATAAAAAGGGCAGTTTTTCGGACGTATTCTTAAATGTGGGCGATTTTGATAATTATTCGGAATGGGAATACACCACAAAAAGCGGCGTCACGGTAAGTCTCGCCTTAGGACCTGACAAAGGTCTCATATTGGCTAACCTCGACGATTCTTTCATGTCGGTAAATGTACTATCCGGTACTGAAATTACATTTTTAGAAGGAGAAATGCCGATAACTTCTGCGGACTTAGAGATAATGGCTGATTCATTTGACTTTTCGGCACTCTAATACTTGCTTGATTCATATGGAAACCGCGGTGCTAATACAGACCGCGGTTTGTTTTTTCTAATTAATTAAACAGCACTTTACGAAAGGTATAATTGTTTACAGAATCTCTTTCCTGCCTCAGTCTTGAAAATCTTAATAAATGCCGATAAAATCGCTTCCTGCGACATCTCCTCCTCCAGCATATTTACGAGAAAATCCGCCTCGAGAAGGATTTGATAATCAAGCCCGTCCACCTTTGAATAAGTATGATGGTGAGCTATCAAAAAGCAGACCCTCTCAATCACATCATCAGCAAATTTTAAGGATTTTAACATTTCTTTTGCCGGAACTACCCCTTCTTTTTCCTGATACGATCCGATAGAGCAGCCGTATTTTAAGAGGCTTTGCTTAATGCCTATATCATGCACAATTGACGCCGTCTCAAGAATAAACTGAGTCTCGGGCGGCAGACCTTCTAATTCCCCGATGGTCTTTGCGTACCCGTAGACCTTTAGGAAATGCCCGACCCTGTGCGGGTTTTTGCCCTCATATTCAATCATGCAATTAATCAAATCGGATAAAATGCTCATAACCCTCTCCCCTCGTTGTTTTTGATGTTTGTTAAACTTTATTTAATTATATCCTCTCTCCCCGATTTAAACAATATATCTACTTCAAATATGAATAAGCTTCTTCCCTTGTCATCCAGAAATGAATCCCAGTGGTTGAGTCCCTCCAGCGATCCTCATTAAAATCAGGGACACTTACATATTCACCTACCCTGTAAACGAAATTTTCATCCACCACCGACCATGCTTCTTTTAAGTTTACCTTTCCGTCGAAACTCTGAATCTGTAATACCTTTGCTTTATCGCACCGGCAGGAATTATGAGTGGCGCTGGAGCGTTTCGCATCCGCAGGAATAAGGAGCATGACCACCGCGTCATTAAAGCACCTCTTATAACCCACGAACGCGCCCTTTTCGGGACATCGCATTTTAAAATACTTTGTATTATCGTCAATCTTAATATTGTCCATATTTGCGAACTCAAAAACCGAGCGGAAAAGATTAGCTCCTTCCATATTCGAATTCGAAAAATCACAGTGCCTGAAAATAGAGGCGGAAATATCGGCATCTTTAAGAATTGCCCCCTTAAAAGAACAATCCGCAGAGCACATCACATGAGACAGATTCGATCTGCTTAAATTTGCATTATCAAAGCGGACATTTACGAAATTACACTGAGAAAAATCAATGTCGGATAAGTCCATTCCTGATAAATCCAAATCTTTGAAAAGATGGTTAGATAAATCAAGGGGCATAGTAGCAACGACGCGCCCACGGGAGGTAAGCAGGGTATTAAGTTCCGGAAAAGAAATAGTGGTCATATTACTTGTTCCACTTCCACCTTACATATTTTCTTATAGAACCCTATCCCAATATTGTAAGTGGCCTTTTCTTTTGGAAGCCCATAGTCATAATGCTTTTCATGAATCTGCTTTATGGCCTCATTCGGCGCTTCTGGCAGCTCTTCTTCAGTTTTCGCAGTTTTGAATTCAATTATATCTTTTTCAATCTCGTTTCTTCTCCCCAGATATACGTTTTGCAGCAGAAAATCACTCCAAACATACTTTAGTTCTAAAAAGGTAAGGATTATCCTTTAGGGCAGATGACATGACTCTTTTAATAAAATTTCTTAGATCTTCAAATTCCGGTTTCCCGACATTATCCATCATAGGTTTGTCATATTCGTCAATCAGTATTATTGCCTTCTCATTGTAAACGTCAAAGAGATTCTTTGTAACATCCTTTAGAAATCCGGTACCAAATGTCTTGGGATCCGACAGAGTCAGTTTTACGTCTTCGGAAAATTGTTCAATTGAAAGATAACGTCTCAATTCACTGTTAACGATTTTAACAAAAGTAGCGAGATAATTATCTTTTCCAAAATCTCTGAAGCTAAGATAAATCACAGGGTATTTATTGATTTTTTGAAATATTAGGTCATTTTCGATGTGAAGTCCCTCAAACATCCCCTTTGCATCTTCTTTCATATCATAGAAATATCTAAGCATGGTCAAATTCATAGTCTTGCCCATGCGCCGGGGACGACAAAAAAGAAAGACAGTGTTTCCGTCATTCTCCAAGTGTTCAATAAAAGGAGTCTTATCTACATAAAGATAATTACCATTTCTAAAATCTCGGAAATCAGTGATGTTAAGGTTAATTTTTCTTGCCATACAACACCTCACGCAATTAATATGGTCTTTCGTTAACAATAATAGCACACAAAAGATTTCCTTGGTACATTAAAGAGCGAAAATCATTCAGTTATATCACTAATCCGTATAAATAAATCTCCGACATTCTTCAAATGTCGTATTCACAAATATCTCTATCACTAAACCACGATCAAAATTAATAGTAAGATCTCCCCAACGACTTACTTTTGCATCGACAACCTTGGTAACCAGTATATCGTCCTTATCCCGAAATCTAAAACTACATTGCAGATGCAATGCATAAGCCAAATCACCAGTTCCAAAAAGCCTTTAGCTGCCCGAAGAGCTTCGTTAAAATCAATTCCTTGGTCGTTTAAAATATCGTGCATATAGTCTTTTAGAGATTCTTCCGGAACGCCAAGTCTTAGTTTACTTAATAAGCCCCGGCATGAGATTTATTTTATTAGCGTATAATGAGATAGTTGCCAAAGTTCGCAATTATTCTCTCTTTTACTTATGGGTATCAAAGACTCACTAACACGGTGGATATGACAAAAAAGAAGAGCCGAAGCTCTTCTTTTAAATCCCAGTCTTCCCCCTCGATGTCGCGAATCCTTTCGTAGAATAATTTATTCTACGAAAGATTCATGAATAAATAATTAAGAGCATACATTTTTTGTAAACAAATCAGCTTTACTTTCCTGAAACGATGTGCTATTCTCTTGGTGGTTAGTCATGACTAACTCGCATTAACGATAGTCGTTATTGGTAGTTCGGAGGGGATCAGCATTATGAAAAGAGAAATCATTCGTTTCCAAAACGTTACTCGCGAATACGATGCAGGTAATCACGTTCTTAAGGCCTTAGATAATGTTAGTTTTGCAATAGGAGAGGGCGAATTCGTCGTTATCTTAGGTCCCTCGGGAGCCGGGAAATCTACGCTTCTTAATCTGCTCGGCGGTATGGATTATGCCACATCGGGGGAAATCATTGTCAATGATAAGAATATTGTCGGGCTTTCAGATGATAAGCTAACGGAATACAGGGCAGAGCATGTCGGCTTTGTTTTCCAATTTTATAATCTGATTCCGACCTTGACGGCACTTGAAAATATTGCATTGACAAAGAAAATCGTCAAGAATCCGATTGACGCAAAAGAAGTCCTGGAACTGGTGGATTTGTCCGATCACGCGAATCAATTTCCCGCCCAGCTTTCGGGCGGAGAGCAGCAGAGAGTATCCATTGCGAGGGCTGTCGCAAAAAACCCGACGATGCTTCTGTGTGACGAGCCAACGGGTGCTCTTGACAGCGAAACAGGCGTAATTGTGCTGGAGATGTTGCAAAAGCTGTGCAGGGTGCGCGGGAAAACGGTAATTATTGTCACACACAATTCAGTGCTTTCCGAGGCGGCTGACAGAGTAATCCGCATTAAAAATGGTAAAATCAGGGAGGTCAGCAAAAATCCCGCGCCCAAAGCGATTCGGGAGGTGAGCTGGTGATGCTTACGAGGAAAATGTTCCGCGACATGGGGTGCCACAAATCTCAATTCATTTCCATTTTTCTGATGGCGTTTCTCGCGATTTTTATTTATACGGGTGTCGGCGGTGAGTGGAGGGGTTTACAAAAGAGTGTCGACGAATATTACGAAACTTCCAACCTCGCTGATATTTTTGTATATGGGAATAATATTACAAAAGAACAAGAAATGGCAGTGCTAAATCTGGAAGGCGTTACGGACGTTGCGCGGCGGATGGAGTTATCGGCGACGATCTTAAATGAGAAAACACTATATTTGTATTTTGTAGAAGACGACAATATTTCAAAACCGTATATAGCAGCAGGGAGTACGTTTGACTTAAATGACACCGAAGGGCTCTGGCTTGATAAACGCTTTGCCGATTCCAATGGTATTAAGGTCGGGGATACGATTAATGCTACCGTAAGTGGCCTAAAATTCAGTAAAACAGTACGTGGTCTTATTTATTTTCCCGAGCAGGTCTACGAATCCGGTAGCGATAGCATGCAACCTGATTTTAGCAAATTTGGCTACGCCTATCTTTCTTATAAAGCCTTTCCGGTGCCTGATTATCTCACTTACAGCACGCTATTGATTAAGGGTGACGTGCAAGAAGGTGCCGTGGCCGAAGCACTTGATAATCAATACAGTGTTTATCTGGAGAAAAAGGACCACGCAAGCGTATCAATGTTTCAAAACGAGGTTTCGCAACACAAAATGATGGGTGATATTTTTCCTGTTGTGTTCCTTTTGATTGCGTTATTAACCATGATGACGACAATGACGCGGCTCGTGAGCAACCAGCGCATCCAGATCGGCACATTAAAAGCGCTTGGCTTTAAAAAGGGTGCTATTACTTGGCATTATGTGGCTTATGGATTTGCATTGTCGCTTTTCGGCGCGGTTCTTGGTCTTATTTTAGGTCCTCTTATTATTCCGAGATTATTTCTGCCGTCAATGTCGAGTTTTTATACCATTCCAAAATGGCAAATTGCCTCAAATGAGCCTGTTTATTATGCGGTTTCCATAGCATTAGTTTTACTTTGCACCGCCGTTAGCTTCCTTGCTTGCCGCAGGCACCTTTCTGAAACTCCTGCCGATACATTGCGCCCGAAAGCTCCTAAAGCAATCAGGCATGGTTTATTTGAACGAACGCGATTATGGGTGAAAATTGGCTTTAATGCCCAATGGAATATCCGCGATGCCACGCGCAATAAAATACGGTCGTTTATGGCAATAGTAGGTGTATTCGGTTGCACGACTCTAATCGTCTGCGCATTGAGCATGAATGACGCCATGAATGATTTGAAAAAATGGCAGTATGAAACCGTAAATATTTATGAATCAAAGCTTCAGTTGGACAGCACTATTACGGATGAGCAGATTCAGAATATTATGACGGATGTTAGCGGCGAGGCAATTATTGAAGAAAGCATAGAAATTCGCTATAAGAGCAACAAAAAAACGGGTACGTTGCGCGTGACTGATGGCACGACGCTCATTGTTCCTACTGATTATAGAATGAATCCGATTATACTTCCGACTAAGGGTGTGTCAATTACGGGAAAGGTATCAGAGGCTTTGGGTGTAAAAAAGGGGGAAGTCTTGGAATGGCATATTTATGGCGATTCCGATTGGCATGAAAGCGTAGTGTCGGCTATTTATCGTGAGCCTGTGAATCAGGGCATTACGATGAACAGGGAGCAATTTGAGAAGTATGGTTTTAAGTGGAAGCCTACGGCAATATTATCTGCGCGCACTGTAAGCGGAAAATATGACGGTGTGGAATCTATAACGCTCACATCCGAGAGCATAAAAGGGTGGGATGAGCTTACCGAAGCAGTGTTTATCATGGTGTATCTTCTGATTGTGGCAGCAGCCATTCTTTCTGTCGTAGTGCTTTATAATCTCGGACTTTTGTCTTTTACAGAAATGGAGCGCTCCTTGGCAACACTTAAGGTGATGGGGCTTAAATCCGGCAATTTAAGAAATCTACTTCTGACGCAAAACCTCTGGTTTTCGGTGATTGGTTTTGCTTTTGGGATCCCCGGCGGCTTAAAACTTACGGAAATTATTTGTTCATATTCAGGGGAGTCCTTTGATTTTCCGATTTCATCGCACCCGAGGACCTTACTCATATCGTTTGTATTTACTTTCGGACTTTCAATTATCGTAAATCTAATGTTTTCGAGCAAAATTCGCCGACTGAATATGGTTGAGGCGCTCAAGGCAATGGAATAAAAATAAATTAACTTGAAAATTAATTCAGATAGCAGTATATTGTTTTTGCTGTAAAAATATTACCATCGAAAGGAATTATTATGAAGAAATTAGTTAGCCTTATTTTAGCAATGACATTAATCGTTATTGCGACCGGTTGCAAGGGTACTAAAAAAGTCTATGGAGAAAACGACCTCGATATCAGCGTGAAAGCAGGGGAAACATTCACGATATCGCTGGATGAGAACCCGACGACCGGTTACCAATGGGCTTATGAAATCAGCGACGAGGGGGTAATATCCCCGGACGCAGATGAATATAAGGACGCCGACAAAGGAAATGTGGTCGGAGGGGGAGGAACGCGCACGCTCTCCTTTAAAGGATTAAAGAGCGGCAATGCCACAATAACCCTGAAATATACGAGAAGCTGGGAAGAAAATCCCACGGATAAAATCCTCACCTACAACATAACGGTAAAGTAAATCGTATAATGGGAAGTTGAAAACTGTTGAAAGGTATTGTATGCTGTAAGTAGAAATCTAATAATTATACGGAGGCAGACATGTACTTAAATCCTTTTACACCAACATTCGGAAATGTTCCGCCGATCTTTGCTGGGCGGGAATGCTTGAAGACATATTGTTGCAGACCGAGGAGCGTGCTAAAGAATATCTTCCTAAGAAAAAGAATTCAAAAGTCACCGGTGTACAGGTTTATGGAACAGGAATAACATTTGAATCGCAGCCGAGCGAGCCGGTGAACTGACAGGACGGAGTATCGAACAGGAAGCTTTGGAGAAGGCGGCAAAATATACTCAAGGATACCCCTTCATGATACAGTTAATCGGATATTTTTCTTTCGCTCAAACAGACGAAAAGATAATTACAAAAAGTCAGTTCGTCATATGCCAGTCACTATAAACGAAGACTGATTGAGCGCGGCATCATATCTGAAACGGGGAGAGGGAAAGTCGAGTTTAACATGCCTGTATTCAGGGATTTACTGGCAAAGCGGTACAAGATACAATAAAATGGCAGGTAGTTCAGGGAGAGGATCATTATGGAAGATAATGGAAAAAAGCGTAAACGCGGCTGCGGCTGCGGAATCGGTTCTTGGGGAATAGGCAGCATAGTCGCAATGATAATATCATTTACCACATGGCATTCCGTGCTGTGGATGCTCTTTCATGGCTTCTTGGGATGGGTTTATGTGATATATTATGTGTTGAAATACGTATGAAATTTATCTGTGAGGGCGATCGCGTGATTATGATGAATTCAATGGTTTACGCCATGAAAGTTTTGCAAGGGGGTATGGCTGGCGAAGCCGAAAAAGTTGGGCTACTTTCGAAAGAAGATGTTGACCGAATGCTTGCAGAAATGAGAGCAGAGGAAATCGAATGAAAACATTTCCTTGACAGTATATTTAACAGTTACAAATGGTGAGGAATGTTGGAGATTTTATAAACAAGACGCAGATGAGAAAGATGACATCGTTGTTTTAGGAAATGCTGTTGTAGCAAATATATTGAAATCTGAAATAATCACAGAAGAATTTGAATAACTTTACAATAATAACAAGGATGTAAAAAATGGCTTACAACGAGCTAATTAAAGATGTTTCGCGTATTCGTGATTATTTACGAGAGTTTTTTGTGTACGGTTTTAAGAGCAGGGAGCAAGTCGGCACAAAGAGCACTCGCAGTTACGATAACGAAAAGCGGCGTATCGAGAGCTGGCTTTCGGATTATATGTCATTTCGACAGGACGCTAATCAGAAAACGGTTTTTCTTATCCTTGACAGCAGGCATATTGCGCATAACCCTTTCTACACGGCGTGGAAAGCCGCGAGTTTTACGAAAAATGATATTAATCTGCACTTTATTCTTCTCGATATCTTAGCTGACAAAAATCCGAGAAGCCTTACAGAATTGATTGAGTCTATCGACAATGATTACATGGCTTTTTTCGACTGCCCCGATGAGATAGATGTGTCTACCTTGCGAAAAAAGCTGAAAGAATATACTGAAATCGGCTTGATTAATAGAATTCAAGAAGGAAAACAACATCTGTATCTCCTGCCCGATAACGAAATCCCATTGGATTTGTGGAAAGACGCTGTCACCTTCTTTTCAGAAGGAAATCCTCTCGGAGTAATCGGAAGCTTTATTCTGGACAAGTACAAAGAACCGCCGCTTCCAATTTTTTCATTTAAACATCAATACTTCTTGTTTGCTTTGGATGATGGAATATTACTTGATTTATTATCTTCAATACATGATAAAAAGCAGGTAGAACTCGAAACGGCGACCGACCACCGAAGGCGTCACAGAAAGATTATCGCCGTACCTCTTAAAATCTATATAAGCACCCAGGGCGGCAGACAATATGTCGCGGCTTATGTCAGCTCAAAAAAGAGGATTCAATTCATACGCATAGATGCAATCAACAAAGTAAAACCTTTGGATACATGCTGTGAGTTCGCTTTTTATCAGGATATGCTAAAGGATGATATGCCGCATGTATGGGGCGTTTCCCCTGCTTTTCATGAACCTTCTCATATCGAAATGACACTTAATATTGATCCAAAAGATGCTCATATAATTAACAGGCTTAAGAGGGAAAAACGAAGTGGCAATATATCACAGATTTCAGAAACTGAATGGAAGTTTTCCGCTGATGTATATGATCCCGGGGAGATGATTCCGTGGCTTCGGACCTTTATAGGGCGTATATGTTCGCTAAAGTGCACTGACCGAAGGACACAACAGCTGTTTTGGGAGGATTTTGATACTTTGAATAAAATGTATGGAGGTAACGAGAATGCTCTTTAGCGAGGTCTACAGCGCATATTTTAACGCGATTGCCGCCATCATTACAGATACACTGGAAGGCGAAATCAATGAAAAACGCATTGTCCGGATTATCCGAGATCGGGCGTTTTCCGAAAGCGTTTTGAGCATTATCCCATCGCTTAAAAACGGTGACTGGTTGATTATGGATAAGAATTTTAATACACCGATTAAAAATAAACCTTCCATGCCTTTAACGATTTTGCAAAAACGTTGGCTAAAAGCACTATTACTCGACCCCCGCATCAGGCTTTTTGATATCTGCGTTTCGGGGCTTGAACATGTAGAGCCGTTATTTACCCCGGATGACTTTGTTTACTTTGATCGCTATTTAGATGGGGATCCCTTTACTGACGAGTCTTACATCTTACACTTTAGGACGATACTGAAAGCCTTTTACGAACAGCGGCGACTAAATATCGAATATCGCAACCGCCACAACAAAAGTGTAAATGGGCGCTTTATCCCTTATCGTTTGGAATATTCTTCAAAGGATGATAAATTCAGGCTTGAAACAGCAGGTGGCAGATATGCTGCGTATATTAACCTAAGTCGCATCAAAAGCTGCACCTTAGCCGAAAACTATGAAGGCGAACGTCTGATTATTCCGAAACGCCAAGAGGCCTTGGTTCAATTCACGCTAAAAAATGAACGCAACGCGCTTGAACGGGTTATGCTTCATTTTTCGGACTGCCGCAAGGAAACCAGACGCTTAGATGACGATACATACGATGTAAAGCTGACTTACGAAGCTTTGGATGAGACGGAAATTCTTATCAGGATTCTGTCTTTTGGTCCTATGCTTAAGGTAACCGGACCTGAGCATTTTATTGGGTTGATAAGAGAACGAATCAGGATGCAACTTGCTCTTTCTGGCACAATCAAAATTTAATTTTTTAAGTTCGCAACTTTTTTTCCACGATTTTCTGCGTTTCAATTCATATAATCAATTTTGCAAGGTCGCTTTTGCGCGGATATCCGGATTATCCGGCGGTGCCAAAAGCCATGCTTTCACGGTATGCCAAGCGTAACTTGCGTGTATCGCGGGTTCAAATCCCGCCTGATCTTATAAAAGGTCAGCCAATGGTTTGGAAATTGCCTCAAAAGCAATTAGATCTCGAAGCTCAAAAATAATTAACAATGGTGTGGCGGATTGTCTCGCATTACATAGCCGCTTTTAAAGGGAAATGGAAATGCAGTACCGCTTTTGCCTTGCCGAAGTGAGGATACCGCTTATGATTCGCCTTTGCCAGAGCATTGTCGCTTCCGCAATCGCCGATGAGATGCTTTAATCATTTTGCCGCAATCGCAGTATGGGCAATCCGCAAAAACACCAACAAAAGGGAGGAATGTACTAATGAGAACAATTATTAACGAGAATCAAAGAGGATTTCTTTTTAAAAATGGAAAATTTATAGACTACCTTAAGCCGGGTAAACACAAAAGATTCGGTTCCGGCTTTAGCGTGGAAATTGTACCGGCAAGCGGCAATTTCAGAGTAAAGGACTATGCAATTGAAGTATTTCTTGAAAATACTGATATTGCAAACGAGGTGGAAACTTTGGAGGTCGCCGATGAGACTCTTGCTTTGCATTTTGTAAACGATAAATTCAAAGAGGTATTGCCCAGCGGGAAATATGCGTTTTTCAAAATTCATGACAAGCATGAGTTTAGAATCGTCGACACTAAAATACCGGAAGTAGGCGAAGATGTCCCGAAATATATTTTTGCTTACATCCCGATTAGGCTGTACACAAAGATAGAGGTAGCGGATTTCCAAAAGGCCCGCCTTATGTTTGACCAAAAGTTTATGCGTTTGCTTGAACCGGGGACGTATTATTTCTGGAACAACGGAACCAGAATAACCGCTGGTATCGTCGATACACGTCAATTGCAGATGGATATTACCGGGCAGGAAATGATAACGCTTGACAAGGTGGCTCTTCGCATTAATTTCGTGTGCACTTATAAAATCACCGATTATGTGAAGATTCACACCGAAATTGACGACTATGAGGGGCAGATTCACATCCTTTTACAGCTTGCCTTGCGTGAGTATGTCGGTAAATATCGCCTTGATGAGATTTTGGAAAATAAGGAGCAATTGTCAAAGGCAATGCTTACTTATCTTAAAGCAAGGGAAGCCGAATATCATGTGACATTCACCGATGCGGGAGTTAAAGATATTATACTTCCGGGCGAGATTCGCAGCATTATGAATACGGTCCTTATTGCCGAGAAGAAAGCTTTAGCCAATGTTATTACCAGACGCGAGGAGGTCGCTTCCACCAGAAGCCTTTTGAATACGGCAAAGCTTATGGATGAGAATAAAACTCTTTATAAGCTTAAAGAACTTGAGTATATTGAGAAAATCTGTGACAATGTAGGTAATATTACTGTAAATGGAGGCACTGATTTACTTACGGGGCTTGCCGGAATTTTAAACGGAACACAGAAACAAGAGAAACAATTGACTTAATAGCAAAGGGGTCAGGGTTATCCCCTGACCCAAAATAAAGGTGACTTAAGATGGTAAAGATAGAAGGAAAATTCAACAGCGCCATTTGCTATACTTCGCAATTAGAAGACGCGGCGGCGCAGCAAATAAAGGAAGTTTGCAATCAGGAGGAGTTTTCAGATTGTAAAATACGAATAATGCCTGATGTCCACGCAGGTAAAGGCTGCACAATAGGTACGACCATGACCATTACAGATAAAATTGTGCCTGGAATGGTCGGGGTGGACATCGGATGCGGAATGGAAACCATACAATTGGACGTAAAATCCATTGACTTTAAACGATTAGATGAGGTAATACATAAGTACATTCCGGCAGGTTTTGAGATTCGCAAAACACCGCATAAATATGCATCGGAAATTGATCTCTCGCAATTACGTTGCGCAAAGCATATCAGTGCAGATAGAGCCTATAAAAGCATCGGGACTCTCGGCGGAGGAAATCACTTTATCGAGGCTGATATCGGAGATAATGGGGAGATTTATATTGTCGTCCACTCCGGGAGCCGTCATTTGGGCTGTGAGGTGGCGGATTACTATCAAAATGAAGGGTACAACTCGCTGCGCGGCTGCTCAAAAGTGCAAATTTACGATTTTATTGCACAGCTTAAAGAAGAAGGACGCGATAAAGAAATCCAAACGGCGATAAAAAGTCTTAAAGCCGAAACCGAAATTTCCGTACCGAAAGATTTAGCTTATGTCGAAGGCGCATTATTCGATGATTATATTCATGATATGAAGATTGTACAACGCTTTGCGGTGCTTAACCGAAAGGCAATGGCTGACACTATTCTCATAGGGATGCGACTGGCATCAACAGGCGAATTTACGACGATTCATAATTATATTGACACGCAGGCTATGATCCTGCGCAAAGGCTCCGTCTCTGCAAAAGAAGGCGAAAAATTACTGATTCCGATAAATATGCGTGACGGAAGCCTAATCTGCATGGGAAAAGGAAATCCCGACTGGAATTTTTCCGCACCGCACGGCGCAGGAAGACTCATGAGCCGCAATAAAGCCCGAAATGAGCTTACAATGGAAGAATTCAAAGCCGAAATGAGCGGAATATACTCCACTTGCGTACTGCCGGAAACGCTGGACGAATCGCCTATGGCTTATAAGCCCATGGAAGAAATCATCGAACAAATAGCACCGACTGCCGAAATTGTGACCAGAATTAAACCACTGTATAATTTTAAAGCGGCAGAACAAAAAGGAAGACGCAGGTGAGGTTATTGATTCGTTGATTCGTTGACGTGAAATTATTTTCTATGCTAATATCAATTCTTAGGACGAGGCGCAACATGAATATTAGCATCACATTTGCCGTAAAATCAGACATAGAATGTATCGCCGCATTTATTAATCAGGCATGGAGAGCAACCTATGCCGATTTACTTTCGCCCGAATATTTAGACTCTCTCTCCACTGAGAAAAGAAGCGCAGCACTTTATAAGCTTTATGATAGCGGGAATTCTTATTTTCTTATGCTTCATATTAACGGCGATCTTATTGGCGCGGCAATTCTCGGTAAATCGCTGACAGAAGGTTATCCGGATGATGGCGAAATCACGGCACTTTACCTGCGGTCTGATTTTATCGGTCGAGGCTTTGGTCATATGCTAATTGAAAGAGCCCAGCAGGTGCTTACAGAACTCGGATATTGTGATTTTATACTTGATGTATTTAAGGATAATGACCACGCTATTAGCTTTTACGAAACACACGGGTTTAAGAAGGTTGATGAGCGACTTCTTAATTTGGGTGGTATAGAGTATCCATATATACTACTCAGAAAAATAGCGAAGAGTTAGACCTTGGAACCTGATTGACTGTAAATCGGCAAACATGCTATTATCAACTCAAACGGAGGATACTAAAATGGTAAAACATATTATTTTATGGGATATGGCTGATGGTCTTTCAAACGATGAGAAAGCGCAAAGAGCTTCTGATATTAAATCGCAGCTTGAGGCACTTTATGGTGTGGTTCCGGGTCTTTTGGAGATTAAGGTCTATGATAGTTTTCTTCCGAATAGTAATGCGGAATTAGTTTTATACAGTGTCTTTGAAAGCCAAGAAGCGCTCAATGGGTATCAGGTACACCCGGCTCACGTAAAGGTCGCGACCGAAACCGTGCGACCGTTTACGAAAAATCGACGCTGTGTAGATTTTGAGGCTTAGCTAAACTAAAAGCTTTATTGTATTTTATTATCGTAAATCACAGCTTTACTGAATTTTGTATAATTATTAGAATATTAATTGAATCTCTCACCGAAACAGGTTATAATTTAGCTGTTGCAAATTATTTTTTGAATATTGTTATTTTTGGGAATATCGGAGGGGGATATGAACAATCACATCAGGCTTGAGGCTATTTTTGAGCGCCTATCTGAAATCAAGGCAGAATTAGAAGAAATCAAAGACTCAGAGGAAGATTATCTCGAAAAAGTGGAAGACGACTTGGAAGACACGGATTTTCTGGAGCAATTAAGCGAAAAGGTGGAATCACTTGAGGGGGCAATATGCTCTCTTGAAGAGTGCGAGAGCTTAATTGAGGAAATAGTCAATCTAGACTAAACCGGAATGCCCTGTACTCATGAACATTCCGGTATAATGATTCTAAATTAATAATAAATTCTCTTCTATTATTTTTGCTAAGACACGGCGATTCCGGTTTTTGTGATTAAGAGTTTGTGCGTGCTACTTTACTTAAATCGGCAAGCGTGCAACCTTGCGCCAAATCACAGGCTCTCATGAGGAAATTAAGCTTTGATATTCTCTCCCCCGAACGCGGGGCCCCATTCTTTATAAATCCAATCTCATATCCGACGGCCAAATCCATAACTATATCATCAACAACCCCGCCCGAGCGCCCTGAAGTAATTGAAAGCAATCCTTCATTTACGGCATAATCGTGCGTATCCTTTGCCTCGGTGATGGTTCCAATCTGGTTCGGTTTCAGTATGAATCCATCCACAGCGTTCATCGCGTGAGCCTTTTCAAGTCGTGCCCTGTCGGAAGCGATTAAATCATCTCCTATAATAAGGCTATTTGTGATCTTCTCATGCGCCAGTTTAAAGCCGTCAAAATCATCTTCATCAAGCAAATCCTCTATGAAAAATAAAGGATATTTCCGGGAAAGCCCCGCCGTAAAATCCACCAATTCCGCACTCGATACCCTATTACCAAACAAATAATAGGTATGATCCTCTTTATTGTACATCTCTCCCGAAGCGCAGTCCATTGCGAAAGCTATCCTGCCCTCGTATCCACAGACCTTTACCGTATGCGAAAGCAAATTCAAAATGTCATCGGGATTTTCAGAAGGTGCCACCCAGCCATAAGAACGCCCTACCATCGGTGAAATCCCAGTAACTTTAGGTATCTCCTGCTCCAGCGCAGAAAATACCTTAACTCCCATTTCAACAGCCTCATAAATACTATTTGCCTTCCATGGGACAATCAGAAATTCATTGAAAGGCTGAATGAGATCACCATATTTTCCTCCGTTAATTACATTAAACGTCGGTACCGGAACCGTATGTGGATCCCTGCCCAGAATATAACGGTAAACGGGCATATTATTATCAGCTGCCGCCGCACGAAGCGCGGCAATAGAAACGCTGTAAATCGCATTCCCTCCGAGATTGTGCTTATCGAAACTCCCATCAAGCTCTATCATTCTCTCATCTATTTTTCGCAGATCCTCTACGTCCATGCCTATTAGCGCAGGCGCAATCTTTTCAATAACATTATTAACAGCCAAATGAACGCTTAATCCGCCATACTCTCCTTTATCATTGTCCCGCAGAACAAAAGACTCATGAGAGCCCACGGAACTCCCCGTAGGGGCGCTGCCTGTGCCTATTGCGCCGCTTTCGGTCTCCACCTCGGCCTCCACCATGGGTCTGCATTTACAATCCAATAATTGCCTTGCACGTATTGCTTTAATTTTTGACATACTATTCTCTCTTTCCTTTTTATTATTAGTCAGGGGATACCCCCGACACCCCTCGCTCCGACCGAAGTGAATCCGGTCTACGCTACTAAAGGTCAGGGGATACCCCCGACACCCCTCGCTCCGACCGAAGTGAATCCGGTCTACGCTACTAAAGGTCAGGGGATACCCCAGACGCTATCTAAACCAGTGCGTTCTTGGGTTTTTTGCCCTCCAGTGCCTCCACAACATCTTTTACGACTACGTCGCCCAATCTGATAAAATTCTGCGCCGTATCGGTAGCGACATGGGCAGAGCCGATAAAATTCGGGAAAGCAAAGAGCGGATTGTCTGCTTCTACGGGCTCTTTTTCAAATACATCAGACGCAAAGCCCGCTATTTTCCCACTCCTAAGTCCTTCGGCTGCAGCTTTTTCATCAACGATTACTCCTCTGGCGACATTAACAATTATTACTCCATCTTTCATTTTTGATATTGTTTCAGAATTAATCAAATGATAAGTCTCGGGGAGACTCGGCAGATGCAGAAGCAAAATATCCCCATTTTGAAGCGCTTCATCAAGAGAACAGAGCTTTACTCCCAGTTCCTTCGCTGCGTCTTCATTAGGATATTTGTCATAAGCCAGCATATTTACTTCAAATCCCGACAGCTTCTTTGCGCTCTGGCGGCCTACCGCTCCGAAACCAAGAATTGAGACTGTTTTTCCTTTTAATTCCTGAAAATCGGGGCGAGACCAATCGGCATCTCTTACCTGTCTGTCATATTTGGGAATCTCGCGCATCAATGAAAGAAGGAGTGCTAAAGTATGCTCTCCCACTGCGGTCGCATTGGCGCCGGGGCAATTAGTCACCGTAATCCTAAATTTTTTCGCAGCTTCCAAATCAAAATTGTCCATCCCAACACCGAATCGCGCAACTATTTTAAGATTTTTAGCCGCCTTAAATGCGGCCTCGTCCCAGATTTCCAAATCAGTTATTGCAGCGTCAAAATCTCCGATAATTTCCATGAATTCTTCAGGGGTGTATGGCGTTTCTTTTTGGATGACACTGACCTCGCAATCATGTTCTGTTAAATAATTGTAAGCATCCGGATTTTTAATATCAAAATACGGTAAAGTGATAAGTACCTTATTCATAAATTACCTCCATAATCCCGCTCCTATAATGAGCGCATAAACAATCATAATAATAAACCTCAATCTAATATCAAATTTATCAATGATAAAACCGTTAACCTAACGGCTATTTTCGATTATAACGGCCATAATTGGTTTGTCAAGCTAACCGAAAAGGGCGGAAAATATAGCAATGAAGATGGTCAATATAATGATTGTTAGCGGTAATATATTAGTATAATGCGCAAAAAATGGCGCTATAATTATTTATAGTGAAAAAATATTTATCACTTGTATCAATATTTAATAATTCGGAGGATTGTACATTGAATGACAAATCACGCAGTGACAGTACATTAATTAAATCCCTGAAAATCCGAAACAGGGACGAGATTTTATCGCATGGCGACGTGAATTCCAGAAAAATTGTTCTGGATATTACCGAAGCGACATTGCAACGTCTCGACGCGTACGAGCGGATTAAGAGCATTCTTAAACTCGATGGAGATATCTTAAAAATCGGAAATAATAGCTGGGACTTAAGCAAAAAAAGACATGTTTATTTAATAGGCTCCGGTAAGGCCGCAAATCACATGGCACGGGCGGTGGATGAGGTTTTAGGTGATCATCTGACCCGCGGAATCGTCATTGTTAAGATTGCGGAAGCGACTGATGTTTATAATCGCACGAAGCAGTATGTCGGCGGACACCCTCTCCCGAATGAGGACGGTCTTAGGGCATGTGAAAAAATCCTTGAACTGGTGGATTCTTCAGGTCCCGATGACCTGTTCATAGGTGTTGTCAGCGGCGGGAGTTCTGCTCTTATGAGCTGCCCTGTCGATGGAATTACTTTAGAAGATGAAATCGCCGTTACAGATATTATGCTTAAATCAGGTGCGGATATTTTCGAGATAAATGCAATACGCCGCCATATTTCAAAGTTTAACGGAGGGATGCTCGCAAAAAGAATTGCCGAAAGGGGAGCACAGTTGATACATTTCGGAATCAGCGATGCCGTGGCTTCTCCTGCGACCGGAGACATCAGCATTCCTTATGAGAAATATCGTGCCACACCCTTCGGACCGGATCAGACTACTTTGGACGATGCCAGACGCGTCATCCGTGAGTATGGAGTAGAAGATATTTTACCGAGACGCGTTGTCGATTACCTGATGAATGCGGGCCCCGAGGCCGAGACTCCTAAGGCCTTTCCGCAAAATACTTATTATCTGATTAATACATTGCCTGATGCCTGCCGTTATGCAAAAGAAATCGCCGAAGGCATGGGTATTAAGGCTCACATATTGACTTCGTTTTTACAAGGCGAAGGAGGGGACGTAGGTGCCGTGCTGGCATCCGTAGCGAGGGAAATTCAAACTTACGCAAATCCTTTCCCCGCGCCATGCGTGATTATTGCCTCAGGAGAAGCGAGCACTAAAATCGCCCCCGGCGATGTGATTACCGGACATGGCGGACCCTCTCAGGAAGAGACCTTGGGCTTTGCAATGTGCGCCGCAGACTCGAAAGCACCCGGTGCCTGCCTTCTTTCAATAGACTCCGAAGGCACAGACGGGACGACGGACGTGGCGGGAGGTATCACTGACTCGACGAGCTATGCCGCAGCGGTTTCAGAAGGGCTCGACATCAGAGCAAATCTTCGCGGGCACGCCTCCTATGAGGTGCTAAAAGCAATCGGGGACACAGTATTTACAGGGAATACAGGCACAAATCTATGTGACTTTAATGTAATGTATGTTCCAAAAAAACAGTAATTTTTCATAAAACAGGAGGTAACACTATGGGAAAACATACGGATTTTATTTATCTTTCGGAGCCGGAAACTATTAAAGCCGGCGTTTTGGACGCGGCTGCCTGCGTCGATACTATCGAGGAATCATTCAGACTATTAAGCGAGGGCGACTATTTGATGGGGGGACCCAATCATAATAATCATGGCATTACGATGGTATTCCCAAAGGAATCACCGTTTCCGAATATGCCGCTCGATGGCCCTGACAGACGTTTCGCAGCTATGCCGGCTTATGTGGGAGGACGCTTCGACGTTTGCGGCTGTAAATGGTACGGCTCAAATGCCGCTAATGCCACTAAAGGCCTGCCGCGCTCAGTATTGGTGATGCTCTTAAATGATAAGGACACGGGTGAACCGCTTTGCATGATGTCTGCGAATCTTATAAGTGCCGCGAGAACAGGGGCGGTACCCGGCGTTGCTACCCGCCACCTCGCAAATCCCGACGCCGAAATTTGTTCCGTAATCGGGTGCGGACCTATAAATAAAGCATGTATCGCCGCGATTCGTACTCAAATGAAAAATGTAAAGAAGTTCGTATGCTTTGACCTCTTTATCGAAAAGGCAGAAGCTTTCGCCGATTGGGTTAAAAATGACCTCGGCGTGGACGCTGTCGCATCTTCTGATTTAGCAAAAGCAGTTTCTGAAGGCGATGTAGTATCTGTTGCAGCTTCAAGACTTAAACCCCTTTATTTGGAGGAAAGCTGGCTTAAAAAAGGGTCTTTGCTGATGCTCACAGGACCTGCTAAGGGCGAGGACGGAGTATTTACGAATTCAAAGATTATTCTTGACCATGTTAAATTACAGGAAGCTTATGTTGAGGATGCCATTGCCTCAGGCAATAAAGAAGCTTATTATGCCGGAGTTATCGGAGGTCCGATTTTCAGCCTGATCGATAAAGGAGCACTTCCTGCGCTTAATGATTTCACAGCTATCGGCGACATCATCAGAGGCGTACGCCCGGGGCGCACCTCCCATGATGAGAGAGTTCTTTTCATTACATGCGGTATGGCTGTTTATGATGTTGCCTGGACCTATGACATCTACCAAAACGCTCTTAAAGAAGGAATCGGGACAAAACTCCTCCTGTGGGACAGCCCTGCTCAGGCATAATTTCAGATTTATATATTTTGCACATAGATAAATCTTGTGTGTAGATACAAAAAGGGCGCCTCAGGTGGCGCTCTTTTCTTCTAATTTTATTTTTTTCTTATATTCTTAAATCTATATTGCTAAATCAGATTCAAATACCCCTGCAGCCACAGATTTCCCTTAAAGCGTCTTCCGATTTTAGGTTCACCCATAAGATTTCCCGCGGGGACACATACATCTATTAGTAAATCATTGACCTCGATGGTCATAAAGTAAAGGAGCTCACGCGTTAGTATATTTATTCCTTCCGAGAGCTCCAATATTTCGCCCATTACCGAATATTGGTCGCATTCCACTCCGTAAGGCATTATATAAGTGTCGACAATGCTGAATACATCCTCGTCATAAAGCCGCATAGACACCTTTGAATAGGTATCGATTTCATCAAGAGTAAGACTCTCCATTGCCGATTGGTCACCTTCACGGGCGGCGTTCATAAGCCTTATGCGCTGATGAATCTCTTCTCGCTGCTGCTTTTTTTGCTCCGTGTTTTTCTTTACCGGAAGTAAAATGGTTCCCTGCTCGCACAACCCCGCCAAAGAAACCGATGCCGCAGAGATAAAACAATTCTTTTTAGGATCTTCCTTCAGATAGTCCGTAGCGTTTTGCAGGTGGAAAATGAGGTTTATTCCGATTTTTAAATCTTCACATATACCCACATATGCTTCTCTATCGGGTCTTTTATCGACAATCATATCAGTACGCGTACTCTCGCCTTTTCCGCGAAAATACGGGAAGTAGTATTGTTTGTCAAAATTCTCATAATTATCCATTATTCCGCAAAGGGCTATACCGATATCAGGACCGAAGTCCTTCCAGTATTCGAGGTAATCCGCCTCAGGCTCCAGAGCTATTCGCTCATGATGCGAAAATGTACTTGTCACTTCCCGAAGCAATTCGTTTATTTGATTGTAGCTTATTATATTGCCGAAACCTATGGCTTTTAAATAACGATGCATAAGTCTGTCAAATGCCCCCCGGTGTCATAATATCGTAGCTGCAAATTAACTTTTCGTAACCTAACTTAGCCTTTCTTTGGTGTCAAAATTTGCGTTTTCCCCATATAAGGCTGCAAAACCTCAGGAATGGTGACGGTGCCATCCTCTTGCAAATGATTTTCCAAAAATGCAATCAGCATTCTGGGCGGTGCAGCCACAGTATTATTCAGAGTATGCGCAAAGTACTTTCCCTCTTCTCCCCTTACTCTTATGCCGAGTCTTCTGGCCTGAGCATCTCCCAAGTTCGAACAGCTCCCGATTTCGAAATATTTCTGCTGCCTCGGAGACCATGCTTCGACATCTACTGATTTTACCTTTAAATCCGCCAAATCTCCCGAGCAGCACTCCAGTGTGCGCACAGGTATTTCCATTGAACAAAAGAGATCTACAGTATTTTTCCACAGCTGATCGTACCAGTACATGCTATCCTGCGGTTTACAAACCACGATCATCTCCTGCTTTTCAAATTGATGTATCCTGTAAACACCTCGCTCTTCTACACCATGAGCGCCTTTTTCCTTACGGAAACACGGCGAATAGCTGGTCATTGTATAGGGCAGGTCATCCTCATTCAATAGTGTGTCAATGAACTTTCCAATCATGGAATGCTCGCTGGTACCAATGAGATACAAATCCTCACCTTCAATTTTATACATCATCGCATCCATTTCGGCAAAACTCATAACACCTGTTACCACTTCGCTTCTAATCATAAAAGGCGGCACGCAGTATGTAAATCCACGATCAATCATAAAATCTCTGGCATAAGATAAAACTGCGGAATGAAGCCTCGCGATATCGCCCATCAAATAATAGAATCCGTTCCCGGCTACCTTTCTCGCGCTGTCTAAATCTATACCACCAAAGCTCTCCATAATATCCGTATGATATGGAATCTCAAAGTCGGGAACTTTTGGCTCAAGGAATCTTTCAACCTCGACATTTTCGCTGTCATCTCTCCCGATAGGCACGCTGTCATCAATGATATTAGGGATGGTCATCATGATTTTTTTGATTTTTGCTTCAACTTCCCTTTCCTGCGCATTCAAGACTGACATTCGCGCCGCGTCGGCCTCTACTTTGGCTTTTATTTTCTCGGCGCCCTCTTTATCACCTTTTGCCATTAATCCGCCTATTTCTTTCGAATAGCGGTTTTTATCGGCACGCAGGGCTTCAACCTCCTGCTTTATCTCACGGTTTAATATATCCAATGCCAATACTTCATCAACGAGACCTAACTTCTCATGTTGAAATTTTTTTTCGATATTTGCTTTCACCGCATCGGGATTATTTCTCACAAATTTAATATCTAACATTTTTAGTCCTTTCTATACAAGTCAGGGGACACCCCCGACACCCCTCGCTCCGACGGGAGTGAATCCCGTCTACACTACTGAAGATACGTCAGGGGACAACCCCGACACCCATTGTTCTGTTGAAATCATTTCAATCTATATCTACGAGCACAACACCATCTTCCTCATATTCGTCTGCGTCATAATCCGCTTCGTTATACTCGTTAAAACCATTGTCATAATCACCTGCTTCTTCATCTTCATCAATCTCATTCTTTGATGATAATATGGGGCTTTGACCGGGTTTTAGTCTCTTTTGAGCCGCGGCCATTCGTTTTCCGCGTTCGATAGCTCTTAAGGCATCTTCATCAATCTCAATTTTAGCCGTGTCCGATTTCGCTAATGTCTGATATTTTTCTTTATAAACTACAGGTTCTTCGTCTTCGGCTTCTTCATATGATGATCTTTGGTCTGCACTTTTAGTATTTCCTTTTTTACCGGCCTTGCTTTGCTGTAACTGATCACTTAGCTCATAAACTTCCTTAAATACCGCTTTATCGAGTGCCTGCGTCTCCTCTTCAGAGAGCTCCACATAACTTTGTCCCTTTACAATCTCTTTAATGTAGGTGTAGCACCCTTCTCGGCTATGCATAGCGTTAATTATCCAACCGTTGTTATTTCCGTCCAACATAGCCAGAGCAAAGCTAAGTTTTCCGCCCATTTCATTGAAGGCGTCATATTTTACTATACCTACCTTTTGGTAGTCCTCGTCCATTTTTCTTCTGATTTCATTAATGTCTGCTCTATTTTGTCTTGTAGAGCGTATTAGTTTCTCAATATCCGAAAACCGCTCCAGCATCGCCTTTTCTAATGAACGTCCGTCTTTTCCCCGCATAAAAGTCGCATAATGCACCTTCATACGCTTTATCTTTGTATTTAAACTCAAACACGCAATCCCCAACACCACAATCAGAATAAACATGAACAAAAGTAGTATGGCAGGATCAACGCCGAGTAACTCTAATGCATTACTTTCCATAAGATTATGCCTGCTCTCCTTTAGCACTTCCCATTAGGATATCGAATATTCTCTCCAATTCCTGCTCTGAGTAATAATTAATTTCGATTTTTCCCTTACCTTCGCTTTTAGGTATGACGGCAGTTTTCGTTCCGAGTGCTTCTTTTAGTTTTTCCGACATATCCGAATACACAAACATATGTTCTATTTCAATCTTTTGTTTCTTTTCTTTACTATCTTTCGGGGTTTTATAATGCTTTACTAAACTCTCTGTTTCTCTGACACTAAGCTTTTCATCAAAAATTCTGTTTGCCAATGCAAGCTGTTGTTCGTGATCGTCTAATGCCAGAAGGGCTCTGGCATGTCCTGTGCTTATCATTTCATCGATTACCATCTGCTGTACAGCCGGATTTAACTTCAAAAGACGCATAGAATTAGTAACAGCCACACGACTTTTTGACACTCGTTCTGCGACTTCATCCTGTTTCAGAGAATAAACCTCGAGAAGTGTCTTAAACGCGGTAGCTTCTTCAATTGGATTTAAGTCCTCTCGTTGAATATTCTCAAGCAATCCGACTATGGAAGCCTCTTCGTCTGTAAAATCCTTAACTATTACAGGCACTTTTTTTAAGCCAGCTATTTTTGCGGCTCTCCATCTGCGCTCTCCTGCGATAATTTCATAATAGTCCTTCTTTTTACGAACTAATAATGGCTCAAGAACACCATGCTGCTTAATCGAATCTGCCAATTCATGTAAAGGATCTTCATCAAAGTGCTTTCTTGGTTGATCTCGGTTTGGTTCTACGCTGTGAATATCAAGCTCGTTGACTATACCTTCTGCTACCGACTTTGTCGATTCAGCTTGTGTTTCCTTCTTGATCGAAGATGCTCTGTCCGGAATCAGACTGTCAAGTCCTTTTCCGAGTCCTTTCTTAACTGCTGCCATAATACTTCCTTTCTAATTTACGCCCCTCTGATAATTTCTTTTGCGAGTTTTCTGTAAGCTTCAGCGCCGGGTGACTTTGAATCATATTGAGTTATTGGCATTCCATAACTCGGAGATTCAGCCAATCTGATGTTACGCGGTATTACTGTATTAAATGCTTTTTGATTCAGGTTTTCTTTCACATTTTCAACGACTTGCGCTGATAGATTAGTCCTACCATCAAACATTGTGAAAACTACACCTTCAATGCCTAAATCAGGATTCAATCTTTCCTTTACTAATTCCACGGTATGTATCAACTGACTCAATCCTTCCAAAGCGTAGTATTCGCATTGAATCGGCACTAATACTGAATCAGCTGTGGTTAAAGCATTGATTGTAAGCATACTCAAAGCCGGTGGGCAGTCAATAATCACATAGTCATAGCCATACTTAATCTCTTTTAGAGATTCTCGCAATATATATTCTTTATTCTTTGCATCTATTAATTCAATTTCCGCCGCGGACAAATCAACATTGGAAGGAATCAAATTCATTCGTTTATAGACATTTTTCAAAATTACATCTTCTATCGCTGCGTTCCCGATTATCAAATCATAAATCGTTTTTTCTAGTTCATTTTTATTGACTCCAAATCCACTGGTCATATTGCCTTGCGGGTCTACATCGACAGCAAGAACTCTCTTTCCTTTTTCAGTGAGGCTGGCAGATAGATTCAACGCTGTTGTCGTTTTGCCTACTCCGCCTTTTTGATTTGTAACCGCTATCACTTTACCCATATCATTCTCCCGGATCGAAAAATCTTCTGACTTTCCGAATACTGAAACAGTATATCATCTTTTTATTATGATTTCTATATCAATTTTATCTTATACCACCAATTCGCAAAATGTTTCACGTGAAACATCTAATCTACAGCTGTATCTACTGTTCCAACGTTGGGTGTTTCTATATCTAACTCTGGTTTCTCTTCTTGCTTCGTTTAAAGTAAAGTGGTTTACTTTTATTTTTTGCGCTTATGTTTCACGTGAAACATTTATGATGAGGCTGTTTTGTCTGAAATTTTTGTTACATATTCGCTGATACTTATATTTTTAATTACTTCAATTATATTTTATTAATTCTGTGGTTAATGTTTCACGTGAAACATTGTTTAGGTTTTTGTTTACAGTGTTTTTTGGTTATAGTATAATGAAGTTGAGCATATTGGCCTTATTCACATAAGGGGAACGAGATGAAAACTAAGAAAACTGTACTATCAACACTCGCGGTTTTGGGGGCATCGATCGCTGCTATTCATGTATTAAATCGAGTATTTCAAAAGATTTCGACATCGCAAAAGCTTTTGGACGACTCCGAAGGCGACTATTTTGACTGGCGTTTCGGCAGGATTTATTATAAAAAATCAGGGAGCGGGAGTCCTCTCCTCTTGATTCATGATCTCGCGCCTTACTGCAGTTCAAACAATTTCCTTTCAGTAGAAGGAAGCCTCTCCAACCACCATACTGTATATTCCATAGATCTTCTGGGGTGTGGGCGCTCTGCGAGACCGGATTATCTCTACACAAATTATCTTTATGTGCAACTTATAACTGACTTTATTCTGACAGTCATTGATAAGAAAACTGACGTAGTGGTGCTGGGAAATAGCGTTCCTTTGGTTCTCGCAGCTAAGAAAAATAAGCCTGATTTGATTGGAAAAATCGCAATTGTTAACCCACCTTCGCCTGATGATTTTCGAAAAAAACCGAGTTTAATCAATAAGCTGTTGTCTATAAAACTAAAGATGCCGGTAATAGGAACCGCACTCTTTAATCTCATTTCTCCGCTCAGAGACGATGAAACCTTCTATGAAAAGAACTTTTCTGCCACTCTTGAAGGCGGCGAAGAAAACAAATTTTATAGAACATTTGAAGAGGCAGAGCAATATAATAAGCCCTCCAGATATCTCCTTTCAAGTATATTAGCTGGAGCGTTTAATGTGCCGGTTGAAAAGTTTATTGAAGGCTTGGACAATTCCGCGCATATCTTCATAGGAAAGGATGACCCCTATTTTGTATACTCATCGGAACAATACAAGAAAATTAATCCAAAGCTATTTGTAACTGCTTTCACAAAGACAAAACGTTATCCGCAGATTGAAGTGCCGAGCACGTTTATTATGCAAATACAGAGGTTCTTCCTGAGGGTAAATCTTTAGACACAGAATAATAACATCTACAAGCAAAAAGGCAACACCCGCTTAATATCTATGGCCTTAGTCAAGAATTAAATAGCGTGATTTATCAGAGAGGGGACTTCTCGGGTTTGCCTGCTTTACGCGGGTACTTAACAGGAGTCTCTTTAATTTTACTCACAACCACTAAAGATCTATCATATTCATCGTTGGAAGTTTTTAGATTCAGGTCGACTTTATTTAACAACCGTGCACCGAGTATATTCAAAGCATTTTCGGCTTCAATTATTTCTTCTGAAGCCCTCTTGCTTTTATATAAAACCATAGTCCCTCCGATTCTTAATAAAGGCAAGCAGTATTCTGATAAGATAGAAATAGAAGCAACGGCACGCGATACACATAAATCATAATGGTTTCTGTGAGCATCATCATGACCAATATCTTCAGCCCTAGAGTGTAGCACACAGGCTTTTTCAAGTTCTAATTCTTTTATTACGAATTCGAGAAATGTACAACGCTTTTTCAGAGAATCCAGTAAAGTGATATTTAAATCAGGACACATAATTTTTAAAGGTATTCCAGGGAAACCGGCGCCCGTTCCGATATCAATAATACTATTAAATCTGTCAACATCAATGAAATTCAGAATTGAAATGCTGTCAACAAAGTGTAAACTAATCACATCATCAAAATCTGTAATTGACGTTAAGTTAACAACTTTATTTGTTTCGATCAATAAGTCATAATATCGCAAGAACTTATGAATTTGATCTTCGGTATATTTTATTTTAGCTTGTGAGAATCTTTTTTGTAACAATGAAATTCGTTGATCACAATTATTTATCATAATACTTTGCATCGTTTTACCATTATCTGCTAATTATTTTACCGCAATATGTTGTGGCGTTTCTCTATTTTCCGGCCGTTAAATATACTAATAATACCGATATATCAGCAGGCGAAACTCCCGATATACGACTCGCCTGCCCGACAGAGCGCGGTCTGATTTTAATGAGCTTCTGTCTTGCTTCAGTCCTTAGATTTTTAATATCCGAATAGTCAATATTTTCAGGTATCAGTCGTTTTTCATTCTTTTTAAACATTTCAACCTGACGGTTTTGGCGTTCAAGATAACCTTCATATTTTATCTGAATATTAACCTGCTCAGCTATCGCATCCCTTAATTCGACAGGAAAATCGGGTCTGTCCGGGTCTGCCAAGGCAAGCATAGAATATGTCAGTTCAGGTCTTTTTATTAGCTCATAGAGGGTTGCTCCACTTTGTAAAGGCGTGCTATTGCAAGCCTCCATTATTTCCCTTAGTGCGCCGGAATAGCCGGTGTTGACTGTTATTAATCTCTTTATTTCATCTTTTATTGCATTTTCTTTTATTAGTAAGCTTTGGTAACGGTTTTCATCAATCAAACCTACTTCATATCCAGTTTTTGTTAGTCGCAAATCTGCGTTATCCTGCCTTAACAGAAGCCTGTATTCAGCTCTGGAAGTCATCATTCTATATGGCTCTGTGCTTTCTTTTGTCACGAGATCATCAATTAATACTCCGATATAACCTTGTGATCTATCCAGAATCAAAGGCTCATTATTTTTCATTTTTTGTACGGCATTTATCCCGGCTATCAAACCCTGGGCAGCAGCCTCCTCATAGCCGGAAGAGCCATTAAACTGCCCTGCGGCAAATAACCCTGATATTTCCTTAAACTCAAGCGAAGGCTTTAATTGCCGCGCATCAATACAGTCATATTCAATAGCATAGGCATTGCGCACGATGCGTGCATTTTCTAAACCCGGAACACTTCGATAAAGTGCGGCCTGTACGTCCTCAGGTAAAGAGCTTGATGCTCCCGAGACATACATTTCGTGAGTTTCGAGCCCTTCAGGCTCCAAAAAGAGCTGATGCCTCTTTTTTTCGGCAAATTTAACCACTTTATCCTCAATAGAAGGGCAATACCTGGGTCCCGTTCCTTCAATAAAACCGGAAAAAAGTGGTGACCTGTCCAGATTTTTGCGGATAATTTCATGCGTTTTCTCATTAGTATAGGTCAAATAACACGAAACTTGAGGTTTTTGAATACTCGCAGGCGCGGTTGAAAATGAAAAAGGAATAATCGGTTCATCACCTTTTTGCTCTTCCATTTTAGAATAATCAATGGTTCGCCCGTCCATTCTGGCAGGCGTTCCCGTTTTAAACCTATATAGTGTAATCCCAAGCCGTTTTAGGGAATCTGAAAGGTAATTTGCTGCTTTTAAACCGTTCGGACCGGTATTTTCGCTAACCTCGCCGTACACACAACGAGCTTTAAGGTAAGTACCGGTGCATATTATCACTGTATTACAAGAATAGAGAGCTCCTGAAAGCGTTTTAACTCCCGTAACTTTTCTTTTTTTTGATTCTATTAAATCTCTATTTTCACTATCATCGATAGTCTTCGGGATTTCATTAATTTCATCAGTCAATATTTCTACTACTTCCGCCTGTCTAATCCAGAGATGTTCCTGATTTTCCAGTACTTGACGCATTGTCCTTGAGTATTTCGCCTTGTCTGCCTGAGCTCTTAATGAGTGTACCGCAGGACCTTTTGAAGAATTCAGCATCCTAGACTGAATAAATGTCTTATCGATATTTTTAGCCATTTCCCCGCCAAGAGCATCCACTTCTCTTACGAGATGTCCCTTAGAGGTTCCGCCGACATTCGGATTGCAGGGCATTAAAGCAATGCTCTCTATACTTACTGTAAATAAAATCGTATCAAAACCAAGCCTGGAAACAGCCAAAGCGGCCTCACAGCCGGCATGTCCCGCTCCGATTACTACACAATCGTATTTATCTTTATTTTCCCAAACAGAATTTGGCAAAGATTTCATTGATAATCTCTTCTCCTGTCGTTTCTCCCGTAATTTCCCCCAGATAATTACTCGCGTCGGTTAGATCGATGCTATAAAAATCCTCAGGTAATCCCGCAGCAATACTCTCTAAAACTTTATTCAGCGAGGTTTTTGCTGAATATAAAGCATTTTTATGTCGGATATTTGAAATAATGACTTCATCATTATAATTTATTTTCTCTTTGAAAAACAGATCGCTTATCGCTTCTTCAACATCGGCGATTCCTTCTCCGGTCAACGCGGAGATCTCAATTATTTTAAAAGTCGGCGAAGCTACCCCGGCAGACCGGAAAACCTGTTTAATAATTTCGTCTAAATCAGATGACTTAATTCCAGTATTTAAGTCAGTTTTATTTAAAAGAAACAAATATATTTTCTTTTCCAGCCCATGCATGTTTTCCTGCATTTCCAATAAAAGATCGTTTGTTTTTTCATCGCTCCTATCAATAATATAAAGCAAGAGATCCGCATTAAAAGCTTGATTTTTCGCTCGATCAACGCCTATTTTTTCGATCGGATCCTCGGTTTTCCTTAATCCTGCCGTATCAATTAATCTTAAATCATATCCCTCAAATTGCAGGATTTCTTCCAAAACGTCTCTGGTGGTGCCGGGTATTTCTGTCACAATAGCCCTCTCCTCGCCTAAAAAGGCATTTAGAAGCGATGACTTTCCCGCGTTAGGTTTTCCGAGAATAACCGTTCTTATACCTTCTCTTATGAAACGTCCTTTATCAAAACTTTGAATGAGCATGTCTAGTTCGTCAATATATTGCAACAAAGCAACTTCCAATTCTGAACTATAACCGTCTAAATCAATGTGTTCGGGGTCGTCAAGAGCTGCTTCAATGTAAGCGATGTTATAGATTATTTTTCCTCGAAGCTCTCTTACCTTTTGCTTTATGATGCCGCGAAGCGCCAAAACAGCGCTCTCACCGGCCATACGACTCTTAGCCGCAATTAAATCCGCTACGGCTTCTGCCTGACTTAAATCCAGTTTTCCGTTTAGAAAGGCCCGCTTAGTAAACTCTCCCGGCATTGCGGGGGCGGCGCCATTATCAATTAATAGCTGCAACGTCTTTCTAAGGCAATATCGTCCGCCATGGCAATTAATCTCAACAGTATCCTCGCCGGTGTAGCTTTTTGGTGCTCTTAAGACCGTGGCAAGTACCTCATCAATTAGCTCTGAATTGTCAAATATCCGCCCATACTGCAGGGTATGGGAATCCTGCAGGCTAAGCGGTTTTTTACCTTTAAAAATTCTATCGGCAATAGTAATTGCCTCAGGTCCGCTTAACCTTACGATTCCAATACCCGAAGTGCCAGTACCGGTGGATATTGCAGCTATCGTTTTATATTTAGTTTCCATTTAAGAACACCAATCCCTAAATTCTAACGCCGATTTAATGTTACCACTACTTTACGATAGGGTTCTTCTCCTTCACTGTGAGTGCTTATTGCGGTGTCAGATTGCAAGGTCGAGTGTATTATGCGTCGCTCATACGGATTCATAGGCTCCAAGACTACTGTTCTACGACTTCTCTTTACCTTTCCCGCAATGCGCTTTGCCAGTATCTCCAATGTCTCCTGACGACGTTTGCGGTAATCTTCGGTGTCAATTTTTACTCTTACATAGCCTTCCTGCATTTTATTGGCAACACGATTCGTAAGATACTGCAGAGCATCCAAGGTCTGTCCGCGTTTTCCGATTAAAAGCCCCATATTCTCACCTGCAAGCTCAAAATTCAAAGCGCCCTCATCATCAATACGGCTTTCGATTTTAACGCCTTCCATACCCATTTTAAGAAGCACCTCAGCGAGAAATTTCTTGCAAGCACTAATAGTCGTTTCTTCTACTTTAGCCAAAGGTTCTTCTTTTTTCAGAACTACTGCCTCTATGGGAGCGCTCTTTTTAACTTCGTTAAATTCCTTCGTCTCGCGAGGTTTGTGATTCTTTTGATAATCTTTATTGCCCTCTTTTTTATAGGGCGGTTTCTGGTCATTTCCGCGTGATTTCTGGTTAGATCTCTTTTGATCTTTTTGATAATCCTTTTGGTATTCTTTTCTCGGCGCTTTTTTCGCTTCTCGCTCGCCTGTAGATCTTTCAGCGTGCTTTCTTCTGGCTCGTATAACTGCCTGTTTCATGCCAAGTCCCAAGAAACCTGCGCTACCCTTTTCAATTACTTCGTATTCCAATTCATTACTGGGAATACCAAGCTGCACAGACGCTTCGGTAATAGCGTCTTCCACTGTTTTTTCAGATACTGTAATGTAATCCATTTATAATGCCCCCTTAACTGTTTTCATTAAACCTTTTTGCTAAATTAGCCTTGTCCCGAAGGCTGCCTTGGATCTTTTTATTAGTCTTTTTCTTTATTTCTCCTGAAGCATTGATTTCTTCACCATTTAAAACAATTTTATCTTGATTCTCGTCAATTGCCTTTACTTCATCGATAGTTTTATCAGCTTTTTCGGTTTTATTTGTTTTATCTATTTTAGCCCTGTCTTTTAAAGAATTCTTTGCGCCGGAAGTCCTCTGTGAAGCCGTTTGATTGGCTGATCTTGAGTCAGGATCGGCAAGCCTTGCTTTATCTCCCATACTTCGGGCGCTGATTTGAGCCATACTTTGAACTTTTTCTGCACGTTCGCCGCGCTTCTTGGCTTTTTTGGCTGCTTTTTCTTTATTTTTTTCAATAAGCTCAGCTACATCCACTTTGGCAAGCTTTTTATTAATGATAAATTGCTGTGCGCTCCTTACTACAGCGCTTATTATCCAGTACAATCCCAGACCCGAAGCAAGAGTATAAACCATGAAAATAGATAATAGAGGCATTGTGTAATTCATAGCCTTCATTGTGCCTTCCATTTGTCCGCTCTCGCCGGCAGGCTGTTTTGAAATTGATTGTGATAATTTAATACTTAAAAACTGAGTTAAGCCTGAAAGAACAGGTAAGAGTATCGCAGTAGCTATTATAAGCCAAGGAGCAATGCCATAAGTTCCGCTGTTTTTCATCATGACCGAGGGTGAGATTGTCAAATCCGGAATCGTAAAGAAACGATTTACATCCGGCCCCGCATTTTCAATTGCGGGAACATATCCCGTGATATTATAAATAACCGGATACAGTCCGAAAAGGAAAGGCATCTGTATCAGAAGCGGCAGGCAACCACCCGCCATTGAAGTACCGTATTTATCGTAAACTTTCTGCGTTTCTTCCTGCATCTTAAGCATGGAAGCCTGATCGCGTTTTCCGCCGTATTTCTTTCTGATGGCCTGAATCTCAGGATTCATAACAGAAGTCAGTCTCGACGTCTTTTGCTGTCTTATTGTCAGCGGCAGCATCAACATGTATACGAGAATTGTGAATATAATAATCGACCAGCCAACTAATCCATGTTCGCTTGGTAAAATCTTTTCCAGCATCGTATAAATAAAATTCATTACTTTGCCGAGAAGCCATGCTATCTGTCCGACTATCGGCCAGTTTGCTGCGCTTGCTAATATTGCCATAATGTCCTCCCTAATTTCCCCGTTATACGTATCAGTATAGATAATTATTGGGTCAGATTAAACTCTAAGGAACAGGGTCGTACCCGCCTTTAGCAAACGGGTGGCAACGTAAAATACGTTTAGTTGCCAAAAACATACCCTTTAAAGCGCCGTATTTTTCGATTGCTTCCAAGGCATACTGCGAGCAAGTGGGATAATAAATACAACTTGAGAATCCTTTCAAGCCCGACAAATGCTTTCGATAAAAACGGATACATCCGAGAAGCAATTTTTTCATATGTTTTTAAAATCCGCTTCCTTCCTCACAACCTGATTTGACTTTCAGAATTTTATGAAGACGTCCCAAATGCAGGACTGCGCTTTCCATTTCCCAGTAACTGATACCAATTATTCCGGCTCTTGCGATCCAAACGAAATCGTAACCTGTTAAAAATTCTTCTCCGTGTAGCCGGATACATTCACGAATAAGCCTTTTTATACGGTGCCGTACCACACTGTTCCCAACTTTTTTACTGACTGAAATTCCGCTTCGGTTAACAGATAACCCGTTTTTTAATACGTACAGCACCAAATACTTGTTTGCGAAGGATTTTCCATTACGGTAAACTTCTCTGAAATCGTTATTATTCCTAAGCGAAACTAATTTTTTGTTTATGAGCCCCGATTGCGGGTCTGCTTTAAGTTTCAAAAGGAAAATCCTCTCTTTAATAATTACTGTTATAAATTTAAGCTGATAATAATTTTCTGCCTTTTGCCCTTCTTCTGGCAAGAACTTTTCTGCCGCCGGCGCTGCTCATTCTCGAGCGAAAACCGTGAACCTTCGCCCTTTGGCGCTTTTTAGGCTGAAATGTCATTTTCATTATCTTACACCTCCCTTAGACATTTAGTCATTCAGATATTATATTAAAAAAGCAATTGGACGTCAAGAAAAAAATACTTGAATTCCCAATAAATTTGCACTTTTTTTGTATACTTTTTCCACACTTTGTGGATAACTTTACAATTTTTAGTGTAAAACCTGTGGACAAAAAATTTTTTTTCGAAGAAAACTCGGATAATTCAAATCATCACGATTTTGATAAGTATTTCCACAGCAAACACTCGTTGATAAAGTGCTCGTCTTGGTGTAGAATAAGTAATATGACTTAAGCTAATACTATGAGAAATTGAGGTGGTTTGTTTGCATACCGTAAAGGAAAGATGGGGGGAGATTATTGATTATTTACGCACTGAGCATGAATTATCCAATGTTTCTTTCAATACCTGGATTCTTCCGCTGAAAGTGTTTGATGTAATTGATGAAACTGTTATTATTCTTGTTAATTCAAATGCTAATGCGGAATATATTGAAAAAAAATACATGCTTCCATTAAAGGTCTGTATCGGTGAAATTACGGGAGTCGAGTACGAGATATTATTTTTATCCGAAGACGACGAACGACTGGAAAATCCCGAGAGTCTTTTACATGAAACCACCCATAAAAGACGTTCAAAAAGCATTTTTGATAAAATCGGACTTAATTCAAAATATACTTTTGAAACTTTTGTAGTTGGAGGAAATAATAAATTTGCATACAGTGTTGCAAATGCCGTCGTTAATTCACCCGGAAAGGTATATAATCCCCTGTTTTTATATGGCGGTGTGGGTCTGGGAAAAACTCATCTGATGCATTCGATTGCCCATAAAATACTCGTGGATCACCCTGAAAGTAAGGTCCTTTATATCACCAGTGAGACATTTACCAACGAATTGATCGACGCAATAAAAAACCAAAATCAAAGAGTAAACCGTGAAGAATCTTCACTTAATGCATTCAGAAAAAAATATAGGGATAATGACATATTATTAATAGATGATATTCAATTTATAATTGGAAAAGAAAGTACCCAGGAAGAGTTTTTCCATACATTTGAGCATTTACACTTATATGGAAAACAAATAGTAATTTCCAGTGATAAACCGCCCAAAGATCTCGAAACACTTGAAGCGAGACTTAAAACTCGCTTTGAGCAGGGTTGCATTGCAGATATTTCCGCTCCGGATTATGAGACCAGAATGGCCATTCTTCAAAAGAAAATAGATAATGACCACCTTGAAAAATATCATATTCCTCAGGATGTTCTTCATTATATTGCCACTCATATTAAGACCAATATCCGTGAATTAGAAGGTTCACTTAATAAAATAATAGCTCTTTACAAATTAAATAACACTAACGAAGAAATGGATATATCACTTGCTGTAGAAGCTTTAAAAGATTTTATCGTCTCAGGAGATAAAAAAGAAATAACTCCCGATTTAATAGTGGATACGGTAGCTGATCATTATAATATCTCGGTGGCGGATATAAAGAGTGAAAAAAGACCTGCTGAAATAGCTGTTCCAAGGCAGATAGCAATGTATTTAATAAGAACATTAACGGAAGTACCTTTAAAATCAATAGGAATTGCCGTAGGCGGAAAGGATCACTCAACGGTTAAACACGGAATTGATAAAATAACCAAACAATTAAGCAAAGATGAAAAATTACAAAATACTATTAATATAATAAAAAAGAAAATCGTTCCAGCTTAAGTTATACCGGTTTTATTATCCTTTAACCCAAAGTGTTATCCCATTTACTAAAGGACTAAATTTATCGGATTTAAAGCATTTTTGGCAGTTATCCACATATCCACAGCCTATAATAAGAAGAATAAAATGTAATTAATATATTCATTCGTTATAACGCGGGAAAGGAGTTTAAAATGAAAATAACATGTGAAAAATCGGAATTGCAAAAGGGGGTCAATATTGTTTCAAAGGCTGTGCCCTCCACAACGACAATGCCGGTTTTATATTGCATTCTGATAACAGCAAAGGATGATAAGATTATCCTTCTTGCAAACGATATGGAATTAGCTATTCAGACAGAATTAGAAGGGACTATTTTAAGTGAAGGGAATGTAGCCTTAAATGCAAAGGTATTCTCAGATATTGTTCATAAACTCGAGGATTCGTTAGTCAGCATTGAAGTTGATGAAAATAATCTTTTGACTACTATTACCTGCGAAAAATCAGAATTTCAAATCGGTGGAAATGATGGTGATGAATTCGTTGATTTGCCTGATTATAAAGAGCAGATAGCCAGTCCTATACTGATTTCGCAGTTTACTTTAAGAGAACTCATCAGACAGACAATATTCTGTGTTGCAACAACAGAGATGGGAAATAAAATAATGATGGGCGAATTATTTGATATTAAAAATAATGAATTGCGCGTCATTGCTCTTGACGGACATAGAGTAGCTATCAGGAAAACAGCTCTTAAAGGCGATACTCCGGATAAAAAACTTGTGGTTCCCGGAAAAACCTTGAATGAAATCATAAAAATACTGCAGAGTGATATTAATTCTTCCCTCGATATTTATTACACGCAGAATCACATTATTTTCGAATTTGATAAGACAGTTGTTGTTTCCAGATTGATTGAAGGAGAGTTTTTCCACATTGATACGATGTTATCCTCCGATTATGAAACAAAGATAAGTCTGAATAAAAAGAATCTCTTAAAGAGTGTGGAAAGAGCTATTTTGCTAACAAATGAAGCGGATAAAAAGCCATTGGTACTTGATATAAAGGACGAAGTTGTAGAAATTAAACTAAAGTCTGCCATAGGCGAATTGTATGAGGAATTATACGTTTCAAAAGAGGGAAGAGATTTAACAATAGGCTTCAATGCGAAATTTGTTTTGGATGCTTTAAGGGTAATAGATGATGAGGAAGTAACAATGTATATGAGTAATTCGAAGGCACCATGCTTTATAAGAGATGAGGAATATAATTACATTTATTTGATATTACCGCTTAATTTTGCCACTATTTAAGAATTAAGATATTTACAAATGGTTTAACAATAATAAAGAATATATAGTAATACATAGTTTCGTAATCGGGTCCGGGAGACTGAGCAATTAACATCCGGAAAAACCCTCGGGAGAAGAGTATGCAAGTAATAAAAATTAAAGATGATTTTATTAAACTGGGGCAGGCTATGAAACTCTCCGGCATGGCTGACAACGGGGTTTTGGCAAAAGATTTTATTCAAAGCGGTGAAGTAAAAGTAAACGGTGAAACGGAAAAGAGGCGAGGCAGAAAATTAGTCGCCGGTGATATTTTCGTTTTTAAGGGAAAAGAGGTAAAAATTGAGAATTGATTCCCTTAAACTGAAAAACTTCAGAAACTACGAATATTTAAAAATTGATCTCGATCCGAAGATAAATATTTTTTATGGTGATAATGCCGCGGGAAAAACTAATATTCTCGAAGCCATATATCTTTGCGGTACCACAAAATCTCACAGGGGTGCTAAAGACAAAGAACTAATCCGCCTTAATGAAGATGAGGCTCACATCGGACTTGAGTACGAAAAGAGAGGAGTAGCCGGCAGGATTGATTTTCATTTAAAAAGAAATGCCCCAAAAGGGATCGCCATTAACAGAATACCGATTTATAAGGCTTCAGAGCTTTTCGGATTATTGAGTTTAGTTTTTTTCTCACCTGAGGATCTCAATATTATTAAAAACGGACCTTCTGAGAGGAGACGATTTTTAGATATTGAATTGTCGGCATTAAACAGAATTTATCTGCACCAGCTGTACCGCTATTTAAGTGTTGTTCATCATAGAAATGCCCTTTTAAAGGACATTGACAAAAATGAAAAATTATTAAAAACATTGGACATATGGGATGAACAATTGGTACAATATGGGGTGGAGATTGAAAATTATCGGATAGATTTTATTGAGAAAATTAATGATATAATATCATATATTCACATGAATCTAACTTCCGGGAAAGAGTCTTTGCATTTGAGCTATGAGAGTTCACACAAGGGGGAGCAATTAAAGGACGCTGTATTTAACTTAAGAGAAAGAGACTTAAGGCAGAAAAATACAATGGTCGGACCGCATAGGGATGATATTTGTTTTTCAGTCAATGGTTTGGATATTCGTAAATACGGCTCACAAGGACAGCAAAGAACGGCGGCGCTGTCTTTAAAGCTTGCGGAAATAGAGCTGGTTAAAAGAACAGCTAATGAGATTCCGATATTGCTTTTGGATGATGTTTTATCCGAACTGGACAGAAACAGACAGCAGGATTTATTATACAGTATTCATGATACGCAAACGCTTTTAACCTGTACGGGACTGGATGAATTCATACAGAGTAAATTTACCGCGAATAAAATATTTAAGGTAAATAACGCACAGGTGGAAAATGAATTAATATAACAAAATTAGCATATGACATCGTGATTAGAAGGAGAAGCTAAGAACAAGTATGAGTACAGACAAAGTTACACATGAATATGGTGCAGATGAAATTCAAATATTAGAGGGTCTTGAAGCGGTAAGAAAGCGCCCGGGAATGTATATAGGGACGACTTCCGAAAGAGGTCTTCATCATTTGGTGTACGAGATAGTAGACAATGCCGTTGACGAGGCCTTGGCGGGATTTTGTGATGAAATATTGGTTACATTAAATCCGGACAATTCCGTAACGGTTATTGACAATGGTCGCGGAATTCCAATAGGTATACATGAAAAAGCCGGAATACCCGCTGTTGAGGTAGTATTTACAATCTTGCATGCCGGCGGAAAATTCGGCGGCGGAGGTTATAAGGTCTCAGGCGGACTGCACGGGGTCGGTGCTTCTGTGGTGAATGCCCTATCCGAGTGGCTCGAGGTGGAAATCCGCCATGAGGGTCAGGTATATATGCAACGTTACGAAAGAGGAAATGTCACCAAAAAGCTATCTGTGGTCAGAGAATGCGAAAAGGATAAGACGGGCACGAAAGTTACTTTTTTACCTGACTCCCAGATTTTTAAAGAGCTTATCCCCGGCCATGACAGCTATGCAACTATCCCGGGATTTGATGATAAAGAGCTGATTGATTCGCAGGATTTGAGGATTTTTAATTTTGAAACTCTGCAGCACAGGCTTCGCGAAATGGCTTTTCTAACAGCCGGACTTAAAATCATTCTCCGTGATGAGAGAGACAGCGAAAATATTGTCGAAGAGGAATATTGTTATGAGGGCGGAATTCGCGAATTTGTAACGTTTCTTAATGAGAAATTAACCGATTCGAAAAAAGAACTCCCGTATAAAGAGGTAATATATTGTGAGGGAAATGTAGGCGGAGTCGCAGTGGAAGTCGCGATGCAGCACAATACCGGTTACAGTGAGTATTCATACGGTTTTGTTAATAATATTAATACTCCCGATGGCGGGGCGCATATGGAGGGTTTCAGATTAGCCCTTACTAATACCGTCGGTGATTATATCCGCAAGAAAAAGCTCTTAAAGGAAAACGAAAAGGTAGGCGGAGAAGACATCAGAGAAGGCCTTACCGCGATTATTAGCGTTAAGATCGAGGACCCCCAATTCGAAGGGCAGACGAAGCAAAAGCTGGGAAATTCCGAGGCGAGGACCGCTGTCAATCAGATACTTAGCTCGCAGCTTGAAATATTTTTTGAATTAAATCCGAATATCGCAAGTACAATTGTAAATGGCGCGATAAATGCCATGAGAGCAAGAGAAGCCGCGAAAAAGGCGAGGGATTTAACGAGGCGTAAATCGGCTCTTGACAGTATGAGTCTTCCGGGTAAACTCGCCGATTGTTCGGATAAGGATCCTAGGAATTGCGAGATTTACATTGTGGAGGGAGATTCCGCGGGAGGCAGCGCAAAGACTGCGCGTGACAGGGCGACTCAGGCTATTTTGCCATTGAGAGGGAAAATCCTAAACGTAGAAAAAGCAAAGGAAAAGATGCTTGATAATGCTGAAATTCGTGCCATGATTACCGCATTCGGAGCCGGATATGACGATGGAAAGAGTGATAACGGTGATAACGGTGAAAAAAATGGGAAAAGCGGTGTTTTTAATATCGAAAAACTACGTTATCACAAAATCATCATAATGACAGATGCCGATGTGGACGGAGCGCATATTTCCACGTTGTTACTGACATTTTTCTACCGGTATATGCCGGAACTCATCCGTCAGGGTTATGTGTATTTGGCTCAGCCGCCGCTCTATAAACTCGAGAAAAACCGACAGGTCTGGTACGCATATTCGGATGATGAACTGAATAAGATTCTGACCGAGGTAGGGCGTGATAATAACAATAAAATCCAGCGTTATAAAGGTCTCGGGGAGATGGACGCAGAGCAGCTATGGGATACGACAATGGATCCGAAAAACCGCGTACTGCTAAAGGTGACAATAGACGAAGAGGCTGTTACGGATTTGGACATCACCTTTTCCACTCTGATGGGGGATAATGTCGAGCCGCGGCGCGATTTCATTGAGAAACATGCTAAATATGTGCGTAACCTGGATATATAAAAATTAATATCATGCAATGTCGGAGTGTGCCCTTGAAGGTCTTCGACAAACAAATATATGCAACAAGGAGATATACATGGAAGATACCATATTTGATAAGATTCATGAGGTAGATTTAAAGAAAACGATGGAGACCTCGTACATAGATTACGCGATGAGCGTTATCGCATCAAGGGCGCTGCCGGACGTCCGCGACGGTTTAAAGCCCGTACAGAGGCGTATTCTCTACTCCATGATAGAGCTAAATAACGGACCTGATAAACCGCATCGTAAATGTGCGCGTATCGTCGGTGATACAATGGGTAAATATCACCCGCACGGCGATTCGTCTATTTACGGGGCTCTGGTTAATATGGCGCAGGAATGGTCAACGCGTCACCCTCTCGTAGACGGGCACGGAAATTTCGGTTCCGTCGACGGAGATGGTGCCGCCGCCATGCGTTATACCGAGGCGAGACTTTCAAAGATCTCCATGGAGCTCACTGCGGACTTAAATAAAAATACGGTCGACTTCACTCCTAATTTCGATGAGACAGAAAAAGAGCCTGTAGTTCTCCCCGCGAGATTTCCGAATCTTTTAGTAAATGGAACTTCCGGAATCGCTGTCGGTATGGCTACCAATATTCCGCCGCATAATCTCGGGGAGGTCATTTCCGCAGTCGTTAAAATTATTGACGATCAAATCGAAGAAACGGGCGAAACCAGTCTTGAAGATATTTTAAATATCATCCCCGGTCCCGATTTTCCGACAGGAGGGAAAATACTGGGGACTTTAGGAATTAATGAAGCCTATCGCACCGGGCGCGGAAAAATTCGCGTACGGGCGATTACGGATATTGAGACCATGGACAATGGAAAGAGCAGGATAGTCGTCACCGAGCTTCCATTCATGGTCAATAAAGCCAGATTAATTGAGAAAATAGCTGACCTTGTTAAAGAAAAAAAGATAGAAGGAATTACAGATTTAAGTGACCAGTCTAACCGCGAGGGCATGAGGATTTGCATTGAGCTTCGAAAAGATGTAAATGCGAATGTCATATTAAATCAATTGTATAAGCATACGCAATTGCAGGATACCTTTGGCGTAATCATGCTGGCTCTCGTTAATAATGAGCCTAAGGTTATGAATCTTCTGGAAATGCTTAAATACTACTTAAAGCATCAGGAAGAGGTCGTAACCAGGCGTACACAGTATGAATTAAATAAAGCCGAGGAGAGGGCTCACATATTGGAGGGCTTGATAATTGCCCTTGATAATATTGACGAAGTCATCAAAATAATTCGTTCCTCGCAGACCGTGGCTATCGCAAAGCAGTCATTAATGGATAGATTCGGGCTTAGCGATGCGCAGGCTCAGGCAATAGTGGATATGAGGCTTCGAGCTCTTACCGGTCTGGAGCGCGAAAAACTCGAGGCCGAATATGCCGAGCTTCAAAAGAAGATTCTTGAATTAAAAGCTATTTTGGCTGACAGGAAGCTCCTTTTAGGAGTGATCCGCACGGAAATTATTGATATTAAAACCAAATATGCCGACGCACGTCGAACCGTAATTGGTTTTGATGAAATGGATTTAAAGGATGAGGATTTAATTCCGCGTAGTGACGTCGTAATTACAATGACTAAGCTCGGATTCATTAAACGCATGCAAAATGATACCTTCAAAGTCCAAAATCGCGGCGGAAAAGGTGTCATTGGTATGCAGACGATTGACAATGATTACGTCGAAGAATTGTTTATGACCAATACTCATCACTATATTATGTTCTTTACGAATAAGGGACGGGTATATCGCTTAAAAGGCTATGAAATTCCGGAAGCTTCGCGTACCGCGCGCGGTACCAATATCGTTAATCTCCTGCAATTACAACCTTCAGAAGAAGGAGAAGAAAAAGAAAAAATAACAGCGGTAATTCCGATTGATGAATACCGCGAGGGTGAATATCTCCTTATGGCGACGAAAAAGGGTCTCGTAAAGAAGACCCCGATACGCGAATATCAAAACGTCCGTAAAACAGGGCTTACCGCAATTGTATTAAGAGAAGAGGACGAGCTGATAGAGGTTAAATTTACAGACAATGAAAAAGATGTATTCCTTGTTACTAAATTCGGTCAGTGCATCAGATTTCATGAGACCGATGTACGCTCAACCGGTCGTGTTTCAATGGGTGTGCGGGGCATGAATTTAAATGATTCCGACGAAGTCATAGGAATGCAGCTTGATGTTCAGGGCACACATCTTCTGATTGTTTCCGAAAAAGGTATGGGGAAACGCACTTTAATAAGCGAATTTACGAGTCAAAACCGCGGAGGTAAAGGCGTAAAATGTTACAAGATTACCGAAAAAACAGGGGATGTCGTAGGTGTAAAAGCCGTTGATGAAGACGATAAGATCATGATAATTAATACCGCCGGCACCGTAATATGCATGGCCTGCTCAAATATTTCGGTAGTCGGGAGAATTACTGTTGGGGTTAAACTCATTAATTTATCCAGCGATGATGAAATAACCGTTGCCAGCATCGCGAAAGTAAGAAAAGGTTCTGATGACGACATAGAGGATGCGAAAGAAACTTCGGAAATTGCCGAATCGCAAGTCGAAGGATCATCTAATACACAGGAGGCAACAACAAATACAGAAACATCAGAACAGACAGAAAGTTAAACGCGTTGTAATATTGTTTGAAAAAGTCAGGTTCTATAGTAGTAGAGAGAGTAATAATTTGAGAGTTTGGGGGCTTTTGAAAATACGACGGGAACGTACGTAATGCTTTCACTGCGAAAGGAGAACAAGAGCTATGAATGAAAAACCGTTAGTCAGCAAAATGTCGGAGAATTTTAAGTTTTACGGAGGCATAAGCCTTCTCTATGGTGTACTGTTTACTTTTTGCCTCTACAAAAACACCTCGGGTATTACTTTTCCGATATTGATAATCGCCACAATTTGGGCGGGTATCTATTTTCTTAAAAAGATAGGATTTACCCTGCAAAAGGGCTCATGGATTTATTTTGCGGGAATGGTGCTTTTAGCCGTATCTACGGCATTTACTACGTCGGCTTGGCTGCATTTCTTTAATTACGTGGGGATACTGCTGCTCATAGCGATGTACCTGATGCACGAATTTTATAATGATAAGGAATGGGAGTTTTTCCCTTATCTCATGCGGATGTGCATATTGTTCGGAACCTTTATTATTTCGATAATAAAGCCGTTTGAGCATTTTTTCAGATTTTTAAGAGGCGGAAAGAAAAAACGCACCAAGAGTTTTTATGCCGTCTTAATCGGGATTGCATTTGCTATCGGGCTTTTGGCGATTATTTTGCCCTTACTTTTGAAAGCGGATGCTATGTTTTCGAAGATTTTCGGGGATATACTGAAGTATATTAACTTTAAGACGATATTTCTTAATTTAATTTTGATTATTCTGGGAATCGTGCTTTTGTATTCGGGCTTTGCCGCGATTTGCCATTATAATTTCCCCGAAGATAAAGAGGCGAAACAAAAGGAGAGGTTTAATCCTGTTGTCGGTATTACGTTTACGAGTGTTTTGGCAGTGATTTACATGATATTTTCTGTAATTCAGATAGTCTATGTGTTCGTGGGAGTAGAAAGCGGACTGCCCGTAGGCGAGACCCACGCGAGTTACGCGAGAGAAGGCTTTTTTGAGCTGGTGACAGTGGGAATAATTAATTTTGTTCTGGTGCTGATATGCATGTATTTCTTTAAGAAAAGCCCGGTACTAAAAGGCATTCTGACCCTGATATCAGCCTGCACCTTTATTATGATAGCTTCGGCGGCATATCGCATGATTTATTACGTCGATGAATATCACCTGACATTTTTAAGGGCAATTACGCTTTGGTTTATGGTGGTTTTGGCGCTTTTGATGGCAGGGCTAATCATACGGATTTTCAATAATAAGCTGCCGCTTTTCCAATACTGTGTGCTGGTGGTTGGAGCGCTTTATATCGCGTTTTCGTTTGCGCGTCCGGACGCCATTGTGGCTAAATACAATGTCGAACACATGGAGACGATAAAAGAAGATGATTTGGAATATATGCTGAGCAACAGGCTTTCGCTTGATGCCGCACCCTATATTGCAAAGATAAATCCCGAAAAGATTGATAAAGACAGCGATAACATTGACCCGGAATACAAATATCGCGAAGACTACTATTATGACGATTATTATTATAACTACGATTACAATGATAATATTTATTGGATGTATAACGAAGATTACGTCAAAGCACGGCTGTACGGCTACTTTTACGATTTGAATGAAGAAAATGACGATATTTATTTCCGTAAGGCTAATTTTTCCAGAATACTCGCTAAAAAGGTAGCAATGGATTACCTAAAGTCGCACAGCGCCGATAAAAAATACTGGCAGCGGCTTTATGGATATGACGACGACTATGGCGACTACGAATATTAGATTATTATTACGGACAGATTGATTTATGAGAAGAATAATAAGAATGTTATTGTGGAATATAATTGCGCTGCCGGTAATATGGTGCAGACTGTGTTATCGTGCGGCGCATAATGAAAAATATTCCATTGAAAATCAATGGGAATTCATTAAGTATATGGTAAGGCGCGCCAATAAGGGAGGGCGCGTCACCATTTTGTCAACAGGAACCGAAAATATCCCTGAAAAAGACGGCTTTATATATTTTCCCAATCATCAGGGGCTCTATGATGTGATTGCCATAATGGAGGCGAGTACGAAACCTTTCGGAGCGGTGGCCAAAAAAGAAGTCAGAAATGTCCCTCTGTTAAAGCAAGTCTTTGCCTGCACAAACTCATTTATCATTGACAGGGAGAATATCAGAGAAGGCCTAAAGACGATAATGCAAATTGCAAAGGCCATCGAGGGCGGGCGGAATTACTGCATCTTTCCCGAAGGCACCAGGTCAGGAGAAAGAAACGTCGTACGTGAATTTAAAGGCGGGAGCTTTAAAGCTGCAATTATGTCAAAATGCGCAATAGTTCCGGTGGCACTTATAGACTCAAATATGCCCTTTGACAGCAAAACCACAAAACCTGTAACTGTGCAGGTGCACTTCCTTTTGCCCATTTATTACGAAGAATATGAAGGCTTAAAAAGCACGGAAATAGCAAAGATAGTAAGGGAGAGGATAGTAGAGAAAATAGAAGCGCAGACTTCGAGTATCAAAAATGCTACAGTTGACAAGCCAATTTCGGTTTAGTATAATCAATTTTGCGTCTGAAAGGCGTATAATAACTGATACAGAATAAAAGATTCAGGCGAGGAGAAATACTCAAGAGGCTGAAGAGGCGCCCCTGCTAAGGGTGTAGGTCGGGTAACCGGCGCGAGGGTTCAAATCCCTCTTTCTCCGTTTAATATGAAGGGATATGAAAAATCACAGCGTTTGGCTGTGGTTTTTGCATCATAAGACCTGCGAACCCGTTTTCATTACTCGGAACGGTCAGGGCGATCTGGCGGTTATGAACATTGATGCTTATGACGAGCTTAGCGGCAGAAAAGAGCTATATCGTTTACTGGACGAAGGTCATGCCGATGTTCTTGCCGGGCGAGGAAGACCGGCGAAGGAAGTGTTTGAAGACATAAAACGGAGGCAGACTGAGAAATATGGGGACTGAAGTTTATCTTCAAATGCGAAAACTCACTCAATAATAGCAGTTTCCGCATTTCTGTAAAATGTCTTAAATCTTGATAAAATTTCTTTAAAAGTCTTACAGTATCAAGTGTTATTTTTATTGAAATTTTTCTCATTTTTGTATATCATTTAAGTAATTATATCTACGTCCGATTGGCGAGAGGGATGTCATTGTGAAAAAGAATATTGTTGACCAACGAAAGTCTTTGTGGAAGAGGATTGCTGCGATTTTATTAGTGGGGGTTATCGCCTTTAATCCATACTTCCAAACCGGAGTTAATGTAGAGGGGGCTCCGGTAGTGGAAACCGTAGGGGAGGAGGAAACCGGGACAGGCACGAGTACGCCTACGGGTACGACCGGTGAGACGGAAACGACTACGCCTGCAGGTTCTGCGACCGGCGAGACGGGAACGGGAACGACTGCGCCTGCGGGTTCTACGACCGCAGAGACGGGTTCGGAAACTTCCGCGTCCACTCCTTTAATGAGTCCTGCCGGGATTAGTCCCATGTCTATCACGATTGACCCTCCGGGTACTGCCAATATTGAGGATTGGCAGGATCTTCGAAATGCCATCGCGGATCCTTCTGTCACCACGATTAAGCTTAAAAACAATATTCAAAGAGATACCGCTAATGGCGGAACTGCCGCTACGAATGACCTTCCCCAAATCAGCAGGGATTTAACCATTGACGGAAACGGATATACACTTGATTTTCGCTCGGGCGGCGCAAGTACTGCCATTAACAGACCCGGCTTTATTCTCGCCCAGAATCTGACGCACGCTTTCACACTTAAAAATATTATAATTATACGAAATAATGCCACGACCTATTCTCTTATTGCAGCGGCGACTAATTCGGGCGGGACCTCGTATTGCGATTTCGATGATTCGAATGTCACGCAGAGCGCGGGATGGACGGTCAATATAAACGGGGTAAAGGGTGATACGTCACTAAAGCCTACCGCGGGACTTATCTCGCTTCCGAATGGTCGCGTTAACTTCACAGGCACCAATGACTGGTCATTAGCGCAAGGCGCGAGCTATGCGATAATAAACGCGACGAATGTCTATTTTAGCGACGGGACGAAATCGTCATTTAATGCTCAGAAATTCCCCGTTATTTTCAGCGAGACTTCTTCCAATAGCACACATACGCTTTCCGTCACGGGAGATGGGACGGTAGTCGATATGTATGCCCTCGGAAACGGCGGGAGCGGAGCGAGTAATAATAACACCGGAGCGATTAAAATTAACATCGATAACACTACCGCAAACAGAGCTGATATCAGCATTACAAATAAAGCGGTATTAAATATAACCAGCGACGGCTGGGGCGACGGCGATGAGGGCGCGACGGTTCTTCTAAATGCGGGAGCAGGCAGCATAGTAGTAAATGCCGGAGCTAAACTAAACGTATCCAGCCTTTGCGGTGTGGAGGGTAGACCCAACACCACGAACGCTGCGGGAGCGTCTCTCAGGTACAGAGGTCAGCCCGCGATTATGATGCAAATCCAGGGAGGGACTTTTACGGTAGATGGTGACGGTTCCGAAATGAATGTAGAATCCTACGGAGCATCCAATAATTACGGCGGGGTTTTGAGATTCAGAAACGTTGGCGGTCAGATTTTTACGGTTTCGAATAAGGCTAAAGTCAGTGTCGTAAGTCATTACAGACCCGGTGGAAGCAAAAACCCGGCGGCTATCCGTTTCGGTATTGGTGTGAACAATGGTTTCCACGTAACGAGCGGCGGAATCGTCTATATTCATAATGAGGGTGATGGAACCGTTGATGACGGAAAGAATTCACTCGCCGGCGGCAATGACGGCATTGAGTTTGATGCCAATGATTTTATGTTTGAGGTGAGCGGAGCAGGTTCGCAGATTGAAGTAATATCGGATTATGGCCCTGCCGTCGATGCCAGAGGCAGAAATAACGGAGCCATTACTTTAGCAGATAAGGCTAAATTCGTCGCCTACGGCAATACTCCGAGCAAGACCGACGCCATTTTCATGGCAGGCAATAATTTTAAATTTACGAGCGACGCAGGACTCTATTATGATTTCGCAAATACCCGCGTAGGCGGAGGCACCCTGTTCGCTGTGGGTAGCGGCAGTACATTTACATCAAAGGATACCGACATCGCCGTCTGGGGCAATGGCTTACGACGAGACAATGGCACGGCTACAGGGGCGAATGATTCCAATAGCTCGACCGATCCGATTTCGGGCAATCCCTACATGGATTGGACGCTTCCGACCTTTAATTTATCAGGCTCTAATTTTACGACATTCGGAACCAGCAATGACACTGCCCTTACTACTGCGACGACGAGTTTCGGTAATTCGGGATTTGTGCCATATACGCGTATTAGCGGGAATAACTCTACGCCTAAGGTAATCGATCTGTTCGGGGATAATACGATTCCCCTTACCAATGCGGATAAGCACGTGCGTGCAATCGCGACTGTCCCCGAAGGCTTTGATATGGTGGATAGGGCAATCTGGGATGATGAGCTTTTTGCGAGATTTTATGTGACTCATCCGGATTCCACAGGAGGCGAGGTAGGAGCGGGGACTGTAATAGACGCCTTTAATCAGGAGAATGTCTGGGAACAGGAGACCTATACGGGCAATCCCCTGCAAGGGGTATTACGCTATGATAAAGGAGCCTTCCTCTCGGTAGGTGATAAATACAAAATCGCAAGTGCATGGCGCGGGCAGGTTAATGACCCTTCATCGACTAAGATTCATAAGGCTGAGGCTTCGGACATCACCACTGAGGAACTGACCGTAATTGATAAGACTCCCCCACAAAAGGTCACGATTACGGATCCCACGGGCACGGCTCTATTTTCCGGTAGAAAGAAGATAACAGGTACTTATCTTAATGCGACACAACAATCGGGGACCTACCCATATAATCCTGAAGTCGCGACTAAAATCTACGCCGTCAGAGTCCCCGCGGGTTCAACTACCGGCACCGAGGTAAAAGATAGCGGGGGAAATCTCGTCCTCGCAGTATTAGACGCGGCCACTTCTAAATGGGAATATGCGATTCCCGATAATCTGACACTTGCAAAAGACGATAAATTATATATCGTGGCAGAGGATGCCAATGGCAATAAAAATCCTTTGGTGGATACGCTCTACCATGACGCGAAATTTGATGCAGCTCCATACTTAACAGTAAAGGAAGGTCCTTCTTCATTTACTAAGAGTATTGTGACGCCTTCCGATTCGATAGTAACGAATGCGGCCGCCGACATCACATGGAAATTAACAGCAGATATGCCGACCGATATGAGCGCCATTACGGCTGTCGTAATAAAGGATGAACTCCTTACCGGCTTAAAATTAAAGAATGACGATATTGCTAATATTACCGTTTCCGTAGTCAATAAGACGACAGGTGCCGTCATAGCGGGCGCTGCTACGCCCACAAAGAGTTTTACTTCAAATACCGCCACGGTTTCATTTGGAACGGTTACTAATCTGGCAGGAAACAGAATAGTCATTGAAATCACGACCAATCTCGTACCCGATGGTTCTAACGTTCTGCCCTCGCAGGTTCAAAACGGAGGCTCGATCTATTTTAACGGAGAACTGGCCAATACGATTGACACTCTCGCGACTGTCTCGATAAAGGGAAAAATAAGCGGTAAACTTTTTAATGACCTAAACGGCGATGGTCTCTATGGCGGTTCGGATACCGCCGCGGGTTCTCAGACCGTTACTTTAATCAACACAGCGGATAATTCCGAAACCACGGCTGTCACCGCCGCCGATGGTAGTTACAGCTTTATCGTCGCACCGGGGACATATAAAATAAAGGCTCCCGTCATGACGGGAAAGGGGTATACGACGAAGTCCGCATTGTCTGTTGCTGCGGGCTCTCACGTGGGCAATGACGGGAAATCCGATTCACTCGCCATTGATCTTTCAAACGGCGGAGCCAATCTCGAAAAGACAATAAATGCAGGATATGCTGCACCGACTATTAATAACGCAACTGATGCGTTTACAAAAAAGCTCCTGAAAGTAGGAAATACCGACACCGGCGGTCCTATTTATGACGCGACTGCTGATCTTACTTATGAAATAGTATATAAGATGCCCGCGAGTGCGGCAGGCTATAATCATTTAGAAATCCGCGACGTCCTCTATACGGGCTTAAAACTAAAGGATGCCGATATAGCTAATTTCAATGTAAAGGTATATAAAAACAGTGTGGAAGTGCCGGGATTTACGGGGACAAAGACCTACGGGGCCGGAAGCGGCGAGGACGTAGGGAAAATGGTCGCGGCGTTTAAATTCGATGATACTACGGACTTTTCGCAATTAGCGGGAGCCGAAATCGTAATGACAGTAATCGCAAAGGTGGAAAATTCAGGCAGTTCATGGCCGGCATCTGTCACAGATTCGGGACGCTTAATAGTAAACGGCGATGATTCAAGCGCCGCACCCGTGGCGGGACCACTTACGGTACAAAATACCGGAAGAATATACGGAGTAGCCTATAATGACACCAACAGAAATAATGTATATGACGCGGGAGAATCCCCATTAGCGGGTGTCGTGATTCAATTACTTGATGGTACGGGTACTGCCATTTCAGGGCAGCAGGTAACGACGGGGGCAGACGGGAAATATCTCTTTAATCAGACTGATGGAACCTACGGGTTACAGTTTGCGACTCCTCAAAACGGAATGGGTCTCACATCAGCACCCTATGATGGTAAAGTAACGGGCATTGACGTAGTCATAGGAAGCGCGCAGCAATCACGCGAAATTAATAAGGGCTATAATACGCCGGACCCAAGTGTGATTACGGATTTGGAAAACAGCCTTAAAAAAGGAGTGTGGCAAAGTTCTACTTCATCCTATGTCAGCACGACTACGATTACAGATTTTAATGCCACTATTGAATATAAAGTAAGCTTTGATATCCCTGCAAATCTCGCGGGCTTTGCGAGCATTACGATTAAGGACATTATGGACGCCGGTCTGACATTAGCAACAGTACCTGCGGGAGATTGGAACGTAAAAGTCACGGTGGATGGCACTGTCATACCACTGACCGCCGCACAGTCAGTACAAAGCGGAAATACCGCCGCGATTTTATTTGATGCCGCCGCGATTCAGAATTACCTCTTTAATAAAGGAGGCAAGGAAGTCGCCGTAATAGTAAAGGCAAATCTCGAAAAGGTCGCGGGAGATTATCTCACAACGGTAGTTAACAGAGGCAGAATAACCGTTAATTCCCTACCTGATCACGATACCGCAAATATGAATGTCTCTATCGCCGGAAATCCTCCGGTGATGGCATTTACAAGGAGGCCTCTCGTCATTAACCAGACCCCGCTTTCGCACATTATGACAGCAAATGAAATAAAGGCGGAGATGACTGTCTATGACGATTACGATACGATGACGATTAACGATGTCACCTATACATTGGCAAATGGTGTCAGCGCGATTGATACGCAATATGTCGGAGTGTATTCGGCGACGTATTATTGCCACGATTCAAACGGCAATAACGCCTCCCCGATTACCCGCGCCATTGTGGTAACGGACGGAAGATATATCATAGATGATCCGTCGGAAGTAATCCTCGGAGCGAGGAATTTCGCGGCGGAGCGCGACCTCGTGGACGGCAGCGATTCGCAGGTGCGTTCATGGTCGTATGCCGAAAGCTACGATTACGACGGGGCGAATATTACGAGCTCTATAGTAATAACAAAGCCCTCGGGTTATGTTGCAAAAGCCCCCGAAGGACCTTATAATTTCACCCTGGGCGTAACGGGGAAAAATTCAAATGTCGCCACGAAGGCAATCACGGGGACAATAATTGACGGTCACGTCGATCCGGGTACGAAAAACAGTAAATACGCGGTCTACGCAAAGGATTTTAGTGTTACGACGACTCGGGCAGCGCAGATTTTAGCCGATACGACTCAGAGCCTATTTATCAGCGAGGCGGGCGCGGGAGTGATTCTACTGACTCCGGATGCCGACGTAAACGCAAAGGTCACCTTAAAGAATCAGGGCGGATTCGCAGCGGTGATCAATACCTCGCCCGGATATCCCGTGCAGTATGGTGTGGATAAGGATGCGCAAATGGCGGTCACTATAGCCGCGAAGGTCACGGTAGATAATCCTCCCACCTTAGATGTCACCACTCCCGTAGAGGTGCAGGTGGGGACAGGGCTTATCATGAATAATGGGGTGGTTAGCGCCAATACATTTAATATTAATTCCACGGGTGTCAGCACAAATGACACCGAAGACGGCGCGTCGGTAATTAGTTCATTAGTCGTGACGGGAAGCGTGGATATTACAAAGGTCGGCCTATATAATGTGAGCTATAGCGTTACTGATTCGGGGAATTCCACAGTCACAAAGCAAAGGGTAGTCGTTGTAAATGACGGGCGTTACAGCGTAGGATCGCAGCGTATCCTCTATGCGAGGGGCTTTGTAAAGCGCCTTAAAGATGTCACTGATAACCTGGGGGCGATTAATTTTGAACTCCTCGTTAATTCCGGTGCGAAACTATATAATGGTACGACGGGAGCCTCAATCGACGGTGCTGCCATAGAAAGCGACGGCGGTTACCACAAAGCCGTGGATGTATATAATTCAATTAAAATAAAGGGCGTGGATGAGTCAAGCCCCGAGACCCTCCTTCATAAGACTATTACCGGAGAGGTCGTGGAAGCCGATGAAATCACAACGGGTAATGAAGAGCCCGAAACGGGGGATAATTATACAATATTTGCAAGCAATCTAACTCTGACGAACCTTCAGGCACAAAACCTTTTAAACGCGGGAGATTCGGCGATTATTTCCGCAGCAAAAGCCGGAGCGAGGCATATATTAGCCTCAGGCGGCCTTGGGAATGCCACCGTTACTATCCCAAGCGGCGGCAATAAGCTGCAATCAACGACCGGCGAATACGAAATAACATTTGCCGTAGGCGAAAGAAACGCGGTTAAGGTGACGATAATAGCGAATGTCTCTGTGGGACCGCCGCCTACCATAGATATGAATAAGCCGCTCGTTTATCCGATTTCCGATACGCCGGGGAATTTAAGCGCCGCGCAAATATTAGACGGAGTCACTGCCTCGGATGCTTTGGGAGCTGACCTGACATCCTCTGTCACATATTCGGCGCCTGACGGGTCGGCCATAACTATTCCCGCAAATGTCGCGGGTGTGACGAAGGTTAAGTATTCGGTCATCGATGCAGCAGGCAATGTAAAATCCGATACCAGAGCCGTGATTATCGACGACGGGAGCTTTGAATGGGATGCCAATTACATATTAAAGGCAAAGAGCTTTGTAATAAATAAAAATGATGTCGCCCTTACAAATGCCGAAAGTCAAATATTGACACTCTCAGAAGGGAGAGCCTGGGATACGGACGGCGATGAAGCGAGGGCGATCGTCTCACAGACAGGTGGCTACAGCGCATTTCCCGCTACATACACACCGCAGCTAACGATTTATGAGTATCCTGCCATGACAAAAACGATTAGTGCGATGGTCATAGAAGGTACGGGTACTAACGGAGATAAATATGCGATTACCGCAAAGGATTTCCGTATTAATATAAATGACGCAAAGATTTTACTGTCTCAAAAGGGCGATGCTGACGCGTACTTAAATAACCTTAAATCTCCCATACACGGGGATGTATATTCATACCAGAGGACTAATAATCTCACGCAGGCGGGCACTATTTTATTAGACTCTGATGGTGGTTTTTCGGCGCTTTCGCCTTCCGACTTAGTCGATGGATATGTGCATGAATTCACAGTGACATTTAAGGTGGCGCAAGAGAGCGATACTAAGGTTTCGATAAAGATGCTCGTAAGCAATGCCAATCCTCCTGTATTATACGTTCCTTCGGTAAAGAAAATCGCGGTGGGGGCGGCTTTTGCCGAAGGCGCAAAGACGGATACAGATCCTTCGTATATGCAGGGTATCTATGCTACGGATGAAGAAGATGACAATGATATCCTATCCGGTGCTATTACCCATGATACTCCTGTAGACAGCGCGGCCGAAGGCGCTTATAAGGTGACGTATTCGGTCACTGACTCGGATAATAATACCACGACCAAATCAGGACTCGTGCTCGTGGGAGACTGGATAATAGGAACCGATTATGCGATTAAGGCAAACGATTTTACTAAAGACATTACGGAAGTTAGTGGGACGCAAAGTGAGGCTATATCTTACGCAAATGCCACTGCAATCTGTATTGATGCCTCCTCACCTGATTTTGGTAATTCCGAAACCGTCATAGTAAAGAGCGACGGCGGATATTATGGGAAGATGCCGGGGAATTATACGATTAATTTCGCCGTCCAAAAAGAACAGACTACGAATGTGTCCATCATTGCCTCGGTAGGTAAGGGTAATATCCCTGTTATCACATTAGAAGAACGTCCTCTCGTTATACAAAAGACGAGCACCTCTCACAATATGACCTCATCCGAAATAAAGGATAAATTAAGCGTCTATGACGCGGAGGATTCCGGCTTAGGAGGTGTGGGAATATCCGTAAGCGATGTTACTTATACTTTAGCAAACGGCGTAGCCAATATTGACACCAAATACGTGGGAGTCTATTCCGCTACCTATAATGTGACGGACAGTCACGGAAATGACGCGGTACCTAAGAAACGCGCAATCGTCGTAACCGACGGTCGCTATATAATTGATAATTCTTCCGAAGTCATATTAGGGGCGCGTAATTTCGCAGCCGAGCGTGAAAAGGTGGACGGCAGCATTACGCAGGTGCGCTCATGGTCGTATGCCGAAGGCTATGATTTCGACGGGGAGAATATAACGGCGCAAATTACTGTGACTAAACCCGCGGCCTATGTCGCAAAAGCTCCCGAAGGTCCCTATAATTTTAACTTAAGCTTAACCGGAAAAGCCGGAAATACCGCGACTAAGAATATCGTAGGGACAATAATCGACGGAAAGGTAGATCCGGGTACGAAGGACTCCAAATACTCGGTCTACGCAAAGGATTTTAGTGTAACGACGACGAGGGCAAAGGAAATCTTAGCCGATATCTCAGAAAGCCTCTTTATCAGTGAAGCCGGGGCGGGGATAGTCCTACTTACTCCCGATGCGGATACTGCGGCTAAGGTTATGGTAAAGAATAAGGGCGGTTTCGCCGCCGTCGTCAATACCGATCCCGGATACGAAATAGTCTATGGAGTAGATAAAGACAGCGAACCGGGCGTCGCCATAGATGCAAAAGTCACAGCCGACGGGGCGCCGACTCTTAATGTGACGACTCCTATTGAAATAGAGCCGCAAAGCGGACTCATTATCTCAAACGGAAATGTTACGACCACCGTCTTTAATGAAAAAACCACCGGAGTCAGCGCCGATGATGCAGAGGATGGCTCCGCCTATGTGCTTTCGACCTTAATAGTGACCGGAAGCGTGGATAAGAATAAAGTGGGTATTTATACACTTTCATATACGATTACTGACAAGGGAGGAAATACCGTCACCGCGAGGCGTGTCGTCGTCGTAAATGACGGGCGTTACATAGTGGGAAGCGAACGAATCCTCTATGCGAGGGGCTTTGTCGCAAAATTAGCCGATGTGACATCCGATGCTTCTAAGATCAATGCTGAAATCCTCTCAAGAAGCGGCGCAAAGGTCTACAGCGCACTTTCAGGCGAGCAGACAGATGGGGCGGCAGTGGAGGATGACGGAGGCTTTACAAAGGCAGTAGGAGTCTATGACGCAATTAAGCTTTCCGCGATCAATACGAGTAGTCCTGAAACATTAATCAGAAAGACCATAACCGGAGAGGTCGTGGATGCCGATGAAATAAAGACTGGGCCTGAAGATCCCGAAAAGGGTGATAATTATACAATTTATGCGAATAACATTCAATTAACCACAAACGAGGCCGCAGACATAATAAGCGGCGGCGATTCGGCGCTTATAGCGGCGGCAAAGGCAAAGGCGAAGCATATATTGCCCAATGGCACCCTATCAAATGCGACGGTCGTGATTCCATCAGGAGGCAATGAATTAAAGGCTCTACAGGGCGAATACGAGATAACATTCGCGGTGGACGAAACAAAGATGGGCGCGGGAAGCGCAGCATCCTATGCGGTTTCTGTCACGATAATAGCGAATGTCTCTATCGGTGCGCCGCCTACTATCTCCATGAATAAACCATTGGTCTATCCCTTAAGTTCTACAGCAGGAAACCTAAGCGATGACGAGATTTTAGTTAATGTAAGAGCGCAGGATAATCTCGCAAATGATATCACTGATTCCGTAGAATATACGGATTCAAATGGCGATCCGATTACGATTCCAAAAGACGAGCCCGGCGTTTATGAGGTGAAATACACCGCGACTGATGGAGTGGGGAATATTAAGAGCGATTCGAGGGCGGTCATAATAGATGACGGAAGTTTTAGCTGGGATGAAAATTATATAATAAGCGCAAAGAGCTTTGTCATTGCAAAATCAAAGGTCGAAAAGACGGGTAAGGAAGCGCAGATTTTAACCCTGTCCGAAGCGGGCGCCTGGGATATCAGGGGACGTAAAAAGGAGGTCGCTTTATCAAGTGTCGGCGGCTATACCGATTCTGTGGGGACTTATACCCCCGTGGCGACGATTACCGATTATCCTTCAATGACTAAGACTATAAGCGCTATGGTCTACGACGACGAAACCGGAGGCAAGGGCGTAAATGGGGCGAAATATTCGCTTACGGGAAAGGATTTTACGATCAATTCAGCCAAAGCCAAAGAATTACTGACATTAAAGGGAAATGCCGCGGAATACTTAAAAGCCATGATACAAAAAAGCTATGCGGATGTACATGCGTGGCTTCGTACGAATAATCTGACTGAGGGCGGCACAATTACGCTGATTAAGGATGCTTTCGGAAGCATTGACCCGCAAATCCTTAATAATATCGAAAACGGATTAACCTATGAATTGGAATTTTCGGTAGCAGAAGAGCCGGACACGACTATTAAGATTAATCTTATTATCAGTAACGGAAATCCGCCTGTATTAAATGTCCCCGCGTATAAAGTGATACCAAAGAACGCCATATTCCCCGTAGGGGCACGCGAGGATGAAAATCCGAGCTATAAACAGGGCGTTTTCGCAACCGATGATGAGGATGACAATGAAACCTTAACTAATAGTATCACGAATGATTCAGAGGTAAAGACGGACACGGAAGGGGTTTATCTCGTGAATTATTCCGTAACAGATTCTGATGGGAATAAGGTCGATAAAATCGGACTCGTCCTCGTGGGCGACTGGATAATAGGAGAGGGTTATGCCATTGCCGCAAACGACTTTGAAATAAGTATCAGCGAGGTTACGGGAACGGAAACGCAAGCTATTGAAAATTCAAAGGCAAGGGCGGTCTGTATTGACCCGGACGATCCTAATTTCGGGAAAGCCGTAAGGGTAATCGTATCCGACGACGGAGGCTATTACGAAGCTGAAATGGGGACATATGATATTACATTCGCCGTTGAGGCTGAAAATTCCACAAAGGTCACGATTACAGCCCTCATTGGCGGAGCGGGACAGATTTACGGTATTGCCTTTAAGGATACGAATCGTAATGGCATTAAGGATATAGGCGAGGAGGGCATAGAAGGAATTAAGGTGCAATTATATTCATCAAACGGCGGGCGAATCGTTGAACAAGCCATGCGTCTGATGGAAAGTGCCCTGACGCCTTTGGCGAATCTGAATAATGATTCGGTGCCTACCGGCAATGCGATAAAAACAGTGACAACCGCCGAAGACGGAGGTTTCAGATTCTTAGTCACCGAAGGGACATATGAAGTCCTATTCGAAAAGACCTTTAAGGGCATGGGGCTAAGCATAGAACCAAAGAGCGGACTATATTCCAATATCGCCATAGATTTAAGCGATGGGGGAGTGTCCGCAAGGCAGGTAAACGCAGGGTATGCCTATCCGAATCCTCTTAGTATAAAGTCGATAAAGGATACTTTCAAGAAAGAAATAAAGGAAGGGCTTTCCTATGTGACGGAAAAATCCATCTACGATTCGACAGGGCTTTTGGAATATAAGATTAGCTTTATGGCACCTGCCGATATGACAGGCATTGCAATGATAGAGCTTAGGGATATTATGGAGGATGGTCTGATTTTTGCAAGTGACACCGAAGGCGCATGGAATGTGAAAGTGACGGTGGATGGCAGCGTTTATAAGACATTGGAATTAGAGGGAAGTGTTGCCTCGGTCGTATTATCAGGCGATGGGATGAATGCTTGGGCGAATAAGGAAATCGCGATGTTTGTGCGCGCAAAGCTTTCAAAAGTAAGCGGCGCATATGTAAGAGATGTAAAGAATGGCGGAGAAATAGTCCTAAATGACAGTGAAAAATCGCCGTCGACTGACCCCGATAATAAATCCGAGACGATAAAGACGCCTGAAAATCAGCCTAAGGTCACCAATACAGGAAGGATTTACGGCTATGCATATGCCGATATCAATAAAAACGAAATCCGCGAGACTAATGAATCCCTGCTCGCAGGCGTCGTCATCGAAATCCTCGATAAAGACGGGAAAAAAGTGGCTTTAGAAACCGCGGGTCTCCCCTTGCGCTATGCTTCTGCAGGTCCTACGGGTACGTCGTCAGGAAAGATAACGACAGACTCCACGGGACACTACAGCATAGATGTGCCCGCGGGTACATATCAGGTGAAGTTTTCAACGAGGCTATCGGCGAGTACGATTTCGGGAGGAATTCTCGAAATCTATAAACCCGCAGGAGGGACACTAAGTAGCGTCACAGTGACTTTAGGCGCCTCATCCGTCCAAAATAAAGAAATAAACGCGAGCTACTACATACCACCGGTAGCACCCGCCCCGGTGCCCAATACGGGCGATCAGGCAGCGTTTCTGCCTATCGTATTCGCATTCCTTGTAAGCGCGGAGGTATTGATGTTCCTGCTACTGTGGATAAAGAAGAGAGAAAGGGAGAAGATGAAAAAACAAAGGATTTAAGAGGTGAGGATGGTCTCTAATGCCTTTCTGGTATACCAGCCTTCCCTTAATCGACCGCCGATGATTCCGACATTGCGCTTTAATGTCTGGTATTCCTCGGCGGAGATGTTTTTTAACCGTGAATTAATTTCAGACAGAGATTCAATACATAGCCCGATGCCTTCGTTTTCTACAAAAGAAGCTAATGCACTTTGTCTCCAAATAATTATCGGGATGCCCGACGCAACGTATAATGATGCCTTGTGCGGATTATTCAGACGCAAGTATTCACCTGTTTCTCCGGCGCACGTACCTATTTCGGTTCCGTCCCAGACTAATCCCCAGGTTTCATTTAATACACATGGCAGTTCGTCAGGTAAAAGCGAGCCTTTATAGTCACCATAGCTTCCCATATCTTCCGAAGAAAAATTAGGACCGTAGAAATCAAATAAGATTTCATCTCCCAGTGATGGTAGTTTGTATAAGTAAGGTGACTTGGTATTACTGCAATTACCTGCAATAGCGATGGATAGAGGGTTTTCAGAAAATGGCTTGTTAATTATCGCTGCGCAGTTTTCCTGAGTTTGTAAGTAATCGAAGATACCGAGCGGAATAATGTTTTTGTCCGCAAGATCAAGCTCATTAATCAATCTCGTCTTCATTGTTTCGTTGTGACAAATCAGAGCATCAAACATTTTTAGTATTACTCGATCTGTGTAAAGCCCTTTTGATTTGTTATTTGTAACACTGGGTCTGAAAGAGTCTAAATCATGTATGATACATATCAGATAACATTTTTTAAGCTTTTTTAAGATTGGAAGAAATCTTCCGGCTATCGGAGCGCCTTGGATAGGAATCTGAACAAAAAATGTAGAGCCTTTGGGCAACCAAAAAAGAATTGCGCACCAGTTGATAAAAACAATAAAGGCCTTCTTGAACTTTGGAGCTCCTATACTGTCGGTAACTGTCAGAGGAGCAAATCCTAATGAATCAAGGATTTTTTCCACATCTGATGGTGCTTTTGAACCCGCAAGGTTTTGAGAGTTTTTACGAGAGTATTTTAAGTAACTTTTTGAAAGTGTTTGCTGCCTTTTCTTTCCAAGAAAATCGATTATCGATGATTGGTTCGCTCCATCTTGAGAAAATAACAGGTTTGTGAATAAAAACAGTGCAAAATTCAGATATATTATTGTAACGGTGCTTTCCATAATGCAGTAGAGATAGAAAATAGAGAGCATAAAGTAGTCTTTTAGTGCCAGTTTTTTCCTAGAGAGCATAATTGTAAAAATAACAAACAAAGTGAATACAATGATGCCGAAAGCGCAAAGCATCAACACATAGGAATTATCACTTTTTAAGTAGGAAAGAGAATAACCACTAATATCATCTACATTTTGTCCAAAAAGTTTTGGAGTAAAAAAGGTCAAAAACTCATGTGACCAATATAGCCTTCCCGTTAAGGTTTTGTTTATAACTTGAATTAATCCTCGCGGGTAAATCCAATGCCAGAACACCAGAACAAATGACAGAATTATTGAAGCAACAGGTAGTGTTCTAAGCAAACCGCGCATGAATCCGACGGGCCACCTTGTTAATATAATATAAAAGAGTACTGCCAAAGCCAGAGTAGCAGCCCCAGTTCTCGAGAATGTTAAATAGAATAACAAAAGTCCGACCACAAAAGAACCGATCCAAAACCAAGCCTTTGTTTTTTTCCAGTTTAAATACAGATAACCGATTACCAAAACCATAAAGATAAGATATACATAATTTGCATGAGAGTAACCAAGAGAATTTCTGGATACGATTAATCGAAGACTTCCGATATAGCGTATTTTTCTAACACTTCCATAGAAACCATACCTGACTAAATGAACGAGAATGCAAGTAAAAAAAGACAGTGCCCCAACGCTCAAGATGGTTTTTAGAGTTTTATTGAAGTCTATATCTTTCGAAGCAAATATAGCTGCAAACGCAACCGCAAAGCTCACTCTATGGCTGGATAACAAGGATATAAAAAGAATTGCACCTATTATTACCGCAATAGCGTATTCTCGCCCCGTGTATCGTGTATGTAACACTTTAATGAGCAAAAAAACTACAGATACCCCTGCTATGGAGTATTTGAGCAAAGGACGCCCAACGGGAGTATTTATTGGAGTATAATAAATAATTGTCCAAAGAGCGATAAAGACGAAATAAGAAGCATGTGTTGGGTTTTCCTTTAAATATTTAAATAATTTCAAATCAAATTTCCTTTCCTGAAAATATCCATAAAGGATTCCTGCAGTTCTTCCCCCATGTATCTCATTGCTGTTGCAATACAATTATTTTTGAGAGTATTATATCTTTCTTTATCCATATCCAAAGCTGCTATTAAGGCTCGCTCTAAATCTATAGCTTCTCCTTTATTAAAGAGTAAACCGTTAATATCGTCTTTTACATAAGTGGTTGGGCCTGCGAAATTCGTTGCGATTACAGGTACCGCGCAAGCCATTGCTTCCAGACCGACCAGACCTAATGACTCGGACTCGGATGGAAAAATAAACCAACTCAATAAGTTAAATAATGATGAAAGCTCATTCTGTGGCAGCGAAAGGAAACGTCTTACATATACATTTAAATTTTCCTTATTAATAAAATTGTCAACTTCAACCTCACACGGACCCGAGCCAATTAGTATAAAACGGTATTTTTCACCGAAATCGGGTCTATCTCTTAATAGGGCGCATACTGCCTCTAAATAGATTTTCCAGCCTTTTTCCTTTATTAGGCGGCTTGCAAAACCGATATATTCGTAGTCATAAGATAAATCATATTTTGCAATAGTTTTGTGCTTTGTTTCGTCGGACATTACATGAAATATAGCGGGGTTCACTCCTCCGGATGGGTAAACCGAGATGTTGTCAGGTGAGAGGTTAAATTCTTCACGCATGACACTAAAAAAATAATATGAAGGAACTATGACTCTTTCAGCCTTTAGCAATATTGCTCGTGTATATGGTAGAAATTTTTCTCCCAATGATTTCTTCGGTGGTAGAACATCCGAGCCATGGACATTTATAAATAAACGATAGTCCTTTAGTTTTTTACAGAATAATAATGGCTTTGCAACGTGTGAAACATAGTGTGCATAAACAATATCATAGTGGAAAATGCATATGCCAAAGACTATTTTTATGTAGAAAAAGAAGTAACTGATTAGTTTTAGCAGTTTGTTGTTTTCTTTGTGAAGGCATATTAATTTCACATCAAAAAATTCATTTGCTTTTAAATGAAAATCCCTTACAAAAGTCCCATAATACGTTGCTTTGGTCGAAGGGTACATATTGGAAATCAATAACATCTTTTTTTTCATAGTTTAATCAAAATTAAAAACGTCTCTGGTATAAACCTTTTCTTTTACGTCGTTAAGCTCTTCTGAATACCTGTTTGAGACGATAACGTCGCAAGAGTTCTTAAAGTCATTGAGGTCATTAATTACTTCGCACCCCAGAAAATCTTCTTTTTCTCCAAGAATCGGCTCATAGATGACAACCAAAGCCCCTTTTTGGCGCAATCTCTCAATTACTCCCAATATGCTACTTTGGCGGTAATTATCTGAATTTTTCTTCATCGACAGTCTGTAAATACCTACTTTACTGTCAGTTGTTATATCTTTTCCAGACGCAAGTGCCTTTTTATAAATTTGATTTGAAATATGGTCTTTCCTCGCTTTATTTGCCTCTACTATAGCTGTAATGATTTTTTCAGGGACGTCGCTGTAATTTGCGAGAAGCTGTTTTGTGTCCTTTGGCAGACAATATCCGCCATATCCGAAGGAAGGATTATTGTAATGAGAACCAATCCGGGAATCCAAACCTACCCCTTCTATTATTTGTCTGGCATCAAGCCCTTTTATTTCCGCATAAGTATCAAGCTCATTAAAAAAGGCGACACGCAAGGCGAGATACGAGTTAGCGAACAGCTTTATAGCTTCGGCTTCGGTAGCGTCAGTAATCAAAACAGTAGCATCATTCTTTATAGCGGCATTTCTCAGTATTTGCGAAAACTCTGTTGCCTTGATTTTCATTTGAGGATTTCCAATGGGACTTCCAACTATTATTCTGCTGGGATATAGGCAATCATATAGAGCAGTTCCTTCCCGTAAAAACTCCGGAGCGAACAGAATATGATCAAATCCGAGACTTTTGACCATATTTTCAGTGTATCCAACAGGAACTGTCGAACGGATAACAATGGTAATATCGGGGTTACAGTTAATAGCATTCTGAATAACATTTTCAACAGTTGATGTGTCAAAATAGTTCTTTTGTGGAGAATAATCGGTGGGAGTAGCAACAACCAAGTAGTCCGAATTCTTAAAAGCCTCCTTCGCATCAGGTGTGGCATTAAGTCGCAATTCTTTATTTGAGAGGTAGTCCTTAATCATCTCGTCGTCAAGCGGCGAGGTTTTTCCATTAACGAGTTTTATCCTGTCAACATCAATGTCAAACGCTACAACCTCATTTTTTGTGGCAAGTAAAATACTGTTTGCAAGACCAACGTAGCCCAATCCCGCCACCGCGATTTTATAAGTTGAATTTTTTTCCTGCGACATCCAAGTAACCCTTTCCGCCAATCAAAATTGTAACTATTAGCAATATATACTTAATTTGCTTCAATATAGTCTATTATCATTTTGTTTATTTTGTCATTATTTGAAACAAATTTTCTCGGAATAAATTTATCCAAATTCAATATCGTTTCGGCTAAGTCTTCTTTTGTTGAAGCACCTAAAGCGTAGCCCTGATTCGTGCAAAAATTCATGATTTCCATTTGATGGTCATCTATTTGCTCATGATATTTATGAAGTCTCGGTACAATAATTACTTTTTTTTCAAGTTTTAGAGCCGGAATAATACAACCTGTACCGCCATGTGTAATTATTAAATCCGACTCCCGAATGTACTTTAGAAAAGATCCTCTTGAAATAATTCCCTTGTATTTATAATTTCTGGGTTGGTAGGAGGTCTTACCTAATTGGGCAAAGATGCCGTCTTTTGGTAGAATTCCATCATCGCAGAGCTCATCTACCATTTGGAGCAGTCTGTCGAAGCTAAAATTCGTGGAGCCAACACATACAAAAATCAATATAGCCACCCCCCGTAAACCGCCTTAGGGTTAAGTTTCAAAAGGCTTTTCCATTGAACTATAAACAGCCCTGAGAATCGCGATAACATCTTTCCTGTTTTGTTAAGGGAATGAATCCTCGCAAAGCTCTCAATATAAACAACTTTCTTAGACAATGCACGGGCTATTATACAAGTCGGAACTGCCACTCCGGCACCTGTAGTGATTACCACGTCAGGGTGCTCCTTAATGAATATTATCAGCTGCTGAAAACCGGATAAGATAAACTTGAACAAAAAAGTCAATTTGTTTTGTCTGCTAATGTCGCAGACAAAATACATCTTATCTGAAAGAGAAGCCAAACTTTTATTCTTTGGAACAACATAATAATGATCATATTTTTCTGCGACCATTCCTAACATTTTGATTTGCTCAAAATGCCCGCCGGCAGAGGATATAAAACAAACTTTTTTTCTTTTTTTCATAATAGCAAAATACCCTTCTTTGCCTTATAGCAACAAAAACTCGGCATTCCCCCCTGCCTGACACCATATTATAAGCTTTATGTGCGGGCATGTCAAACTTCCAGAACGGCAAGTGTTATTTCGCCAAATATTTGTAAAATAAGTTTGTATCGGTATCAGCTGACCAGTAGATGCTTTTTAGTTTGCCCTCTGCAGAACTTGCAGGCATTTTTACAGAAATATATTCTTCAGATACGTAACGTTCTTTGGTTATAGAAATTGTTCTTATCATCTCATGAACAGGAGTAACCGCACCGATCGCAAGAATAGTCACGAATATCGCAAACTTATAGTAGCTCTTTTTTGCTAACGATTCTGATAGAGAAGAGATTACCATCACACAAAGTACCAATAATGCCGGTATGCTGGCGCGCATGGTTAGGTCGCTACGATCATTTCCAAAGTTCCTTATCAAAGGTAATATTAATAGGATGCCTGTCGAGATATACAGGAGTGGTTTTTCTTTTGTATTATTACGGGAAATGTATATGATTCCTCCGATTTCAACTGCTATAAAGGTAAGCCAAACAAGCCATCCTCCGTTTCTGAACGATAACAGGTGCAAGCCCGTATTAGAGTTGTTCCCCGAATTACTGACAAAAAAGTACGAAATGATCCCCATTATTCCGCCGCCGAGGATGTTTTCTATGGTAAAGGTATCTTTATACCAATGTTTCCACCATTCTTTAGAGAACCTCTTAACAAGATAATCTCGGGAGAATGCCCAGTATGCGCAGTAGGGTAAGAGCCCCACAAACGGCATAGTGCATGATAAAACGGCAGTTGATAGTATCAGCACCATATAGCGGTTATCTTTCAGTAAGAGAAGTAATACTACAATAAGCCAAGCAGGTATACTTTGGTTAAAAACCCAGAATAACTGTGTGGTCATGCTGGAGTACTGGGCTATTCCATTGCACCACCATTCCAAATGAGTACTTTGACTTATGCTTTGCATATCGCCGCCTGAAAGCCAAGTACCAATTATATCCATACCACTAAAGAAAATGACCACAAACAACGGCCAAATCTTAATACGCTTAAGCAAAATGCATATTCCAAAATAAAAGAGAAAAACCCCGAGCACAGCCCAAACTATTTGAAACAGATATCCTATTCGAAGTCCAAAAAGCTTTCCGATAACCGCAGAGGGTAACCAGAACCCAATGTAGTAGGAAACTCCGCGTTCTACTACTACACCTTCATAGGGGACGCTACCGACTACAGGCCAAGAATTTTCTACCAGAAGATTAAACGCGCCGTTGCGTGAGCGATGATCATCATTCTGGTAAGCCTGACCTCCGATGCCCGACATGGCGACCCAAAGAAATATGATAAAAGCAATAAATAAGAGCGTTTTAACTTCTTTTTTGGCAATATGCAATTCAAATAAATCAGGTGCCTTTAGGATTAATCTAAGCAAACAAAACAAAAGACAAACGATGACCGGCACGGCAATAAAGAGCTTTACCCAACCAGCCATTAATATAATAAAAGGCAGAGTGAGATATAGTATAGAAACTACAAAAAATGACTTAGAATTGATTATTTTGTTCATTTTAAGACTCCTTAATAAGCACGCAGCTTGCTTTTCTCGGTTCAATACAGCAGCAAGGACGCATACAGACTATTCGCACTCCGGATGCTCTCTGTGGCCCCGTCTTTAAAAAGGTGGCTAAAACAGTATGTTTCCCATGAAGACCTAATGGTCCCACATTTGTTTTATTAACAGATTCCGTGATTTTATGTTCGGTATCATTCTGAACATCATAATTACCGTTAAGCATTGCTTGTAACATGAGAGAAGATGCTTCATAATGTGACCTTCCGATTCCGACAGCTAAAGTACACGGAGTGCATCCCAATAACTTTACTGACTCGCTTGCCCAATCAGATATCTCATCTATTATGGTTTCCAGTCTGTGTTTGTGAAATACTCTGTAGGTTTTTGCTCTGATTTCAGGACCGCCACCCTGCATTAAAATATGCAATCTCAGCACTTTTTCGTCAGTCGATATCAGCATTAAAGGAGCAGCCGGTAAGGATGAGGGATCACTTGATAACCCCGCACTTTGTTCAATGCGTTCTTTATCATTACCCTTAACAGCCATAGGTCTTCCGGGGAGATCTTTTAGCCCCAAAGCAACTCCTTCATAAATTGCCGAAAGCAATCCGGCTGGCATAGCAAGCTCTTTTCCCGTTTCCAGAATCAAATGAGGAATTCCGGTATCATCGCACAATGGAAATCTGCTATTTTCGGCTTCATGAGCATTTTCAATCAAACATGTCATTGCCCACGCCGATTGAGGAATGATTTCATCCTCCGTGGCTTTCGATAGCGCATTTACTTTATCATTCGTACACGAAGAAGCTGCCCTTATCAAGGTGTCAGCTACTTTTCGTACCATATTTTCGTAATTCAACGTTGTAAGCATATCTAATCCTCTTCCTAATATATTGAGATTCCATGTGCAGCCGCAATTACAGCCGGAAACTCAACAACTCTTAATTCATGCATAGCTTCCATTCCAAGTTCTGCAAAAGCAATTACTTTTCTTGAGAGAATTTTCTTGTTAAGTAACGCGGTAACCGGCGGCTGAACTGCATATATACTTTTATATTTATTAAGAGCAATAACAGTTTCCGGTTTTAATGCGCCTTTCCCTAAATGGAGTCTCACGCCAGCTTTTGAAAGCACCGGCATTGAGCTTTCGATTTCAACTTTATTTGAGGAAGTTACGCCTACACCCGCAGTACTCACGGCCGAATGGAAGATTACGCTTCCCTTAAGATAAATACCATAGTTCTGCAGGCAATCATCTTCTATAAGCGAGACTATTCTGGGCAATACAGCATCTCTACCCGTATAGATGATTCCGGTTATCGTTATCATGTCCCCGATTTCAAGACCTTTAACGATTTCTTCGGTTATAGGCGTTGTTATTGTTTTCAATAGTTTCTCCTTTTAGTTTTCTCTGAATAGTTTTGCATAATCGCTTTCATCTTCAATTACTCCATAGACCTCGGCGCGTTTGGCTACTTTTATAGCCCAGTTAGTGTGCGGACGTATTTCATTCATTTTATTAGCTTTTGCGCTTTTAATTACGCCGCCTGAAGTAGCAAGTACCTGACAGGCGTCCTCAAACTCTTCTTTTGTGACTGCCTGCATGGCGTTAACATAACGCAAATGACTTGGGTGAATTACGGTTTTTCCGATAAAACCATTTGCCCTATCAAGCAGAACCTCACGTAATAATCCGTCAATGGCAGAATTGACTAAAGGCTCACGGCTCAGCAATGAATGCTGGAGTTTGCTTTCGTCAATGGGTTCGAATTTATTTTCATGACTCATCTGAAAATACTCCCAAACCGGTCCGGAAATAACATAGGAATTATCCCTGGAAAAAATATTCAATATTGCTGAAATGGCAGCCTGTACGGTTAAAATATCATAGATTGTGTAATCAATGCCCCGCCTGACTCCAAAAGTAGAGGAAAAATCGGTTGCGCCTACTCTGACATTTAGGACAAAATCCTTGTATTTTTCTATTAGATAATGAACCTTGCTAAGCTCGTCATGTCTGGTCTCATATTGAACAATGTCTCTGCTTTCCAGTATGGGCATTCCGTATATGAGGCGCCCGAATTTTTCAGAAAGGATTTTAAGCTCGTAGAAGTACTCCTCGCCTCTGCCCGAATTGAATTTTGGAAAAATAAATCCTGAAAATACTGACATTTGCCGCTTATTCAATTGTCCTGCGAATGCACGGAATTGCTCCTGATTTCTCACCCTGAAAAAAATCAATGGCAAAATCTCATCTGAAATAGTTCCTGCATCTTTTGCATCAGCAATCGCATCTAGAACTTTATAAGCATTTTCTTGGGCAATTGGGACATCTTCTTCTTTGCAAGCATCCTCGAAGCACATTGCCATAGTAGTAAGTCCCGGGTATTTCTGACTTAAGATTGCATGCAGAAAATCTTTATGGGCGGGCATATAGAGCATAGCTCCGAGGCAATATTTCAGAGTCTCTTTTTCGGTATCTTTTGTAAATTCTATAGGGTCTTTGTAAAACTTAAAATTCGGTTGGTATTGATGGTGTCGCATTAATAATCTCCTTGTGTTAATGTTATTTTTTGTAACAGAAGTAGCCGCTTCTTACTGATTCTGCAATCGCTGATCTATTTCCAACGTTTTTGCCAGACTATTAATGTCATTAAGCATCGTGTCAGAAAGAGCGACATAAACCGGATTTGTCTCCTCACATAAAAATTCCAGTTCTCCGGGCATAAAGATTTTTCCTTCATCGCCACAGCTTTTCACTTTATCTATCAGGTAATTCATCCTGATTTCATACTCATCTTTAGTCAGAAAGAATTCCGGATTCAAACAAAGCATAAAGTGCCCGTAACGGGAAAGCTCTTTTGGATCGTTTAATCCTTTTACATCCCCCGCAAACGCTGAGCCTGTTAATAGTCCGCAAAAGATGTCGGCTACTAAAGACAGACCAAAGCCTTTTGGACCACCGATGGGATTTAAGGTTCCTTCCACGGCTTTAGTTGGATCATCTGTAGGATTTCCGGTTTTGTCCTTTGCCCAATCTAATGGGATTTTCTCTCCATTTTTTGCGCATAATCTGATTTTTCCTCTGGCTACTATCGAGCAGGCCATGTCGAGGATTACAGGATAATTCTTTTTAGTACCTGGAAATGCAAAGCAAATAGGGTTTGTTCCTGTAATAGCTTTGCTTCCACCAATAGGTGCCATGGCGGGCGATGCATTTCCCATTACAATCGCTATCAATCCCTTTTTTGCTGCCATTTCTCCATAATAGCCTGCAGTGCCGAAGCTGTTGCTGTCTTTCACCGCTGATACTGCCAAACCATGGACTTTTGCTTTGTTTATGCAGTCATTCATTGCAATAGTAGCAGCAACTTGCCCGAAACCGTTCCCCGCGTCATATAAAGATATGAGAGGAGTCTTCTTTATTTTTTGCAGATTTGTCTTTGCGCTCATAAGATTTTCATGTATTTTTCTTACATAAATCGGGAGCCTTCCGATACCATGTGTATGGCGGCCTTTTCTGTGGGCGTCCAGAATTGTTTCAGCAATAATTTTTGATTCCTCTAATGGAACGCCGGACGCAGTAAGTATTGCTATAGATATGTCATATATTTTCTTTAATTCTACCTTCGCCACTTGTAACACCTCTTTAGTCAATGCTGCCTTTTAACGAAGCCAAAGCTTCGGGATAGTATTCGTCAATAACCCTCTTTACCAGCGATATTTGTTTTGCTCTTTGCTTTGCATCGGCGTCTGTAGTGTCCCAAGAGTGTGTTTTGGCCACTGACCCACCGGTTTTTAAGTAAACTGGCGCCGCGACTCTAATCATTTCCGGTACCTCATAATGCCTGATAAACCCGCCGGTCGACTGAGGGTTTTCAGTGTGGATATCAATAGGAATATCAATGGCAGCTCTAAGTGCGGCAAGCATTTGAAGCTGAATATCCCGCACAGGATTAACTGAGTCCGCGCCGATTATCTCTAAAAGTTTGGCAGAACACGGGTTTCCGTGACCGGCATGCGCTGAAACCTTAAATTTGCAATCATTTGGAAGCTCACCGATTTTTCGTGCTTCATTCAATACCCAAAGACAGCCTTCATCATAGACTAAAAAAGAGCGGCAGCCTAATTTTGCGGCACGTTTTACGTCCTCGATTGCCCTTACGATTTGATCCTGACCACGAAGTCTATAACCCATTCTTAGCCCCTCAGGAGTATTAACAGAAGCTGATGTGTCGTAAACCGCTCTTGGTCCTATAGCGAGAATGAGATTGACCTTGTATTGATGTGAAAGATCAACCATTTTTGAAATCTCTTCATCAGTCAACATCATGATTCCTTTGGTCTGAGTTACTCGGTGTATTGCAATTTCATATCGTTCCAACTCTTCAAGTAATGTCTTCATGGTCCCCGGATTTTGAATTCCCGGAACCTCAAAACGGTACTGCGCTCCATCAGGGAAGCGTTTTTCGCTTTCAGGAAGCGCATACAGGTCGCCTTCGGGCAGACCTATGTTTTTAAGAAATGTCTTTGTTTGTTGCAGCATAAATACTACCTGCCTTTCTCATTTTTTAAGTAATAGACGAAGTCAACTATACGATCAAGTGAATTAAAATGTTCTTCAGTCACATCATCAGTTGCGATTTCAACGTCGAAAGTATTGTTTAAAGCTATAACAATTCGAAAAACATCACTGTAACTATAGAGATTATCTTTTATTAGATTATCGTTATTCAAATAATCAATATTAGGATTAACTAGCCTCAACATTTCAATTATTTTTTCTCTGTAAATTCGTTTTTCTTCGGCTATAATTTGTTCTTTCCTATAGATAAGTTCAACGATTGAATTAATTGAATTGTAGCTTTCATTTTGAAAATCGCTAAACGATAGGGTTATATTAAATTTCTCATTTATACCAAGCAGCAGTCTTCTAAATGATTCAAAGTCAAAACTAGAATTCTTTTTGATATCAATACCACCCAACAATTCATCTGTTATTCCAATGTCAGCCAGATATCTCTTGATTTCACTTTTTTCAAATCCTTCAATGCCACCATCAGTAATTTTGTAAACGACCACACCATTTTGAGTGGATGTAATATAGATAGGAACAGCGCAAGGATGCTTTTCTCGTAGAAGTTGCAAAAGGTAGGAAGTATTTACATTTTCGTTTTCTTTAGTTGCATAATACACGCTGTTGTTAAAGAAAATTTCGTTATCAAATTTTGTTATACCCAATTTCTGAAGGCGCTCAGAATTATTGAAAGTGAAGGCATTTGTTCCACCCCAATATAAAATGTTTATTTCAAGTTCTTTTGTAGCATCTATAAAAAAGCGATAGTCAGCATTTAGTGAGCCAACAATTATTATTTGCTCTCTATGTTCAGACGCATACTCAACCAAGTCCTCGTGCAGAAGGTTTGAGTCCAGCTTTTTTTGAATATCAGTCTGGTCAAATACGTTATTTATTGAATTAGACATTGCGAAAATCAAAGTTCCGGAAAGCAAAGCAGCGACGCCAAGCGAGAACATTGTTTTGAAAACAGAGCGGTGGTTATTATTGTACACATGAAAATCATTGAAATACCATTTTAGTAACCTGAATGCAAGTACGATAAATAATCCTGATATAATAAAAAACGCAACTCTAAAATCTCCCACTATAGCAATCCATTTAGAATCCTGACTTAGTAGTTTTTCTGATATTTTGGGCAAGGAAAAAAAACCTACAGCAAAAATGAAAGAAAAAAAGGTGTTGAGCAATACAAGTAGTTGCATTCTTTTATAGAGCAAAGAGTTATTATTAGAATGCTTATTATCTTTATTGTCTGCATGTATTGCTGCAATTATTGAAAAACATATCATCAGTATTGCAGGTAGCGCAATGCTTTGATAAGCCCTTAAGGGAAATCTTCCTTTTGAGCAAAGATAGAAACTTAGTACCAACGTTATGATAACAGAAAGCAGTCCGGAAATAAGAAATGAGCAGAAATGACTTTTAGCACGAGTTTTCTTTATAATATAAAACACTATAATGAGCGCTTCAGTTAGCAATGTGAGTGAGAGAGCAAGACCTGATTTGTCAGTTATCATGGTGTCTTTAGCTAAAGACAGAGTGTTTTCTAAGGAAAAAAGCCTTAAGTCTGATGATTTGGAAAAAGCGATTATGGCGTCGAGGTTTTCGTTGTTGAACCTATCATCAATAAAGTAGCTGTCCTTTGCAAGTTCATACAGCGCCTTTGTCCACCCAATTGAAGTATAGAATTCAGGAGCGTCATCATAATCTAACGTAGGATAATCATAAAAATCTATGCGTTTCTCATTATATTCATCGGTCCCTTCGGGTGAAGTATCAATATGTAGTCTATCGTTGGTTATATTTCCAAGAACACAAACCAGAAGGACTGATAAAAAATACAACAAATAAGTTCTGGTTTTTTTAATAAAAAGCTGACGACTGACAATTTGCTTTTCTTTAAAGAAGCTACCGGATTCTCCAATGTAGACTAAACAAAGCGCTAAGACCCAAAAGCTGACTCCGGCCTTAAAGGAGCTGAATCGTATTATAGACGCCAATACCAGAAGAAAGCCGCTCAAAGAAAAATCAAAATACTTTGCCTTCCGTGAATTGACCGAAACTGTGAATATCAATGATAGAGAGGCGCCTATTACAAGTGCAGCATTGGTGGTGAAAATTATAGTTGTCAGAGGATAAATCAATGCTGTTATAGAGATGACAGCAAAAGTAATCGCCGGAAATAAAGGGTTTAAATTTCTGAAAAAAGATAAAGTTAATAAGGATCTGAAAATAGTAGCAAGTGAAATTGAAATAATAATCAAAGTTATTATCGAATACCAAGGAACCGTCTGAGTAATTTTGTATAAGGTAGACATTAATATTCCCCAATACATGTTTCCGTATATATGCTCAGCTGTAATTACTCCTGTGCGAATTCCGCTGTAAGTTTTCATCATATTAATATCATGTATATAGAAAAAAATCGGTCTTGCCAAAAATAAAACGCAGAGAAACAAAAGTGAGGTAATAAACCCTGCTGCCCACCTTCCTTTATTTGTTGTGTACAGCTTTGATAACATATTAGTAATTTGTTTCATAAACCCTCCTTAAAGAAGATAGAGATTCAAGAAACAATTCAAAATCATTTTTGAGGTTAGCTGTATGCAATATCACGCTTGAAATTATCTTTTTCTCTATACCTGAAAACTCACATAGCTCTTTGAATTTTTGGATCAAGAGCGTTGAAGTTAGCGGATTTTCGGGCTCGCCAAGTGGATAATCAACAGTAATAGAAAAAATATCCTTTTCAGTTAATACTTCAACAATTGCACCGCGTTTGTCCGGAGAGGCAATCGTTAATTCGGGAGATTCAACAATAAATACTTTTTTCATTAAGTCCTTAACTTCGCTGTGAAAGAGGTATCTTTCGGAAAATTCATCAAGATTTGCTCTTCCGGTCACAAAAGCAATTGCAACAGAAAAAGGAATCGACATCTTTGCCGCAGAGATAGAGTTTATTTCTGCAGATTCATGCCCCAATATTGCAAGTTTATAGGTTTTTATTGTAATTTTCTTAACTTCTGATGCCTTTATTTTGTGTTTGTTCCTTAACTGCAATATGGCTTCTATTGGAGCGTGGCAGTGTCTACACGCCGCGAAGGGTTTTTGATAGCAACTAAATATCTTTAATTTGCTTTTGTTCCAGAGCGTTTCGTTGCTTAATAGATTTTCTGTGTTGATATTTTCGCAATATCCTGCAAAAAAACCTCTCTTTCCTCCAAGCGGGTCTTTTGGGCCAATAAAGTTAGCTTTGCCGATTAGGGCAGAGGCTAACCCGTCCAAGGCAGCCCTCCCGGCATTGTATGGCTTTATTTCAGAATCGTCATCTATCATTTCAAGCAGACCACAAGCGCTTGTTGAAGCGGCAGATAGCGTGCTTAATAATTGCTCTTGACTATAGTGGGCGGCTATAGCAATCGAAACGGCAGCCCCTATTGTTCCGCAGCTTCCCGTTGCATGAAATCCTTTGAGTTTGTGTCCCGGCTGAATCGCTTCGCCCAGACGGACTGTAGTTTCATAGCCTGCTACGATTCCACGAACAAAATCATAACCATTTATTTTATTGGTATAAGCGTACGAGAGAAGTGCAGAAATTACCGGAACGCCCGGATGTAGCATCGCAATCCTATGTCCGTCATCCAATTCGGTCTTGTGTGCATTTATTCCATTCATTAGCGCTGCTGATAAGTTGTTTAATTTGATAACAGAACCGATAACAGGGACATTTCCTTGGCCACTATTATCGACCAGTATTTTCATTTTCTGTGAATTGATTGAAGTGCCGGCAGCGGCGCAGCCAATATAATCCAATACTTTATAAGTAACGCACTCTGCAACCTCGTCCGTGATTTTATTTTGAGAGACTTTTATTATTAGATCGGCGAACTCTATTGTTAAATTAGGCATTAATTGAGACCTCCACTTTTCTTTCATCTTTGAATAAAGTCCCATAGGACACTAAAATAACTGATACTAATTTAAGGACATTAGCAACTAAGGTGACCGCAACCAGACCCCACAACCCATAACTTATAGTGAAGCAATATGCTGAAATTGTGTACGAGACACCCCAAACGGTCTGTAGAATTGTATTTTCTTTAATTTTCCCGCGACTTAAGAGAACTGCCATTAGCATTGAAGCAACAAATCCGATAATTAGCCCAAGATTAACAATTAAGTTATATTCCTGTACATATTCATAAAAATCAAAATAAAACATTTTAACAAATATGGGAGTTCCTATAATTGTCCCTAAATAGAATAACCCGCCGAGTGATACGCTTGCTGCGAGTATTTTATTATAAGTTGATTTGAGCAACATGGAGTCTTTTAGAGTAAGATATGAATAAATAATTGTAGTAATTGGAGACACCAGCAACTGCAAAGTTTTTGCGATAAGAGATATCGCGTTGTATCTGGTAACTACTTCAGCTCCAATCAATTGTCGTATTATCACTCTATCAAATTGATTAACTCCATCTCTGATAAAAGTGGTCAATAAAACAAGCAAGACATACCAGAGGATTTTTGGAGTGTTAATATTTATGTGTTGTCTTTTGAAAATGCTCCCTATGTTGCCAACATATATTAATGCTGCCAATTCCCCACAAAGGAAAATGACAATCCATTGGCGAAAAAGAAAATAAATACCCAAGCCAATGAGGTATCCAATACTGCATACGGCACTGAAAATAAAGAATTTTGAAAAATTCAATGAGAGCCTAAATTCAACCTGAGAATAAATTCTTAGCATATAAATAACTGAAAACATACCATAGCAAATTGAAAATATTATACTCTGTGCACTAATCAAGCTAATGATAAAGCAGATGATAGAAGAAAAAGAGCACCCTAACATCAATATTTTTTCGTAGTTTCCGTTGGTAACCTCTACATCTCTCCTTATAATCAGTCGCTGATTGCCAATTGAGGAGCCTATAGCTTGTGGTACGATATAGATTATTCCTATGAAATACAGAATGTCTCCGGTTGTACTTTCCCCATAATATTTTGTAATAATGGGATACACTATTAGTTGCAATACACAATTCATGAGAACCGCCGCACCTATTGTAAAAACGAAATCACTAATGATTTTTTTGCGTTGTTTAGTTTTTACCAAATTAGAAAAAGGATCATTTTCAATAGCAGTCATTTGTTAAGTCGTCTCCCTATCACTATTTGAATCAACTGATTCAGTCCTGATTACATATATTGGTGCTTTCTTGCTTTCACCCATAATTCTAATAAGATATTTCCCTATTATTCCAAGCGAGAAGAGGATTAATCCTGAAAAGGCCACTAAGAGTAACACTTGAGTTATCCACCCTGAAACACCGTAACCTGTCACGAAATACTTAATTAGATAATATGCTAATAACGCTAAGCTTATGAAGAAACTAATAATGCCCAAGCGTCCCACTAAATTTAGCGGCAGATCAGAGTTGTTTATTATGTTAGAAATGAAATCGTGTATAAGTCTGCGGTAAGAATAACCACTTTTGCCGTATTCCCTTTGGGCATGCAAAACCGGAGTATTAGCTATTCGGTTTGTTGTGGCTAATAATAAATGTCCAATACGCGGTGAACGTTCAGTATTCTTAAGCAGAGCGTCTGCCACATAACGACGCATTAACCGAAAACTGGTCAGTTTTATGTTTTTGTCAGAGCCCAGCATTATTCGTGACAATAAATGCATGGCATTGCTGCCCAAATTTCTAAAGGTGTTGTGCTTTTTATTTATATAATTTCCTATTACGACATCAATCTCCGGATGTTTTTGAATATAGTCTGTAAGCTTTATTATTTCTTCCGGAGGATGCTGAAGATCATCATCAATTGTGATTACAAAATCTCCTTTTACATAAGAGAGACCACACATGAGTGCTTTATGTTGTCCAAAATTTCGTGCCAATTGAACTATTTTTATTCGACGATCAGCTTGTCTGAGCTTTTCCATAATCAAAAATGAATCGTCCGTTGAAGCATCATCAACCAATATCAATTCAAATGGTTGACAGATAGTCTGTTCAAAAACAGATTTAATTCGATTATAAAGCAATTCCAAGCTGTTTCTGGAATTGTAAACAGGCACCACCACGGAAAATAGCGTCATTTATTAACCTTCCTTTGCAATTTCATGAACATTAATGTCAAATGCCAACATCAGTTACAATCAAGGGAAGAAATCCTTATCAAGATATCTGAAAAATGATATTTTTTCGCCCGACGCATTAGTAATGACAAACTTTTCATTTGCTTCTTTAACAATTGAATTAAATGATTTTCCGGTACCTTTAGGGAGTTTACAATAAAACCTCATAATCACTTCCCCTTCAGCTAATGGTAAGGAGTATTTTCCTTCTTCATTGCGATATACGGAATAGTTACAGATTTCAGGCATTAGTTTTTTTACGTTGTTGATTTCAAATTGGAACTTTAGCTCATTAGCAGAATGAACCAACATTCTGAACATATAGTATGTAAAATAAGGTGACTCAATTGAAAAGTCTTCCAAATTCTGAGTGTCTATAGCGGTATTCGTCCAAAACTGAATCATCATTTTCGCCAAGTTAGGACCTCCCATAACAACTGTATGGAAATATGAACCGCCGCCTGAAAATCTATAAAGCAATTCACTAACCCTGATATCATTGTCATTAATGAAGCACTGTAACGTAATCGGACCCTGCTTTATTCCGAAAGCATTAACAACTTTTTGAGCTAATAATTGAAAAAACTCCTTCGTGTATGTGCCATTTAAATATTTTGAAGGAAAGATCGAGCCAATTTTTTTTGTGATGGTGCTTCCCCTTTGTTTTAGGACATCGTAAACACAAGTTAGATAGACCTTACCTCCTTTTACCCACCCGGCAATCGAAAGCTCATCAGAAGTATTTTCTTCTTCGGCTAGGATTACAGTTTTGAAATCTTTTGAAGCAGAAACAGTTTTTTCAAAATTACTTTTAATGTCATTGATACTGTTGCATATGACAATTCCTTTACTGCCATAACCATCGACCGGCTTTATTAATAAGGGAAAGTTCATCCCATCAAGTTCTTTGTCTGCAAAGCCATTTTCTAAAACTCTGTATGGTATTATCGGAATTCTGGCTTCTTGCAGTTTTTCCTTCATATTAATTTTATTAGTTATTTTTGAAATAATATCAGTTGTATATAGGGTCGGGAGGCCCAAACGATTAGCGATATCCATACTGGGTTTCAAGTTTCGATCGGAAAAAGCAACGGCTATGCCTTTTACGTCATGCTTTCGGGCAATTTCAGTTAAGCTATCAGTATCAATAGTACTAATATCATAAGAAATATTGGAAAACCTCTTGCATGGAGCATTTTCATAATAATCACAGACAATCGGTTCGTATCCGGCGCTTTTTATTTCATTAAACAGATCACAAAAAGCGAAAACAGCCCCTAATTGTAATACGTTTTCCATCACATTTTTCCTCCTGATACTTTGCTATATTCTCTAAAAAACTTTCCTATGCCATCACATACTTCACTTACATCCGAATACGTCATGTCGGCATAAAGAGGGAGTCTTAATACCGTTCCCCCACAAAATTCCGTAACGGGGAGCATGCCTGTATCCCAGCCTAATGTCTTTCCCATGGGGGAAGAGTGCAAAGGCACGTAACAGACGTATGCTTTGATTCCCAGTCCATTTAGAAATGTCACGAGATCGTCCCTGTCTTTTGCTTTATTCAGGCAAATATTAAACATATGGCCGTTATGAATGATTCCCTCAGGTACGCTCGGAAGCTGAAAAAAGCCCTTCTTTTCCAGATTCTCAAGACCTTGCAAATACCCGTACCAAATATTGCGACGCTTTTCCATTATTTCATCGTATCTGGTAAGCTGAGCGTAAAGCATTGCGCAAAGCACATCTGATGGCAGGAATGACGAGCCTATATCATGCCAGGTGTATTTATCAGTCATTCCGTTTAGCACCTGGCGCCTATTAGTCCCTTTTTCGCGGATGATGTCAGCTCTGTCTAAATCATCAGGTCTAACAACTATTCCTCCGCCTTCTCCCATGCAATAGTTCTTAGTCTCATGAAAACTAAAGCATGATATAGGCGCTAAATTTCCTGAATATTCGCCTTTATAAGTCGATCCTACTGATTGTGCGGCATCCGCTACTACGAGCAGGGAGTGCCTTTTAGCAATCTCATTTATCTTGTCATATTCGGCAGGTATTCCAGCATAATCAACGGTGATAATAACCTTCGTTTTATCCGTTATCAGACTTTCGATCAGGCTTTCGTCAATATTGTAAGTATCCTTTCTAATATCGCAGAAGACAGGAGTCGCGCCCCTAAGTAAAAAAGCATTTACTGTTGATGAAAATGTAAAGGAAGGGACAATGAACTCATCCCCGGGGCCTATTCGCGTTAAAATTGCCGCCATTTCCAACGCCGTTGTACCGGAAGTAGTGAGCCTAAAATTTTCAATTCCAAACCTCTCTTTGAAGAAATCATATACCTTGAACGTGTATTTTCCGTCTCCTGATAAATGAGCTGTTTCCATTGCATCCAGTACATATTCCTTTTCGATATCGGACAAGCTTGCTTTATTAAACGGTATCATTTTATGTGTGATTCCTTCCATTAAATGTCTAGTGTGCTTAAAAGATTCCGAAGCTGTATGGTCAGACAATTGTTAATTTGAACCAGACAATTAAGGCTGGAATAACTCATCCAGAAAAAACCGTCCGGGAGTTCCTGCGGGGCAATATAATCGGTTTCAATTATAACGTTGCGATTTTGTTCGTGATAGAATCTTCCGCCTTCCTCAGAGAAAACAGAATCCTTTATTATGCCTTTTTTTGCTTCCAGCATGTCCAAGAACTTTTTTGTAACTTTGTCATCAGGAAAATCCTGAGAACTTTCAATACTGATTGTCGGTCCGATTTCAATCGTATCAAAAGTTCCAACTTCAGCCCTTACAGAGATCAAGAACATAGTTACATTATTATGTTTTGCAGCAAATAACCCAAAAAGTCCGATGCCTTTAGAGCAAAACATAGGTTGCTTCCAGTGCTGGACTTCCCTTCCATAAATCTCTATGTCAAAAAATTTCACATCAAAACTCGCATTTTCCAAACAGAATATTCCTGCATTGGAACACTTCCAATTTCTCAGTGCGCGAAGCGGTACGAGTTCAGAGTGAATACTCGTAAACATCTTTACATTATTCAAGTGATTGTAAACAGTGGCGATGCTGTCTTGAATATTTTCCATGAATAGTGAATTAAAAAGGCTTTCGTCACCAAAACGACTTCTGATAATGCCAAGCTCACTATCATCATATCTGTATGTGGAAAAAGGTATGCAGGCCAACACAGTGCGAGTATCCATATTGACCAGATTATCAATCTTCATCAATTGTTTTATCTGACCTAAAGTCATCCAGTGAAATCCCGGAAGAACCTCAATGTCCTCATCAACCCGAATCATAATATTGCGATTGCGTTTCTTATAAAATCTTGTTCCCTGCTCGGACTGTACCTGATCAAAAATAGGCTTATACTTCTTCGAGTTCTTAAAATACTGAAAATAATGTGGCTCGCGCCCGCCGTGCACCCTGTCAAAGTTGCTTCTGGTGGCTTGTGTGGTAGGAGAGATCTGGACGTGATTGACATTTCCGGGTTCAACCTTAGCCTGCATCAAAAAATGCATCACCCCGTTAAATTCTCTGCAGATAATGCCCAGAAATCCGATTTCAGGCTGAATTATTATTGGTTGTTCAGAAACGACAGTTTCATTAATGTAGTGCTTTATTCCGCTGATTGAAAAGAATTTTTTGTTTCTGTTTTCAATGACGCCACTTTTTTCATCAAAAAACCAGTAATCCTCCGGTCCTAAGGAAGACTCGCAAATTTTTACTTTTATTCTGTTGTTTCTTTCGTTTATCCATTCAAGCAATTCCGAAGTCGGGTACAAATCACTTTCGGATTCACTCCATGAGCACAAGATCCTGATAACATCTTCTTTCAATGTTATTTGCCCCCTATTACATTAATATAGCAACGCTTTTGATTGGAATTCTTCAACCAATGCCGCCTGATTCCTGATCATTTCGTAAGCATGCACTCTCGTTTCGGCATTGTTAATACATTCTTCAAAAAACTCCAGTGATTTATGAAAAGAGTCATCCGCGGGCAGTTCCCTTATCTCGCGTCCCGCTTCGCTCGTAATCTCGTACGTGGGTTTAAAATCCGGTGGTGCGGTGAGGATGCGTCCTGTAACCAGACTCCCTTTACTACCCCAGATTTCCAGTTCGCATTTATAACTGTTATCCATTCCGAAAGATAGTTGTAATGTTTGTCCGATGTCGTTTACCAAAGTGGCAGCTCCGTACAAATCCACATTAAACTCACTGCTGTGATTAAGAACAGCACTTACTATGCAGGCACTTTGGCCGAGCAACATCTTGGCGTACTTAAGTGTGTAACCGCCGCAATCTAAGAGAGCTCCGCCTCCTAAAGCCTTAGAATATCGAAAATCCGACTTGTCACGCCTGGGAAACCCGAAAGATAACCGATAGAGTCTAATGTCACCGAGCTTGCCGCTTTTTACCACTTGACTAATTTCATTAAGCTGGTTGTGAAAAGTAAACATATAATTCTCATGCAAAGCCAGATTTTTCTCTTGTGCCAATATGATGAGTGCATCGGTAGCGACAAGTGCGGTCGTTGCCGGTTTTTCGACAAATACATGTTTGCCATTTCGCAGTGCCATAGCCGCCCATTTGAAATGTAAAGCCGGCGGGAGAGGTATATATACGGCATCTATCGAGGGAGCTTCTATTATTTCCTGATAGCTCCCGAAGAATTCACACCCGTATTCTCGAGAGATTGCTTTTGCTATAGCAACTTCTCTATCAATAGTCTGCTTAATTACGATTTCGGAGACTTCCGAAAGGCTTTCTCCGAACCATTCGGAAGCGTTTGCTGCCGCTATTCCCTTGAAAGAAAAAAAATCCGATTTGACTAATGCCGGCAGGAAACGCCGTGTTGCAATTTCAGAGGGACAGATAATGCCAATATTAAAATCATAATCATTCCTATTTTTCACAAGTGCTCCCAAAAGTGCGATTTTACAAGAAAAATACGTTTTAATAAACATTAAAATTTGATAAAAGATTTTCGTAGAATAAGTTATTCTACGAAATTGTTAACCTTGAAAAAAGGCAAAATACACAAATGTAAACCAAAGAAATTGTTTAGATTTATTATGATAAATTGAAAAAATGGACGGTATGAGAAAAATAACAGTTGAAATTAATTGTGTTTTAAGATAAACTTCATTTTGCGAGTAATTTTTTTTCGTAGAATAACTTATTCTACGAAAACGTCAACCTTTTTTTTGTATCAGTTAACGTATTTTCATTGATTTTGTAGTAGCAAAACTTGTTTGGAGCAAGGGGGACGGCGCATAAGTTC
>JAISSU010000030.1 GCA_031272985.1 Lachnospiraceae bacterium | reverse complement strand
TGCCTTTTATGTTCGCGTAAAATCCGAATACGGCGACGCCGGTAATAACCAGACCCAATAGCAGGTGCGAGAAGAACCGGCTGCGTATCACAAGCACCTTCTTCCCCAGGGGATGGCCGTAATCCACGCTTTCCGCATACCCCGGAACGGACAAAATGACCTTTTCAACCTTTTTTGCGGGTGCCTCGGCAGGGCGTACTACATCCTTCAGCGCTGTTTCGGCGCCTGGTTCTGTGTCCGGTAGGATTGAGGGCGGTTTTCCGCCTGTTGTTTCGTACTTTTGCAGCATTGCGGCTGCCTTGCGCCGCATAATTAAATACGAAACGACGAACACGACCAGCAAGACCGCGATCACAATTATGGGCAGGTAGCTAAAAACCGGATTCATAGACTTTTTTCGCAGTCCGCAAATGCGGATGCGCGGCCTCGAAAAACCGCTTACAGCTTTGATTAGTAGTCGTTTTACTTGAAATAATTTGCAATTTGAACGACTATATATTTATCCCGCGACAGGTAACGCAGGAAAAGGCCGAGTGTTGTGACGGAGAAAAGGGGCGACCGTTAAGGGGCAAAGCTATTTTGCAAGGTCAAGCGCGGCGTCAAGCATATTCGCGTCGATGGTTACGCCGTAATATCCGGGCTCAATAACTACGCCCATTTTAACAGGCGTATTACCGCTGTTTATTTTTCTCGTGGTTTCAAGAACAGACCGAAAAGAATTTTCCATTACTAAAAAGCCGAGTCTGCCCGCTTTTTCATAAAATTCCTTTATTCTTTGTTCGGAAATGAAAACGGGCATGTATGCCGCGCCATCCTTGCCGGGCAGAAGAAACAGCCGACTGCCGCCGTCCTTATGGTCGCCAAAGGGAGTTGAGTAGAAAACCTTGACCTCAGCAAAGGCGGTAATGAACGCATCACCGTCTATAAGGCCGTTTTCATTTTTTTCAAGAAGCGAAATGCCGTCTAAGCCTTGGGAATCACCGCTTGATGCCTCGTCCTTTTTTTGAAAAAAGCTCATTAAACGTCTCCTGTCGCGCTGATGCATCAAAAAGCTGAATGCCGTTATACAACAGCGGCCGAGCCGATCCTTAAATTATTCAGTATTTGGCAATCATTCTTCATTTAGGCGCTAAGCGCCGCTGTTTGGCGGAGGGCGGGGGATTCGAACCCTCGTGAGATTGCTCCCAAACGGTTTTCAAGACCGCCGCGTTATGACCACTTCGCTAGCCCTCCGTATTTTATCGCGCCTGTCATTCAGCCGCATTTCGGATTATAACACAAGGCTTTGACTCGCGTCAATACCGGTTTTTGGCCGATTCCATTGGCAATTTTCTTTAAAACAATAAGGACGCTGCCCCCTTCGCAGCGCCCCATGCAACAAATCTCATTCTATCCCCTATTTCAGGAAACCGAAAACATTTAATATAACGATAATCGTCAGTATTGGCACGATTATTGAAGCGACTATTTTATTCCAAGTCGTGAATTTCCCGTCGCGTCCGTCTTTTAACAACTCTGCGGCATAGCCTTTGAATCCCCATTTAAATGTGATAAAGAATGAGGTCAATAGACAGCCCAGAGGCAGTAGCACATATGCCGAGAAACAGTCTATCCAGTCGTAAATATTGTACATCGCAATTCCCGAAACCGAAGGCCAGGGAAGTAGTACATTGCTGAGTAAACCGCTGCCTTGTGAAAGCGAGCAGAATACGCCGCCTATTAAGATCACGATGGCAGTAATTATTGTAGCCTTCAAATGAGACATTTTAAATTTCTCTTCAACAACCTTTACAGGGATTTCCAAAATCGTAAAGTAAGTGGAAAGCACCGCAAATATAATGGCGAGGAAGAAGAAAAATCCGATAAACTGTCCGCCGGGGAATTTCGCGAAGATTTCGGTCATCGCCTGGAAAATAAGGGAGGGACCGTATTTCATCGTAGAACCACCGCCGATAACAGACGGGACAATAACGAAACCGGCTAATATAGCAATACCCGTATCAAGGAATGTGACCCATGCGGAGTCCTTGCGGATATTTGCGGAATCTTTTATTGAAGTACCTAATGTGGTGAAGATAGCCCAGCCGATACCGACCGAGAACATTATCTGTACGCAGGCATTAGAGAAGGGCTTTAATGTGAATGCACCGGTCTCGGGATTCGTCGTAAAGACTTTCCAGTTCTCAGCTGTCGGAAGGATATAGGTCTTTAATCCGTCAATGGCACCGGGAGAAATAAACAGAGCCCAGATACCGCAGATAAGAAGCAATACCATCAAAGCAGGAAGTATTACTTTAGTGACTTTTTCGACCAATTCAGTGATGCCAAAGCCTAAAAGCACAACTATGATTATCATAAGAATTACAGAATAAACCAGCGGCTGCCAGGGATTCGATATGAAGTTTACATAGTAATTGTAAGCCTGATCTGTTCCCTGCTCAAAAGTAGAAATCGTTTTGAAATTGACTAAAAAGTCAATCGCATACTTCAGTACATAACCGCTGACGATGATGTAATACATATCAATAAGTACTGTACATATTACATTAATGGCGCCCGCAAATTTCCATTTCTTGCTGATTTTGCCATATGCGTCAACAGCATTAACACGTGTGTGACGACCTAAAGCTGATTCCATTTCCACTACCGAATGACCTAACAGATACGCAATGATGATGTAGACAATAACGAAGACACCGCCTCCGTTTTCATATGCCAGCGGGGGGAATCTCCAGATATTACCGAGTCCAATCGCCGCACCGGCTGCCACCATGATGTAACCAAACCTCGAAAACCTACCTTTTTCCTTTTTTACCTTTTCTCCCATAACAACACTCCATTCTCATTTTATTCGGAATACGCGAATGTTTCTTTATTAATTCATGTGATATTTCCAAGGCAAGTACAAAATAAGAAAACAAAGCGATCCCGTGGACTAATGCGCATACCCGCCTCCTCCGTAGGTATGCCGGTATCAGATAGTGACTGTGAAAAGAAAAGGACGCGCTCACAAAGTGAGAGCGTCCTTGCCCTTTCAAACTCTTTATCATAGTAACACGGTAAAAAACCTGTCGTCAAGACAAAATCTTACTAAACCGGTATAAATTATGACTAAGCGTGCTTATATTTACACGTTCATTGTTAAATCAATCAAAGCACCATGTCTTTGGGCATCTCTGACTAAACTTTCGGTAAGTGTCGTGCCGGCCGTTACATTAAAAGCTCCGTCCGCGCTGGATACATCCGCGTTAACAGTCTTTCCGAGCAGATAAGAAATCGTTCCCTGATCCAATTCCTCTGTGTCTTCTGCGGCTTCATTCGCTGCCGGTGTCTCAGCAGTCGTACTCTCACTCGCCGTAGGAATATCCATTCCATCCAGATTTGCAAGGATGAATTTTTGTGAAAGACTTAAAAGCTTTTCATTTTCAATCTCGGAAGCATTGTCAAGGATAATCTTTGAGACAAAGCCTGTTTTTTCATCAAGTTCCCAATCCTTAATGATTCCGGCATAATCGCCCATCGCTGAAATAACGGTGGTACCGGTCAAGTGAATAAACTCCTCACCCTCGCTGATGACATCAGCCGATACCTTTATATTGTCTTCGGTCTGCGTGATTATAAATTCCTTTCCGATTCCCAGCAATTCACTGAAAGCGATAACTCTCGGGACGACGCTTGATTTTCCCTGTACTACTGACAAATACTCTACTTTTTTGGATTTTCTTCCTACGAGCAAATCCTTAACCAATGCAATCTGATCCCCCTCATTGATACTGACGATGGGAAGCTTTGCGATAACGCTTGCAGCTTTCATAATATATATCCCTCCTGTTTTTTGCAGACCTCTCTGCTAATATTTTTATCAATAAGCCGGAAGCCCGACATTATCTCGTATGAACCTATTTTACTGTAACACGCCTTATTTTACAAGAGAATATTTATCCTATTTTACGGTTGCTCCCGATACACCGACTTTCACGGTAGCATCTTTTGCACCATATGTATCATGCGAGATTTCCTCGCTCTTTATTTCTTCATTATTCATGTAATATTTTCTGTAAACAACGACCTCGTAGCCGGGACTTGCTTCATCTACGACCTGCCTTACCCCCGGTGCGAGATCTTTTGTCGTGATAATTTTCTCGCCTTGAGGCTTAAGCTCTTTTATTACCTCGGGATTAATCTCAATTTTGATATTATCCGCGATTGGCTGTCCGTAAAGTTTCACAGTCAGGGTGTGCTCGGTTAAATCCATATTTGAATCAATCAAAATGGGATAATCGGAAACATTCTTTATTTTGAGATCCTGATTATTCCAATTAAGACTCGCATCCAATCCCACAGGCAGATAGTCGGCCGGATAAGTGTGCTTTACCCTCTCCACTATTTCCATATCAGCCATCAATGCAGCATTATAAAGAGTACCGGCGAGCTGGCAAATACCGCCTCCTAAATCATCCTCTACTTTTCCGTCCAATATAGCCGCTGCCATCACATAGCCCTTTTCCGTCGTGCGCTGCCCTACGAGTTCGTTTAGTGATAAAGTTGCGCCCGGCGCAATGGTATAACCATCCACGGCATCACAAATGAGTTTAATATTTGTATTGCGGTTTGTCTCGTCTGTAAGGTTTGTAGTGTATTCAGAGACCAATGCTATATTTTGCTTTATATCTTCTACGGTAATGGATGGCGCCTGCACCTGAGTAGCCACCTGAACAGTGGCTGTTTCGCCTTTTTTAACATAATTAAGAACGGCGTCCACAATCGACTCGACATCAGCTGTGATCCCCGATTCTCCCTCGATATACTTAAACTCGCCGGTTTTTTCATCCATCACGGCTTTAGCATCCGTAGCGGGTTTTTCCTTTTCCGAAAGTGCTGATTTCAAGACCGTAATAAGATGTTCTTTATCATAAATGGGTTTCGTCTCGTATGACGGCTTTCCGCTAAGCCCCAGAACCTTTGCTACGTTATCCAAAAAGGAATTTTTCGCCTTATCATCTTCCATGATTTGAGCAAGCATGGAAGCCGTATCATATTTTATTCCGAGAGCACTCTGGTCTAATTCGGTCAGAGTCCCATCGAATTCCAGATCTATTTTCTTATTAACGGCGTCGCTCTTATGCCGCTCGTCGATTGCCTTTTTCGCCTCATCGACAGTCATCCCGCCTATGTTCTGCCCGTCCAATGTAGTCCCGGGCGCAAAAATATAACGGTTCTGATAACTGCTCGCTGCGACGCTTAAGCCCACACCGAAAACAACTGCCATAACCACTAAAACAAGCACTAAATTCTTAATAAGATTGCGCTTGCCGCTTTGTTTTGAAGTTTTGGATCTTCTACCCTTGCCTGCCATTTTCGTACCCGTTACTCCAAAATCCTTAATGATCCCCTCCGGTCTCTCCCCCTTTAGGTGATTGATAGTTCTATAATTTAAAGCTTTGGAATGTTAATATATTTTATCCCAGCAGCTTCAGAATAACCTGCATCTTTTTATTGCCCTCCGCATCCAGCTTTTCCATGAGGCGCGTCGCGAGTGACTTTGCTTCGTCATTTTTCTTTAGTGCGATATAGCATTCCAAAAGTGATTTCTGTGCCTCCAAAGCCGTTTCGCCATCCACGGGATCAGCCGCGTATCTTTCGTACAATGCCGCCGCTATAGAAAGCCCTCCGCTTCGTCTGGCATCATCTGCCTTTTCAAGGATCAGAAGCTTAGCATTCTTCTTTCGCTCAGCTTCTAAAGCTTGTAGTCTTGCTTCCTCGACTTTTCTTTGCTCTTCGGCGATTCTCGCCTCTTCGGCCTTCCTTGCCTCCTCGGCTAATCTGGCCTCTTCCGCTATCTTAGCCAGACGAGCCTCCTGTTCGATGCGTTCGAGTTCTGCCTTTCTTGCGAGCTGTGCCAGACGTGCTTCCTCAGCTTCTCTTTCCTCTCTCAGCCTTCTTTCTTCTTCGGCTTTCCTTTCTTCCTCGGCGATTCGCGCCTCTTCGGCGAGCCTTGCTTCCTCGGCTTTTCTTTCCTCTTCGGCGATTCGTGCTTCCTCGGCAATCCGTTCTTCTTCGGCTTTTCTTGCTTCCTCGGCTAATCGCTGCGCCTCGGCTATTCTTTCTTCCTCGGCTTTTCTTTCCTCTTCTGCCTTCCTGGCCTCTTCGGCAATTCGCTCTTCTTCTGCGCGTTTTTCCATAAGCGCTGCTATAGCGTCTTCCTCCGCAGCCCTTGCCTGCACTGCGAGCTCTTCTTCATGAAGAATCTTTGTCTCTTCCTCGGCTATTCGCAATTCTTCAGCGAGTCTTAGTTCCTCGGCGAGTCTTGCCTTTTCGGCAATCTGTTCTTCTTCAATGCGTTTTCTTTCTTCTTCGGCGAGCTTTGCTTCCTCTGCGAGTTTTGCTTCCTCGGCAGCTATTGCATCCTCGATAATCAAAGTTTCCTCAGCTAATCTGTCGATATCGGCTTGCCTTTCTTCTTCGATTCTCGCTTCTTCAATAATTCTGGCTTCCTCGGCTCTTCTTTCGGCTTCTATGCGAGCGGTTTCTTCCGCGATTCTTACTTCTTCAGCAATACGCTTTGCTTCTTCGGCTGCCCTTACTTCGAGGGCTAAACTGGCCTGTTCGGCAATCCTTGCTTCTTCGGCTTTCTTTGCTTCCTCAGCGAGCTTTCGAAGCCTTGCTTTATCCGCTGCGGCTTTTCTGGCATCCTCTGCCCGTTTAACCATCGCCGCCTTCTTCGCCTGCGCGGCTAATCGCGCTTCTTCTGCAATCCTTGCCTCTTCAGCGATTTTTGCCTCTTCCAAACGCTTAGCCTCAGCCGCCTTTAGCTCTCTCATGCGACGCGCTGCTTCTTCTTTTGAAATCTCCGGTTCTGGTCTCGTAGGTTGTCTCACAGATGAGGCCTGTGCTGCCTGCCTTTGGGCGGTATTAGGTGCAGCGGCAGGTCTACCCGTAGGTCTGGTGGGTGTCACGCCCGATACGGGTCTGCCGGAGGTATTTGCAGCGGGTGCCGGCCTTGCAGGTGCGGGACCCCTGTCGGTATTTCCTGCGGCAGGTGTCGGTCTTACCTGCTGATTATTGCTGCCCGCGGGTACTTTTCTCCCATCTGCGTAAGCCGCCGCCATAGCTGCAGCTCTGCCGGTACTGCCGGTCGGTGCAGTTTGCCCTGTAGGCCTTCTGGCACTTTGAGTGCTACTCTGAGTGCCCGTCGGGCGCGATGCCTGCGAATTCCCTGCGGGAGCTGTGGGTCTCGTGACAGGACGCTGCCTCTTATCCGGAACCTCATCAGCGAAAACCATAGTCTGATTTCTGGCTTTTTCGAGCTCTGCCTGCTTATTAACCGTAGTCTTAACGGGCTGCCTCGCGGTATTTACTTCTGCTTCATCTTCTTCATTCTTTTTTACCACAGAATTGTGTATCAGCTGTGAAATCTGCCAAACAATTAAAAAAGTAAGTATAGGAGCAAATACCAATAATAATAGCTGGGGACGAAGCTCATATATACCCTTTCCCGAAAGCAGCGGATTAAACAGATTGTAAGCGAAAAAGCATGCGACGTTCGTAGCGAGGATCCCCGCGATAGAACGCCAAAGCTTCCTATTATTAATAAAAAAGAATAGCACAATAACAGCTATGCCGATTCCCGCGATAATTAACAACAATTTCAGATTCAACCCGTTGTCCCCCTGATCTCAAAAGTTGTACTTCATCTACCCCCAAAACACAATATATTGATAAAGTACCATTTTTCGGAAAAAAATACAAGCAAAATAAACTAATTTTTGTGAATATTTCACGGAATTTCCGTATTTACTTCCTTTTTTTCCTCATTGTTCTCCACCGCAACCGCACTTGCGGATTCTTTTTCTAACGCTTCGCTTTCCTCAATTATCATCTTTTCATTATTCTTTGAGAACAATCCTATCCTTCCTGCGAGTATAATACCGAGACATACTACCGCCGCTACACCTGCGAGCACCTGTGAAACCGGAAGATTAGTTCCCGGGATCTTCAGCTGGTCTGTCCTTATTCCTTCTATAAAGAAGCGTCCTACACCATAACAAAAGGCATAAAACACGAAGACCTCGCCGTCGAATTTTTTATGCTTGGCATACCAGAGCATCAATATGAAAATAACTAAGCAAAGTGCTGACTCATAAAGAAACGTCGGAGTAACCTGAATATACTCCATGCCGTCAATGGTTTGGGCATTTTGAAGCATCTCATCAGAAACATCCGACATGCGTGCCGCACTCAAAGGAATTCGCATTGCGAAAAGCCCGTCGGTATAGCGCCCGAATACTTCCCTGTTAAAGAAATTTCCCCAGCGCCCTATCATCTGACCTACGACGAGACCACAGCCTGCGGTATCCAATAAAACAGCAGGTTTGATCTTCTTTACTTTTGAATAGACTAATACCGCAATGACAGCCCCGATTACGCCTCCGTAAATCGCAAGCCCCCCCTGACGCAAATTAATTATCTCGCCCAAATGGTCCTTATAATAGCTCCATGTGAAAATGACATAGTAAATCCGCGCGCCCAAAACACCTGAAATTACGCTGTAAATAGCCAAATCATAATATAAGTCCGGACTTTGCCCTGTTTTTTTTGCTCTCCAAGCCGCTATCAAAATACCTACGAGGATTGCTATCCCCAATGTAACGCCGTAGAAAGCAACGGTAAACCCGCCTATCTTAAACGAGCTTCCGACATTATTAAGGTAAATCCCCAAATGGGGAAAAGCTATTGACTGATTCACGTAAACTTCCTCCATTATCAATAATTACTTATCTATAATCATACATTGAATCTGAATAATATCACATCTCCGTCTTTTACTACATAGTCCTTTCCTTCGAGGCGAATAAGCCCCTTTTCCTTTGCGAGAGCGTGCCCTTTGCAGGCCACCAGATCGTCATACGAAATGACCTCGGCGCGGATAAATCCTCTTTCAAAATCAGAGTGTATTTTTCCGGCCGCCTGAGGTGCCTTTGTGCCTTTATTAATAGTCCACGCCCTACACTCAGGCTCCCCTGCAGTTAGAAAACTAATCAACCCAAGTATTGAATAACTCGCTTTTATGAGCTTTTGAAGTCCCGATTCCTCCACTCCCAAATCGTCAAGGAACATCGATTTTTCTTCGTCGCTAAGCTCAGCCAATTCCTGCTCTATCTTTGCACAAATCACAAAGACCTCGCTGCCCTCGGATTTCGCCTTTTCTTTAAGCTTTGCGACATGTTCATTAGAAGCTGCGCCATCGGCCAGATCACCCTCCGAAACATTCGCTGCATATATTACCGGCTTAGCTGTTAGCAATTGATAGCCCGAAAATAAGGCTGCCTCTTCGTCATCGGCAAAATCATCAAAGGTAAGTGCGCTTACTCCCTTTTCCAGATGTTCTTTTATCTTATTAAGAAGTTCCAACTCCTTTGCCGCTGCCTTATCATTTCTCGCAGACTTTGAGCACTTTGCGATTCTTCTTTCGAGGATTTCCAAATCCGAGAAAATCAGCTCATATTGAATTGTCTCTAAATCACGTAACGGATCGACTCTGCCGTCTACATGAACCACGTTTTCATCTTCAAAACAACGCACCACGTGGATAATTGCGTCGACCTCGCGAATATTTCCAAGGAATTGATTTCCCAGCCCTTCGCCTTTCGAAGCGCCCTTAACTAAGCCTGCGATATCCACGAATTCAATGGCAGCGGGAACTATTTTTTTTGTATGAAATAACTCACCTAATACTGTAAGCCTGTTATCAGGTACCGCCACTATTCCTATATTGGGGTCAATTGTACAAAAGGGATAATTAGCCGACTCGGCCTTGCCCGATGTCATTGAATTAAATAGCGTACTCTTTCCTACATTGGGCAAACCCACTATTCCAAGTTTCATAAATTCATCTCCTAATCCTTTGTTTCCATAAATATAAGTATCCCCGAGCTCGAGGATATCGAAAGCTCACTGCCGATTATTTCATTGCTGACAGTCAGTGAATTGCCGAATTCCAGTGTTTTTCCGTCCAGATTGTATTTCGCTCCTTTAATTGTCACCCCATACACGGCTTCGCCGAAAGGAAACACCGAAAAGTATTTTCCGAAAGCATCCTCTTTTTTAAGAGTAAACACATCCTTAATGAGCCTTATTCTGTTTTGGGAATCTATTATTTCCGCGTCAGCGCCTGCCTGAAAAGCAACTTTGAGCGTTTGAATGTTAGCCCATAAATGATCCAGCCTTCCCCCGGTAGCGCCCAGAATCAATATTTTTTTTCCTCCGAGAGTCATTGCCATACGCACAGCTATCTCGGTATCCGAAACATCCTTTTGAGGGTTAAACTCCCTAATCGGGATCCTTGTTTTATTTCTGTAATAATCTGCGATTTCCTCTGACACGCTGTCAAAATCACCCACTAAATAATCAGGTTTGATACCGTGCCTGTAAAGAAACTCCATCCCCCTATCTACACCAATAATACTCGCTCCCTCGTGTTCTTTTAGTATCTCAAGTACTGCCTGTTCTGGTAATGTCCCCCCGCTGATGATAATAGTCTTTCTGCTCATGTCCTACCTCCGGGCACGCATTAACGTGCTTTCCCCGCCGGCATCAATGCTTCATTGAAGCCATAATCTCATGAAATGCTCTGATATTGCCGGCTATATCGCCTTTAAACACCGCCGTCCCTGCCACTATTACATTAGCCCCCGCTTCCAAAATCTCTCTGACATTACTCTGGTAAATTCCGCCGTCCACTTCCAAATAGGTTTCCTTATGTGTCTCGGCAATCATTTCTCTTGCTTCCTTAATTTTAGCCGTTGATTCCGGAATATATGCCTGACCCCCGAATCCCGGATGTACGCTCATAATAAGAAGCATATCAATAAGCGCTAAATATGGCTTAATTGCATCTAAATCTGTTTCGGGACAAAGACTCAACCCGACCTTCATTCCTTCATTCTTTATCTCGTTTAGCGTTCCTTCCACATCTTTACATGCCTCGACATGTACTGTCAGAATATCTGCTCCCGCCTCTTTAAAAGCCTTAACATAGCGAATAGGATCCTGAATCATAAGGTGAACATCCATTACAGCCGTTGTCGCCTTCCTTACGGCTTTTAAAACCGGAAGGCCGAATGAAATCGATGGTACAAATAAACCATCCATTACGTCAAAATGTATATATTTCGCTTCGCCCGCCTTTTCCAAGTCGTCCTGTAAATGTAAAAAATCCGCCGATAAAATGGACGGTGCCATTATATATTCCAAATCTCAAACCTCCAAATCTTACTTGCTTACTTACTTAAGTGTATTTCCATATTTATTTTCATGTGCTGATCTAATATTTTCGCGCATCATGACATTCTTTATAAATTTCAACATAACCCTCATAACGTTCGCGGCTGATATTTCCCATATTAACTGCTTCGATCACCGCGCAATCCGGTTCATTAACATGAACGCAGCCCTGAAACCGGCATCTTCCTTCATAGGCTTCAAATTCAGGAAAATAATTCTTCAGTGATTTTTCGTCAATTTCACCTATGTATATCGATGAAAACCCCGGAGTATCGCAAAGCCACGTGTCAGGTTTCACCATAAATAACTCCAGATGCCTCGTGGTGTGTTTGCCTCTGTCAATCTTCTTGCTTAAATCCCCGGTCTCCATATCGGCATTCGGACAAAAATAGTTTAGAAGTGAAGATTTCCCCACACCCGACGGTCCTGCCAATACGGTGGTCTTCCCTGTCAGAATCTCACTTACTTTATCCAAATTCTGCTCTTTTAAGACGCTGACAAACAAAAGATTGACTCCGGCTTTCTCGTAAATATTGCGAAAGTACTGCGTTTCCTCCTCGGTTACCAAATCCTGCTTATTAAAAATCAGATAAACAGGTAGTTTTTCAGCTTCCATACGAACGAGTAATCTATTAACCAATGACAAATGCGGAACCGGTTTTTTCATTGCCAGAAGTACTATTACCTGATCGACATTCGCGCAATTGGGCCTTAACATCTCGTTTACTCTGGGGAGGATATCTACGACATTACCTTCCATGTCGCTTTCGTCGGTTATTTCAATTTCGACATTATCTCCCACTAACGGCTTTTGTCCTTCTTTTCTGAAGAGCCCTCGTGCCCTGCAAGCATAAACACCGGATTCCACCACATCTACATAGTAAAATCCGGCGATACCTTTCATAATTCTGCCCTTTGTGAATCGACTCATGTTTTCTAACCGGTAGTGCCGCCTGTCGTTTGCTGTTGTTGCTGTGTGCCGGGATCCGGGGTCGGGGTGGCCGCAGGACCGGTGCTGACATAGAGCGTTACGGTAGTTCCCTTGTCCACGGATTGCCCTTGATAGGGATTCGTCTCAATGCAAAGTCCTGATGAAACTGTGCTATCATTCTGACGGACTACCGAAACATTAAGTCCCAATCCTTGCAGCGTACTTGTGGCTTCGCTTTCTGTCATCCATCCCACATTGGGAATAGTTACCTTTTCTTTGCCCTTACTTACCACTATTTCAACTGACGAACCATCGTCGGCTTTCTTGCCTCCCGACGGACTCTGAGAAATAACCTTTCCCGATTCAACGCTGTCAGAGAATTCCTCTTTAACGCTCACCTGAAATCCCGCATTTTTAAGTGCACTCTCTGCGGCGCTTCTATCCTGACCGGAGACATTAGGCACTTCGAATTTTTCAACACCTTTACTGATTTGAACAATAATAGGCGTCTTCTTCGTGGCTTTTGAATGTGCAGAAGGCTGTGTTCCTATAGCATCACCCTCATCTATATCGGGATCAAATAAATAATCCGACGTAACAGCTTCGAATCCCAGTTCTTTCAATGCTTTCTTCGCCTGATCCTCACTCATACCGCTGATGTCAGGGATCTCAATTTCCGCACCGATTAAACCTGTGCTTAAGACGACTTCTACTGTCGATCCCGCTTCGACCTTTTTACCTTCTGCGGGTGTCTGCTCCGAAATCTGCCCTTCTTCATACTGTTCTGACTCCCTGCCGGCCTTTACACTTAAGACCAAATCATAAGCGGCGAGCTTTCTTTCTGCTTCTTCTTTTGTCAGTCCTAATAGATTGGGTACATCGATCATGCCCTCCAGCTCTTCGGTATTCTGATCTTCATTAAGATCACCGGTCCCGCCCTTAAACAATCCGGCAGCTTTTAAAAGCATAAATATGAGTATCAATAATATTATGGCTCCGACTACGGCGGTCAGAATCTTAACGAGTTTACTCATTCCGGGATTAACGGCAGCACCGCCCTTACGACGACGGTTAGACTTTCTCGGATAATCATCGTCAAAGGCCTCTTCATAGTCATCTTCTTCGTCTTCGATTTCTTCTAAATCCTCGTCTTCTTCGAGCTCTTCGTCTTCCTGTACGTAGACTTCTTCGCGTTTAGGCTTTCTGCCTCCGTATCTTCTGCGGATATTGTTCATATCATCCATATTAATAAGAATAGTCTCAGCCGTGCCCTCGGGTGCAATCGCCACAAAATGCCCTTCAGGATCTATCAGAGAATGTTTTAAATCCTTTATTAATTCATCGACGTTTTTATAACGCCTCTCGACATTTTTTTGTGTACATTTAAGAATAATCTGCTCTAAGGAATAAGGCAAATCCGGCGCATAAACAGTCGGCAATGTAATATCTTCCTGAATGTGCTTCATGGCGACGCTGACTGTCGAATCTCCGTCAAAGGGCACTCTCCCCGTTACCATCTCAAAGAGTGTGATTCCCATTGAGTAAATATCACTTTTCGCATCGCTGTACCCGCCGCGTGCCTGCTCGGGAGAAGTATAATGAACGGACCCCATAGCATTGGTAGTAACGGTCTCGGAAGTTATTGCTTTTGCGATACCAAAATCCGTGACCTTAACTTTTCCGTCCTTTGAAATAATAATATTATGAGGCTTAATGTCCCTATGGACGATCCCCGCAGCGTGCGCCGCCCCCAGACCATTACATACCTGAATAGCTATACTGACAGTCTCCGGGTGTGAGAGCTTCCCTTTTTTACGTATATAGTCCTTAAGAGTAATGCCCTCGACGAGTTCCATTACCATATAGTAAAGACCTCTATCCTCACCCACATCATAAACATTTACGATATTAGGGTGCATCAGGCCTGCCGCCGACTGGGCTTCGGAGATGAATTTATCTACGAAATTAGCGTCTTCGCGATACTCCTTTTTCAGCACTTTAATGGCGACGTTGCGGTCTAATTTGGTATCATGTCCTTTATAGACATCCGCCATTCCGCCCGCGCCTATTTTGCTGAGTACTTCATATCGTTTTCCAATGATTATTGCATCTTTCATCCGTCTACCTCTTCGTTAAGACTATTCAGTAAGGTTCTACCATCACTACACCGATATTATCCCTGCCTCCGTTACTGTTTGCCTTATTAATCAGCATTCCGACAGCCTCGACTATATCTCTTGAGCTTTTTATGATGTCAAACATGTCTTCATCCTCGACCATATTGCTCAGACCGTCCGTGCACATGAGTATTTTGTCCCCGTTTTTTAAAGGGTACTCATAAACATCACTTTCAACTTCTTCCTTAACACCTATGGCACGAGTGATAATATTTTTATCAGGATGATTTCTCGCTTCCTCAGCCTTGATACCTCCCATTCGCACCATTTCCTCCACCAAAGAATGATCCTTTGATAATTGTTTGATTTTCTCATTAACAATATATAAACGGGAATCGCCTACATTCGCAAAATACAGCGAAGCGCCGATCACCGTTGCTACCACCAGTGTTGTGCCCATGCCGTCGAGCTTAATGTCTTCAGATGCGGCCTTTATCAGCCTTTCATTGGCAATCTGGATGACCTCTTTTAAAGTCTCTTTCGGAGCTACCTTTGGCATCTTATCCAATTCCCGCTGTAAAACAGCCACCGTAAAGCGGGACGCAAAGTCCCCTGCTTTATGCCCGCCCATTCCGTCCGCGACCACAAATAAATTGGGGAACGGACCGACAGGCTCTGCGGTAGCGTATACGTAATCCTGATTAACGACACGCTTTTTCCCTATGTCGGTCTGCGAGAAATATTTCATAAAGCTGCCTTGTGCCTCCTTAATTGACCGCAGGCGCCGCCAATATCAGAGCCTCTTTCTTTTCTAATAGTAACATTTATTCCACTTTTTTCAAGCTTATTTTTCACTTCGGTCGCTTTAAGCTTATTAACTTTTGAGAAAGCTTTGCCCGAAACCTTATTAACAGGGATTAGATTCACATGGCAATTCTGCCCTTCCAAAAGCTTTGCCAGAGCTTCAATATCCTCGTCCCGGTCATTGACATTCTTAATCAGGGCATATTCGTATGTCACTCTTCGCCCAGTTTTCTTGAAATACTCCTCGCAGGCTTCCATAACTTCATCCAGCGGCCAAGTCTTAGCTACCGGCATCAGAGTCTCTCGCAACTCCTGAGTAGCCGCATGCAGAGACAATGCCAATGTGATTCCGGTTATCTCTTCGCAGAGCTTTCTTATTCCTGGCACGACGCCACAGGTCGAAACCGTGATATTTCTCCTGCTTATCTTAAGTCCTCCCTCACCAGAGAGGATTCTGACGAATTTTACTAAATTATCGTAATTATCCAAAGGCTCGCCCATTCCCATGACGACCACATTTGAAACCCTCTGCCCGCATGATTTCTGAATGGCGTAAACCTGCGCCAGCATCTCAAAAGCCGAAAGGTTCCTTATTTTTCCGTCTATTCCCGAGGCACAAAAAGCACAGTTCATCGCGCATCCCACCTGAGATGAAACGCATACTGAATCTCCGAAATCCTGCGGAATCCTGACGCTTTCGATTAATTCACCATCGTTAAGCGAAAAAAGATACTTCTGCGTCCCGTCTTTTTCCGATTCATGCATTTCGACTATCTCGGGATACTTAAGCGAATACGAATTCTCGAGCCTTTCCCTTATGGGAAAAGGCAGATTCGTCATCTGTGAGAAACTCTCCACCAGTTTTTCATGGATCCAGCGGTAGATTTGCTCGGTTCGAAACCTCGGTTCGTTCCACGCTTTCAGCTCTTTATTAAGTTCCGGCAATGTAAATATACCAATCTCTCTCTTTTCCATAACACCTTTCCACGCTTTCAAAACATTACGCAAAGTAATGCGTTATAATAATACCTGACCTCCGCAAAAAAACTTTTCTTAATTTTCTTGATTTTGCGCTAATTTTCTTCTCAATATAGCGCAGTAACTTCCATCTCCCTCATTAATACCGGGAAATCGCATGCGTTCACTTTCCAAAACAAAACCATGCGTATTATGCAAAAATTTATTGACATTGCTCTCGTTTTCATCGAAACTGACCGTACAAGTCGAATATACCAATATACCGCCCGGCTTCACATAATTACAGACGATTTGCAAAATTTCCTGCTGCATTTTTGCAAGCTCCATGACACTTTTTATGTTAACTCGATTCTTAATATCAGGCTTTCGCCCAATTACTCCGAGTCCCGAGCAAGGGAGATCCGCGAGTACAATATCCGCTTTTTTCTCCCATTTTGAATCATAACAGAGCGCGTCCCCTTTTACCGCTCTGATATTAGTAAGTTTACTCTTTGCAATCGCATTTTTCAGCAAATCCACCTTTTTATTGGTTAAATCCCTTGCTTCCACGAGCCCGCTGCCATTTAACTTTTCAGCCATGTGAAGAGCCTTTCCTCCGGGCGCGGCGCACACATCCAAGATTTGCATGCCATTTCTAATATCCAGATTATCAATGACAGACATCGCACTTACATCCTGCACGTAAAAAAGTCCTTCTCTAAAACTCTTTAAACTATCAAGTCTGTCAATTTGCGAAATCAAAATAGCTCCGGGCACGCCTGCTACCGGCGTGCACTTAATGCCATCCTCTGATAATGATTTAATGAGTTCATCCGTCGTAATGCGGCTTAAATTCGCCCTTATTGTAATAGGCGCTTCATTAAGGAACGCCTCCCCCATAGCACAGACGGTCTCTATGGGGACCTCTTCATCCCAATAATTTATCAGCCACTCAGGCAGCGAATACCTGATTGAAACATCTTTCACTGTATTGCTCTTTGGCAATTCATCTAAAAGATTTTGTCTCGCTGCATTTCTAAGTATAGCATTTACAAAGCCTGACAGTCTCTCTAATTTTGATGCCTTAACCAGCTTTACCGCCTCATTACAGATGGCACTGTCCGGGACCTTTTCCATATAATAAAGCTGGTAAATCCCCAGTCTTAGTAAGTTCAGGATCCAAGAATCCATATCGCTTGTTTTGGTATCGGAGATTTTGTTAATCATCCAATCTATGGTAATCTGCCTCTCCAAAACACCTAAGACCGCTCTTGATAAAAATGCCCTGTCCGCTTTTTTCCAGTCGCGGTGCGCATCCAGTGTCTCTTTGATTGCCATGTGACTTAAAGCATTTTCTTGCGTTATCGTTAACAGTACCTTCAAGGCTTCGGCACGGATGTTAACATTCGTTCTTATGTTAACATTTGTTCTTTTACCTCCGACAAAATCACCTTTTTTGTGAGCGTCTTTCTTATTAATAGTGTCTTTCTTATTAACAGTGTATTTCCTGTCATTTAAATTTCTTTGTGTCAAGAACGTCTCCTTCCGCGTGAGAGAAGTATTATCCTCAATAATTGAAGCATTGACGCGGCTGCCGCGGCAACATATGTCCATGCCGCTGCTTTTAGCACCTTTCCTGCGGCGTCTAATTCATCTCCTGCCAGCAGTCCCGTATTTTGCAACGTAACGAGTGCTCTTCTTGAAGCATCCAGCTCCACCGGCAATGTCACAAGCTGAAATAATACGGCTCCCAAAAATAAGAATATACCTATATTTAATAGTACGGGCGACATACTGTTATTAAATAAAAGTCCTATCAGAATAATCGGCCATGCCAAAGTACTCCCGAGATTGGCGACGGGAACCAATGCGTTCCTTACCTTAATAGGTGCATATCCTTCTCGGTGCTGCATTGCGTGCCCGCATTCATGCGCTGCCACGCCTATAGCTGCCACAGAATTAGAATAAGCTGTCGACTGCGAGAGATTAAGCGTATTTTCTCTTGGATTATAATTGTCCGTAAGATCTCCCGCTATCTGATTAATCTGCACATCGCTGATGCCCGCATAAAGAAGAATCTGCGCGGCAGCGCTCTGACCGGTGAGCCCTGAGTAGCTTTGTACCTTCGAATACTTCGAAAAGGTCGCTTTCATCCTCGATGAAGCAATCAGACTAAAAACTATGCCAACAATAACTAAAATGTACGTAGGATCCCAAACCAAAGGAAAATAATATGCTAATCTTGTAATCATACCTGTGCCCTCCTTAAAACCTTTCTCCGGTTTTTACGTTGTATCCCCTTAAGTACTCAGCCGCACTCATAACTCTCTTTCCTTCCGGCTGTAAAGCTAATATTCTAAGTGCTCCATTCCCTGTACTCACATCAAAATATTCCTTTGTAACAGCCATAATTGTACCTTGCGCAATCGTTTCACCATTGCCATGGGAATCCCCTTCCTCTGAAACAATTCCTTGTGTCAATTTAATGAGTTTCCCACCGCGTCTTAAAAAAGCCCCCGGCCACGGATTAAAAGCCCTAATCATTCTTTCTATATGTTCCGCACTTTCATTCCAATCAATTAAACCCGACTCCTTTTTAAGCATTTTCGCGTATGGGGTAGTCGTTTCCCCTTGCGGTATGGGTTTTATCCCGCCTTTTTCAAGCTTCGCTAAAGTCTCGATTAACAACTCTGCTCCTATAATTGACAGCTTTTCATGCAAATCCCCCGCAGTATCGGTTTGGGCTATTTGAATCTCTCTTTTTAACAGTATATCACCGGTATCCAAACCTTCATCCATCTGCATGGTAGTCACACCGGTCGTATTCTCACCGTTTAAGATCGCCCATTGTATAGGTGCAGCTCCCCTATAGGCAGGTAGTAACGATGCGTGGACATTAATACAGCCATATTTCGTAAGCGAGAGCACACTTTTTGGGAGTATCTGTCCAAAAGCCACCACTACAATCACATCAGCTTTATATTTTTTAAGTATTTTAAGGTTCTGTGCATCCCTGATTCTCTCCGGCTGGAAAACCGGAATTCCCAAATCATTAGCTTCTTCTTTGACAGGCGAAGGACTTAAGGCTTTATTTCTGCCTCTTTGTCTGTCAGGCTGAGTCACTGCCAAAACCACCTCATGATTAGAATTATAAATGGCCTTTAGCGTGGGAAGTGCAAAATCCGGGGTGCCCATAAAAATCACTTTCATTTTGATTCCGCCTCTTTTTCGTCTTCTTCATCAGTCACATCCCTTAACTCGCCCTCTACTAAATCCACATACATCTGTCCATTTAAGTGGTCGACCTCATGGCATATTGCCCTTGCGAATAGACTTTCTCCAGTTATCTCAATCTCATTCATCTGCGCATCCAGCGCCTTCACCGTCACCTTCTCAGGTCTCGTAACCACGCCTTGCTTTCCGGGGACACTCAAGCATCCCTCATCTCCCGTCTGGCTTCCTTCTTCGGCTGTGATTTCGGGATTTATCAGAATCACAGGGCCTTCTCCTAAATCAATAACAACAATAGCCTTTAGAATCCCCACTTGAGGCGCCGCCAGTCCCACACCCCCTGCATTATGCATCGTTTCAATCATATCGGCAATAAGCTGTTGCGTCCTGAAATTCATTTTCGTAACTTCTTTAGCCTTTTTCTTTAATACGTCATCTCCTAATAATCTTATGGTTCGTAATGCCATTAAAACCTCCATTATCTATTATTAGTCAGGGGATACCCCCGACACCCCTCGCTCCGATGGAAGTGAATTCCATCTACGCTACTAAAGGTCAGGGGATACCCCCGACACCCCTCGCTCCGACCGAAATGAATCCGGTCTACGCTACTAAAGGTCAGGGGATACCCCGACACCCCTAACTATGGGTCGGGTTTAAATCAAATATTATTCTGACTTCGCCTGCCGCCTTACTTTTTTCAAGGAATGCTTCCATCTGTTCCCGCAGATTATTAAGTGTGCTTAAACTCTGCGCTTTCAAATATATAACCCGCCTGTGTACATCCTTTATCTTCTCAGCCGCCGGAGCCGCGGGACCTATCACCTGCAAAGTGCCGATACTCTCCATTGGTTTAACAAAGTCCCGAAGCCTTTCGGCAATGTTTTTTACTTTTTCCTCGTCCTCATCTCCGACCAAGACCGCCAGCAGATTCTGGGCGGGCGGATACCCCATTACCCTACGATAATTTATCTCTTCTTCATAAAATCCCTCGTAATCCGAAGCTGCCGCAAAAGCAATGCTGTAATGCTCGGGATTGTAAGTCTGGACAATGACCTCCCCGCTTTCATCGCCCCTGCCTGCCCTTCCGGCGGCCTGAGCTAATAGAGCAAAAGTGCGCTCACCTGCGGCATAGTCTGCCGAAAATAAAGACTGGTCGGCTGCAATTATTCCCATCAGGGTCACGTTCTCAAAATCATGTCCTTTGACGATCATCTGAGTTCCCACCAAAATATCCGCATCGCCCTTACGGAACGCGGAAAGTATCTTTTCATGACCGTCTTTTTTGGAAGTGGTATCCGCATCCATCCTAAGTACTCTCGCAGTAGGGAAGTGTTTTTTAACCTCAGCCTCAATCTGCTGCGTACCTGCCCTGAAAACACCGACGTGTTTTGAACCGCATACGGGACAACAGTGCAGAAAAGGGCTTTGATACCCGCAGTAGTGGCATTTAAGCTTCCCATCACGATGCGCGGTCAGAGAAACATCACAATGAGGACATTTCACTACTGCTCCGCATGCTATACAGGAGATAAATCCGGCATAACCTCTCCTGTTTAAGAATAACATAACTTGCTGTCTGTTTTCCACACGTTTTTTGATATGTTCTATTAATAAATTGCTGAAAATACCCCTGTTTCCGTTTTTAAACTCCTCCCTCATATCCACGGTAATGACTTTTGGAAGGCTGCGTCCCATGACTCTGTCTCGCAATACAGCCAATCTGAACACACCGCTCTTTGCGAGTGAATATGCGGTCACAGATGGTGTGGCGGAACCCATCACGAAATACGCCCCTTCTAACTGCGCTCTTTTAAGCGCCGTTTCCCTTGCATGGTAACGCGGAGTCTGCTCACTTTTATAAGTATTCTCATGCTCTTCATCCATTATTATCAGACCCAGATTCGCAAAAGGAGAAAAAATCGCGGAACGGGGTCCAATCATTACTTTCACTTCGCCGATACGCGCCCGTTCGAATTGGTCATACCTCTCACCCGCAGATAGCCTCGAGTGAAGAACGCTCGCTTTTTCCCCGAATCTCGCCGCAAATCTCCCAATCATCTGGTAGGTAAGCGCAATCTCAGGTATCAGCATTATGGCATCTTTCCCTTCAGCCAATACCCTCTCAATCATTTCCATATAGATTTCGGTCTTTCCGCTTCCGGTCACTCCATGTATCAATAAAGGTCTGCGTTCTTTACCATGGTATTCTTCATCAAAAGCTTTAAGTACCGCGTACTGCTCATCATTTAATACAGGTTTTTCCTGCCCCAAAGCAGGATCGGGCTTTGGATTTCGCGAAACCTTTCTCACATCCAATGAAATGATACCCGCATTTTCCAATGGTTTAAGCGCTGCGGACGTGGTATGCGCCCTATCCAATAATATTGGCAAAAGCACGCCTTCTTTTGAGTAAATCAGCGCTTTAAGTATTCGTGCCTTTGCACTATGATTCTTCTTTATGGCTTCTTCATAGAGCGCTACAGCATCTTCGTACGAAGTCTTTAATATTACCGTTTTTACTTCCTTTGCTTTGGTTTCCGTCTTTACCGGAAGCACGGTTTTTAGGGCTTGAATGAACGTCCCCCCGTATGTTTCCCTCATCCACGAGGCTAACGCAATGAGCCTTGACTCTGCGGAAATGCTTCCTAAAGCGGGGCAGAGAATATCCTTTGTTTTTTCAGGATCAAACTTTGCTATCTCCGAAAACCCCAAAATATAACCTTCTGTCACGGTATTTGCCCGTCCGAAAGGGACTTGTACTTTATCGCCGACACCTAACATAGCCTCCCATTTAGCGGGGACGCTGTACTGAAAAGTCTTATCGAGTTTTTCATGATTGATATCAATCAATACGTCAGCGTACATTCGCGAATCAACTCCCTGTCATCCATGTGGTGCTTCACACCGCGGATTTCCTGATAGGTCTCGTGCCCTTTGCCTGCGATTACAATAACATCGCCTTCTATTGCGGTTTTTATTGCATAGCGAATGCCTTCTTTTCTGTCGGGAATCGTTACATACTTTCCGTTCGTCCGCTTAATTCCCGTAATAATATCATTAATTATGTCTTGCGGCTCTTCAAATCTCGGATTATCCGAGGTGATAACCGTAAAATCTGATAGCCTCCCTGAAACTTCGCCCATATCATATCTTCTGTCCTTTGAGCGATTCCCTCCGCACCCAAATACAGTCACTATTCGTTTCGGCTTATATTCCTTTAATGTCAGTAAAAGTGTTTCGAGACTCATAGCATTATGCGCGTAATCAATCAATACAACGAAATCCGGCGAGACATTCACGCGCTCGATTCTCCCCTTAACAAAAGCATTTTCTAAAGCTTTTTTAATCACATCTTTTTCAACGCCGAGTGTATCACAAACCGCAATCGCGGCTACTGCATTAGAAACAGAAAACTCGCCCGGCATATGAAGATTAACGTCCAAATCCAATTCATTAACATGAAAATCAACGCCGAGATAACCTTCGCCGTTTATTAATTTCAAACCGGTGGCCGTATAGGATGTGATATTTGTGCCATTGTATTCACTATCTTGCAAGGCGATGTGGACATTGTACCCTGCGGCATTTATTTTATATGAAACAACATCGCAAGTTGCATTTTTGAAAACATCTTCGAAATGTTCGTCATTCGCATTTCCGATTCCGATTTTGCATTGTTTAAACAATCGGCTCTTGCATTCTTTATACTCGTCAAAAGAGTCGTGTTCATTCGGGCCAATATGGTCATTTCCGAGATTCGTAAAGACTCCGATTTCAAAAGGTACACCTGCGGTTCTATGTAGCTTTAGCCCTTGGGATGAGACCTCCATAACCACATGAGTGCAGCCTTTTTCCAACATCTTTGCGAAGGTTTCCTGAATTTCGTATGACTCAGGCGTCGTGTTCTTAGCCTCTATCGGTTCACTGCCGTCTCCGAAATCTGTTTCTATTGTCCCTATTAGTCCGGTCTTAATACCTGCCCCTTCCAAAACGGACTTAATCATATATGTAGAAGTGGTCTTTCCTTTAGTGCCCGTAATGCCGATGACTTTTAGCTTTTTGGCCGGGTGTCCGAACCAGGTGGCCGAAAGTAGCGCAAAAGCATATCTCGTATCGTCTGACTGAATAATCGTGACATTCGGATAATCCGAAACGTCAGCAGGAATCAATGTCTCATCTTCGATAAGTATTGCCGCGGCACCCTTTTCGCAGACGTCTTTAATATATGAGTGCCCGTCAGTTTCATGTCCCCTAATACATACAAAAAGAGCGCTTTCGCGCGCCTTTCTTGAATCGCTCGTTAATGCGGCTATCTCGATATTTAAATCTCCCCGTATCAATCTACAGGGAATGCCTTTAAGCATTTCTATTAATAGCATATCATAATCCTTTCATTTACTCCCAAAGAGGCAGGGAATATTTCCCCGCCTCGCTTAGTATACCATTTTCGAATACCTGTTTCAATTTTATTTCGTCAATAGCATCATTATCTCATTGCTTCGTTTTACAAACTCTGTCATTTCCTCAGGGGACAGTGGTTTGTGTGATAGCATGGCTAAATCAAAGAGCTGTTTACATATAACCGACACGCTCTTTGATCGTCTATGCTGCGCCACATACTGTACCAGCGGATGATTGGCATTAATTATCAATGTGCAGCCTTCGCCTTCTTTTCCTAAGTCCATCCCATCCATGCCATACATCTTCATCATTTCCTGCATACGGCGGCTCTGTTCGGAAAGCGTAATTACCGAGGCGACATTCGCGTCTTTTAGTTTTTCGACCTTGATTTCCATCTTATCCTTGCCCAGTTCTTTCTTAAAGATTGAAATCAAATCTTTCGAGGTCTTTTCAAAGTCCTCCTTATCCTCTTGCCCGATATACTCTTTTGAGCCTTCGGTTAAATCCGCATCTATGCGAAGGAATTCCAAATCGGGATTCTTTTGTTCAAGCTGCGTAATAAAATGCGTATCAATATTGTGGTTAAGAATCACCGCATCCTGCCCCTGACTCTTAAAGAGGTTAATGTACTGACTTTGCAGGCGCTCGTCGCTAACGTAGTATACTCGGGTTTTCGGAGCTTCCTTTTCGTCATCTTTACTTGTGTCTTCGACTTCGCCTCCATCTTCTGAGCATTCTCCTTCGGTAGTAGCTGTTTCGGTAACATTTTCTTCCAAGCCGGTTGATTCCGATTTATTGGCAGTTGCACCGTCGGTTTCACTTTCGGCTTCGGTTTCGGCTTCGTCTTTGGTCGAATCTTGCTTGTTCTCACCAAGGTATTCTTTCAAGGTCAGATATTTATGGTCGAGATTCTTAAATAATATAGAATCCGTCATTTTCTCGCAGAATTTATCGTCTTTCAGGCAACCGAATTTTACGAAGGGTCCGATATTATCCCAGCATTTCTCGAAGTCTTCGCGTTTCGTTTTGCACATGCCCGAGAGCTTTTCTGCCACTTTCTTTGAGATGTACTCTGCGATTTTTCCTACGAAACCATCATTTTGCAATGCGCTCCTTGAAACATTAAGCGGTAAATCCGGGCAATCTATGACTCCCTTCATTATTAATAGGTACTCGGGAATCACTTCTTTAATATTATCCGCGATAAATACCTGATTATTGTATAATTTAATTGTGCCTTCCAATGAATCATATTCCGTATTAATGCGAGGGAAATACAGGATTCCCTTAAGGTTAAACGGATAATCCATATTCAAATGTATCCAGAAAAGTGGCTCTTTATAATCTAAGAAAACCTTCCTGTAAAAGCTCTTATAGTCCTCTTCGGTGCATTCGTTTTGATGTTTGCTCCAAAGCGGGTGAATGTCATTAATGGGTTCGGGTTTCTTTGGCTCTTCGCCTTCCTTTGGTTCTTCGGGCTTTTCATTTGCATTTGTTAAATATATCTCCACGGGAATAAACGAGCAGTATTTCTCCAATACCTCTCGCGCCTTATAAACATTGGAAAATGCGAGGCTGTCTTCATTCAGATGAAGAATAATCTCAGTCCCAACGCCTTCTTTATTTCCCTCTTCAATGCTATATTCTATGCCGCCTTCACTGGACCAATGTACGCTCTTTGCATCCTTTTGCCAGCTTAGGGATTGTATCTCGACCTCATCAGCTACCATGAAAGCCGAATAAAATCCGAGTCCGAAGTGCCCTATCATATCATCCTGAGTAGTCTTATCCTTGTATTTCTCAAGGAATTTAGTCGCTCCCGAAAAAGCAATCTGAGTAATATACTCCTCTACCTCGGCTTCCGTCATGCCGATACCATTGTCGATAAAACGAATTGTCTTATCTTCGCTATTGACAATGACATCAATCCTCGGTTTGTAATTATCGGGCAGAGAATACTCGCCCATCATGTCCAGCTTTTTAAGCTTGGTAATCGCGTCGCAGCCGTTTGAAATCATTTCCCTTATAAAAATATCATGGTCCGAATACACCCATTTCTTAATAATCGGGAAAATATTCTCGCTGCTGATAGAAAGTTGTCCGTATTTCGTGGTCATTTCAAAATCATCTCCTTATTATTCTTATATTTCTTGACAAGCTTAGCCTTGACATGCCCATTCATAATTCGGCGAAATGTTCATGCAAGAATTTATTTTGACTTAAGGTCGCCGAATTATTCATGTCGGGCGTCCGCCCTATATTATAATCATCGACATTCACAGAATATAAGCAAGCTTATTTCTGTGCTGTCTCTGATTATAATGCATGTCATTTCTGAAATTCATTTTAACCTCACTAAATAAGAAAGTCAATAAAAAATTAGCACTCTTTATCAAAGAGTGCTAACAGGCGGGATGAGCGGGTTACTCATATCGAAATTTGATAATTTTCTTAAAAATACTTGCGTCTACGTCTGCGAGTGACTATGTGATCTCTCACAATTTGATTTCGCAAATTTTGTCTTCTGCGCACTTTCTTCCTTGCCTTTGCCGGCTCTTTCACCCACAGCCATGCCGCTCCTGCTACTGCGAGGGACATGAACATCGGCACCAGCCAGATAAAGTTTGCGTCATCGCCGGTAGGCACGGCGGTATCTGTCGATGGTGTATCCGGTGTATCAGGATTCGGAGAGTCAATCGGCGTTATCGGTTTTGTTTTTACATTTTCGAAAGCTGCCGTAAGCTCTGCCGCGTTTATGGTTCCGGACGTGCCGGTCACATATGTTATATAGCCATCCTCCGAATAATCTGCTTCGACCACCTGGTAGGGTGTTCCTTTTAGTATATTAAAGTGCGCTGTCTGTCCGTGCTTTAAGGTAAATGCACCTTCTGTGCTCGTAGTTTGTGTACCAGTCGGCGCATCATCTCCGGTTACGGTAAATGAACCGTTAAATGGCGCCAAAGGCTCTCCCGTCTTTAAGTAGAAGGTAAATACCTTTTCATTATCGCCCGCGGTGACGGTCTTCGTTACGGAAAGCTTCCCGTAATCCGAATCCTTCTCATTGAATACGGAAAGATTGTATGAATTATCCGTATTCTTAACGAGCTCGAGTAAAGTGTCGTCTTCTGTTACATCCGTAGTGGTAGCGTCATCCTCGCTTAATACAGGCAGGGCATTGCTGTAAGTAAAGTAAATAGTATAGGTTTTGCCCTGCGAGCCGGAGTACTCAGCCGACGGCGGTGTCATCTCGACCAATTTAAGCGGCAGCAATTGCTGATTAATCTCAGTCTGGTCGATATAAAGCGTAAGCTTATCCTTAGAGAAAACCGCGTCCGCTCCCGTGTAATCCTTCACCGGAGTTGTGCCATCAGAGTAGAATAAACCAATCTGATAATCACTGTCGGTTAAAGGTTTCTGTTTACTGCGGTCTTCGCTGTCGTATTTATTGAGCGTGACCTTAAGCGGAATAATACGGTCGACCTTGGAGCTACTCGCCCAGTTGGTCTTCGTGGAGCCGTAAATATTGTCTAACGGTATCCTCATCTTATAATAGAAGTGATACGTTGTGGATTTACCATTTGTACCATATCCACCCGCCTTGTTGGAAATCGCAAACAAGGCATTTTCGGAAAGACCTTCGGTAGTTAGTACGAATGGGACATCGGCTAAAGCCAAATGCGTTTCATCCAAATCCTTAGTAAAGTAATATGGTTCGGTTCCGTCGGTTACAAATTCGCCGCCCGGCAGGGTATCGACAATATTGAGTATTTGTGAGTCGGTAACTATTCCGACCGCAAATATATCCAGTCTGTAAGGAATCGTAATATAGGACTTCCCATCCACCTCCGTAATCGGATAATTTCCGGAATCCGGAATAACGTCTCTTGCATCGGCATCCCAGTCATCTTCATCGAAATCATAGCCTAATTTCCTTGAGAGCTGGCCTGAGTTTTGTTTAATCCAAGTAACTTCCACTTCACTGTGAATAGTCTCGGGGCCATCTTCATCCACGTATTGAAGACTGGCTGTGTTCTCAATCTCACTTATAAAGCCTGATGTGGAACTATTATCGGTTTCCAATAAAATAACAATTCTGTAAGCCGGTGAATTATCCTTGTAATTGTCCGGAGTTGCGCTTCCGTCAGTCTTAGTTTCAGGCGCCGAACCAAAGGTTATTCTTACCTGAGCGTTTCCATCTTCTGATGCAGCCGGAGTATAGGTAAGGCTAATACCTAAATCCTCCGCTTTTACAAAGTAATTACCGTGATCGGTCGCAAGTGTTTTTGTTCCGTCGCCGGTCACAGACATACTTGCTTCAACGACTTCCTGCACCATCGTAATATTATTACTGTATAATACTCCGTGTTCATCGGCGGTTCTGGGTGACCCTGTGTAACGATCGATAAATATACCGACTTTATCACCATATTCCACCAACTTCATTCCCGAAGGAATGGTTTCAGTAACCACTCCCGGCTCCTGATCCAAACCATTATTATGGACTAAACCATTGCCGTCAAAGTTTACCTGCAATTCATAAGCCACATAATGATTTCCGACTCCGATAAGTACATTATTCTCATCAACAGTGGAGTATGAGCTACTGGTCAGAGGCGGAACGTCAGCCTCTTCATTATAAAGCTGAGCCCAATAACGTCCGTCATAGGGTACATAGTGGTTATCAACCGTACCATAACCGCCGCTTAATACACCTTTCTTAAAACTCGGTACTCCTGTAGTCGGGTCCTCCGGATCATCAGGCGGTGGGTCAGGGAATTCCCTGTCATAATCCACACCTACAGTAGAGGTGTCATCGATAATGACAATATCCTTTGTCTTTGAGTCGGTTTTCTTGTACTCTCCATGTAATTCCAGCTTCTGATTATGAATATCCCAGCCGGTATTCTGATAAGCAGCGAAGCCTGCTGGAGTCGAAACGTTAAATTTCAACTGAAAGTCCCAGAAATCCGATGGCAGATCATCCTCATCCCCGACATAACCGGCTGGAAATGATGTTGCCGTAACCGGCTGGATCACTTCATACATATTCCTGGCTGCATCTGTGAAATACCTCTGGCTGTTATCACCCACAGGTATTACCGGATTGTCCAACGTCGGTGTCTGGTCGGGGAAAGCCGCCTTGCTTACATAGATATGTATCAAGGTATCTTTGGCTGCCTGACTTGCAGTCGTGCCGGTGCCACCTTCTCTCACCCAATTCTCAAAATCGTCAGGTTTGATGTTGACGACAAAATCCAAATCCAGACTGCCTTCTTGTAAGGTCGTATTCTCATCTAATACGGTATTATTCTGAATCAAATCAGTAACAATACCATACGAGCCGGCCCCAAAATAAACGTCTCCGTCCGCGGCTTTAACCGGGATTGAGAGCATCTTTATCGCGGATAGTAAAAAGGAAAATACGAAAATTGATGCTACGAAACATGAGAATATACGCCTTCTGGCTTTATACATTCTCTCTTTACGAAAAATACGTTCTCTGATGACAGAGTGATCTTTCATCACCCATCCCCCCTTATTAATCTAAAAAAACAACCGTCAGCTACTTCTCCCCGGATGCATCTCTCCCCAGATACAGCATCCATAGTGACTTACCATATACTTCCCCCTATGGTGATTACAATAATAATCGTTGTTTTTTGACTTGTCAAGCGAAAAATTAAAATTTTTTAAATTTTTTTTCTTTTTATTCATCAATTATTCAACAATGAATATAAAACCTCCTTAACAATCCCCGGATTTCCTTGTCCTTTCAGGGTTTTCATTGTCTGTCCTACCAGAAATCCGATCGCTTTTTCTTTTCCGTTTTTATAATCTTCCACCGATTTCGGGTTTTCCGAAATCGCCTGTTTTGCGGCTTTTTCTATGGCTTCCTCGTCATTTACAGTGGCTAATCCCATTTCTTTTACATATATATTCGGGTCGATATCTTCTCTGAATATTTTTTCAAAGACCTCTTTTGCCACGGTGCTGTTAATTGTCTTATTTTCCGCAAGATTTATTAAATCTGCCAAATGTGAAGGACTGAATATTAATTCTTCACATTCCGTCCCGGTCTCTTTCATTAATCTAAATGTTTCAACCATGAGCCAGTTCGAAACCTTCTTAGGTTTATGACAAATAGCGGTGGTCGCTTCAAAGAGATCAGCCATATGTTTTGATTCTGTCAATATCTTAGCATCATACTCAGGTATGTCAAATTCTTTTTTATATCTCATAAGCTTTTCTGTGCGAAGCTCCGGCTGGGCGCTCCTTATCCTTTCTATCCAGTCTTCGCCTATTACAATAGGCACGAGATCCGGCTCGGGGAAATAACGATAATCCTTTGCGTCTTCCTTTGAACGCATAGCATAAGAATATTCCTTATTGTCATCCCAGCGCCTCGTCTCCTGAATGACCTCACCGCCTTCTTCTATTATCTCAATTTGTCTTTGTCTCTCGGCTTCGATAGCACGGGCAATGGCCTTAAATGAATTCAGGTTCTTCATTTCGGTTCTGGTGCCAAAGCTCGGACTGCCTACTTCGCGCACGGATAAATTGACATCAGCTCTCATTGAGCCTTCCTGCAGTTTACAATCAGAGGCTCCCAGATACTGAATTATCAGCCGCAGCTTTTCCATATAGGCTAATACCTCATCGGCGCTACGCATATCCGGCTCTGATACTATCTCAACGAGCGGTACACCGCTTCGGTTAAAATCAACGAGTGAGGTGTCATCCCATTCATCGTGAATGAGTTTCCCTGCGTCTTCCTCCATATGCATTTCATGAATGCGGACTTTTTTGATTCCCGAATTAGTTTCTATCTCGACAAATCCATTCCTCGCAATCGGAAGATAAAGCTGGGAGATCTGATAGTTCTGCGGGTTATCCGGGTAGAAATAATTTTTCCTGTCGAATTTACAAACAGGCGTAACCTCACACTGCGTCGCTATCGCAATAGCCAGAGCATAATCCACTACCTGCTTATTAAGAACAGGCAGCGACCCCGGCATACCCGTACAAACTGGGCAGGTATGCGTATTGGGCGCCCCGCCAAACTCGGTGGAACAGCCGCAGAATATCTTTGTTTTCGTCGCTAATTCCACATGGACTTCTAATCCTATAACTGTTTCATATTGTTTTGACATTTCGTTTCCTCAACAGTTCTTTCATAATTATAAGCAGCTCTTAGAATCGTCTTCTCATTATAACAATCACCTATCAACTGCATCCCTACCGGCAATCCTTTGCCATCTTTCCCCACAGGAATAGTGATCCCGGGAAGTCCCGCGAGATTGACCGAAACTGTATAAATATCACTTAAATACATCTGAATAGGGTCTTTCAGACTTTCCCCGAGCTTCGGTGCTGTAGTAGGGGATCCCGGTGCCACAATCACATCATATTTAGCAAACGCTCTGTTAAAAGCTTCTTTTATTAGCGCTTTAGCTCTGAGTGCTTTCAGATAATACGCATCGTAATACCCTGAACTTAAGACAAACGAGCCCAGCATAATACGTCTCTTTACCTCAGCTCCGAAACCTTCACTGCGCGTCTTTTTATACATATCATGTAGTCCTTCAAAATCATCTGAGCGAAATCCGTATTTCACCCCGTCGAATCTCGAAAGATTGGAGCTGGCCTCTGCCGAGGCTATTATATAATAAGTAGGAATGGCGTATTTCACGAGACTTAGGTCGAATTCTTCCACTATAGCGCCGTTTTGTCTTAGAACATCCACGGCTTTTAAAATCACATCCGCAACCTCTTTATTTAAGCCTTCTCCGAAATAGTCGCTCGGAATGCCAATCTTTAATCCCTTTACATCGTCGGCAAGTGCTTTTGCAAATCCATATTCATCGCGCCCCACGCTGGTGCTGTCTTTTTCATCCTTTGCCGAAATAGCATCAAGGATAATAGCCGCGTCTTCTACGCTGTTTGACAGCGGTCCGATTTGGTCAAGGGACGAACCATAAGCTATGAGTCCGTATCTCGAAACCGTTCCGTACGTGGGCTTAATCCCCACAATCCCGCAATATGATGCAGGCTGCCTTATGGAGCCACCGGTATCGCTGCCAAGTGCAAATGCGCACTCTCCCGCAGCCACTGCAGCAGCCGAACCGCCCGATGAACCTCCCGGGACTCTTTCCTTATCATGCGGATTTAAAGTGGGTCCGTAATATGAGGTCTCAGTGGTGCTCCCCATAGCAAATTCATCCATATTAGTCTTTCCTATGAGAATCGCGCCCTCATTATCTAATAACTCTATGGCAGTCGCTGAAAAAGTCGGTTTAAAATCTCCCAGAATCTTTGATGCACAGGTCGTCCTAATCCCTTTTGTACAAAGAACATCTTTTGCGGCATAGGGAACACCCGCCAAAGGCGAGGCGAGCTCGCCCTTGTTTATTTTCTCCTGAACTTCCTCCGCCCTTTGGTAAGCCTCCTCTTCACACAGCGTAATATAGCTGTTTATCTGAAGGTCGACTTCTTTTATCTTCTTATAATACGAATCCAGGGCTTCTTTTACCGAGATTTCTTTTGCTTTTATTTTCTTTCCAAGCGTGACGCCTGTCATTAAATTATTGTCCATTTATAATTCTCCCAAGAAACTACTCTAACCGATGGTTTTAGGAACTTCAAACTCATTGTTCTTTCGTAAAGGTGCATTCGCCAGCGTTTCCTCGCTTCCGTCGCCATTTGAGATTACATCATCCCGAAAGACATTATTTACGGGAAATACATGTGACATAGGCTCAATCCCTTGCGTATCGAGCTCATTTAATGTGTCAATATAATCCAGCATTTTTTCCATATCGGCCTTTGCCTTTTCCTTTTCTTGCCCTGTAAGTGAGAGCTTTGCCAGAATTCCTACATATTCTATTGTCTCGTCGTCAATGCGATGTCCCATACTAACCTCTTTTCCGGTTAAATCATTACTTACGTTACCGTCGTTACCGTTCATCTCGTTGCTAATCAATTTCACATTCATTAAATTAATCAATATTATCCACAGAAATCGCCGTATCAGTAGTACGCTCGCGCTCGTCTACGGCTCAAGCCTCCCCATGTCCCTGGGAAATAGAGTCGTCTCTCTTACATTATCCTCATCGCAAAGCTTCATCGTGAGTCTCTCTAATCCTATCCCCAATCCCCCATGAGGTGGCATCCCGTATTTAAAAGCATCTAAATAATATTCCATGCCATCGGTACTCATCCCGCGCGCTTCAATCTTTTCAATTAGTTTATCATATTCATGAATTCTTTGCCCGCCCGTCGTGATTTCCATTCCTTTATATAATAGATCAAAACTGAGCGTAAATCTGGTATCTTCAGGGTCGTCCATTGCGTAAACCGGCCTTTTCTTTGATGGATAATGCGTAACAAAAACGAAATCGCTGTCCCATTTTTCCTTCGCGTAACGCCCGATCAGAGTTTCCTCTTCGGGCTCTAAATCAAACGGATTTCTCATTGTATGGTTATACTCTTTTGCGACAGCTTCTTTAATATCCGCAAACTTTACCGCCGGTATATTATCAGCCTTCGGCAATGTTATTTTCAGTATATCCAGTTCTTTGGTATATTCGCTCCCCAATAACTTAATCGCATATTGCAAAAAACCCGTTTCCATTGCCATAATATCTTCGAATCCGTCAATATAACCCATCTCGAAATCGAGGCTCGTATATTCATTTAAATGACGCTTAGTATTGTGTTTTTCCGCTCTGAAAACCGGGGCAGTCTCGAAAACCCTGTCGAATACCCCCACCATCATCTGCTTATAAAACTGGGGACTTTGCTCCAATACCGCAGGCTTATGAAAGTACTCCAATTTAAATACATTGGCTCCGCCTTCGGCCCCTTTCGCTCCTATTTTCGGTGTATGAATCTCGGTAAAACCTTGAGAGTAGAGAAAATCTCTGAACGCTCTTGTTATACCCTCCTGCAGTTTAAATTTCGCCCTCTCCCTTAAATTCCTAAGAGAAATAGAACGATAATTAAGCTTAGCCTCCAATGAAGTCTTAAGCTTCCATTTATTAATGGGCAAGGGGAGAGCTTCAGACTTTGGTGAACTTAAAATCTTTAACCCCGATAATCTAAGTTCCACACCATGCGGTGCTTTCTCATTCTTTTCGAGAATCCCGCTTGCGATGACGCTTGCCCCTTCCTTTACCCCCTTAAGGGAAAATTTAGTCTTTCCCTCTTCATAAACACCTTGAACGAGCCCGTCGGCTTTCCTCAAGATTAAGAACTGCACAATCCCGCTCTTTCTGATAGAGTGAACGGCACCGCAGACCTTTACGCACTTTCCGATTCGTTCCTCTTCCAGCAATTGCGCGATACTCAAATCTTCCTTTTCCTTAACTCCCGAAATAAACTCCATTGTAATTACTCCTATCCATAAAATAAGCCCCGAAATGCTTTCACATTTCGGGGCGACTGATTAATAATCATCCGCGGTACCACCCGCATTGAATTCCCAGAGGGAATTCCGCTTCATTAAGCACTTAACGCGTGCCACGAACCGCCCTACTGCTAATTTCAAACGGTCAGCTCCCAAGTGTTCCCTATTGTCTCACTTTGATGAAAGGCGCTTTCAGTCGGTGACGCCTAATTCCTGTCAAGTCCATGAAACAGAGTCTTGTTCTTCGCATTTATAATATTTAAAAACCACATGGTCTAATGACCACTTGCCCAGAATGGTATCACATACAAAACGGAAATGCAAGAAAAAAATCAGGAGAGCTCTATTATAGGTTTACTCTATTACGAATTTTTATGGTTTTCCAGCTAAACTCGTAATACGCTTATCTATCCCCTTTTCCACTATGTACTTATACACGCTCTTTGGCACTAAGTGTTCCCATTCATATCCTGCCGTGATGCAGCTTCTGACCCAGGCAGCTGAGAGTTCTTTTTCCGCGGCTTCTTTTCTCCACATTACATCAACGTTTAGTCCGAGGGCTTTGAAGATTTTATATTTCTCTTCACCCCAAGTGTCATAAATCGTCATATAGAATACCGCGTCCTTCGGGACATACTCAAGCAAGTATTCGGGGCGATTTATAGGGAAGGGCACGATATCGAATTCCTCACGAGGGACTTTAAATTCGAGCATCGCCTCTCGTATCATCTCAAAGCGCTCAAAATATGTAAGAGGATTTGATTGACTCAAAGAGCGCTCAGGGTCATTTACGGTATCGCGTACATACGAAGAATCCGGATTACTGATTCCGATGTAGAGCTTCGCGCATCTTGTTTTTGCCGCCAATAAATACTCCATGTGCTTTAGATGCAGCACCTGAAATCTCCCGTGGATTACGCCCGTCTTTGTCATACATACCTCCTGTCACGAATTTATCATTTCAAGTATTTCCGATTTTGTTCTGACTCCAATAAGAGATTTTACATTTTCCCCGTTCTTAAACAATATAAGCGTAGGTATTGACATGATTCTGTATTTTTTCGCGATATTCATTGCTTTATCGGTATCGCATTTGCAAATCTTTGTGCCTATTACTTCTTCTGCGATCTCATCTATTACCGGTGCCAATGATCGGCACGGCCCGCACCATGGCGCCCAAAAATCCACCATTACGGGTATTTCACTTTTCAGCACTTCTTTTTCAAAATTATCTTCTCCTACGTGTACAATAGCCATCGTATTACACCTCCATTTAATCATAACCTAATAGTTGCTTTACTGATCTATAAAAGAAATTCGTCATATTGCGCCCCGGAAGTCCCGGAAAATTTGCCCCCTGTCCGAGAATCCCGTATCGAATTTTCAAATAGAGTCCAAAATCCTGCCTTCTTAAATAATGCCAGATCTCCCTTTTTCTTTCGCGGCTGTCCTTTGTATGCATACTATTTAATAATACCGTCGAACCCGCCATAATCACGGCGAGCATATTAGCCATATAATTGCGCAGCTTTCTGCCCGGAACCTTCCTTATTTTATACATTGTCATTATCTCACGCGAAATGAAAACCCTTTGGTCGGCTATTGCCATTGCGGTATCGGGAGTGCCTGCTTCCTCTTCCTTCTTCTGGTAATGCCGCAGTAAATCCGCATCCAAATAATATAGTTTTCTAATGAAAGGCAGCGGGTGAAACAGATAGGCATACCAATAATAAATCGAGTATTTTGGGAGTTCCATTTGAGAAAGGCGCAGGAGTCCTGTTCTGTAAATCACGGAATGCATAGGCATATATTGCCCCACCTTAAACCTTCCGGTCTGTTTCCACGAAAAGACTTTTCCCTGAGGCAGGATACTTCTGTAATGAATTGTTTTCTTATCCGAAGAATCAACACGCTCGACTACATAATTCGTAATCAGCATGTCGGTCTCATTATATGTTTCTTTTAGGGTCTTAAGTAGATTAATGACCTGACGCAAAGCATCCTTATTCAATATATCTGTCGGCTCAAGAACCTTAAAATATATCCCCTCCGCCATGCGAAGAGCCGCGTTAATCGCGTCCCCCGTCCCCATGTTTTCCTTGTGAATAACGCGCACGATGGAAGGGTGCAAAAAGCAATAATCGTCCGCAACCTTGGATGAACCGTCTTTGGATTCGCTGTCAATAATTATTATTTCTACTTCTTTACTCGATCCGAGGGCACTGTCGACCGCTCTCGTAAGGTATTTCCCCGCGTTGTGACAGGGGATTACAACTGTCAAAAGCTTCATGGGCTTCCCTCCCACATCTAACAGTATACCACCCAAAAAGCGCGCATACAATGCAAACCTTGTTCATTATTTGTTCATTTATCATTTAAAAAACATTCATTTTAGTAACATTGATTCTTCATAGCTCTTTTCTATAGTAGACACATAAACGAAGACGCTTTCAATAGCATATACTATTTTTGAATAAACTTTTTCATAATACATGGCAGATAGTCCCGACTATCTGCCATCCTCCCGTTTAAAGGGCTTTTTGTTCATTTTCTTTGAATACTTAATTATTTTGAATCCAGTTTCTTTTCCAGTTTCTCGAGAAGCTTCTTCGCCGTATCTTTTCCGCCGATTCCGAATGCAATAGCAAACGCGACCGCCAAAGCCACGAATACGATGATGAAAACAGTATTTACGATTTCCATTGCGAATCCGAGCTGATTAAGTACGATGAATCCGACTAATACGAGAATAGCTGATTTCGCGAGTGTTCCACCCACTTTACTGTTCGTTGACTTCTCAATAATGCTTGAAAGCCATGAGCCAAACAGATAACCTGCGATGATAATAACAATTGCGAAAAGCAGTGAAGGCAGGTAGGAGACTATAACCGTTCCGACTTTCGTCATGAACTCCAGTTTCAATACATTGAGTGCCTGTACCGCAAAGAGAATAATTATTACAAAACGTGTAATTTCAACAATAACTTTAACTAACGAAAACTTTGAAGCATTTTCTTCTTTGATGAATTTCTTCAGAACATTGTCCACGCCCACTCCGGTCAGGATTCCCGAAAGAATCGAGCAAATCAGCTTCGCAATGAGGATACCTACGGCTAAGAGAAGAATCGCTACAAAAATTAGCGGAAGCATATTGAAGATGCTTGAAAGCATGCTCACCGCCGGGTCTGAAATGGAGTGCAGCTGCAATACGTGCAATGCGGCAATCGCGACTGGAATAATAATAATCACGAATACAAGATTGCCAATCAGAGTTGAAAACTTCGTTGCTTCCGTCTGCTCGCCGATACCTATTTTCTCCTGAAGGCTGTCAATTTTGGTCTTCTGAAGAAGAACAATCAATAGCTGCTTTACAATCTTTGCGATAAGGTACCCGAGAGCAAAAATAACTGCGGCACCAAGCAACTGCGGAATAAATGCGAGGAACTTCGTCATCATCTCATTGATTGGTGTGGTAATGGAATCCAATCCTAATTTTCCGAGGATTCCGGGCAAAAACAGGATAAACACGATGAGCGCGAGTACATTAGCGAGCAGCTTAACAAAATTCTTCGAAAGCTCACCAAGACCCACTTTAGCTAATTTTTCGTCCAGTTTCAGCTTCGTTCCGAGCTTAACGACTACATTGCGGACAATAATTGCTAATATTATCCCCAGAACGATTAGTAAAATGGACTGCAGGACTGTCGGCAGAGCGCCTACTATCCTATTAAGAGCATCTTGAAACATTTTACACCTACCTCCTTTTTTTATTGACCGTGAAATCCGCCGTATCCCCAATTTAAAAACACCCCAAGCTATAAAAATAACGGCATAGACAAACGGTCTTACTGGTGTTTCTGTAGGGAAAGGAAATCATAAAGATCGGGTCATGAAAAAACCCTCTCAAGCAGATGAGTCCCCCCTCATTGCAATGAATAATTTCTGGAAAAAGTATACCATATTACTAAGAATAATTCAAACAGAATTTAAGCTAAAACGAAGTCCAGATTGCCCGTTTCGGTATCGGCGGACGTTAAGATAACCTGCACCTTTTGACCGAGTTCGAAAACTCTTCCTTTGTGCTTTCCGATTAGTCGGTATTGCAGCGGGAAACATGAATAATAATCATCAGTCAGGGTACGCATATGTACCAAGCCCTCTGCGCCATTCTCGATTTCCACATAGAATCCCCAGTCAGCCACGCCGGAAATGATGCCTTCATACTCGTTTCCGACAAAGGTTTTCATGTAAACAGATATTTGTTTTTTGATGCTGTCGCGTTCCGCTTCCTCTCCTCGTCTTTCGGTTTCGCTTGATTGCATGGCTACCTGAGGCAATAGCTTCTGATAACGCTTTATCTTATCGTCGTTTAGGCGCCTTCTGTAATCGTCCTTAATTATCCTATGAATCTGCAAATCGGGATAACGCCTGATAGGTGAGGTAAAGTGCGTATAACAAGGCGAGGCCAATCCGAAATGACCTTTATTTTCAGCGGTATAGTAAGCATGCTGCATAGTACGAAGCGCCAGTCTCGAAAGCAGGTTTTCCTCACGCGTTCCTGAAAGCGAGGCAATAAATCTCTGCATTGCCTTCGGACGCATTTTCCCATTTTTAACTAAAATGCTGTATCCGAATTTCTCGATAAAGGCAGAAAATACTGCCACCCTGTCAGGATCCGGACTTAAATGAGCACGATATAAAAACGGTATATGTCTTTCGTAATATTCGGTCGCTACTGTCTCATTCGCAGCTATCATGCATTCTTCTATGATTTGCGTAGCAATATTACCTTCTCTGCGGCGAAGCCCGGTCGGTTCGGCATGTCTATTCAATACGACCTCAATTTCCGGGAAATTAAAATTAATTGCTCCGCGACTCTCGCGCTTACTTGACAGAATCTGCGAAAGCTCCTTTAACATTGTGAGCATCTTCATAAAGGGCTTAAGTTCGTATGCCTCTCGTGAATTCCCATCAGTAATCGCCGTTTGCACTTCGTCGTAGTTCAAACGCTTAGTAACATTTACCACACTTTCGAAAATCCTGTGAGAAGTAATTTCTCCCTCGGGGTTAATTGTCATAATACATGAAAGTGAAAGTCTGTCCTCTCCCGCATTCAGGGAACATATCCCATTAGAAAGAACAGGCGGCAGCATAGGAATGACCCTATCAGGAAAATAGACGCTTGTTCCGCGCTTATATGCCTCTTTATCCACAGCGCTTCCTGCCTGAACATAATTAGCCACATCGGCAATATGCACACCTAAAATATAATTATCACCACTTTTTTCAATGGAAACGGCATCATCCAAATCCCTTGCGTCCGCTCCGTCAATGGTAACCAAGCATAGTCTTCGTAAGTCCTTGCGCCCTAACATATCCGCTTCACTGACAGGCTTTGCGTTTCTCTCCGCCTGTTGCAAAACATTTTGCGGAAATTCTTCGGGTAACTCAACCTTTGCGCGTTTCTTTGAGGCAAGTCTGTTTTTAGTGCCATTGCCATTATGTCCATTCTTTCCATTTAAGGCTGTTTCAGCGGTGTGCCCGTTTTTAGTGCCGTTACCGTTGTGTCCGTTCGTGCCATTGTGACCATTTTTACCATTGGAGCCATTGCGTCCGAAGAATTCCGTGATCCCGTTTTTGATATAAGCCGCGCCGGAAGCGAGACGCCCGACGCCATTCGTGGTGGTTTCCTCGGCTTTGTACACTACATTAGCAACGCCTTCATTCAGAATGTCTTCTCTTGCAATGCTGTCTTTAGCAATCGGATTTTCCGGGCCATCTTCTCTGTTGGTCTCTTCTTTATTGGCCTCTACTTTATTGGTCTTTTCATAATCCGTCGTTTCGGGCTTAGTCTCTTTTTGTGTCATTATTTCCTTGACTGCATTTGTTTCACTTATGTTAATTTTTTCATCAACATCAAAAACCTCGGCAATGACCTCTTCCAAAGAAGTCGGAACCGCGGTTTCATTGATATTACTTTCCGTATTTGATACAACTTCATTATCGAATAAAATATTATCTGTTCTAACTAAATCTTTCTTGAACTTATCGGCTATTGCTTTGTCTGTCTTAACAATCTTTGATTTCTTCGTATTTTCTATCTTCGTCTTTATTCTGTCTGTTTTTATTCTGTCTGCCTTTATATTTATTACCTTTGCTACATCTTCTTTTTTTTCTTTAACCTTATTCGCGATTGCTATTAAGAAGCCGCTCTTCTTCTCGCTTCCTTTTATTGCCTTTACTTTGTTTGCTTTTAATTTATTTGCTTTAGCTTTAGTGATTTTCTTTTTGATAGGCTTATCGCGATCGACTTCTGTTTTAGCTGTTTTTGACTTTACTTTGTCGTTTATTATTGAAATATGTTTATTAAGATTTAAGAAATCGCCTTCAGTGTGTTTCTTTGCGGCTGCTTTTTTCTTCTTTTTGTTAGCAACCACTGCCAATGCGCTCGTACATAAACTAAATATAACCCCTCCGGTAATCAATCGCTTGCCTTCAGGGGTTAAACATGAGCGCCTAATACGCTTTTTACCCGCAAATCCAAGTGTGAACTTTCTGTTCTTCACACTGGCCGCCTCCTATGCAAATATTTTAAGGTTCAGCACCGCCGCAAGAACAATAAATAAAATTGCGAGGAACTTTGTAGCTTTTACCAAAAAGCCTTCGATAGAACGCCCCTTATTCTGCCCCCAATATGTGTCAGCCATACCACTAATGGTACCAAGGCCTGCAGCTTTACCTTCCTGCATCAGAATTATCGCTGATAATGCGATACAATCTATCGCGAATATTATCAATAATATTATCTTAAGAATCGCCATTACTAAAACCTCCAAGTCCAATATAGCAAGGGTATTCTACCACAAGCCAAAATCAACTGCAAGTAAATATTTAAGAAACATAAAACTTTCTGTAATGCCGCACAAATCGGACCAATTCGGAGGAATAAAGTTCTATTGTATTAGGGTATATCTAAGCCTTAATAGTAATCGAAAATTCCTTGAATAGCATCTGTTACATCCATTATGTTTGAAATATCCAGACCTGCGATCTTCTTATAGCCACGCTCCCGCAAATCAAAAAGCTTCAACTGTTCACACAACACAACACCTATTAGATCTTTTGTTGATATCGTAATATGCAAAGGATCAGGTGCGGCATTTCGGAGAAAAGGACAGGCGATAATTTGTTCTGAGCGATTAAAATAGTCTTTACTCACAACCAATACCGGTTCAGAGACCCCCTCAAGACGCAGGAGATCACCTTGAGAAATCTGAAACAAATATCACCACAACTCCCTTCCCACAGGATCTCCCCAATCAAATTCTTTATATGGTCCAACCTGACCATCAAACAAGGCTGCACGTTCTTCCAAAGTTTTGTGCTTAAATGTTCTGGAAAGAATTATTTTATTATCTTCCACATCAACTTGCAGATACTCGTTTAAGCGTAACCCGAGATTTGCCAAAAATTCTTTGGAAAAACGAATGCCTTGTCCGTTACCCCAAGCTTTTATTTGTGCAGTCATTACGCGCCTCCTTTTGTATATACATAGTTTAAACGTAAGAGTGCAAAATGTCAAGAATCACTGCCCGTAATAAGCATTTTTGCCATGTTTCCTCAGGTAATGCTTATCCAATAGGGATTGATTCATGGCTTTGACTTTCGGGGACAGTAATAGCGTTTGCCATGCCATTGCAGAAAGTTCTTCCAGAACAACAGAATTGTGAACAGCGTCACGCGCATCACACCCCCAGACAAATGGGGCGTGATTTGCTACCAGAACAGCGGGAATTTCCGAATAATTCTAAATCAAATAACCGCAGTATTTAAGCTCTCTTCCGATACGCTGTGCTAATCGCCAGAAGCGTCTGGGCAGGCAGATAACATGCCCACATCAGTATAGCCGCGGTATCATAAACAGGTTTAATTACCGGCAAACTGTTATATATCGCGACAAATATATCACAAATAAGAAAACATATCATTCCGAAACCAGCGATAGGAAACCTTCCGGGCTCTTCGCCTTTAAAAGCAAAAACGGTAACCGAAATAATAAGAAAGGCATAAAAAGCACTTGCGCAAAGAATCCCTGCCTGCGCCGAAACGACAAAATAAAAAAACGCGGCTGCGATGATTCCTGCAACGGCTACTACGCAATATATTATTAACACCTCAGGTCTGAATCTTTTGACAGCCATTAAATGCGCGCAGTAAAACACAAAAATTCCAATCAAAAAATGACCCGTAAATAAAAGGAAAACATCGGCAATCATTGTAAATAATAAAACAGATATCTGAATCGATGCGTCGTAGCGCACTTCTTTAATGTCGCTACGAACCCTGACAAAAAAAGTAAACAGGAAACAAAAAACCAATCCTGAGAACTTAAAATACGAACTCACAAACCCAAGCTTTGGGATGTACAGATCAATAGTCAAAAAGCCCAGATAAATAGCCGCGTTGATAATAATAAAGAAAATTGCCGCCCTGTTGATGGCCTTGTTATCGTTTGACATGTTATTAATCTACCTTCAATTTTCAGCTTCCATACCAAGCACTTATTATCAATTATACCATATCAACAAATTTTGGGAATATAGAGCGAAACCAATCGAAAACCTATCATAGTATGGGCGGGGTACTCCCGCCCATTTTCATCGAACGAATTATCTTGACTTAATTGTTCGATATCATTATAATAAAAGTGCGATGTGGAACGTATCTGATGTTCGATTACTTGAGGAGGGATTATTATGTTAGTTACTGCAACAGATTTCAAATGCAATCTGGGTCGATATTTGACGCTTGTCGACTCTGAGGATATTTTTATTACAAAAAATGGAAAAAGTATCGCAAAGCTCTCAAGCACTAAGCAGGATAAAATTGATATTATGAAATCCTTGTTCGGCGTTGCAAAAGATGACGGAATTACTTTAGAGCAAGCACGTAAGGAGCGTTTAGCGCGTTATGAAGCTACTGATTGACACTAATATTATTTTGGATGCTCTTTTGGAGAGAAAACCTTGGGCTTACGCGGCTCAAAAAATTCTTCTGGCTATTGCAGAAGAAGCCGCATATGGTTGTATAACCGCCAGCTCATTAACCGATCTGCATTATTTACTTCGCAAGTACCTTCACAATAACGAGAAAACCAGGCAAGTCCTGCTTGGATTACTTGAATCTATTGACGTTTTAGATGTAACAAAATCAGATTGTCAAAAGGCCTTTGACCTTCCCATGGTTGATTATGAGGATGCATTATTGGCATACTGCGCTCTCAGACATAAGGTTGACCTTATAGTCACCCGGAATCCGCGGCATTTCGAACATTCACCGGTTAAGCCCATCTCTCCTGAAGATCTTCTTAAAAAACTGTAAGCCGCATTTTGAATACACGGCTTATCACACAATTCTGTTTAATTTTAGAATACAGAGTAGATTATCATCCTGCGGATGACAGGACTTGAACCTGCACGGTTGCCCACCAGATCCTAAGTCTGGCGCGTCTGCCAATTCCGCCACATCCGCAAAAATACTACCTGAGCGTGCGGGGATTCGAACCCCGGACAACTTGATTAAAAGTCAAGTTTTCTAAGCTTAAAACCCCTTGATAATACAGGCTTTTTGTCACACGCTGACGATATTATAGACGACATTTGAAATTTTGGCAAGGCGGATTCTGAAAATATTCGCCTTAGAATCCGCCTAATTAATCAACCCTTTTCGCTTTGCTCAATGAATTCCTTCATCATCTTTGAAATCTGTGATGCCTGCGATACACCGGCTTTTTCGCAAGCCGCTGCGAACGCTTCAGCCAAGTCTTTTTTAAGACCGTAACTTTTACTAATGATACCCACCTTTTCACGCCATTTCTTAGTGGCTTTTGTCTGTACGTTTGCCATGGTTAACCTCCTTTTGAAAATTTTTTTAAAATATTAAAAAGATTCCCCGCCGGATGTCCTGCCCAGCGGGGATATTAGAGGAGAGAATCAAAACTTCTTGCGTCATCGTGTGAATTTCTTCATGATGTATTCAAAACCGTTGTCAGTGAGGGTGTACCAGTCTTCGAACTGACTGTCATACACTGTCAGCGTTTCGCCTTTTACGAGTTGATGCAACACCATTGCCTCTTGTGAGGGTTCAGCACGAACATTCAAGAGTTCTGCCGTAACGGTTATTGTATGTGGTGTCCTTGCTGGTTTTGAATAGACTTCGGCGATTTCCTCGGCCGCTTCCCGCGTCTCTTCTATGGGGTCATCATGAATCTGTATTTCAAATTCCGTTTTTCGTTTCTTTGCCATTTCCTTTTCCTTTCTACTTCAATAACGCCGTCCAAGTGTTTTTGCCGACTATTCCGTCTGCGGTGAGCTTATTCGCCTTCTGGAACTTTTTAACTGCTGCCAGTGTTGCAGCGCCGAACTCGCCGTCTATTCCCGCTTTGCCCACAGAGTAGCCCTTTGAGACGAGCAAGCGCTGCAAGGTTTTTACTGTTTCGTTGTGGCTTCCGTATTGCACAGTGGCGGGGATTGTAATCGGTGTAGCGGTGGAAGTTGCCGATACTTTCAATGTTTGCCCTACATAAATTAAGTAAGGTGCTTTGATATTATTCCAGCTCGCAAGGTCTTCCCACTTCAAATTGAACTTTCCGGCAATCTTGATAAGACTGTCACCGGCTGCCACTTTGTAAGTCTTCGTAGTAGACGGTGTATCGGCGGCTTCCGGATATCTTAAAATGCAGTTCCAAGGCTTATTGTAATAAGTCCTGACACAGATTTCTTTCCCGGTCTGGTCTCCCGGGACACCTCCGGTAACGGTTCCTTTTTCGTTTATGCTCGCATGGACAAGCTGCCCGTTGCCGAGATAGACCGCCGTATGTTTACCCGTGTTCAAGAGGACATCGCCCCTAATAAGACCCGAGCCGGTTGAAAGATTTACATTCTTAATCACATCAGAAAAGCCACATTTTAGGAATACGGCTTTCATGTTGCCGGTATAGGTTGCTCCGTTTGTCTTTACAGGAATTCCCGCGTTCTGGACGGCGGTAATCACCAAGGACGAGCAATCATAATCGGGATTCCCCCAGCGCTTAGCCTGATCGTATCCCGATATGTTTTTGTTAGCGACATCAATCATGAATTGACAATATGTTTCTACTTTGCCCATTATGACACCTCGCTCTCTTGTATGTCTCCCGCAACGGATTGCACGGATTCATTATTATAGTCAGCCGCCTCCGGGAATGTAATACCTGCGATTGATTCACCTGTTGCCTCCGGCATCCCCGCAAAGAACGATTTTACAAGGCTTTCAAATCCGGCTATTACCGCCATGATTACTACAAAAATCACCTTGTCTAACCATTCCGCATTGAAATCCGAAAGCTGTGTCACGCCGGTTAATAGCGCCCCCGCAAGAATCACCTGCCAGAGCGTATGCAGGCAACGCATACCCGCATAATTCCACCAGACTTTACTTTTCAGTACTGCAAATCCTGTCATTTGATACTCCTTTCTTATTTGATTGTTTGTGTCAATCTTTCTGTTATTTCCGCAAGCGTTCGATAGTACTCGCGGTTCGCGTCCTTGAACTTCTTTTTAGCTTCTTCGAGCTGCTCAATGCCTTCTTTCAAGCCCTTCTTGTCATTGCCGCTCAGATACGATTTTGCGGTAGCTCCGACAAGAAACTTGCTTGCCTCATCATACGAGTCATAAGCCTCGCTTCGAGCGTCCTGCGCTGCCTCGCGTTCAGCCCGTAATTTTTCGATTATTGCGTCATGTGCTGCTTTCTCTTTTGTCACCCGCAATAACTCCTTTTGCGTCTTTCCGTTCTTTACCGTGTCGCTGATGAGCTTAACCAGCGCACCCCCGAAAACAGTAACAACCGCCACAAGGACGGTTGAGTTTAGCCATGGCATGGCTTTCACCTCTCTTTCTATTTATGCTACCCGCTTCCACATATAACATGTGATGTATGGTTGCCGATTTTCATGCGCGCTCCCCGTGCCGGTTGACCCTGTCGCGCCCGGGGTTGTTGACCCTGTCGCAGCCGGAGTTGTTGAGCCGGTTGTTGCACTGGAAGTAGATACAGTGTGGGTATGTGCAGCGCTTGTGTGAGTGTGCCCGCCTCCGCCACCGGTATTTTGGATAATTCCCGTCGCTGTGGATGTCCCGCCGCTGCCAAACCGCCACCCGGTAGATCCACTTCCGAGCACCGCGCCGTAACCGTTCATATTGTGTGTATGTGACGGCATTTGATCGACTGTCAACGCGGTCGAGCCTGTCGCGCCCGGAGTTGTTGACCCTGTCGGAGTAGTGGGCGCATTATAACTATGGGTATGCGCTGCGCTCGTGTGGGTATGCGCTGCGCTCGTGTGGGTATGTGCGGGCATTTGTACGGTTGATAATGCTACGCTTTCCGCACCGCCGGTAGCTTCTGCGGTATCGTAATTCGTTGTCCCATTACTCCCAACTCCCACGGGCACACGCCCCGCGCCCCACGCCGTCCACTCGCCAAAACCAATCGTATCTGCGGGATTCGCGCCATCGGCTGACATGTATATACACCCAATCGGATATATCCGCTGCATTAAAGCGATTGCGATGACATCGCCCAGAAATTCCGCCGTTCCCGTAAACTCAGCCGGTAACGCGCATTCAAATTTATCGGCCTCGCTTGCCTTCCCGAATGCTATCCCTTTTCCGGTGTTCCTCAGGTCAATCAGCGAAAAGCTTGAGGGGATTTCAATCGTTTTTGTTGTCGTAGTCCATTTATCTACAAGCGTTAACCGCATTGTGTAGGTCTTGTCTACGTCTAAGACTGAATCGGATAACAGGTTAGTATTAAGGCTGTAATCATTCCCCGTAAATATTGTTGTCCACTCCGTCTCATCGTTTGCTTGCAGCTCTACTGTCCAAGCATTATTATTTTGGTCAGCCACCGGAGAGAAGGCAAAGTTTAGTGTTACTTTTGCATAAGCGCCATCATCCGTAACGGTGCCGTCCCCAGTTGCTCTCTGTGCTTTGAATTGCGTTATTGACGGCAGCGCCCACGGTACAAATGTGACCGTCTGTGTTTGCGTTGCAGTCCGCCCACGGCTGTCGGTTATTGTTGCCGTGACAGTGACATCACCGGATAGCGATATTACATTTGTCGTTATATTGTTGTTAGTAACCGAGTATTGCACGCTTGCAACTGTGACTACTCGTTTTGATATCGTCGAGCCTTGCGCGCCTGACCCGCTCAAGGTCACTAATAACTTGCTCTGATTCTGGACATACACAGTTACGTCGCCGGGCAAGGTGTTACCCTCTGCCACTGAAAAAGTATCAATACTCGGAACTATATCCGCCGGAACCGTCGCGGTAAATGTCGCGGTCTTTTCGCCGACCGTGTCCGTGCCGCTCTTAGTAACAACTCTGATTGTTCCGGTGCCGGATGTCGCATTGGGTATCTTCGGAGCGAGTGTTGACACAACCGTTGTCCACGAGTACGCAAGTGATGTCGTGCCGGACACTATTAAGGTGTATGCGGAATCATTTGCAAACTTATAGTAAATATCGTGCGTGAAGCTTGATAACACCTCGGTTATATTAATAGTCATTGCCGCGCCCATCGTCAACGATGTCGGGGACACTGATACAGAGCTCGCCGCCGGTTTATTTACCACGACCGTCTTTGTATTGTACCCGAGCGACGTATCACCATAAAATGTCTCCACCTTGATAGTCATGGTGATACTGGAATTGCTCCCCATCGCGGTTATGAAGCTGACCGGTGGTGTGTATGACGGTGTAAGAGATGTCCCTTTGGTCTGTATCGTCCCGGATAGACTCCCGGCGGTCCAAGTCACTGTGTGGATGAAGCTTGATAATTGCTCTGTGATCGTCATTGAAAAGCTTGATCCCACTATCACGGACGATACAGAGGTAGTAAAGGTACTCGCTGCCGGTTTGGTCACTGTCAAATTAACAGACTTTGAGCCAATATTAGTCGAACCCGAGTAAGTCACACAATTAATGGTACATGACAGACTCGTAGCGCTGCCGAACTTAAGTATTATGGATTCCGGCGGTGTCCAGCTTTGACTTGTCCCGACACCCGTCGCAATCGTACCGGAAAGTCCGCCACAACTCCATGTAAGTGTGTGCGTAAACGACGACGAAGCACGACTGATACTGATAGTTGTTGCTGCCTTGCCGCAAACAACACTTGTCGGAGATAATGAAGGCGTGCTTGCTCTAGGTATAGTCGTAAGCTCAAAATTCCCCGAGCCGGACACATTAGTCGAGCCGGAGTATATCGCGGCGTTGCAAGACATTGAAACCGTCTTTGTTCCGTTAGTATCGTGCGCGACCGTAATTGTCCCGGAGCCAACCACGGTACCATACCGCAACTGGAACCTATCAGTTCTTGCCAGTACCTGTGTGCCGTTGATATAAACGTTAACCGGACCTGTCATCATGTAGGAGTTGACATTAGTCCCCGAGCCAACCGCGCTCCATGCGATTACGCTTGTGTTGTTTTCAATGCTCTGCGACTGTATAGACCAGTTAACAGTAATCGACCTTGAAAAGCTACTGCCTGTATATGCGCCCGTTGTAAAACTGCCTGAACTCGCCATTAGCTACCTCTTTTTGATTGATAAATTCCCATTGTCACGCGGCAAAAAAGCATAATTGCCGATTGTCATACTGGTTATGATGTTTACCATGTCTATATACATGTTTGAGTTACTGATATAAGCTACCTCGTTATCGTTTTCCGTGAACGAAATCCTGTCGTTTGCAATTGCAACCTCAAACGGATCGCTTTCTATCCCGATGTAGATAACACCATCAACGAACCGGATGTACTTAGATTGGTTGTCAAACTCTGCGGTTGTCACATCAAACACATCCTGCAAGGCTTGCGAAAATTGATTGAACTGGAACGTGAAGGAGTCGGAGGTTTGTTCAAAAACCGTGCTTAACGACTCTATCAAGGAATCCACTTCGCCCTTTAAATATAAATTTTCCCCGACATATTGAATTATTCCGTCGGCGCTTTGTTGTATCTCGCTTGTCAATGAGTCATATAATTCGGGGATATTTATATTAATAATGTTCCCAATCGCGCCCTTATTAATGTTCGTCATATTAAAAATATTCTCTACACGGTCACGTATTGAGTTTTGCACATTTGCGGCCTTGGACGTCACCGTTGATAGTGTATACTTTTCGTCCCCCAGTGTGATAGTCCCGCTTGTGGCGTCCAGTAAATCAATGTCCATTGCACGCGTTAATAGATTCTCTGAATATCCGTGCAGCGGGCTTTCCACGTGGGTGTAAGCCCCATACCTAAAAGCGCTTATCGCAACATTTATCTTGTGCAAGTCAAGGGCCGACAACGCGATAGTCCTTAAAAATTTCTGTGCCTGCGCAAGGTCTGCCTGCCCTTTGGTTAACAGATTGGAAGCTACCGTTACATCGTCATGTATCACTACTTTTTCGATATATCCGTAGAGTGCGACCGCGTCAGCGTCAACCAAGACGTCCAATCCACCATTTACACTTTCGATTGTTAGCCGAGATGCTCCGAATTCACTTTCATTACCATAATCTACCGGAGTGACAGAGTTTTCTTCTGTTAATTGCGCCCCTAAAGGAATAACAGCAGTTGCTACATCCTGACCTTTTATCACGTCTTCAAACTCAAGCAGATTCTTAGCAAAAACAATTGACTGTTGATTGATTACAGTGAAATCATCAAGATAGTCAATATACGTTCCATCGCTTTCATGGCGCACCCATAAATAACCACCTAAAGTATCAATCAGCCTCGTAGAAATCGCTTCCATGGTGGATAAATAATCGCTGCTTGAGCGGTTAATGTAATCATTAGGGTCTGTTACGGTCACATTCCCCACAATGAAATGTTTCGAAGCATCCACCAACGCATTATGTTGATCAATGAACTGTGTGAACAATTCCTCGGGTGTGCCCCCAAAAGCAAACGGCCTTTGATGTGAGTCGTTCAAAAACGATAGTTCACCCTCGCACTCCACTGCACGAAAGCCCTTTAAATCATCCTGCGTATTTAACACGCGGCCCTTAAAAAGGAGATCCGAATCTTCATAGACCTCTACAATACTTTTCATTTTAAAAATCGCGTTATAGTATGGGTGACTACGCCACAATGTAAAATCAAACCAGCCCACAGTATTGAGTTCGAGGCTTAAACGCGCCTTTGTCAAAAGCAGCTCCTGAATTGTCGGATTATAAAGCAACCGCCCATCTAATAATACCTGATACATCTATAGGCTTCCTTCCTGATACGTCACTGTTATGTTCGCGCTGCCGGTTACACGTATCACGTTATCGCCTTTCATGAATAGAAAAGATGAAACAAGCGTTTCACCGACAGGCAAAGCAACAGATGTATCGTTAAATAAAACAGTTACTAATGCGTCCGTGTTTATTCGCGGGATTACCGGCATACGCTCATTCGGACAGGTTATATAACCCTCATCGGTTATTTCGGATTCTATTACTGTTTCAGCCGCCTTGTATTTATACGGATAGGCCTCCATTGAAATTATTATCTCTTGGTCTATTTCCTCGGTATCGTATGCGGATTCGACAGACACGCGCCCCGAAAAATAATACCCCGGTTCATCACTTGTTGATAGTTGAATGTCCGCACCGTCTAAGTCGTTCCTGATTGCGGAAATCTTATTTTCATAATCAGCGTGCGAGATCACTCTGATAGTAAAAGCACATTCTATTTCACGCGGCTCATAAACAACATACCCGGTATATGCCTCTGAGATGTCTAGTACACCATCCGAAAAAGGTACTTCAACGGTTTCCTTTCGCCATTTAGGAGTGGCGTTTACAATTGACACCGTATTCATCTGATAGTCGACAAGGCTTGATTTTGTTTCCTCGGTATCCGTAATAAAGAAAATTACCTCTGTCATGCTATTGCACCCCGCAATCTCCGCTCTTCCATGCTTCCGAGTAAGGTGTCAGTAAACGGCGTGGAAACTTCCGCTAATGTTTTCCCGTCTACTTGCAGATTAGTGTTTGCCGTCACTGCTACTTTCATGTTTCGGATACCATCGAGCAGATTTTCTTTCAAGTTCTCAAACATATCCATAAATTCACTGTTTGCCGCAAGCTCAATCTTGTGGACTACGTTCGTGACCAAATTACCGGTTAAATCTTGTTTATTCATCGTTACAGCATCTTTCATCTGGTCAGCCAATGTTTCATACTCTAAGTTGTTTAAAGCCGCCTCTGATACCTTTTCGGCCGCGTTCGCGACTAATGCCGCTTCGTCTTCAATACCTACCGCAAAACCTTCCGTAAAGTATCCGCCGATTTCAGCGGCTGCTTTCGAGGGCGAACTTGAATTAATCGCCTTTTTAGCCGCCGCCAACGCCAGCTTGCCAATATACGATCCTGCGCTTGTCACCAAGTAACCGCCGGACCTGATACCATTTGCAAAGCCTTGAGAAAAATAACTGCCTGCTGCATTGCCGGAAACACCTTTAGCGCCGTTCACCGCGTCGTTCCCCAAACTTCGGCCGCTTGCAGCAACGCCGGGACTCGCCAAAAACATACCGCTTGACATGCCTTGACCAAACACCTTTCCGACTGATATTCCATCCCCCGCCGACTCTGCTACCGTAACCTTTGCAAGACCTGCCGCCGCTGTCCCGACTGTGGTTTTTCCGTCGGTAAGACCTGTTGACATCCCGGATGTGAATTTTTCACCCGTAGGTTTTCCGTTTATCGCGTCTGACGCTGCTTGATTAGCGCCCTTTGCGACATCACCGGCCGCACCAGTAACCTTATACCTATTAGCATAAAGGGCATCGGCTTCCTCTTTGGTCAGTTTTTCGCCTGAGACTTTGCCGTTTACGGTGTTCTGCAAGGTCAGGTTCACTTCTTTCTGCGCCGCTTGCGCCGTAGAAGTCACTTTGGCCTTGTTCGCGACGATTGCAGCGGCTTCTTCGTTAATTAATATTTCGCCTGCTGCATTAGCGTTTTCGGCTTCAATTGTCGCTGCTTCTACAGCTTGGCTTGACGCCGTTTTACTTGCGTTTACTACCTCGGGCGTGGCGCTTTGGACTCCTGCGGTATAGCTATCCATGTTAGCCGTCCCCGCGCTCGTGTAACCATCGTTTGCCGCGTTTAGTTCCTCAATCGCTGCTTGCGTCGCTTTACTTGCTTGGTCAAGCATGGCTTGAGTATATCCCGGGGTTCCCTTTTCGACCTCCGCGCGGATAGCAGCTTCAAATGCTGCGCAATCCGTTACTTGCTTTTCGAGCTCTTCTTTATTGACTTCGCCGGCGTGCTTTAAACCTGTAGTAACCGCCGTAATCGCTTTTTCAATGGCTTGCTGGTCTCCCGTTGCCACTGCTGCCATTAAGTCGTTATAGTTTCGGATATCCGCTTGATAAGTGCCTAATAACTGCTGTTGTTCGGCAATGGCAGCGCTTTCTTCCTCTATCTCTTTTGCAAGGTCAGAGTTCTTCAAGTCTTCCTTTGCCTTTAATGCGGCGTTCATCTGTGCAACACCGCCTTGCAAGGCTTCCTGATACTGTTTTTCCACCTCGGCCTCTTGTCTTGCGTACTCAGTTCTAAGCTTCGAAAGGTTGTTCTGGGTCTCATAAACATCCTTTGCGGCTTTTATCTGGTTAGCTACCGCTTCTTTATATCTCGCGGTTTCGGCTTCTACAATCGCCTCGGTGCGCTTTGTCGAAATGTATTCTTCAATGCTGCTTATGACCTCGCCGTAGCTTTCAATGACGCCGTCATTCATCGAGATTTCAACACCCGTAGCGGTTGACAGCTCATTCAAGATTACGCTTGCGCGTTCCCTGTCCTTTTCGGCTACGTGTCCGTTTTCATCCGCTAAGACTACTAACTCATCTTTTAGTTCCCTTACCCTGTCAGCTTCTGAGATTGCCGCCGCCGCCGTTTCCGCTGAGCTTGTCTTTAATAACTCATAGGCTTCTTGCCGTGACTTCATCGACTCGGTCAGCTCATCGCCTTTAGAAATGAGTTCTTCAATATTCTTTTTGTGTGCTTCGGCTTCCTCATCAATATCAAGATGTTTCTTTAAAAGGATTAACCCCGCCGCCACAGTAGCACAAGCAATCACGGCTAATGTCATCGGATTCGCCGCAAGCGTAGTTAATGCCGCCTGTGTCGCGGTAATGCCGGTTTTAACAGCCGCCAAAACACTTGTCATTATCGTCATTGCGTTTATGCATAGATAGACCGCCGCCACTGTTGCCGCAATTACGGGCGCAATCGGCGCAAGAAAAGTAATAACTTTCCCGAGGAACTCTACAACCGGAACGGCTACGTTTTGGATAAACGACATCAACGCACTAATGACTGATTGAACCGCCGTAATAACTTTTCCAATTTCCGGGTGTGCTTTCGCAAACTCGCTTACCCAATCTTTTATTATCTTTCCTGCTTCCTGAAACGCTGCTTTAAATCCGCCTGCTGCAAACGCTTTACTTATCCGGCTGACCGCTTCTTGTCCTTCCTTTGCTGCTTTTCTCAAAGGCTCTTGCATGCTCTCATAGATTTGTATTCCTAAGCCTTCTATGCCGGATTTGAGGATTGTAATGTCACCCTTTAGGTTGTCTTCCATGGTGACAGCCATCTCTTTAGCCGCGCCGTCAGCATTGTTAATAGCTACTTTAAGACTGTTGAAATCTTCATCGCTTGCATTAACCAAAGCTAAAAGCCCCGACATTGAGTGCACGCCGGCAATACTTGATGCCGCTTGTGCTTTTTCGGCTTCGGACAGCCCTTTGAATCCTTCCCTCAACTCACCAACCACGGTATCAAAGGATTTCATGTTTCCGCTTTCATCAGTCATGGAGACCCCTAAAGCGTCAAGGGCTTTCTTAGCTTCCGCCGGTGGATCCGCTAACCGTGTAATCATCATCCTAAGAGATGTTCCGGCTTGCTCCGCCTTAATTCCGCTATTAGCCATTAACCCGATTGACACAGCCATGTCTTCAATCGTGTAACCCATAGCGCCCGCTATGGGCGCCACGTACTTGAATGTTTCGCCCATCATGCCGACGTTTGTATTTGAGCGACTTGAAGCTACCGCCAAAACATCCGCAAAGTGCGCGCTGTCACTCGCCTTTAACCCGAAAGCCGTTAGCGCATCCGTTACTATGTCAGATGTTCTTCCCAAATCTTCCCCTGACGCTGCCGCCAAATACATTATGCCTTCAAGACCGTCTAACATCTCCGAAGCGTTCCAGCCTGCCATACCCATATAAGTAAGCGCTTCCGCACTCTCAGTAGCGGTAAACTTCGTGGTAGCGCCCATTTCTTTGGCTTTTTCCGTTAAGGCTTCAAGGTCTTTCCCTGTGGCTCCTGATATGGCTGATACTTTCGACATAGCTGCTTCAAAGTTAGAACCCACGTCCACTATGTATTTGCCTATGTCGAATACTTCTTTCAGTGTAAGTGCGATTCCCGCCGCGCTTAAGGCTGCCTTTACAAGCCCGCCGAGTTTCGCAATACCTGTAGTCACACCCGTTGAGTCTACGCTTGTTGATATTTTGATATCACCGCCATCAGCCATTTATCTCACCACCTTTCTTTTGTTCCTTTGCTTTCCTTGCCGCTTCTGCCAGTTCGTCATTTAATGCCTTTTCTTCTTCCGTCAGCACCATTTGTTTACGCGGCAAAGCATAAGCCTTTTTTAATCTCTCGTAATGTTTCTTTTGTTCGCCTTTTAAATTGCGTGTGTCAAGCGCTCTATAGCCCATAATTTTCACTACTTCAATGTCTTCGCGTAGCGCCATGAACATGGCTCTAAACTTCCACCAGTGCATGTATTCAATCTCTGTAAGGTCTATTCGGTACTGGTCAAGGAATGCCGCGTATATATAGTCACTGTCATACTCAAAATCCAAGATTCTCTTATGCTCTTTCTGCGACCGTTTTGGTGTCTTCCCGCCGCTGTAAAACCACAGCATGGAATCTACAGCACCTTGAATATTTGACGGCAAATTTGACCCGAAAAAGAGCGCAAGCGCCGCGATTAATAACGCGGTTTCATCTTGTTCTTGTAATTCCTCCGTTAGGCGTTCGAACTCAAGCGCTACCCGAAAATCCGTGTTGATTGCATATTCTTTATCGTCAATCATGACGCTTTCGGGAAGCTTATTCAGTAACATCCTCTGCTTGCACGCTTTCCGCAAGGCTTCTTAGTTTCCTTGCCTTATTAAGCATTTCATTTCTTTTTTGCAGTGCGTCTAATACTATTTTTTCGTAAGTGTCCATCACCGCAATAAGGTTGTTCTTTTCGCCTAATATCTTTTTGTCCGCGCCCTCGCCGAGTACCTCGCATAAAAAAGCCCTGATGATGTTACATTGGAACTTGATACTTACATAATCCGGCTTTCCGCCGCATTCCTTATCGTAGTTTTCAAATTTCCTCTGCGCGTTTAGACTCGCTTTTGCAAACTTTTTACTTGTTTCTTCATCCGATATATCAAAATCATATCCTTCAATCAACATGATTATCTCTCCATTTCAATAAAAAGGGACAGTAATACCCTGATTACTGCCCCCTTATTCTTAACCCTCAGCGGCTGCGCTCCACGCTAAAGTAGTTGTGTTGAATGTCCCGTTTTCCCAGTCGGTGACGCCCAAAAGATTGCCTGAAATCTGCAAATCTCCGTCGTCATTAGGAAAATCCGAGACCTCAACCGCTACCTTTCGGCGCTTTGCGGGATAAGCCCCCGCGGCTGCCGTTGCGCTCAAATCTACCTTGACATAGTATCTTTCAGCGTCTGACCCGGTTACTTCGTTTTCGCCGATCGAACGGATGTCTTCCACCGCGTCAGCATCGGGTACCTGATCGCACGAAAACGCCGCTGACCAGTTATAGCCCTTAATCGACTTTGACGCCGAAACCATACCTACATATTTCTTTTCGCCGGTTACTGCTGAAGGAGAATCCCCCACTTCAGTAAACGACAATCCCATGTAAGCATAAGTAGGCGAGTCCGTGATTGTTCCAACGCTCAAGTAATCGCCTTTTTTAGTACGGTTTAGTACTGCCATCTTGTTACCTCCTTAAATTCGTTCCAGATACTTCAAACGACACTGTATCTGGTATTGACTTGTTTCATGCTCTTTGTTAAATACATACCCGCTTGTCAATGCTCTTATGTCCATAGCTTCGCGGTTTTCGCCTAAATCCGGTAATATCTCCGCTCTGCTTTGTGCGTCCAGCCACTCTTCAAAAGCTTCATAGAAAGCATAGCAATCTACTTTCTGGACGTCTTCGGCGGTCAGCTCTCTACTTGCAAACACGAAAAGGAATTGCTTCACGGCTGAACCGTCTAAGTACTTTCTTAATACAGGGTTCCCCGGTGTGACCTCTATCGCGTAACACGTAGTGTCTTCCGCCAGACCGTCTAAATCTATTCTTGCAATCTGCTCAACATAATCGCGCAAACCCGGGAATGTCTTGATATACGTTCTAACACTGTCAATTATTGTCATGCTGCGCTCCTTTACATCCGCGATTTCACATACGCCGCTACACTCTTTGTGATGTCTTCTGAACGATCCGCCCACATCCTTTTGTCCCATTGCCTACCGCGTAAAGCGCCATTTCTGCCGCCCGTGTTCTCGTAGTACTGCCTGCGTGCGTATACTTGTGTATAGTGGACGTAACCCGTTCCGACGGTAGCGGTATTCTTTAGCGGACCTGTAAGGAATGGTACATACGGATCACAGGCTTTTTTAACTTCGTTCGCTAAGAACTTCTGCGTAGCCCCGTCCTTATCGAGTCCCGCTTGTGCGATTATCTTTGCGGCTGAGGTCATGTTAAGAGTAATCGTTGACATTATTTTCCTCCTATTCGCCAGTGCTTCAATACGTCACTCCCGATACTTCGATTGTCGGAGTATGAAACAACAGTAATGACATTGTCATAGTGTTTCTTTAACTCTCCGAAACTTATAGCCGGATCCGTTACGCCCTTTACGACAATGTCACTATTATTAATCGTCCACTTACCTACTGCCGCCGCGCTTGGAAGGTTCTTATAATCAAACGGCGCAATGTATTCTTTTCCGTTCGTGTCAGCGCTTGCCGGGATTCGTATCTGGTATTCGTCCGCTGATGTTAGCCCGTCACTATCAAGGCTTACCCTCTGGTTCGTGTGGAAATATACATCGCGGATGACTGTCCGAAAGTATTCGTCATTCCCTGTTGCGAGGTTGAAATGCCGGTTATAAATTGTGATGTCTGTATTTGCCGTCATTTACAAGCGCCACCTTTCTACTTAGTAAACCCGTCCCGAATAGGTACCGATTTATTATTGCCAGTGCCTTGCGCGTTTGGCGTTCCTGCGCGGTCTCGCCTTCTTTCGCCGCGCTTATATAAGACACTGAATAACCGTCATTGTTTTCGGACTTAATCACACCTTCGCCGCTTTTTGAGTCATCTAACAGCATGTCAGCTACGGCGCAAGTCGCATATGCTAAACTGTGCGCCGTATCCTCATAATTGTCAGCGCGTCCCAAAGTAAGATACCGTATAAGCGCGGACGCTTCCCGGGACTGTCTTGCAAAGTCTTCCTCTGACATTGTCCCGCCATATTCAGTTGTGTAATAATCATAGTCAGCGTATACGGTCATTTCTTACCTCCTCTTAGCCCTGTGCCGCCGGTGCCAGTACCGCAAACGGGAATCTGTTCGCGCCGCCTATCGTGGTGACAGGATTCGGAATCTCCCAGCCTAAACGCATGACTGCACGAAGTGCTACCATGTCGTTTTGCATGAGGTTATACGCAATATCTCCCGTGGCGGGGTCTTGAACAACACCTTGATCAAAAATCTTGAAGGTGATGTCTTGACGAATTGCATACACTAATTGCTGGAAATCACCTGAAATCAGCGTTGCCGCCGACGTGTCAAAGGCGCCGTTCTTCTGGAAAAAGATATCGGAACCATCCAGCGCATACCTGTTTGAATCCTGCAATGTTGCACCGAATAACGGTCTACCTGTCGTGTCCTTAAGACCTCTTAGCTTTGCCTTGAAAGCTATTGACGCAATGTGCCCGTTCACGTCGTAACCGCTGCCTTCCACTTTTGAAAGTACACCGGCTTCGCCCATAATGTCATCAAAGACACTCGCGGTCTCGGTTACTACTGCCCCAGCCGTCACGGCCGAGGGAACTAAACCATTTCGCCAGTCTGTTGGTTTGTCAGTGCCAAAAAGTATTGCAGCGTCTATCTTAGCGCCGAAGGCTTCCACTAAAAGCGGTTTGATTTCCGCCCAGATGTCATACTTCGAATCATCTAAGACAGCCTCGGGAATAGGTACAATAACAGCCAGCTCAGCCGCTGAAATTATCTTATTCCCCCACTGTGCTTTCGTGGTCTCCTTCGTTTCGGTGTCGCCCTCTACGAAGTAAGCCACAGGCAACATATTAAGCACAGGCATTTTATAGGTCTTTGCCGTCATGTTAGGCAACTTCTTGCCCATTTTGAATACCGCCGATTCGTTCGCCACCGCCTTTATGATTTCCTCCGAAACCGGCTGCGGGATTAAATCGTTGACGTCCGTTCTTGTGATTTCGTTCACTGCGAAATACTGTAAATCTAATCTTTTCATGCTTTACCTCCTTGCATTTCTTATGAGCTGGTTCATTATGTCACCGGCTCCTTGTTCGCTCCCTCCGGCTCCCCCGGGTGCGCCGCCTGTCATCCGGTACGTGCCAGAAGCTTCTGCGAATCTCGGGTTGTCCTTTAGGAACTTGTCAGTTGCTTTTTCAAAGTCGAGACTGTCCGACTTCATAAGAGCGTTCACCTTGAAAATTACATAATCAAGGTTATCGCTTGTCACACCCTTCTTTTCGAGTGCGTCCTTATTGTCCCGCTCTTTCACTTGCGCTCGTAAGCGTTCGAGTTCTTGCTCTTTCTCATCCTGCGCACCTTTATTCTTTGTCTTGTACTCAGTTATCGCGGCGGTGATTTCCGCCTCTGATAAGCCTTGCTTAGTAAAGAAGTCCTTAAGTGCGCTTTGCTCGGCTCTCGCCGCTCTTGCGCCTACAATCTCGTTTAGTTGCTCCTGCGTAAAAAGTGCGCGGGATGTTCCGGTGTCACCACCGTTTCCGCCCTTATTGGCGTTTCCGGAATTATTGGCTCCGTCACCAGTCTCACCATCTGCAAAGAATTGCAGATTTAGTTTATATTTACTCATACATACCTCCGTTTTTTGGGCGTCCCCGTTGCCGGTGCTTTTAGTGCCTTCACGTTTTGGGCAATATTAAAGGGCGTTTCCGCCCTTTGTTATCGTATTTCCGTTAATGATATATTGACATAATCGGGATATTCAGCCATCAACAACTTTATCCCCGTTACAAAGAAGAAAAACACCCCGGGGAATGTTACGTTAGCAATGCCGGGTATGGTATCTATTTCCTTAAGCCCTTCCCTCTCTGTGACCTTTACCGCCTTACCATTTGTGGCGATAAACGTATCAACCAAGATAGATACCGCCGAGCATACAATGTCTTTACCTTTTTCGGCATATCCAGCATGACCTTCAACGCGTATTTTGTAATCTTGGGTTTTCGGATACTCAATCAGTTTTATGTTAATCATCTTACCCTCCTTGTACTAAAAAAGCACCCTTTAAGAGTGCTTTATTGCAAATGCTATACTCCTATATGGCAAATGCTATATTTCGGTTCAAATCCCCGGAATTATTTCCTTTATGCCTTTTAAAAACCTATAAACCTTTTTCATCTGCTTGTTTTCCTGTAAGTATTCAACGCCCATTGATGTAATTTCCGCTTCGTTCAGGTGTTCAAATACCGCTCCGGCAGCATATTTGCGTACCTTGATACCCTTTACATAGCCATTTTCAATGAGTTCTCTTATTATGCTATCCCAATATGTTTGTGGTATCTTGTACATTTCAGCACTGTAAGCCTCCTCGGAGATCTCAACGCCTGCTTTCATGCTTTCGTAAAGGTAAGACAATATTTGATATACAATCTTGAAATAATCATCGTTTGGCATGAACAATCT
>JAISSU010000022.1 GCA_031272985.1 Lachnospiraceae bacterium | reverse complement strand
GCTATCTCAGTCACGCTGTAATCTGTCGAGGATAATAGTTTTATGCTCTGCGATATGCGAAAGCCTATCAGATAAAGGAACGGTGTCGTATGCTGGATGCGTCTGAATATGCGGCAGCACTCGCCTTCGGAGATATGTGCTGCATTTGCGATGTCACAGAGTGCGATTTTCTCAGCATAATTTTGGTGGATATAGCGTTTCAGTATGTTCATGCGCTCTTTTTCGGCGAAGGTAATGCTGGAATTTGCCTCCATTTGGGTGCGGTTATTTTCTACGATTAACAGCCACATTTGGCATAATATAATTTGTATTGATAATTCATAACCGAATCCGTGTGATTCGTATATTTTCGCGAGTAAGTCAAATAGTTCTTTTATTTGCGTTTCCCAGCCTTTGCCAGCTAAGGGTATGACCTGCATTTCGGGCGAAAATAGCACAGGATCCACATAGTCGCGGCGTACTACCGAGCTATTCTGTCCGTAGATTACGCTCGGATTAAAGTTTACGCATTCGTATATGCTGTTTTTATCTCCTGTCGTAACCGCTTCATGCAGGCAGCCGCTGTTTATGAAGATGCATTCGCCTTCGTTAATGAGAAATTCCCCGTCGGGGGTGCGAAATATTACCTGTCCCTTTGTGACTCTGGCTATCTGCACCTCGTAGTGCCAGTGCAATACCTCATGGCAGTTTTCATTGGAAACGATTTGCTCATCCATGGACACGGGGAATTCCTGTGTGCCATGCTCGGTGAGTTCTTTTAATTTATTGTCTACAATAATAGGTCTGAATTTCATTTATTGTTCCTCTAAACCTTTGCTTCATTGCTTTCGGTGTCCGTCAATATAGCGGGATTCTATGTTCAGAAATTAATATACATTATTAGATTAGATATGGCAAGATATACTCAAATAAAGCACTTAGTGGTGTTTAATTATTGAACGGAATAATTATTTTATAAAGCCTGTACACAGTTAATTTAGCGCAATTTTACGGAGGGACTCTAAAATGTCAGGTAATGAATTGCAAAGAGAAAATCCATACGATAATATGCTCGAGGTCCTCGATGAGGCAGCCTCCATGCTGGGGCTTTGCGAAAAGGATTACGTCGCACTTCGCCACCCTGAGAGGGAATTAAAGGTCGCTATTCCCATCGACATGGATGACGGCAGCATACATGTTTTTGAAGGGTACAGGGTGCAACACTCGAGCTCCCGCGGTCCCTGTAAGGGCGGTATCCGCTACCATCAGGACGTGGATGTGGACGAGGTAAAGGCTCTCGCCGCATGGATGAGTTTTAAAAGCGCCGTCGTTAATATACCTTTTGGCGGAGGTAAAGGCGCTATAAAGGTCGATCCCTCAAAGCTCACTAAAAATGAGCTTAAAAGGCTTACCAGACGTTATATAGCGATGATTCTTCCCATTATCGGTCCTGAAAGGGATATACCCGCCCCCGATGTAGGCACAAATGCCGAGATCATGGGCTGGATAATGGATACATACAGCGTATTTAAGGGCTATACCGTGCCGGGCGTAGTCACAGGAAAGCCTATAGAGGTAGGCGGCTCCTTAGGGCGTAAAGAGGCCACAGGTCGCGGTGTCATGCTCGTGACCCGTGAGATACTGCACCGCCTGGGGAAACCTGCGATAGGCTGTCGGGTCGCCGTTCAGGGCATGGGTAATGTCGGCGGAGTCGCTGCGAAATTACTATCCCGTGAGGGCTGTAAAATAATCGCCGTCAGCGATGTATCGGGCGGTGTATATAATAAAAAGGGCTTGAATGTAGATGATATTATCGATTTCCTTTCCGAAAATACAGGGAAATTTTTAAAAGACTACGAGGGCGAAGGCGTTACACATATCACTAATGAGGAGCTTCTCTGCGCGGATGTCGATGTCTTAATCCCTGCAGCGATGGAAAATCAAATCGGAGAGAGCCTCGCCCCGAAGATTAAGGCTTCCGTTATAGTAGAGGGCGCGAATGGTCCGACTAATCTCGCTGCGGATAAGATTTTAGAGAAAAACGGGAAAATCATTGTCCCCGATATATTGGCGAATGCCGGAGGCGTCGTGGTCTCATATTTCGAGTGGGTACAGAATATCCAGTCTCTGATGTGGGATGAGGAAGAGGTCAATATGAATCTCGAAAAAATCATGATTCGCTCATTTAATGAGGTCTGGGATAAGGCGCATGAGAATAAAACCACTTTAAGGATGGGTGCCTATATAGTCGCGATTGACAGAATAGTAAAGGCTAAAAAAATACGCGGAATATTCCCCTGATATATTAATAGCCGCTGTAATCAGGCAGCATAGCACTTTACCGTTTACAGGAATTACCATCTCCTTCATTCGAATAAATTGCGTCGGATTCCCCCAAATTAGTCCCCCTTTCGACGCAGAGCTTTAAGGGACACGTTGATCTCAAACGTGTCCCTTTCGCTTTTCTTCTTTAAAGTTCTTATTAATTAACGAATTAATAATTCTCAGCCTTGCGCTCGAAATAGGCTTTCGGATGTGCACATGTCGGGCAGACCTCGGGTGCCTCATCACCGTAGTGAATGTATCCGCAGTTACGGCATTTCCATCCCAATGGAGCCTCGCCCTTAAAGGTCTCACCGTTTTTATAGTGATCCAATACCTTCAGATAACGTTTCTCGTGCTGTGCTTCTACCTCCGCCACGTGCTCGAATTTCTTTGCGAGTTGCTCAAAGCCCTCTTCTTTAGCCTCGGCAGCCATTCTTTTGTACATATCCGACCATTCGTAATTCTCTCCGCTCGCGGCGTCCTCCAAATTAGCATCGGTCTCTCCGATTCCGTGAATCTCTTTAAACCACAGTTTAGCGTGCTCTTTCTCCTGATCAGCCGTCTCCGTGAAAATAGCGGCGATCTGCTCGAATCCCGCTTTTTTTGCGGCGGATGCATAATAGGTGTACTTGTTTCTCGCCTGTGACTCGCCCGCAAAGGCTTCCCAAAGGTTTTTCTCGGTCTTAGTCCCATCGTATTTGGACATAGTATTCCCTCCTCAAAAATATAACATATTCTTTATTTATACATATCAACGGCACATTTTAATGGTTTTTAGCCGCCTTGATTGTATAAAAATCATTTTACACTAAGACAAGCGGTTTTCAAAGTATTTCTTTATAGTTCTGTAAATTTTATCAGTTGCATTGTCTTTACAGCTTTCACTTTTTTATGTATACTGGCAATGATTTGGGGAGAGGCAGACACATGAATTATCCGAAAAAGCTGAAAATGTTCTTCCAAGGGCTTTTATCAAATAATGCCAAAACACAGCTTTGGCTTTTTATTATTGTCTTCATTCTGAATCTTATTTTTATTATTCCGGTGAAGTACGTATATAATTCGGACGAATATGGAGTCTTTGCGACCGCTGCTTTTTTATCCGGAAAATACGATTGGTCATCAGCCATAACTTCATCTGTTCCCATATATTTTGGCTATGGATTGGCTTTGTTTTATGTTCCACTTTTTTATATATTCACAGATATGTACAGGCTTTATAAATTTGCTTTAGCAATAAACGCGGTTTTTATTGCCTTAATTCCGGTTTTTGCTCACAAAATATCAGCCATCGTTTTAAAAAGCTCCTACGACGACTTTCGAACCAGACTTGTGGCAGTGCTTACTTCCTTAGTAGTCGGAATTACTCCGGCCTATACATTATTATCTAAATTTACATTTACTGAGGCAATGTGTGCCTTCATTCCATGGGTAGCCTTATTTGTTCTATTAAAAATAATAACCGCAAAAGAGAATCTCAAGCGTATCTTATACTCAATATTATTAGGTTTCTTAGGCGTTTTCGGTTATGCAACGCACAACAGACTACTATCAGTTTTGATAGTATTATGTATGATAGTATTGGTATTTAGCATTATCAAAAGGAGAATTTTGGGCATTCTTATTCCTTTTGCCGCTTCAGTAGTTCTTTTTTACTTTATAGACAATTTAATTAAAAACTACCTCTATATCTCATTATACCGGACCGATGCAGATTCTATAACAAATACCCTACAGAGCAATTTCGGCGATTTGGGACTGGATTTCATTAATCTTCCAAACATTGTCGGACTGATAAAGGGCTTTTGGGGTCAGGTCTTCTATCTCGTTTTCAGCACGTGGGGAATGCTGGTATTAGGTATAATTCTCTTAATTGGTATGCTCTACACAATGAGAAAACATCATCCTGTCTCAGGCGAATTACTTACTATCGGATTATTTACATTTTCCTGTGTTCTTCTTGCTTTGGCTGTGTCTGTAATCAGTTTCAGAAATTACTATATTACCGGAGACGCAAAGCGTTATGATGTCTTTATGTACGGGCGCTATGTCGAATCACTCGCAGTTATGGCAGTCTTTTTTGTATTCCTGTATTCATTGAAGCAGGCTAATGTTAAGGTCAAAAAGATGATCTTCCCCATCTGTTGCTTTTTGTTTTTATATGGCGGAGCGTTTATTGTTCTTCACCGCTTTGAGCATATCAAAAACACTGCATACTCTATGTTCCACCAGATTACGGCAGTGCTACCATTTGTTACAAGGAGCTTCACCGGCTCTCCAAAGACCAGAGACTTTTTACTTATACTCATGTTTGGCAGCCTCTTTATAGCTTTGGTTTACAATCTGATACGAAAGAATCATTTAGTCCTTGCATCAATAGTGATAATTGTAATTTCACTTTATTCGCAGGGCTTTACCCTTAAAAACTACGTTTATCCGGCAGGAAAACGGTATAGTGACTGGATAGAATTTACGCAATACTTGGCCGCCAACATTGACGCTTCACAGATCGAGAAAATTTATGTTGACCGTACGGCAAGGGAAAATGTTTTTGATGCACAGTTTGCATTCCCAAACACCGAAGTTGTATATCTGAATACGTTTACGAATTATAATGAGATAAAAAACTTGCCGAAAAACAGCCTGATAATAGGAAGTAATTGTGAGTTTATCGGCTCATTTGGCGATATTTATACCATTGAAACCGATTTCGATTACTGTGCAATGGTTTATGGTAAAGCTCTAGCGGACAATTTCCGTGAAAACGGTCTTACAGTAAATGAAACTCCCGGCTATGAGATTGTCGATTCCACAGATTTGACATTATTCGGAAATGCGGTTCTTAAAAGCTCCCGCGTTTATCTTTTCGAAGAAAGCAATGCAACTACCCCCTTATTATACCTTTATCCCGGCTCCTATAGTATAGAAATCTATGGGTCAGACTTGGATAACATTGAGTTCTTCCTTACATATAATAACAGCGAAAGGTCTTTGGAATTTAGTAAAATTGGTAATAATTACAATAATCGCTTAACTCTTAATATTGATTCAAAAGTTTTTATTAACGACTTTAAAATAAAGCTTGAAACTGCGAATTCCGATACTACCCCAGCTATAATTGATTATATACTCATAAAGAGGACAACACCACTAAGTAGCAAAGATACTGCAAATGACTTCTCCGCGGCTTATAGGGATATGACTTACGGCGCATTTATGACCTCTTCGGCTTTTTCTTTTGATGGAGAATTGATATATGGCTCGACAGGGGTATTTATGTATGCAGGTGCGACTGCGAATTTATCCCATGTTGAAGTCATAAACGGAACTTATGAATTAACAGTGAACGGTACTAATCTGGAAAATGCCGATGTCATCATCACAGATGAGCATACAGGAAAAACAATACCACTTTCGATTACGAGAATTGAAAATGATAGTGCTATCATAGTCTTTGATTACAAAGGAAATGCTTCTTATATAAGCCTTGACCTGTCGTGCAAGGGCAAAGAACTCTTTTTCAAAGGTTTTACCTTAGTTTATTGCGAATGAACCAATTAAAGTTAAGGATTTACTTTATTCAACGGATTTTTAGATTAACAGAATAACGGTTAACAATTAATAGCAGGATGCACAAATGTACAGGTTTACATTTGTGCGTTTTTTTGTTTTCCGTGGTTAACAATTTCGTAGAATAACTTATTCTACGAAAACGTCAACCTTTTTTTTGTATCAGTTAACGTATTTTCATTGATTTTGTAGTAGCAAAACTTGTTTGGAGCAAGGGGGACGGCGCATAAGTTC
>JAISSU010000004.1 GCA_031272985.1 Lachnospiraceae bacterium | reverse complement strand
GCGAAACGCTGATTAACGCTGTGCACAGTGACCCCGGAATTAAGACAATCATCTATCAATTCTGAGAGATATGCGCTGCCCTCCGCACCATTCATAACAATTTCGTCTACTATATTGGTTTTAATGTACTCTTCCAATTCTTTTATGGGTATTACGGGAACATTTTCTATGCATTCTTCTTCGCCGCCCGAATTTTCCTCTTCGTCAGAGAGTATGACTCCCGAAAGGCTGATTCCACTGTAATAATCACTTCTGATGCCTTTAATAGTCTGTGCGACATATTTCTTTGGAGCAATAACCAACATTCTGCGGTTCCCGGATTTTAAAATACGCAAACGAACGATACGCTTAAGAATAATTCTGAAGGCATATCCTACGAGAAAAAACGATATGGAAAAATAACCGATAAACAAACGTGAATATGAGGCCGATATTTTCAGACCAAATAATGCAATGATAACCAATACCGCGACAGTCGCAACATGAATGAACATTGAAATCAATTCGCGATAGCGGTCCCTTCGGAGAATATTTCTATAGCTCGCTCCGAAAATAGCCACTAATAGATCGAAAATAATTAAAACAACCAACAGTACCTGATAACTATTGCCTACTCTTCCCCAAATATTATGCATTAAGGCATTTGCCACAAAAAAAGACGCAACCACCGCTAAAAGATCAGAGATAAAAAAATCAAGGTGTTTTGTCCAATTACTCTTTGAATTATTTGACATTGTTCTACCTCAGTACCAGAAATAATAAAGCAAGGTGGGCATAATGTCAAGCTTAATGAGTGCAAAACTCGCCTCTATAGCTCATGCCATATGCCTTTAAACTGCACTAAAGTCTTTACACCAGCCGCACGCCCCGCCTCTATATCGCTTTCCTTATCGCCTACGAGAATCGAAGCCGATAAATCAATATTATATTCATCACGGGCTTTAAGTATCATCCCGGGATTTGGTTTACGGTCAAATGAGTCCTTTTTATATTCGGGGATGATTGCTTGCGTGTGATAAGGACAATAATAGACCTTTGTAATATGGACGCCTTTTTCTTCAAACCTTTTAAGCATCCAATCGGTGAGCTTCTGAAAATCCTCCTCTGTATAATGACCTTTAGCGATGCCCGCCTGATTAGTTATTACTATAATAATATAACCCTTTTCTAACGCACTCTTGCAATAGTCAAATACGCCCTCTGTAAAATGAAAATCCTGCGGCTTATAGACATGCCCATAGTCTATATTAATAACGCCGTCGCGATCCAGAAATAATGCCTTATTCATTGAGCTTCCTTCATCAATTGAATATTTCTCACTCATAGGCTCACCCACTTATGCATCAAGGTTTGTGCCATTGCGTAATCCTCGGGGATTCCGATATCAATAAAATTGCCCTCAAAAGGCAGTCCTGAAATCGCGAGCTTATCTGCATTATCCTCCATAAAACGTTCGAATGAAAACTTCTCGGGTAAATCAAAGCCCTCAAAGAGCGTCCGCTTAATCAAATATATTCCCCCGTTAATAAAACCACATTCCGTGTGGCGCTTTTCAATAAAAGCGCTGACCCTTCCTTCATCCGTAACCGACACGGTGCCGTAACGATCAAAGTTTCGCATTTCTTTAAGGGCAATAGTTAAATCGGCATCCGCATAGGCATTATGTAAGCTACGTATGTCAATATCAAAAAAAGTATCGCCATTTAGCACAAGAACCCTATTCGACTCACAAAATTCCAGTGCTTTCTTGATCGCACCCCCGGTGCCGAGCGGGCTCTCCTCAAGACTGTATAAAATATCGGCTTTTTCAAAACGGCTTCCGAAATGGCTTTGGATAGATTCTCCCATATAACCGATGGATAAAATAATCCTCTCAACACCGTTATTGGTGAGCCATCTCAGCAGGTATTGCAAAAAAGGCCTACCGGCAATAGGTGCCATAGGCTTAGGAATATCATTAATAACAGATTTAAGACGGGTCCCCATACCGCCCGCGAGGATGATAGCTGTCATACACAAAGTACCACATTTGACTTATTTATAATCCGTGCGCGTACAAAAGCCGCAATATCATACATTTAGTAATACCTCCGTCAATTCGTAATGAAATCCCTTTTTTGCGGTCATTTGTATTTTGGAGCATTGAGAAGAAAAAATCAAGACTGTTCTTTAGACGATAATTTGTATAAAAAACGGCGGAGTCCCCTCCGCCGCGGGATCCCGTGTTTATTTCAAAACACGAGTCGACATCTCACGCACCGCTTCAAACGGTCAGAGCGCTGTCATTTTCTTCCCTCTGATATATCCCCTTCACCGGAAAGCCCATAGGGGTCGCAACATCCCGGCACAAACGATTATATTGTATATAAATTAATAATTCAATAGCGAAAATAAAATTTAATAAATTTTTAAGTAAGCACTAATCCAAAAATATACGCAAAAGGTGGATAAAGGGAATGCCGCCGAAAATCATATACGCCTCGGCAATCTGCCGCCTGCTAAAAACAATATTTCTACTCGAATAAAATGCCTCATGCCACTCGCAAAGTTCCTTAAAATCACCTTGGTAATATCTCGTCAATGCCGTATGAAATTCACGCAATTGATCTTTTTTATTGCCATCCGCCACCCCCGTAACCGAAAAAGAAAAGCGATTTCCGAAATGCTCAACAATCAAGTAAGTCTTTCCAACTCTGCGTCGTCCATAAACCGCAACAAATTCAGGCTTACCCGATTCTTCGCAGTGCTTTAGAATAGACCGTTCTTTGTTTCTACCGATAATCTCCATATTGACCTCAATTCATACAAACACACACTCTAGCAGGATAACTCGCTGGAATCGAGAAAATTATATCAATTTCAGCGAGTTATGCGCCCTCTGCCTTTTCCGCCATCACTCTGCATATCTTCTTATAGAATCCTATTCCGATATTATAGGTCTCCTTATCCTTAGGTAGCCCATAATCATAATGCTTTTTATGAATCTGATCTATGGCCTCTACAGGTGCTTTTTCCAGCTCTTCTTCGGTTTTTGCCGGCTTGAATTCAAAAATGAGATTAAATCTCGGCAATTCCACTGCCAGATCATATCTACCCAGCCCGCTTTCGGCGTTTGAGATAAATTTATACCCGAGCATCGCAAACATACCCGCGACGTAGACATGGTAGGTCTTTTCGGGTTGCTCAGAATCAAAATCATAGTAAGAAAGCCTGCCGTTTATAGCTGTTTGGAAAAGTAATTGTAAGGCTTCAGGTGAATTTGCGGTCATTAAAGTTTTCTCAAATTGTGCCGCTTTATTTTGGTAAACAGTTCCGATCAGAAATTCCCGCCATACTAATTCTAATTCGTGGTTCGGAAGACTCACATTCTCCATAGTAAAATACTCTGATGGCGATGATAATGTCATGTACCCGGTCTGGACCAATAAAGTATAAAAGGCATCATCACTGGTGAATCCCATCAAATCATCAACTGTTAG
>JAISSU010000012.1 GCA_031272985.1 Lachnospiraceae bacterium | reverse complement strand
CATCTGTCTTTCAAGCGCTCGTTGCTGTTGCGTAGCTTCGTATGTAGTATATTCCTTTGTGCCGAATATCTTCGTTTCTTTTTCTTCGGCTCGCAATTTCTCAAGCTGTTCCGGAGTGTATGTCCTTGTCGATACTCCCGGGATAAATGGCATATAGTTGTGTCTGCAATTCGCGCCGCATAACCCTTGCACCTCTCCAAGTCCGCATTGGGATCACCCCCGCACGTGCGGGGAACACTCTTACACTCTAAAGAGGCCCATTTGTTTTTATATAAAACTAAAAGGTCCGGTATTCCCTGAATATAATTCGGATCGGATTTTAATATTATGCATTCGTCTTTAAAACGTGCTTTTAACTCCTTTATTAAACTTTTCTGAAAATCTCTTTTTAACTTTGTTTTGGACATTTCTATAACCCCTTAGAAAAACAAAAAGAAGAGCTGTTTATGCTCTTCTCCTCATAAAAGGACATGTTTTTTACGCGAATTAAAATTTTAGTCAAAAACCTCTAAATATTCCTGCTTCTTCTTTGGAATCTTCCCTACCAACTCCCTTTTCTTCTGCTCGTATGCCAAACGCGCTTCTTCTTTCTTTTTCAAATATAAATCTTTTAGTTCTATACATCTAGCCATTATCGACTCGTCGATGTAGTAAATTTTAACAACCGACTTTTCTTCTGCTTTAGATTTAGCTCTTGGTCTAGTTTTAATTACTTGCCCGATTGGTTTATGAACATACTCTTTTGTCGGATTTGCCAGTACTCTGACAGGAATTAGAGAATTACTTTTAACTATTTCCTCAGCTTTTAAAATATCAATTCCTGTTACATCTGGAACTGTTGGTAAAGATCTGATATACTCTCTATGGTCTCTAGCCTTATCAGAAATATAAACTATGGCTGGACCAACCAAGGCCACAACCGCTCCGCCAACTTTAACACCCCTCTCAACGACTTTCATCACATTACTAAAATTACTAACCGTAGCCATCTTCTATCCCCCAAAATATCAATCATCAAAAACTCTACAACTATCTTCGCAATCTGGCCAAGGCCCGTCGCAAATCGAGCAACACCATGGCATTCCGTCTTCGGCATACAAAACAAACTCCCCTTCTGAACCATCCATCTTCTCTCCGCACTTCGAACATCTAAATTCATCGAGTACAGAACTGTAGCCCATAACGGTTCCACATTTAGGACAATCCGGAAAACACTCTGGGTCATAGCCAGGAGTTTCATCCTTATACTCATCTTCCAAAATATCCATAGCTCACCTCCGAATCCGTTTTAATCAAATTATTATAGCATTTTACGAATTTTAAGGCAAGACCTATAATTTTGAAAAATTTTGTTGAAAAATATCTATGGGCAGTTTTGGGCAAAAATTGCCTATATTTATATATAGTTAAATTTTCTATCGCATTTAATATAAGGGGGATCACCCCCGCACGTGCGGGGAACACTAACCTCATTTCTCTTTTCTTTCTTTATTGTTCCCAGTATACCCAGTAAGCACCATACAGATAATCCCATACATCATTGGACGCATACAAGAATAATGGAGTAGTTCTATCTGCTTCCAGTTCAAAGGAAATCGAGTAACTGACAGAACCGCCAGGCTTAATTTCCGCTGTCCAATCAGCCTCGGTTTCGTCATCATAAGTAGCGGAATCGAGATAATGATATTCATTGGGGTCATTGTCTTGTAAGCACTTGAAATACCACGATACTACCATTGGTGACAGACTATCGCGGGACACGTTATTTATTGTAATCTTAAATACGATAATATCACCTTCATTATATTTGTTGTTACCCACACCCCCCGCAGGGACTACAAAGAAGTCCGTTATCTGGACATTGAAATCAGTAAACTCAAAATATCCAGATGTTGTATCGAGTTCGCTTGCTTCCGATTCTACATTGCTTTCGTTTGTACTCGCGCTTGTTGTATTTTCGACATAATTCGAGTTTGTGCTACTGTCGGAATTTTGGGATTGCGTTTCGCTTGCGGCTTGGTCATACCCCTTTTCATATCCTACGGCATATCCCGCTTTTGAGCCTAATATAAGAGTGACCACGAATAAAACCGCAAATATGATTGTTAGTATCTTCCAGACGGGAGATGTTTTATTTTTCTTATTTGTAGATTTTCCGGGGATAACTTGCGAGGTAGTAGTTTTTTCGTTGACATCAGAATCGTAAAATCCATATGATTGCAATGTGCTTGTTGGTACTAATCTTTGTGGTTTAATTTCCGGCACGTCATTAATTATGTCACTCTCGTAATCTTCCCACGAGTTCGCGGGTTTAACTTCCTCCTTGAGTTTAAACCGCTTCTTGCAATCGTCACAATAGCCGTAAAGCTTATTATCGACAATCTTTTCTCTCAACTTCTTTTGACAGTACGGGCAATTCATATTTTCCTCCTTCACTTTAAATTATCCTTATTTGCGACAACATCATTTACATATGATAAAACTTTTTGTTTGCCTTTTTCATTGAGCAATTCAAGCTTTATTGCGAGTTCATAAGCTGTTTCTCCAAAGGTTTGTTTAATTCCCGAATAAGCTTGTTCATCTTGCTGTTTATCGGGGTTTACGGGTACAAATCCATTATCTGACCATTTTAAGGATCACCCCCGCACGTGCGGGGAACACGCCATTTCGTAGTTCCTCTTGCGCTTTGTTGTAGGATCACCCCCGCACGTGCGGGGAACACTTAAGGGCGGTATCCAGCAACTCCCGTCAGACTTTTATATAGTCTTCTTTTTCTTCAGTTCTGAAAAAATGATGCTCTTGATTCGCCTGGATAACGGATATGGGATCTGACACCTCGTGCAAACTTGCCGGTTTGCCGTGATGAGCGCCGAGCACAGCCAGCAATCCCAAAGATACTGCGCTCTGACAACTGTATCCGCCAAATGCTCCGACAAAGAGCGGCTGATCGTTTCGTCCGCGTCCTTTTTCCCCCAAAAAGATTTTGCATTTATCTCGTATCCCTTATCTATATGCACAACCTGACCGATATTCTGACAATTTCTTCAAATGCCCGGATTCACCCCGCAAAACTAAATGGAATTCTATTAAAAAAATTATACCGCAAAATTCACCCGGCTTCAAGGTATACCCGGCGCAAATAGCTCTTACGTTTATTTTTCAATTGTAATACAATATTGTCATACAAAGAGGAGGGATAGAGGAGGATTAAATGTATGCCGCTTTTACAAACACGTGTGACCGGCGAAGAGACTATTAAAGAATATCCAGTGGATATTCTTTGGTGCTAAGCGCGATTCAATCGCATATTTCTTATAACTTCATCAAATGAAAAGAGGTTGCTTTTCTTTATATGCCCACAAAGCGACCACATAGCCCGCGACGGCTATCCCAAAGCACCATGCCAGGGCGGCCCATATTTCTTTTCCGACAGGTTCTGAGTTTAATAAATAGCGAAGTGTGTTTACGATTGACGTTACCGGCTGATTCTCTGCAAAGGCTCTGAGAGCCGGCGGCATTGTTTCCGTAGGCACAAATGCCGAACTGAAGAAAGGCAAAAAGATCAGCGGATAAGAGAATATATATGAGCCTTCAGCACTCTTTGCCAATAAACCCGAAATAACCGCAAGCCAAGTGAGGGCGAGCGTAAATAGCAGTAAAATCCCAAAGACACCGAGCCACGCGAGGATGCTTGCACTTGAGCGAAATCCCATTAACAACGCGATTAGAATGATAATCACCAGTGATATGAAATTTGAGACTATTGATGACAGTACATTTGACCATAGAACCGCAGCTCGCGATATCGGCATGGAGTGAAACCTCGAAAATATCCCTTTTTGAATATCTGTGAAAAGGCGTACCGCGCAATAAGATATACCGCATGCGACAGTCATGAGCAAGATTCCGGGCAACTGATAATTAACGTAATTGACATTTTCCCCAATGCTGTTTTTTACAGCGCCTCCTAATACATATACAAACATAAGCATAATTACAGCGGGCATTATCAGCACAGTAATAATGGTGTCGGGGCTTCGTAATATGTGTTTTATACTGCGTCCGAAAAGAATAAAGGTATGTTTCATTTACTCGCCCCCCTTAGCTGTTATTGAAAGAAAGATCTCTTCAAGTGATGGCTGTTTCTCGACATACTCCACCTTTGTGGGCGGGAATAACTGTTTTAATTCTTGAAGCGGTCCGTTCGCTATAATTTTACCTCCGTGTAAAATGGCGATCCGGTCGGAAAGCTGCTCCGCTTCTTCCAAATATTGCGTTGTCAACATTACCGTAACGCCGCTGTTGCTGAGTTCTTTTATTGTTTTCCAGACTTCTAATCTCGCTTCCGGATCAAGTCCGGTTGTAGGCTCATCGAGGAAAATTACCGCAGGAGTTCCTACAAGGCTCATGGCAATATCAAGCCTTCTGGTCATACCTCCGCTGTATGTATATACTCGGCGGTCGGCGGCTTCTAAAAGCCCGAATCTCTCCAGTAGATCATCAGCTACCTTTGCGGGTTCATGTACACCGCGAAGTTTTGCAATTAATATTATATTTTCTCGCCCGGTGAGAATCTCGTCCACTGCGGCGAACTGCCCCGTAAGACTAATACTCTCTCGGACCTTGTTTGCTTGTTTGGACACATCAAATCCGCAAACGCACGCCGTTCCGGCGTCTGGTTTCAATAGCGTGGAGAGAATATTGACTATTGTTGTTTTTCCGGCTCCATTTGAACCGAGCAGGGCAAAAATCTCCCCTTTCTCGACCGTAAAGTCCACGCCTTTGAGGACTTCATTTACGCTGCCTTTTGCGCCCTTGAAAGATTTGCGTAAGCCCGATACGTTAATCGCCGCCATTTTTTAACCCCTCCAACTTCTTACGCACATTCTCATTTAGCTTTGTGTCTGCAATGTTGAATGCTCAGATTGTGTAACTCATAATTTCCATATAATCTTATCACGCCTTGCCCGAGCAGCACTAATTCTTTAGTGCTTTAAAGTCACCTCTTTTCTTTAATGATGTCAGCATAATACATCCGGTACAATTTCTCAATTCCATTCGGCACAATTTTCAAATTTCATTCGGCATGATTTCAACTTTTTGTTCCGACAATCAACCATTGACTAATCCTTTGCACTTTTACGGCCATTATTTATGCGCAATTGTAATTTTTTATATAAGGAATCTGCATCGTCGCCAAATAGCCCGCTCCCTTGCGCTTATTTGAATGTTATTATATAATAATTGCGTCGTAGGCACTATAATTGGAGGGAGTTCCATGGCATATGATAAGACCAAAAAGCAGATAAAAGATGGAAACCCCGATTTCAGATCGCTCATTACGACAAACGGGCTATATATTGATAAAACCCGGTTTATAGAAGAGCTTGAGAATATTGGAGATTTCAATCTGATGCTGCGACCGAAACGTTTCGGAAAGTCGCTCTTTACCAGTATGCTCATGTATTACTACGACGTCAGATATGCTGATGAATTCGATACACTCTTTGGCGGACTGTATATCCATGAGCACAAAACGCATCTTGCAAACACATATAACGTGCTTAAGTTTGACTTCAGCGGGATTGAATCGGAGAGTGGAAAAGTTAAGCCGCAGTTTAAAGAGACTGTTATTATCAATTTAGAGAGTTTTGCGCGCAGAAACAAAATAGAAATTGAGATTGACAAGACTGCGCCATTAAATATACTTACCCGAAATTTCCTGATAAACTACAGGGATATCTGTGACACGAAAATCTATCTTCTTATCGACGAATATGACAATTTTGCCAACGCCGTACTTGGCTCAGATTTTAACTATTTCAAGGATATAACAAGCAAGTCCGGCTTCGTGCGTTCATTCTATGAGGTCTTTAAGGAGTTTTCAGGCAACTTAATTGAGCGCGTATATATCACGGGTGTAACTCCGATTACACTTGATGCCCTTGCGAGCGGATTCAATTATGTGATCAATCGTTCGCTTGATCCGAGGCTGAATAATATGATCGGTTTCACAGAATCCGAGGTAGACAGTATACTCGACTATTATGGGATTAATATTTCTCACAAGAATGTGCTTCGCGAATACTATAACGGATACATTTTCAATACCATAAACGCAAACATCGGCAGAATATACAATTCAACGCTCGTTTTCTATTACCTCGCATTTCTCATCGGAAATGAAGTTCCCCCACCTGAGCTTGTTGACTCGCGAGTCCAGTCCGATCCGGGAACGGTGAGGCGATTGATTGATCTGTTAGGCGATCACGAAACGAAATTAAAAATCCTTGAAACGATTCAGCAAAAGGAGGATTTGGCATTACAAATCCTGCTGAAATTCAAGCCTGAGGAATTTATGGAAAATAAGACCGACTTGGTTACGATGCTGTACTATCTCGGTTTTCTGACTGTAAAAAATATAGATGCCGGGCGACCTGTGCTGGGCGTTCCGAACAGAACGATAGAAATGCTGTATTCCGAACTATATCTCGGGTATTTGAACAGATTGCTATTGCCCACGATCGACGACCTGCACGGCGCGGTTACGAGTCTTGTCAGAAAAGGCGATACACAGCCGTTTATATGTTTTCTACACAAGAATCTTTCCCTGCTTGATGACTTTGATTTCAGTAAAATGAATGAACAAGGCATCAAGAACTTTATCATCGCCTATCTGAGACTGTATCAAAACATCCATTTAGAAACGGAAATAGATGTCGAAAAAGGCAGGATAGACTTAGCGATTTTGCCAACGCCGCTTTATACGTTTAGTCATTACTATGTAATTGAAATCAAATATATCAGTAAAGCGAAGGATTCAGAGGCAGTGCGCACGCAAAAGAGGCAGGAAGCTCTGGCGCAACTTAACAATTATAAGACTTCGCAGAAGCTAACCGATGCCGAGAAGTTTGTTACAATTCATAAGTTGTATATGCGAGTGATTAAAGACGAGGTGGATATCGAGGAAGTGCTCTAATTAAGACAAAGCCTTATCTCACCCGTTCAATCCCGGTTTACAATTACGGAGGGCTAAATAATGGAAACTCAATATGATTTGAATGATTTATTTGATAAAGGTATGGAGTTGTTTCACATCACCAATACAGCGTATCCGCTTACTCCCGTATCATTAATGCAATACAAAATAACGGATCGGGAAAAATACAGGGGATTTTTGGAAGCTGATTTTGAGAAATGCACTCAGTTAAGTCTTTATGTACATGTGCCTTTCTGCAAGTCGCGGTGTAAATTTTGCGAATATGTCGTTGTATCAGGCGATGAAGTCGAGCTGAAACAGGCGTATGTTGACCATTTGCTTACTGAAATTAAAATGTACGGCGAGTTAGTTGGCAGGAATTCGGCTAATAAGCCTAAAATTGTCGGCTTTGATATCGGCGGCGGCACTCCGACTGAATTGGAAATACCGCAGCTTGAAGCGTTAATGACGGCAGTCAATGAGCAATTCGATCTGTCAAATTTCTTTACAAAATCCATAGAAACCACACCTATTAACGCTGTCCGTCAGTTCGACAAACTAAAGATTATCAGAGAATTAGGCATACCGCGAATTTCAATGGGTGTGCAAACGGTGAACGCTAAGTTATTAGAGAATATGCAGCGCGAAGGCGGTATTGCCATTTACCGCGAAGCGGTTGACAACATAAGGCGAGCGGGGTTCACATTATTGAACATTGATCTGATGTATGGCTTTAAAGATCAGGATTATGACGATTTTGTAAATACCGTTAATTATGCCATTTCCTTAGAGCCCGAATATATCACTTTGTACGAAATGCGCTACAAGCTTACAAAAATCTCTTCCGATGCCTCCTATGTATCAAAAGCGAAACTAAATAAGCAATATCGACTCGCGTTTGAAATACTTGAACAAAACGGATACATCGCAAATTACGGAAAAAACACATTCAGTCGTATTCCTTACGACGAGGGAACAAGCAGTTATCTTACACGCCGCGTAATAAACGCGACCCCATATATCGGGCTTGGCGCAGGCGCGCAGTCGTTCGGTCATGATTACTTGGCATACAATACCGGCGCGGCAAACAAGAGCATTGTCAAATATATGTCCGATATTGACGAAGGCTATTTTCCGATACAGGACATCTACGACCTGCCGCTTGAAGAATCAATAGCTAAAGCGGTGTCGGTGATGTTCTATTTTGGTTATATAAATTACCGCGAGTTTTACGAAAGGTTTAAAATTGACTTTGTAAAGCGATTTTATGATGTGCTAAAGTATGCCGACGATTGGGGATTGTTGAAACTCGAAAGCGACAGATGCATAATCACTAAAAACGGCGTCACTCATATGAATGGTCTTATCCCGTTGTTTTACTCTGAAAGAAGCAAGGCAGAATTGATGAAAACGAAACCGCTTAGCTAAAGGCGATTTGCAGCACGCAAGGTCAAGAAATTCCCTCCGATTATTGTTATTTTATTCGCAGGAGGTGAGAAAACGGTGAATCAAAACGTAGAAGCAGTTAATCGCATGAAGCAGTATATTGCAGGGCATCTGCAGGTGCCCATAACAGCTCGGGATATCGCAAACGCGGCGGGCTATTCGCAATATCACGCGGCAAGGATTTTTAAAAAAGAAACGAATCTGTCTCCGTTTGAATACATCCGAAGGCAGCGTCTGATTGCTTCTGCGCACACTCTTCGCCGAGAGAAAAAGAAAGTCTTGGATGTTGCTCTTGACTTTGCTTTTGACAGCCACGAGGGATTTACCCGAGCATTCACGAACTGTTTCGGGGTATCCCCAAAGAAGTATTCGGCGACAGGGTTTCCGAAATGCGCTTCCTTGGTTAACCGGACTCTTAACTCCCAAATAACAGAATCGGAGGATCAGAACATGAACACAATCGCTATTTTTACCCAAATCGTCGAGAGACCGGCGAGAAAATTATTACTAAAACTAAGCAAGGCTGCCGATGACTACTTTTCATATGTCGCGGAGGTCGGCTGCGGAGCACAAAACAACTCTACCGTTTGGGATGCCTTAACGGAAATCAAAGAGGCACTCTATGAACCTGTCGGACTTTGGCTGCCGGAGAATATGCGCCCTGGGGGAACAGGAATTTATGCACACGGCGTAGAATTGCCGGCGGATTATTCGGGGGAAATCCCCTCCGGCTTTGACCTCATTGACCTTAAGCCTTGTAAACTGATGATATTTCAGGGCGAACCGTATAATGATGAGGACTTCGAAACGGCTGTGCTCGGATGTATGGAGAAAATCGACATCTTCAATCCAAAAGTTTACGGATATGAATGGGCTCCCAAAGATGCACCGCGAATGCAGTTAAACCCCGAAGGCTGGCGCGGGTATATAGAATTGCGACCGGTTACGGAAGCGAAATTTGAGCTCTTAGATTAGATCAAATCATGAAAAGCAGCGATATAATCTTCCCCTGATTAGGCTTATTCTTTCCAAAATCGACTTCGGGTCTTTCGTATCGTTAAATATGCTGACTGCCCCAGCGTCTTTGTCGAAACTAATATAAACTGAATCCGAGTAATACTGCCTTGCGAATTCGTTCATAATCCATGTTTTGCCAACCTGTCTCGCGCCCTTTAGCACGAGAGGTTTTCAAGGGTCTATTTACACGTTTTTAAGTGCAATTCTATATTGATTATTATCCTCCCTGCGGGTAAAATACTATTAATAACTTGAGTTTATCATGCAGGGGGGCTTTTTATGTACTGTATACATTGCGGCAAGCAAATCGACGATGGCGATAAATTTTGTGTTTTCTGCGGGAAGAGTACCGGTGAGGCGCCGATTGCGCCCGTAGTATCTGTTGCGGCCGGAGAGTCCGCTGCGACCGGGGAACCTGCCTCTACCTCGGTCTTGCAGGTTTCAAGTGCGCCAGTCACTCCTCCCGTAATGCCGGTTTATAATCCGCAAGGCTTCGCACAATATAATAATCCTCCTGACAGCAAAAAAAGTCCGACACTACTAATCGCCGTCGCGGTTTTCCTTCTTTTTGTTATCATCGGTCTGGTTATAGGAATTTTGCTCGTTAATAAAAAGAACTCAAAAACTGATGACACGACGACTCCGAGTATTTATGACTCTACTGAAAATGCGGATAATATTGATTCAGGTTCAATCACTGAAGATTTTGCTGTTGATTCTTCCGATTCTTCTGATTCTTCCGACCCGAAGACTGCCGCTTCAATTGTCGAAGAGCAGATAGAGGAATTTAGCGTCGACAAAGAGTATTTAGAGGCAATTATCACGGCTTATTCGACTACAAATAATGTAAGTGTCGCGATAATTGATTTAGATACCGGAAAAGAATTTAAGGTCGGAAGTTCGAGCGAAAAATTCGTTGCCTCAGGTTTTTACGCTCCTATCTATCTTTTGGCTAAAGATCTGGACTCAACTCTTGCAAATACCATGATGTCTAAGCAGGACAATGATTCTGCCAATAAACTAATCGAAAAATTCGGCGGATTAAGTAAGGTGAACTCTGCTTTAGACGACTTGGGACTTTCACATACTACCTACGGACGTAAATTCGGCGACACGAAGGCGAGCAATGCCGGAAAGGAAAACTACACGAGCCCTTCGGATGCCGTAAAAGTCCTAAAAATGATGTATGAAAACGGCGGTTATAAAAAAATGCAGGTAAATCTTTCCGATGAGGGGATCAGCGCGCCAACCGGTGTGACGTATTATGCCAATCGCGGGCAGGGAATCGGCGGCGCATATAATATCTTTGTCATATTTGAGACAACTGATTATAATTATGCTGTCGCAATATTTACTAAGCACGAAGGCAAAACCGCCGCCGAAGCTAAAGCCGACGCCGCACCGATGATATCAGAGCTTCTAAGCGCGATAAAGCCATAAATATCTTTTATTAGTTTTTTATGCTAAAAGGAGGGCTTTATGCCCTCCTTTAAATGAATCTTTATTATTACTTAAATATTATTCAGAAGCTGCCTCTTCGACCTTTCCTGACTCTTCTTCTTTAGCTTTATCCGCTTCTTCTTTCATGCTCTTTACCCAGCCGATTGCTTTTACCAGGACATAGCCGCATATTACGACCATAGCGAGTGCCGCCAAAAGGAAGTATCCGTCTGTTAAGTACCCGCCGATACCGGAAATGGGCGGGAATGTCGTTTTGTCTACGGCATTCATCTTAAAGATTGAAAACGCTCCTATTATTATGGCGGCGACGCCAATAACAATTAAATCGCCATTCTTCGTGCGCTCCAGTTCGACTTTCCCATCAAAATAATCAAGGAATTTATCTCCGATTTTAGAACGGTCAAATGGGGTAATAAAGCTCCCAATGAGATAAATAGCTATTGATACTGCGAGACCTATAAAGATGGCAGGTACGGGACCGATGCCGGCACCTGTAAACACGGCAGAACCGCCGCCCGCCTTAAACACTATAGCAAGCATACATATACCGCTAACGAGGCTCCCCCAGAATGCGGCCTTTTCTGTCATCCTCTTCCAGAATGTCGCAAGGAGAATCATCGGGGTAAGTGAAGCGCAAATAACCATCTGAATCGTGACCGATGTCGCAAACACACCTCCGTTTCGCACGAAAGGCGCAAATGCCAAAGCAGCGAGCGCTATGAAAATAATGGAAATACGGCAAACTTTTATTAATTCCCGGTCGGACGCATCTTTTTTGAAGAAACGCTTGTAAACGTTTTTCGCGATAATAGCCGCACCTGCGTTCAAATAAGTAGAAACCGTACTCATGACCGCCGCCGCTATCGCGGTCACAAAGAGCGCAACCCCTAAAGATGGTAAAGAAGCCTTTGCAATCAGGATGATCGCAGTATCGGTATTAGTAATATCCGGGAACATCTCTCTCGCATACAGTCCCAAACCTACCATAAGAGTCGCCCAAATCGTCACGACCAAAAGGAACATAAATGCCGCTTTGCGACCATTTTTCGTGTCTTTTGCAGCCAGCATTCTCTGTACGAATCCAAGATCAATCGGAATCCACAGAGATCCTGCAATACCCATTGCAAAGAGTGCTATCATAGGAAGCGGAACGGTAAACAAATCCGCAAAGCCGGGCCAAAGCGCGGTATTGGCAACAGGTGTAAATCCCGTCGGTCCGAGAATTTTTTCGAAGAAAGTAGAAAATGAACCGTATTTTACAAACATAAACGGAATCATGATTGCAGTGCCGACGACGATAATTATCCACTGAATCAGATCTGTGAAAACAACTGCATTAAGACCTCCCATTATACAATAGGCAACCGTGATAATGGTCACAATGATAAGGGAAATCCACATTGAAAGACCAAAGAAAGTCTCAATCAATAACGCCCCTCCAAAGAGGCAGATGCCGGTGGAAAATACTGCCCAAGCCACCTGATAAACACTGAGAAGAATAGTCATACGTCCGCTTCCTTTAAAGCGTTCCTCTCCTAAATCAACTATGGTAGAGAAATTCAAAACACGATATCTCGTCCCGAGGCGTTTAATAATAGGATAAATAAAAATATTGACAAAAAGGAAAAACCAAATCATCACCGAGAATCCGAAAAGATACGTATTCCCTGCGATACCGAGCGTTTGCTGCGCATTAGCGAGCGTCGCGAGCATGGTCATTGTGATAACAAACCACGGCATACTTTTTCCGCCGAGGATAAAGTCATCGAATGTCTTGACCTTGCTCTTAAAAAAGAACCCCAGAATAACCATGAAAACTAGATAGATTGCCATTACGATAATGATTACTGTGTTTAGATCCATAACTGTCACTCTCCTTTTCCATTAGGATTTTATTCGTTAAAGGGCTATTCCCTTTAATTGAAAAATAAAGCGCGCTCCTGATATGTGCCGGGCTTTGATGAGAGTCTGGTAATCAGGGTACGCGCCGCAATGCTTTTACATTAAAACCTTCAGTTATGTCCTTTAAAATTGAAATAATAATATAGGCTATCGTAACAGGATTTCATGTTTTTGTCAACTCTTCCTTGACAATATTTCGCTTGATTGCTACCATGATTATGTATCATCTAAAGACTCAGTCGGCAATCATAATTATTTCAATAATTGCGGAATGGGGAGCATGGGCATTTATTTTATCTTTCATCTGAAAGGAGCACGGAAATGGGAAAATTTATAGTCAAGGGCGCAAAGAACGGCGGCGCAGTTTTTAATTTATTGGCATCAAATGGTGAGGTAATAGGCACGAGTGAGGTTTATTCCTCAAAAGCAGCGGCCCTAAAGGGAGTCGAAAGTGTTAAGAAAAACGCAGGCGCTGATGTAGAGGATACGACCATAGGGGAAAGCAAGAAGAATCCGAAGTACGAAATCTATCAGGACAAGGGCGGCGGATATCGTTTTCGCTTAAAAGCGACGAACGGCGAAATCATCCTTTCTTCGGAAGGTTATAAGGCTAAAGACAGCGCGAAAAAAGGTGCGGCGAGCGTAGCTAAAAACGCACCGACAGCCGACATAGTAGAAGAATAATACTCAGACTGCGTAATCAGATAAAAACATTTACAAACTATAATCAGGTTCCGCGTACACGGGACCTGATTTAGAATTAATAAAGAAAAGGATATTGGTTTAATGTCAGTTGAAAATGTAAAAAAGTATTTCAGTAACTATGGTATTGAAGACAGAGTTCAGACACTTTCCGAGACCTGCGCCACCGTGGAGACCGCAGCTTTAGCTGTTGGCTGCGAGGCGAAACAAATCGCTAAAAGCCTTACATTCATGGTTGAAGGAACGCCCATACTCATTGTAGCGGCAGGCGACGCTAAAGTCGACAATGCCAAATTCAAAGCACGCTTTCACACAAAGGCAACCATGCTTAAACCGGTCGAGGTAATCGAGTATATCGGACACGCTATAGGCGGGGTTTGCCCATTCGGTATCAAAGACGGCGTGGAGGTATACTTAGACGAATCATTACGACGCTTTGAGATTGTTTATCCTGCGGCAGGCGACTCAAACAGTATGATTAAACTCACTCTGGACGAATTAAAAAAATACAGTGGTTATAAGGAATGGGTAGATGTATGTAAAGCATGGGAGGAGTTATAGATTTTTCCAAAATAATTCCTCTCATTATTCCATTCGTATTCTTTCGGACCCCCGGCGACCGGTCTTAGGTATAAAGTCACCCAATATTCCGAAACAACAGAATAATTAAGTGCAGGAGTACCTGTTTGCCTCGCCGCCGGGTCGTGGTCTGTCCCTCTTTGCGTAACGCAATATCCCGCGTTCTCATAATATTGCGGCAGCAATTGTTCAATATAAAGTGTATAATCCGATGGCGAAATCGTAATATTATACTCAGTGAATGGTGTCATAAATGCACCCCGCGCCCCCGAAACAGCCGTTACAGGATAGAAAGTATTATAATTCTTTAGTAATAAATATGCAGAATTAGGCAACTCCACACTGCTCCTTCCCCTTTCCAGTATTTCCTGTCTCAGGTGCAGCTTTTTAACCCCGCCCGAAGCCATATGCCAGGTGGAATTCGTTTTGTATGGCGCATTGTCTTTATTGAAAAAAGTCGTGGCATAATTCTCGAAAATCCCGTTTTCCTTAACTTGCGCTCGAATTTTTATGTTGTATTGAGAAACTGTAATATGAGATATTGTCCAAATTAAAGTCGTAACGTCTCCATTTTTATATACCTGACTCGCTAAGGGCTCCGAATCAATAAATTCCAGTCCCGGCGCCAGATTATCCTGTGTAATCGCATAAACCGACGGCATCGCATCGTCCAGAGTTTTCCACAATAGCTCAGTGCGGTCGTTATCGCTCTGACTGGAATCAAATTTAATAAAATGTGAGTTTTTCCTCCCCTGTATAACATAATCCAGCATATATCTATCAAAATCGGGGGTACAGTATTTATGATTGCTCTTATGATGCACCCTGACCATCAATAAATAGCCATTCGCAAAAGCGTTGTAATATTCGTTGGCTCTTTGCTTCATACATGTAGACCAATAATTCGGTACAGGAGTATAAAACGTACCTTTCGGATCCTGATCCATCATAAAATCCGAAATCACTATTATTACCGGCGTGCGGCTCTTATCGAAACGAGACTTCATTTTGTCAATTGCGGCGGCCAAAAACTGCGAATTGTCATCTTCGGAATAGAGAGGTCCTGTCGAAAATGCCTTTTTAATCACGGTTTCATATCCGCTCGAATCGACAAAATCCGTGTTGTATTGCTTTACTAAATATTTCGGATCATTGGTGTTATTTACCTTACAATTAAGCCCCATAACCGCTATCCTGCTATCCGGATATGAGTCAAATGTCCTGCGACACAACTCAAATATGCTTTCCTTTGCGAGGTTCAGCGCGGGTACCGGACCTGAGACATATGGTGACTTCATTGAAGAAGACCAGTCCAATACAAAAAGCAAATCATATTTCCCCACTGCCGCAGACGGAACCGTCAGATTAATATTATATTCAATTACATCCCCTATATTTACGGGCACAGGATTGTCCCTGCTGCCGATATCTATGGCACCATTTGGCAAAACCCTCGCTGTTTTATACGAACCATACCCTATCGCAAATGCCGATAGTTTCCCCGAACCTATGCTTGCCATAAACAGCAGCGGGATCAGAAACGCGGCCAATATTGCTTTCATTATTTTTACTTTCATATACCCCTTCCTTTCCCGCAGCTGCCCCAAAAAAATGAGTGACAATCAGTTTTGATTATTGTAAGAACGGTTTAAGTGCGTTAATAAGTGTTGTATTCCCCGCAAGATTCCATCCCGAAGCATCGGTAATGGCGGCTTCGGTGTTCTGGATTGCCTCTAAATTTACTATCAAATCAAAGCTCATTCCGGAATAGGCCTCTCCCGCATCCTGCGCGAGTTTAAGTTTGCTTAACAGCTCGGGGCTCATTGTGCCTGAATCAAGCTTTCCGATGTAATAAAAGAATCCGTCGGTTTTGTTGTACCACCATTTTCCGGCTACAGGTGCTGCGGCAATGATATTTGTTTTATCTGCGTAAACAAAAGTAATTTTTTTGCCTGCATCAGTGGCAGGATGATCGATTTCCGCCGGCTGACGGGGTGTGGGGGCCGCACCCGTTGTCGGGTTGGCAAAATCCGCCCACGCACTTTCAGAATCGACGAAGCCTTCATATGCCCAATATTTTACATTGCTTACATTGAGATTAGTTCCGTCGATTTTAAAGTCAGCTGTGATTCTCTGGTATTTTCCTGTATAGGTGCCGGTTTTGATTTCGCAAAGCGGCACGAATGAATAAGTATCACGTCCCTGTGCGTCAGTTACCTTCTTCATCTTCACCTTAACATCAGAAGGAAGTCCGACAGGCGTAAGACCTGCCAAATCAGCCCAGGACAGATATGCGGCCGCATTAAAGAGCTGCGGAACCTGCGAGCCGCTCGCTGCTGCGGTGAAATCCTTTACGGGAAGTTTTAGCTGCCTCATGATTTCCTCAAACGAAGCCCTAACCAGTATCGGCCCCGAGCCGTCATTTGCGACACTGACCTCCTTTGTAACCTCCTGACCCGGCTTCCAATCCGAAGGCGGCGTAAAAACTTCGACGATTCGTGTGGAGCCATCAGTAATCAGGGTACTTTCCAGACGGTTTCTTACACTGTCATTGGCGGTGAACCACGCATAGGTCGCAGACACAATTAAAACAAACGCAAGTACCGCTGAAATTCCGACGGCAAGTTTTTTGTTATTTCGCATATGTTTCTCCTTTCTTATTGTGAGTCAGGGGACACCCCCCGACACCCTCCAACTCTCCCATATATAATAAACGGCTCCTTGCCCGTTTACCGAAGTGTAAGGGAGGAGCCGCTTTGAAAGTCAATTAAAGCGAAATTAAAGATTATGAAGTTTTTATTTCTTCCAAAGTGCAGTTTTGGTCGCAGGAGCGCTCTTATCACCTTTGCGATAGAGTCTTACTTCGATTGCTTCCATCCTAAGAGAGAGTCCTTCCGAGCCTGCCGCAGCGCCGTTCTTTGCCCATGATGACCAGCCTTTGTTCTGGACGTGTACTCTGTAATAAATATCAAACTCACTTGCCATAGCACCGGTAAGGCTCAATTTAATAGCTTCACAACGAAGCGACCTTCCTGTCGTCCCGCCTATTTGATCTTTTGAGTTAATGGCAGCCGTTAGTTTGTCAGACGCTACTACGGCCGCTCCTTTAGCGGATTGCCAACCAATATTTTGTACGTGCATTTGATAACTGATTCCGCCTTCATAATCACCCTTATATAATCGGAAGATAAATGCTTCCACACGAAGTGATCTTCCGCTGGTACCTGCGATTTTACCATCGTTTGCCAATACAAAACTCTGCCAGCCGATATTTTGAACATGTGCCGCGTAAGAAATCTTCGGGGCTGTTTTAGCTGTCCACTGTGCATAGTATGTTACATTCCCGTAAATAACCGTATTACTTGAAATCTGCGTCCCGCCGCTTGAGGAAGTGTACCATCCTTTAAATTTATATCCGGTTCTCGTTGGCGTAGTTAAAGTTCCTAATTTTGAACCGTAGGTAAGCTTCTTTGCTGCCACAGTACTGCCACCCATTGAATTAAATGTCACAGTGAATGGCGAGGTGCTCCAGCGTGCGTACAGCGTCTGATTGGCAGTTAAATTAACGGTCGAAGACGCACTTATATGAGTTCCACCGCTTGCAGCGCTCGTAGTATACCATCCGCCAAAATAATAGCCTGAGCGTGTGGGGTTCGGAGGAAACACATACGCTTTAGTCTTGACAACGGTTAGGCTTACGCTCGTGGCGGTGCCAATCTTGCCTCCGTTTGCATTATAGGTAACAGTAAAATTCTGCAGCCATCTCGCGTAAATCGTGTGGTTGGAAGTATTGGTTATCACAGTCGATGCGGTAATTTGTGTCCCTCCTGAGGAAGCGTTTGTATTAAACCAACCGGCAAAGGTATAGTCCGTACGTGTCGGATTAGCGGGTAATTCATATTTACCTCCTACCGCCAGGGTTTTACTCAATGTGCCAGCGCTTCCGATTTTACCTCCATTGCCGTCAAAGGTAACGGTAATATTTCCCTTTGACCAGCGGGCATACAATGTATGATTATACGCCGTTAACATAGTAGTAGAAGTAGTTACCAAGGTACCTCCGGTCGCGGCAGACGTCGTATACCACCCCGCAAAGCTGTAACCTGATCGTGTCGGATTAGCAGGCAATACATACTTTTGTCCGAAAGTGACGGTTTTCGTCGTAGTGGAAGCGGAGCCAATGACACCTCCGTTTGCATTATAGGTTACGGTATAAGTATTCGCCTGCCATTTGGCGTAGAGACTTAAATTAGCCGTTACAGGTGTCGAGAAACTATACACTTGTGTAAGCGCTGCATCTTTATACCAATTAACGAATTTATATCCTGTTTTCGTCGGCGCAGTGGGAGCTGAAATGGTAGCGCCCGAAGCCGCCTGCTTTGTTAAGCTTGAGAGCAGGGTGGAACCATCATAAAAAGAAACGCTATATGTCGATGTCGTAGCATCTGTGGTGTATGCCTTTATTCTCGCGCAGTAACCTCCGATTGAGCCATATGTGGCCAGATCCTGATATGTGCTTCCGGTAATTCTATAGCTCTGGCCGGTTGCTATAGCTGCATCGCAAACTATCCAGCCGAAATTAATATCATTTTCAAGTGCCATACCCGCGGTATTGTCAAGCTTTACCTCTACCGCGAATTTTTCTCCCTTTGCGACTACTACTTTTTGCGGCACAGTTATTGTATATATACCCGGGTCCTGAACATAACCTGTAATGGCACTTGACAGAAGCGGAGTTGACTGGCTGTATCCGCTCACACTTGATGGGATTTTATACAGCATAATTGTATAATTAGTCGCCTTGTTGGTCTGGAATGAAACAGCGTTAACCTGTTCGGATGCGGCTGTTGTGCCTTTTACTGTGTAAACATTGGCAAAAGAAGCATTGCTTCCCGCCCAGTAAGCACCCACGACATGAGTCCCGTCATACTGGTAATTGTATTTATATGTGCTCACACCCGTCGCATCAACAGAGACAGCAGGATCATCATCCGTTCCGACAAAGGTGGCGTCGGCATAAGAAAGATAAAAGTATCCGCCATCACCCCACGAGGAACCCCAGCTGTTTTTGACAATCCATGCCCCATCAATCGAAGGTGCAGTCTTAAAATTAGATTTGCTGTAATCGTCATTCCAACCGACTATAGTCACGGCGTGGTTTGCGGCGAGACTGTCGTCGGCGCAGTAGTATCCGCCCGTGGCATAGCGATAATACTGGTCTTCATGATGATAAGAAATAACTACCGAGCCCTTGGCATAAATCTCTTCTTTAATTCTGTTTCTGTCGCTCGGGTTAATATAAGCGACGCCCGTTAAAAGCCCCTTTGCTCCGGAATACGCCGCAACAGTTACCGCAGGCTCCGAAGAAGGACTGTTAACATTAGAAAACGGAGCCGCACTCTCGGTGACAGGTCCTTCCCATTTTGAAAGGACATTGGAAGCAATCTGAATGTTTCCTCCGTAAGTAAGATAGGCCGTGGAACTTGAATCCGACAGATAGGTTTTATCGTTAGTCGTCAGTTTCATGGGATCTTCAGCATATTTATATGTATAGTAAGCGAGATGTTTCTCGGATAAATCAATGTTGGAATTGGTCGCAAGACCATGCTTTATGAGAGCTGTCTCAAAAGCTGAAATTGTTGAAAAGCTCCAGCAGGTTCCTGTAGAACCCTGACTCTTTACAGGTGTAACGAGATTATATGACCTAGCGTCATATTTTGCGGGAAGAGAGGTGCTCACTGGTGACAATGGTGAGCTTGCATAATTAATGTCTGAGATAGGCAACAGCGGTGTTAGATCCGGCTCCATGGCCTGCTGCGCGGCAATCTCCTCCGGTGTCATTTCACGACCGTAAATAAAGTCCGTGGCATCCCCTTCCAAGTCAGTGCCTGTTACATCCGCAATCGCAGAATCATTCGCGACTTCGTTGACGTTGTTATTTTCAGTGTTACCGGTACCATCATTAGCAGAGTTATCAACATCCGAAGAATTATCCGGAACATTTCCTGAATCATTTTCGGACTTTGTATCGGTATCACCATTAGTGGCTGATTCACTATCATTTCCGCCGTAATTAATACCATCGGAAATCCCGTCATTCTCGGAATCAGATGCGATCGTTTCAGTCCCATTCGGCGGACCGGCGTTTGTTTCCATCGCGTAGGAACAAAAAGCGCCGTCTCCAAAAGTAAGCATTACGACCAAAATAATAGCGGCTAATTGCTTTAGCGTCCTTCGTTTATTCATTTGTGAAACCTCCTAATGTGTCGATCACCCCCTTCGAGTACATTAAAATACTATATTGATCTTGCTTTCCGGAGTCACCTCCGGCACGTGGTGCTACTGTCCAATAATTCTCTACCCCAAAGAGAACTGTAGCGAGTATTCGTATACTAACACCGACCTCTGTCGCATTTTACACCCCGTTTAAATTAATTTTTCAGTCTATTTTTGTAAATCAAATAATTTCTACTAAAAAATCCCGACGGAATCGGCACTCTCGGGATTTTAATGATAATAAACGATTTGCAAAAGAAATCTAAAAATTTACTAAAATATGTGCGGTTTCTTGAAAAGCACCCAAGACCACCATCTTTACACACAATAATGCAAGGCAAAATTGACAAAATTATGAAGAAAAATTATAGCCGCTTGCAGCTTTTGGCTTTTTACAATATACTGTAACTTGTTCGTAAATTTTTACGATAATTTGCGTAATATTGCGTTAACTGTTAACTGCTAATAGCAATCCGGCTTTCACGCGAGGTGTGCCTATGAGCTTGTCTGATTTTATCTCGCAAATGGCAAAAAACCCTATTCTGATTCTGATAACGCTCCTAACTCTAGGCGTAATTTTGGTTAATGGCTGGACTGACGCACCTAATGCCGTTGCAACTTGTGTCTCTACGAGATCCATGCCTCCAAAGACCGCTATTATTATGGCGGCAATCATGAATTTTCTCGGTATTTTCGTTATGACAATGATAAATTCTTCTGTCGCCGAAACCGTCAGTAAGATGGTGGATTTCGGAGACGACAGCAAAAAAGCTTTGATTGGACTATGCGCTGCTTTAGTGGGCATAGTTATATGGGCGAGCGCCGCATGGAAGTTCGGAATTCCCACCTCTGAGAGCCATGCGCTGATAGCGGGGCTTTCCGGGGCTGCAATCGCGATGAACAGGAGCTTTTCCGGAATCAGCGGTGCTGAGTGGATAAAGGTAATTTATGGTCTGGCGCTTTCTACTATATTAGGATTCTTCGGCGGCTACTTCTGTGCCCGATTAATAAAATGGCTCTTTGCCCGCGCTGATAGAAGAAAAACCGAAAAAGGCTTTCAGTATGCCCAAATCGGCGGAGCAGCGGCTATGGCATTTATGCACGGAGCTCAGGACGGACAAAAATTCATGGCGGTGTTTTTGCTGGGAATGACTCTCGCGGGTGGTAGTACGGCATCGGGAGGCTCCGAAACCTTTCTTATCCCGATATGGCTAATGTTTCTATGCTCGGGAGTTATGGCTCTTGGGACATCTATTGGCGGATACCGCATTATTAAATCCGTCGGAATGGATATGGTTAAATTATCAAAATATCAGGGATTCGCGGCTGATTTTTCAGCTACTGCCGCACTTTTACTCGCCTCTCTTACGGGAATGCCGGTCAGCACCACTCATACTAAAACCACGGCAATAATGGGAGTCGGGGCTGAAAAAAGAATAACATCTGTAAACTGGGGAATTGTAAAAGATATGTTCGCGGCATGGTTTTTGACCTTCCCCGGCTGCGGACTGGTCGGCTACTTGATGACAATATTATTTCTTGCCATTTTTAAGTAATATGTTGCAGGAAATAATGCAGGATATAAATTTATTACTAAAGACAATGTATTAAGTCACACTAACCACTAACTCGAAGTACAAAAACGGCGGGAGAACAGTGAAATGGCAAAGAAAAACAACGATTACTTTCAATTAATACTTGAGCAAATGGAGTATGCGGTGGAGGAATCAATCCTTCTAAAGGAGAAATTAGCGAAATTCGACTCCGAAAGCCTCCCTGAATTCATGGAGCAGATGCATAAGCTGGAGCATGCCGCAGATGAAAAACACCACGAAATTATGAAACACTTAACTACGGAGTTCATCACTCCCATAGAGCGCGAGGACATAGTAGCACTCTCAGACGCCGTCGATGAAATCGCGGATAATATTGAGGATGTCGTAATCCGCCTCTATATGTACAATGTTGAAACGATTCGCGCCGATGCCGATAAATTCGCCGACATCATCGCGAAATGCTGCGAAAGCGTGAGGCAGGCTCTGATCGAATTCAAAAACTTCCGCAAAAGCAAAATAATGATTGACCACATCGAAAATATTAACAACTTAGAAACCTTAGCTGACGGAGTCTTCATTGAGGCTATGCATCGCCTGTTCACCGAAGATACGCCGCATAAAGAGCTCTTCGCCTGGGAAAAACTTTATGAACGACTCGAAAAATGCAGCGACTCATGCGAAGTCATGGCACAGGTGATGGAAAGTGTGATATTGAAGAATACGTAGCGACAGCCGGCAAAACTAAACTCACGTTTTAGATTTGCCGGATTATTTGCTTGACAACGGTGATGAAGAAAAACGACATAGCTACCTATACATTCTCTTAATCACGGCGTCAAATACCCGCACCGGCAGCAGTCTTCGAAGCAGCATTATGAGTTTATACGATAACCCCACCGTTATCCGAAGCGGCGGGTTTTTCTTTTCAGCTATTTTTAGTGCGACTCTGGCGACTTTTGAAGGTGAGGCGCCGCATTCTTCATCATGCGCCATCTTTGCGACTGCCGATTTGCAAGCCTTTTCATAAGGCGAGTCTTTAGGGATGCATAGTTTTCTCGACTTTGTGAATCCTGTCTTGGTATCGCCCGGCTCTATTAGCGATACTCTAATCCCGAATCTTTCGCTCTCCATGCGAAGCGCTTCGGCGTATGCGTCCAGGGCATATTTCGTGGCTGAATAATGGCTCTGGTAGGGTATTGAAATCCTTCCTGCCACCGAACCCACTATGATAACGAGTCCTTTGCCTTCTTTTCGCATGAGCGGCAGAACTTTTTTGTTGACTCGCAGTGCTCCGAAATAGTTTACATCAAATTGTGATCTGACAGATTCAATGGGCGTATCCTCGGCGGCTCCCGCGATTCCCATTCCGGCGCAATGAATGATTATCAGCGGAAATCCTGCGCTTTCGCCGCCCCCCGACTCCGCTTTCATTTCTTCGACAATATAGTCAATGGCAGTTTCAATGGATTCTTCATCACAGACATCCATCGGAATCTTTGTGAGTACCCCATTGTAATAAGGAAGCGTTTCTATCCTAAAACTACGGGCAAGCGCAAAAACATGATACCCCTTTGCCGCAAAAGCATTTGCCGCGCTTTGACCGATTCCGGAGGACGCTCCTGTTATGATTACTGACTTACCGTACTGATATTCCGGTCGCATATTCGTAGTCCTTTGCATAGAATAAAACCCCTGCCTTTGCCAGAGCGCGAGGATCAGCCGTTAATTCCCCTTCTTCAATCATTTCGTATTGTCCGGGTAAATACTGGTGAAGAAGCCCCAGCGGAATTTCGACATCTTCCAGATTTGAAAATAGTTTTTCAATCGCAGCTTCCACCTTCGAAGCATTTAAATAATAGCGGCACCTATCAGAAAGACTGTACTTTCTCGCAAGTTCTAAATCCTTTTTGCTACCATGATAGTGTTTCTTCCAGTTGGCGGGATTTGCGAGCATCTCTTCTTCCAGAGTTTCAATAAAGTTTGCTCGATTCTCTTTTTCAATCAATTCGCGTTCGATAAAGCTAAGTCCGAAAAGTGCCTCCCTCAGCCCGAAAGTAAGTGCGGGTCCCACCTTTAAAATCGCTATTCCATCCTCCACCATTTTCCTGAGGCCGTATTTAGTCTGATAATCTGTCGAATGACCCTCGAAAACGAGATTCGGATATTTTCCAAGTGCCTTCGTCAGTTCATCAGCCGCCTCAGAGTCATAGTGAAATACTTTTGAGTCTCCGAACTCTACACCGCTCTGAACTACGACAGCAATAATATTGCCGAAGGCATCCTCAAATCCCAAGTCGCTAAATACCCGTCGATATACCTCAACCGTACCTGCAAACGCCTCAGGCGAAGTGAGCTTAAGCGCATCTTCATTTTCGGTCGCTCCACCTGGGATGGGAACTTCGCTTCCTATTATATATAGCGGGCGGCAGGCGGTGGGATTTTCTTTTTTATAATCGGCGAAGGCCTCTTCGCAAACTCTGTATAACTGCGCCCCTCTTTTAGCAATCACTTCATCGGATAATGGCACATTAACATCATCGTCCGAAAGCCGCATACTGGTATCCAAATGAATTTTAGTATATCCCGAAAGCACAAATAGCCTTACCAGTTCACTCGCATTCTCCATTGCCTCTTTTTCCGGGAGATTGCTCCATGTAAGCGGTCCCAAATGGTCGCCTCCGAGTATCAATTGTCCCTCATTAAGTCCGATTTTAGTGGCAAGTTCTCTAACAAGTATGGCAAAATCCTCCGGTTTCATGCCTGTGTACCCGCCGAACTGATTTACCTGGTTTGCAGTCGCCTCTATTAAAATTGGTTCACCCGTTTCTTTTGCTCTTTCCAATAAAGCTTCTAATACTAAAGTATTTGCCGTACAATATGATGCAATCCCAACGCGAAGACCCAACGCGCGATTCTTAATAATATTACGTAATGAATTAAAGTTTTCAGACATTGTTTTTATCCCCCTTGAGTTTACTTGATGAATCCTTAAATCCTACATAATGATGAACACTCTTAGCAATAATGTCAAGTATGAACTTTTCGAGGCGAGACCACAATAAGCATTATTCTCGTCACGCCATACGAATTGATATTACAACAGTAAAAACAATTGTTACGGACAAACGCGATTCTATATAAAAGGAAACGGAGCCGTTCACGATCAGCTCCGTTTCCGTGGTCCAACAATCATAAAGATTGCTTTCCCGATATTAAATATACCCTCTGCCAAGGCACCCCAAAGAAAAGACTCTCAATATTTGCAATATTTTCAAATCTTTCTTTGAGGTCATAATACAACATTTTTTCTGAAAAGGCAAGATTAAAATAATAAATTTTTCATAAATTTTCTAAAGTGACGACAACCAAACATGAGAGTATCTCAGAAATAAAAATCGCTTGCAAGTATTTCATTTTAGTGTACACTGTAAATATCAAATTTCCCAAGGGGGATTTCATGAAAATCGTTGTATTGGATGCCTACGCCGGAAACCCGTCCGAGCCTTTGTGGGAAAAGCTTAAGACTTATGGCGAAACCGACATTTATGAAGAAACGATTAGCAAACATACCGAAGAACGGATACGTGACGCTGAGATTGTTTTTACAAATAAAACTCCGATTTCAGGCCGCCTAATGCGTGCTACGCCCACATTGAAGTTCATTAATGTTCTCTCGACCGGCTGCAATATCTTAGATTTTGAAACCGCACGAGAACTCGGAATTGTAATTTCCAATTGCCCCGACTACGGGACTTTAGCCGTTGCACAGCACACCATGAGCCTGTTGCTTGAGATAACCAATAGCGTCGGCGAAAGCTCACACGCTGTCCCGAAAGGGGATTGGCTCCTCATGCGCAGAAAATATTTTAAAGAAGAACCTTTAATCGAATTATATGGAAAAACAATCGGAATAATCGGCTACGGAAACATCGGACGGGCTTTCGGGAAACTTGCAAAGGCATTTGGAATGAATATTCTGGCTTATGCCTTGCATAAAAGAACTGATCTGGAAGATGAACAATGCCGCTACGCGGATTTGGAAACAATCTATAAAGAATCCGATATAATATCGCTGCATTGTCCTCTCACACCGACCAGCGAAAAAATGATAAATGCCGAAACCCTTGCAAAAATGAAAGACGGCGTAATAATACTAAACTGCGCCCGGGGGCTACTGATAAATGAGGCTGACATAGCAAAAGCTTTAAATTCCGGAAAAGTTTATGCTCTGGGAACCGACGTCGCCTCGCGTGAACCTATCACGGAGGATAACCCTCTACTGGGAGCAAAAAACTGCATAATAACCCCGCACCTTGCATGGGCATGTACCGAAACCCGCGCCAGGCTTATACAAATCGCGATGCAAAACTTGGACGCGTACTTAGCCGGCCACCCCATAAATCAAATATGATTGTAGCACATAAATGAACGAAGGAGACAAGAACATGAGCGGACATGTAGTAATCGTAGGAGGCGGCTGGTCAGGCTGTGCGGCCGCGGTAACAGCAGCAAAAAACGGTGCAAACGTTACATTATTGGAACGCACCGATATGTTGCTCGGCACCGGTCTCGTCGGCGGAATCATGCGAAATAACGGCAGATTCACGGCGACAGAGGAATGCATAGCCATGGGCGGCGGTGATATCTTCGAAGAAATCGACAGGAATGCCAGACACACAAACGTAGACTTCCCGGGGCATAAACACGCCATACTGTATGACATCGGCACCACACCGGGTGCAATAGAAAGGCTGGTAAAAAGCTTCGGTGTGGAGGTTCTTTACCGTCGCAGAGTGAACGACCTGATGGATTCAACCGGCAGCCACATCGAAAGCATTACGGATGACGCAGGAAATGATTACAGCGCCGATGTCTATTTGGATACCACCGGCACCGCAGGTCCCATGAATAATTGCATAAAATACGGCAACGGCTGCGCCATGTGCATCCTGCGCTGCCCGAGCTTCGGCGGACGAGTCAGCATAACGGAACTCGCCGGGGTCGCCGAGCGAAAAGGTGTGAGCAAAGACGGGAATTCATTCGGCGCAATGAGCGGCTCATGTAAGTTATATAAAGAATCATTGTCGGATGAAATCGTAAAAGAACTCAATGAGACCGGAGTCGCCATAATCCCCATTCCAAAGGAATTAAGCGAAGATCATTTAGATATAAAGGCTTGTCAGCAATATGCACTGCCCGAATATAGGGACAATGTAGTCCTATTGGATACAGGACACGCAAAGCTCATGACGCCCTATTTCCATTTAGAGACATTAAGAAAAATCCCCGGCTTTGAAAATGCGCGCTATGAAGACCCATATGCGGGGGGAAAAGGAAACTCTATGCGCTATTTCGCACTTGCTCCACGCGACGATACGTTGTCTGTCGAAGGTGTGGATAATCTCCTTTGTGCGGGTGAAAAAGCAGGTCTTTTAGTAGGACATACAGAGGCAATTGTAACCGGAGTGCTCGCCGGATACAATGCCGCCAGAAAAATAAAAGGCAAGGCGCCAATCACACTGCCCCGCGATACTGTAATCGGTGACGCAATTGCCTTTGTCAGGGAACAAATGGAGCTTCCCGGAGGATTGTCAAAGAAATATACATTCTCGGGTTCCATACTCTTTGAGAGAATGAAAGAGCTGTCTACTTATACTACTGACATTGATGCAATAAAGACTAAGGTCGAGGATTTAGGACTTGCAGGATTGTTTTCTAATATTAATTATTAATCATAATATCTAAAAGGACATTGCCGCTTTCGGACAAAAAGTATTAAGCGGTACAAAAGCAAAGAGAAGAGGAAAGTGAGGTGCAGGTTATGACATTGGTTCATTGGATTTACATCGGGGTAGCATTGCTTGTAATGATTGCATTGTTACTGAAGAAGGAAATTGTTCTGCCTTGTATTATCGGAATTTTTCTGGTGGGGATTGCGTATAGCAAAAATGTCCTCACCGCTGTCGGAATACTGTATAATTCCGTCATGGTCTCTGCCACAGAATTGCTGGGAATTATCATCGTAATAGCTCTGATTACGACACTCTCAAAAGGGCTTGCGGATTTAGGTTCGGATGAACTCATGATAAGACCATTAACAAAGCTGGTAAGAGGAAAGAAAACGGCATTTTTCGTAGTCGGTGCCGTCATGCTTATCTTTTCCTGGTTTTTGTGGCCTTCACCCGCGGTTGCGCTGATTGGCGCACTATTGCTTCCTGTTGCGGTAAAAGTGGGACTTCCTCGAATCTGGATAGCTGTTTCAATGAATATCTTCGGTCATGGTATCGGACTCTCTTCTGATTACTTCATTCAGGGCGCTCCGAGCATAACAGCTGCCTCAGCCGGCGTAGATGTAGGAGATTTTCTAAAGTATTCTACTCCTGTTTGGGCGGTAATGAGCGTAGTTATTATAATAGTATCCTATATATTCTTCCTTCGAGATATGAAAAAGGAAAAGGCAGCAGAATCTGACGCTGCAGCTTCTGAAACCGCAGTTGAAACCGAAAAAAGAAAATATTCGGGCTTTGCGGTGTTCATCGCAATCCTTACCCCTGTTGCCTTTGTTGCGGATATAGTATTGATGATAATATTCGACTTAAAGGGCGGCGATGCGACGGCTTTAGTCGGTGGTACCGCAATGCTGCTTCTTTGTGTGATAATGATATTTAAAGGAGACTTCCTAAATAACCTCGAAGTTATCAGTGACTATATAAAAGAAGGCTTTCAGTTTGCTCTTAAAATATTCGCTCCTGTTGTAATCATCGCGGCATTTTTCTTCCTCGGAAACGGGGAACTCGCAGCAAAGGTGCTGGGTGAAGGTGCCCCGAATATTTTAGGCGATATCGGCGACGCGCTCTCAGGCTCCGTCCAGATAGCCAGACTACCCGTGGTCGCTATAGAGACCTTGGTCGCCGTAATTACAGGACTGGATGGCTCAGGCTTTTCGGGACTTCCGATTGTAGGCTCCGTTGCAAAGACCTTTGCGGCTAATACTGGCTATAATGTCGCGTACTTAGCGGCACTCGGTCAGGTCGTCACCGTCTGGGTCGGCGGCGGCACAATAATCCCTTGGGGCGTTATACCGGTAGCTTCAATCTGCGATGTAAAGGCCGCGGATTTGGCCAGAAGGAATCTGATCCCGGTGTTGTGCGGAATATTGGCGGCAGCTATATTGACAATATTCCTTATTTGAAATTATTTCAGGTTTTTTGCAATTGCGATTATGAAATCCTCACTGTTTAATACGGTGGGGGTTTTCATTGTCGTTATCAGTGCCAGGTCCTTTGTCATTTTCCCGGATTCTATGGTCGACAATGTGGCTTTTTCAAGGCGATCCGCAAATTCCATAAGTTCGCTGTTTCCATCCAGTTCGCCGCGTTTTCGTAATGCTCCGCTCCAGGCGAATATTGTCGCCACGGAATTCGTCGAGGTCTCTTCCCCTGCTAAGTGCTTATAATAATGTCGCTGAACCGTGCCATGTGCCGCTTCGTATTCGTAATATCCTTCGGGTGAAACGAGAACCGAGGTCATCATTGCTAAAGAACCGAACGCGGAAGAAATCATATCACTCATGACATCCCCGTCGTAATTCTTACAAGCCCAGATAAAGCCGCCCTTACTCTTCATAACCCGGGCGACTGCGTCATCTATGAGCGTATAGAAATACGTAATTCCCACATTTTCAAAAGCCTTGGCGAATTCCTTCTCATAGATTTCAGCGAAAATATCCTTAAAAGTATGGTCGTATTGCTTTGAAATCGTATCCTTTGTAGCAAACCAAAGCTCCTGCTTTACATCAAGCGCATATCTAAAGCAGCTCCTCGCAAAACTCTCAATGGAAGACTCGAGATTGTGCATTCCCTGAACGATTCCGGGTCCGTCAAAATCGTGAATAAGCGTCTTTGAAACCGCACCATCTGCGGCAGTATAGACGATCTCGGCCTTACCCGCTCCCGGAATTTTCATTTCGGAGGCCTTATAGACATCGCCGTATGCGTGTCTGGCAATGACAATCGGCTTTTCCCAGTTTTTAACGCAAGGCTCGATCCCTTTAACAACAATCGGAGCACGAAAAACCGTCCCGTCTAAGATTGCCCTGATTGTCCCATTCGGACTCTTCCACATTTCCTTTAAAGTATACTCCGTCATACGGGCGGCATTCGGGGTAATCGTAGCGCATTTAACCGCCACTTTATGTTTCTTTGTGGCAAGGGCAGCATCAATAGTCACCTGGTCATTCGTCTCGTCGCGATATTGTAACCCCAAATCGTAATACTCGGTTTTTAAATCCACGAAAGGAAACAACAAATGCTCCTTGATCATTTTCCATAAGATTCTGGTCATTTCGTCCCCGTCCATCTCGACAATAGCGGTGTTCATCCTTATTTTTTCCATGCTCGTAATACTCCTGTTTTTATTTTAGATTGTCATTTTAACATTACAATACGGGTATTTACAAACTGCGGCGCAGATTTTCCATTACCTGCAGGACGTGCATATTAGCTAATCTTTCAGCTTTCGCGCCATCCTTTTCAATAATTGCATTAAGAATCTCTTTATGTTCGTTAACCGAAAAGCTCGCCCTGTCACGATAGCTCACCGAGCGAAGGCGCGACATATGGACATACTTATGAAAATCCCTCAACACATGCCCGAGAATACGACTCCCGCAGGCCTCATAGAGGATTTCATGAAACTCGCTGTCAAGGTCTGCCACCTGTCTCGCCGATTCCTCTTTTTCCTTGCCCAGATAATGCTCCGCCAATAAAATGATTTCCTCAAGCCTGTCTTTTTGCGCTTTTGTAATATTATCGCACGCCCATCTCGCACAAAGCCCTTCCAGCATAGAGCGAATTACATATATGTCTTCGGCGTCCTTATCCGAAATGCCTGTCACATATGCCCCTTTATTCGGGATAATCGAAACCAGACCTTCCAGCTCAAGCTGACGCAATGCCTCTCTTACGGGAGTCCTTGAAACTCCCAGTTCATTGCCTATGGCAATCTCTCTGAGTTCATCGTTTTCCTTATAGACCTGATTTAGTATGTCGTCCCGCAATTTTTCAAAAACCCTGTCGCTAAGCGAGTTTGCGGTGTGATTGTTCATATTATTGTTTTCCAAAATCGTTCCCTCCGGGATAAGGAATATCTAAGTCTTTGCAGGCCTTTTTGATTGCGGAAATTAATTCGTCATCAGTCAATACCGTTACGCGCCCGCCCTCGTACTCGCCATCCACCCAAGTCTTTACATTCTGGACGAGCTCGGAATTTTTATCGACCGTTTTCTTTTTAGGAAGCCTAAAGAAAGTATTAATCCAGTGCGCTATACCTGCGAGTCCCGAAGTATTCGAAACTGCCACCAGCGGGGGTCTGTTAAGGAATTTATCCGTATCGAAAATATTGTAAATCTCTTCGTTTTTCAGTAATCCGTCGGCGTGGATTCCCGCACGGGTAACATTGAAATTGTGCCCCACAAAGGGTGTCCTTGACGGTATTACCTCTTTGATTTCCTTTTCATAAAATTCCGCAATCTCGGTAATGACACGCGTATCCATCCCGTCTAAAGTTCCGCGAAGCTGCGCGTATTCAAAGACCATTGCCTCCAAAGGTGTATTCCCGGTCCTTTCTCCGATACCGAATAAAGAGCAGTTAACGGCACTCGCACCATAAAGCCAAGCCGTCGTTGAATTCGAGACAGCCTTATAAAAATCATTGTGCCCATGGAATTCAATCAATTCGCTGGGGACACCCGCATGAACGCGCAGACCATATATGATTCCGGGAATTGAACGCGGAATCACAGCTCCCGGGTAATTGACACCATAGCCCATTGTGTCGCAGACCCTGACCTTTACAGGTATTTTATATTCCTCCATAAGATGCATCAGCTCCAAACAAAACGGAATCACAAAGCCGTAAATATCCGAACGCGTGATGTCCTCTAAATGGCACCGCGGCCGAATGCCTGTTTCCAGACAATTCCTGACGATCGATAGATAATGCTTAAGAGCCTCGGAACGCGTCATTTTCAGCTTATAGAAAATATGATAATCCGAGCAACTAACCAAAACTCCCGTTTCCTTAAGGCCTATTTCCTTAACGAGTTCGAAGTCCTTTTTGCTGGCGCGGATCCAGCTCGTAATCTCCGGGAATTCATAGCCACGCTCGAGACATTTATAAACAGCATCCCTGTCTTTTTTACTGTATAAAAAGAACTCGCTCTGGCGAATTTTCCCTTTGGGTCCTCCCAGCCTATGAAAAAAATCAAAAATCTTCACTATTTGGGAGGTGCTATAGGGAGCCCTCGACTGCTGCCCGTCCCTGAAAGTGGTATCCGTAATCCAAATTTCATCAGGCATGTGATGCGGGACAATGCGGTCATTGAAAGCAATTTTCGGAATCTCATCATACGTAAAAAGATTCCTGAAAACATTTGGCTTTTCCACATCGACCAGCGGATACATATGCTCTTCAAGCTGTAACAAATTAGTTTGGTTATTAAGATAAACTTTTCTTTCTTCCATGATATACCTCGATCAAATTGTATTATTGTATACAATCATACAATCTCACCGAAGTATTGTCAAGATATATAATGATATTATTCTTTCCGACTCACCTCGTACCCCAAGATTCCGGCAATAGTCTTACTGTCCTCGATTTGACCTGTAAAAATCATATTTTTCAGTTCTTCAACGGAATGCGCTTCTACGTCTATATATTCATCCTCATCGAGGTTTTGTTTGGAGGGTATAAGATTAGTCGCGGTAAAAACCTGTATCTTCTCATCGCAATACCCGATTGCCCCATATAGATTCAGCAGCCATTTTATGTTATCGCTTCTAAAACCCGTCTCTTCTTCGAGTTCGCGCCTCGCGCATTCTATTCCTTCTTCATCCGGGGAATCCAGCTTCCCTGCGGGGATTTCAAGAGTCATTCGGTCAAGCGCATTACGATATTGGCGCACCATGAGAATCTTCCCTTCATCTGTGACCGGAACGACAGCCGCCGCACCATTGTGATGGACATAATCATAAATGGCTGTTTTTCCATTCCCGAAATCCATGGTATCCTGATACACGTCAATCACGACACCATGATACACCAATTCTCTTTTTGTGCGGTTGTAATTAATGTCAGACATATTATACCTCCAAATATTTAAGGGGCGGGAAGACCCCGCCCGCACGGGACATACATGATTTTGTCACGGACCTTTAGGGCACACGTGATTTACGCGAAATTTCCGAGGAATTCCTCGATGCGGTCAAGTCCCTTCTCGATTTGTTCCATTGATACCGCGTAGGATAATCGTACGTGATTCGGGGCGCCGAAATCCGCACAGGGTATCAAAGCCACATTATAATCCGATAATAGGATATCTGCCGCGTCCGCCGCGTTTTCGATTTCTTTATCCTTATATAATTTTCCTGTAAGAGCGCTGCAATCTACAAAGGCGTAAAACGCACCCTCCGGCTCCAATGTGTCAATAAGAGGCATCGCGGAAAGCCTTGAATACATATATTTGCGGCGTTTATCAAACTCAAGCCTCATGGTTTCCACCGCCGCCTGCTCCCCTAAAATCGCCTCAATCGCTGCTTTTTGGGCAATCGAATTGGGATTGGATGTCTGGTGACTTTGTACACTTCCCATAGTTTTTGCGATTTCGGCACTTGAGCCCGTGTAACCTACACGCCACCCTGTCATTGAATAGGTCTTTGAAAGCCCGCTGCAGGTGATTGTCCTCTTAAAAATATCATTGCCGAGCGTTCCTATGCTTACGTGCTCATTATCTCCATAGACTAAATATTCATACATTTCATCTGCAATAATATAAATATCCGCCTCCACGGCAGCACCCGCGATAGCCAAAAGCTCTTTTTTAGAATAAATCATTCCCGTAGGATTACATGGAGTATTCAGAATAACGGCCTTCGTGGCAGGTGTGACCGCGTCTTTTAGCTGCTTGGCAGTGATTTTATAGCCGTTTTCCTTTTCGCCATTTACAAATACAGGGACACCGTCGGCTAAACGCACGATTTCAGGATATGTAAGCCAGTAGGGCGTCGGAATAATGACTTCATCACCCTGATTTAATATGGTTTGGAAAATATTGGTCAGCGAGTGCTTTCCTCCATTACTGATTACTATTTCATTCGGCTCGTACTCAAGGTGATTAAAGTCCTTAAATTTCTTGCAAATTGCCTTCTTTAATTCCTCAATTCCGGAGGCGGGTGTATATTTTGTAAAACCATCATCAATAGCTTTTATTGCCGCGTCCTTAATGTTCTTCGGCGTGTCAAAATCCGGCTCTCCGGCTCCAAAAACTACGACATCCACGCCCGAAGCTTTGAGTGCTTTAGCTTTTGCGGTTATTGCAAGAGTCGTGGCGCTTTTAGTGGCTATGGCTTTTTGTGATAATGTAAGTGGCATAATATTACCTGCTTTCTGTATGTATTTTAATAGTTTATTTCGCACTGTATTTTACTCTGATAAACAAAGCTTTGCAATAGGAGCATCATTCGTAGGTCTCCAAAAAGCTGTGCCGCTCTTTATTTTTAATAAATCCGGGTAGAGTATCTAAATTCACATTATGAATACTATTAAAAATATTTGTATCAATATGCGGATTGTCTTTTTTTAGTTTTCTTATCAAAAGTTTCATCTCCTGACGTTTCGAACCGCCTTCCTCATAATCACCCAGAACGCAGTTTTCCGTAAAGCGGCAGGCGCAGCGCAAAAATTTCAGTTCGTGCCGGTCTCGCCAAGCAATAATATCCTCCTCATGAACCATATATAGCGGTCGTATCAGCTCCATTCCTTCAAAATTCGTACTATGCAATTTTGGCATCATGGTCTGGATCTGCGCTCCATAGAGCATTCCCATAAGAGTCGTCTCAATCACGTCATTAAAATGGTGCCCGAGGGCAATCTTATTGCAACCCAAATCCTTAGCATTTTTGTATAAATATCCTCGTCTCATCCTCGCACAAAGATAACAAGGCGAGCGCTCAATTTTAGCGACAGTATCAAAGATGTCCGTATCGAAAATTTTAGCGGGAATGCGTAAAATCTCCAGATTTTCCTCAATTCGTTGTCTGTTTTCGGGATTGTATCCCGGATCCATAATAAGAAATTCCAGCTCGAAAGCAATTTCGCTGTGGCGGTGCAATTCCTGTAATAATTTCGCACACAATGATGAATCCTTCCCTCCGGAAATGCATACGGCTATTTTATCGCCTTCTTCAATTAACTTGTATTTCTTAACGCCCTGAATAAACGGCGTCCACAGGCGGCGACGGAATTGCTTCATAATGCTCTTTTCGATTTCTTGTGTTCTTGCAACATTATCCATAAATTACACCATTCGAAGTCCGACTTTCCCTCGTTCTTTATCAAGGCTATCCACCCAGACCTTTACGGTATCACCGACACCGACTACTTCTGAGGGATGTTTCACATATCTGTTTGCGAGCTTTGAAATGTGAACAAGGGCATCCTGTTTTATGCCGATATCCACGAAAGCCCCGAAATCGACCACATTACGCACGGTTCCATAAAGCTCCATTCCCACGGTTAAATCCTCAAGGGCTTTTACGCTTTTACTGAATATTACCGGAGGAGCGTCGTCACGCGGATCCCTGCCGGGTTTCATAATTTCTGAGACAATATCATTTAAGGTCGGGAGCCCGACATCCAATTCCAAAGAAATCCCTTTAAGTAAGCCCTTTGATTCGGGATTTTTTGAATCGAATTTCTCAATTCCGATTCTCATTATCTCTCGGGCTGCTTTGTAGCTTTCGGGATGGACACCCGTATTATCCAAAAGCTCTTTTCCTTCCCTGATTCGAAGAAACCCCGCGCACTGCTTAAAGGCTTTTTCTCCGAGCTTTGCGACCCTTTTAAGCTGTTTCCTATCCGTAAAGGCTCCGTTTTCCTCACGATACGCGACAATATTTTTTGCAAGAGTCCCTCCTATGCCGGCTACGTACGCTAATAGTGACGGTGAGGCGGTATTTAAATCCACTCCCACGCGGTTAACGACATTTTCGACTGACTTTTGCAATGCGCTCTCTAAAGCAGCCTGATTCAAATCGTGCTGATACTGTCCAACGCCAATGGATTTGGGCGGGATTTTTACAAGCTCCGCTAAAGGATCCTGTAACCTCCGCCCCAGCGACATCGCGCCTCGCGTCGTCACATCTAAATCCGGATATTCCTCGCTTGCAAGCTTTGATGCGGAATACACGGATGCACCGGCCTCGTTAACAATTGTATATTGTAAAGAAAGCTTTGATTTAGCGATAAAATCCGCGACGACGGCTTCAGTTTCACGGCTTCCCGTACCATTTCCTATGACAATAATATTTATGCCGTATTTCTTGCAGAAATTTTCGAGAACCCTTTCGGTTCCGGCAATATCCTCTTTTGGCTTCGTAGGGTAAATCGTTGTATAATCCAGTAATTTCCCATATTCATCCAGTACCGCGACCTTACACCCCGTGCGATACCCGGGATCAATCGCGATTACTCTTGCATCCTTTACGGGTCTCACAGACAGAAGATTTTCCGTGTTTTTCACAAAAACCTTAATCGCCTCTTCCTGCGCCCTATCGGTTAAATCTCTTCTGATTTCGCGTTCAAGCGAGGGCTCAATTAGCCTCTTATAGCTGTCTTTAATGGTCTCCTTTAAAAGCTCTGTAAAAATACATTGCCCCTTAATAATGCGTTTTTCTATTATGCTTATAGCCTCATCAAAGGAAGCTTCTATCTTTACCTTTAATTTCTCCTCGCTTTCTCCCCGATTAATCGCGAGAATGCGGTGATTAGGAATTTTGGCTACGCTTTCAGAGTACTCATAATACATCTCATAGACAGTTTTTTCCTCAGAATTAGTAGCTTCGCTGACAATCATTCCTTTCTTTTGCATATGAGACCTTAATAGAGCCGTAATTTCAGGGTCGTCAGCGATTTGCTCCGCAATAATGTCAAGTGCCCCCTGTAAAGCGCTCTCGCACGTAGGATACCCGCTTTCCTCATTAATATATGGCTGCGCCAATTGAAGAACGTCTCCGTTTTTAAGCTCTTGAGCAAATACTAACTCCGAAAGTGCTTCCAATCCTGCATCCTTCGCCTTTGAAGCTCTGGTGGCACGCTTTTTCTTAAAAGGCTTATATAGGTCCTCGACTCGCTGCAAAACAGCTGCTTTTTCGATCTTGGCCGCGAGTTCGGGGTAAAGCTTCCCCTGCTCATCAATTAGCCTTAAGACCTCTTCTTTCCTTGCTTCAAGATTCTTAAGGTAAGAAAGCCTCTCGTCAAAATCGCGCAGAACATTATCGGAAATTCCGCCCGTCGCCTCTTTGCGATAGCGGGCAATAAAGGGAATCGTATTGCCCTCTTCAATCAGAGTGATGGTAGCCTCCGCCTGCTGCACGCTTAAACTAAATTCATTTGCAAGTACTGTCTTAAAATCCATGTGTAATTATCCTTTATTATTATTAATTGAGGCTCAAACCTCGTTAAAACCACGCAAGTTAAAAACGGGGACAAGCTGTGATAGAATCTTTATAGCCGATCTTTTTCATAATGACCCTTACAAGCTATAATTTCTATATTATCTTCCACAATTCGAAAGACCAGTCGATTTGTGGAATCAATGCGAACGCTCCACCAACCTGTCAAGTTTCCTTTTAGCGGTTCGGGTTTACCCGTCCCTTTTAGTCCATTTCGTTCAATGTCTTTAAGTAATGTATTTATTTTTCTCAGTGTTTTTTTATCCTGCGCTTGCCAAAATTCATAATCGGCCCATGCTTTTTCATACCACAGTTTGAGCATAGTTCTACTCCTCGATCAAATCATGGACTGACATATTTCTTCCGTTTTCAGCATCTTCTTTCGCCTGCAACAAGTATGCCATGTTACTTTCACTATAAAATGGATCTGCTGTCGGCAAAAACGGAAAACTTTGATTTCGAACCAATTGTTTGATGAACATATTGATAGCAGTCGAAATATCCAACCCCATATCTGCAAGTATCTGCTGTGCCTGAGACTTTGTGTTTTGATCAATACGAACGTGAATATGTGTACTTGCCATAATGATACCGCCTTTCATAATTTTTGTAACGAGTGCAACTTTTTATTACCTTTATGCAAATATATCAACTACCAGTGTGTTACCAATCAATTAAAATGATTATACAAAGATATGCATCCATTGTCAACACAAAGGGTATCTTAGCCTTACTACTATCCTTTATTGCAGCAGCTCTGATGCTCTGTCTTTAAATATATGAACGATAAATCCGTTTTTCATTTCCAGATATCCATTAGTTAAGTTGAACTTGGATGAATTAGCCCAATTAAGACAATACTCGAACCAATAGGAATTCGCCGCTTCAAAATCGTCTTCGAAAACGAGCTTAAGTCCGGTTGCTGTATCGACTTCCTCGCCGGGGGCAGCATCTTCAAGAAGTGCACCGGCTTTTAATTCCAGATCTTCAATCGCATCAACAATGTCTAAAAAAGTCGACTGGCTGATAGAAGCCGCCGGCGCTATCCCACCCCGTCGTCGTCTGATAAGTCTTATTGAATACCAAACCGGTCCTGCCTGCGGGCGAACCGAAATCAAACTCATAAACGGCATCACCTGTCATTTGCAAATATTTAATGGTATTTCTTCCAAAAAATTGTGCAACACCGTTAGAAATCGAAATAGAGCCCGGAAACTGATTCGGATCAGGCGTCCACATTCCTGAGCCGGACTCAAAATAATACGGTCACTTTCATTCCACGACCGCTATAGCATACGGCGGCAGTTCCAGCGTGCTCCCATTTTGCCTTACTTCCATGCCGGTTGCACTTAAGTAATCCCCTAATTTCGACGGGGGCTTCGATGACGATACAGTGTAATCCGCGAGTACTTTTTCTATATCTACTGATGCTTTTGCGCATGACATATTATATATGAGCGTTATTGCTTTCCCGTCATAGATTTTCGTAATTGCCCCTACTTTTCCTGCTGCAGATTCTAAGTTTACCTCACCAGTGGCAGGCTCTTCTCCCAAATATGTACCCGACCTTTCTGTCCCGTTTTTATCTTCGGGCAGTTCGCTGATTTTTACCGCCTCCATGTCTGAGGCACTCACGCTTACGGCGTGATTCAATATGGCTCCCCTCCCTATCGCGGGGTATTTTGCCCTTAGTCTCACGGCTTCTCTTAAGTAACTCAATATCGAATTCTCATCCCCTGCTTGCGAAGTGGCGCTTCCAAATGTATTCTCCTGCTTTTCCATGCCTGATGGTCCCTTTGTCATGCCCGGTGCGCTTTCATCTTCGAACCAATACATCGGGGCGCGTTTATTTTCATCCTTTCCCGAACCGCTCATCCCGAGCTCTTCTCCGTAATACACAAAGGCATCTCCGGGCATAGTAAGTGTAAGCCCCCACGCGCTTTTTATGAGATAATCATCGCGGCGCATAAAGCCTGCGGATCTCGGATTGTCGTGATTGGTAAAAAACGGGGCCAACGTCACTTGGTCTTTTGCGTTTTCGGGTGCCGCTTCTATCATCGCGTTTTGCGCTTCTTTTACCTTATTTAAATAATCGGAAATCTTTGTGGGCGATTGTAACAAAAGCGCTGCGACAGGACCGTCAGATAAGGCAAAGGGAAATGCAAAAAACGAGTCAATGCCGCTTTGATAATATTCATAAAGCCCCGATGAAGTATCCCAGTCCTCCGCAACGAGATAGGCATCCGGCTTAATTTTCTTTGTGGTTTCATTTACCCATTTAAGGATTTCGATATTTTCGGTCTTATTTCCGCTTTCGTATTCCTTTGCGGCATCAAGGCGAAAACCCGCCACACCCTTATCCAACCAGTATTTCATTATATTTTCGAATTCATTGCGAAGCGCCACGTTGCTTAAATCCAAATCAGGCATTTTATCCCAGAACTGGCACTCATAAAATTTTCCGTTTGAAAGCTGTTTCCAGTTTCCGTTTCCTGGCGCGTCCGCGATATGATAATACTCCGGATGTTCACTAAACCACGGATGCTCATCAGATGTATGATTAAGGACGAGGTCAAGCAACACCTGAAGCCCCAGCTCGTCGCATTTTTTCATTAGTGCGTCAAAATCTTCCATCGTCCCATATTCGGGATCAATGCTTAAATAGTCTTTGACATCATATTTATGATAGGTAGTAGATGGGTGAATGGGCGAGAGCCAAATCCCGTCAAACCCCAGATTCTTTATATAGTCAAGGCTTGCGGTAACACCTGTCAAATCCCCTATACCATCCCCGTTTCCGTCACGAAATGAATAGACAAAAATCTGATACCACGTCCTCCCCGTTTCATCAGGTCTTTCGTAATCAGGCAAAGGGTCATCATTTAGTTCTTCTGTCAATATCTCTGACCAATTAGAGCTATCTGCATTTTTTGCTGCAGGTTTCTTTGTGCAGGATATAATTGACAAAAGCATGACAACAATTAACAAAACACCGATTATTTCTCTTATTTTAAGCCTTTTCATAACAATCCCCCTCGAAAACCGGTAAATTTTTTAATTAACATGTGCGCAGGAATTCCTGCATTATTTGAGTTTTTCGATTAATTTTCCTTCTAAAAATAGTCAAGCCCCGCCGACTCCCGTCGTTAATTGCGAGGCTTTGACTATATATATGAACCAGGACGAAATAATTGAATTTCGTCCGGTATGCCAGAACACCCTGTTTTTGAAATTCCCGTATTGCTACCCCCTTCGCAAAACAAGATGCTCCCGCAAACATTTTTACGTGTACTAACCCTTTACGCTTCCGCCGGTCACACCCTCGACATAATTCTTCTGCATTATGAGGAAGAGCGCCGCAATAGGTATAGATACCAGCACCGCGCCCGCGCAGAATGCCGTGTAATACTCATAAATATTCTCACGTTCAAGCATCCTGAAAAGTCCGAGCGCTATAGTAAATCCATTGTAACGGTCCTTCATGATAACGCTGGATACAATGAAATCTACCCAAGGCGCAATGAAGGTGGTAAGTACAGTATAGGTAATAACGGGGCGGGAAAGCGGCAGAGTAACCTGCACAAAAGTATCCCATTTAGTACACCCGTCGAGATAGGCTGCTTCGTCGAGTTCCCGCGGAATCGTATCAAAGAAGCCTTTCATAATGTAGTAAGTAAGCCCGGCGCCTCCCGAATAGACTAATACTAGTGCCGCCAAGGTCTGATCCAGCCCTACGATTTTCATAAGATGATAAATCGCGATAATACTCATAAAGCCCGGGAACATTCCCAGAACAAGGGCGATATTCATTAGCGGCCGCCGCATTTTAAAGCGAAGCCTTGAGAGGGCGTAGGCTGTAAACAATACGAAAAATGTTGAAATTATGCAGCTTAATATCGCCACAATCAGAGTATTTAAAAACCATCTGGGATAATTAAACAATTTCGTATCGGTAAATAGCTTCGTATAATTTTCTATTGTGTATGTTTTGGGCATCACATAACCATCAAGCCAAGCCCCCTGCTCCCCTCTAAACGAGGTGATAACCAAGTAAACGATTGGTAACAGCCACAAAGCCGAGAGTATGGTTAAAATGATGTATATTATCGTATTCGAAACATTCTTTTTGGCTTTCATACTGTGCATCATCCGAACATCTCCTCCTTTTGCTTGGTAGCGGTAACATTATAGGTGGCAAGCGCTATAATACTGCAGACAAGGAAGGTAATAATACCGATGACGCTCGCGAGATTATAATCCTGATACGTGACAGTTAATTTATATAGCCACGTTACCAATAGATCCGTTTTGCCCGCCTGATAATAATCTGTCGTCAAAGGCGCCCCTTGAGTCAAAAAGTATATAGCGTTAAAGTTATTGATATTTCCAATAAACTGCGTAATCAGATAAGGAGTCGTCACCGCAAGCATATAGGGAAGCGTTATCTTCATAAATTGTTTAACAGGTCCCGCCCCGTCAATGCGCGCCGCCTCGTAGAGATCCGCCGGAATATTCATAAGTATTCCCGATGTAATAAGCATTGTATACGGAATACCTATCCAAAGATTGACAACAATAACGGTAATCTTTGCAAGCAGCGGATCTGTCAGGAATTTTACAGGTGAGTCGATTAGCCCCCAATTTTGTAAAAGCGTATTTACAGGTCCCATATCCGCTAAAAGCTTACTCATAAAGAGCAGGGTGACAAAACCCGGAACCGCGATTGCGATTACAAAACATGTCCTCCAAACCGATTTAAGTCTTATTCCTTTTTTATTGATCATAAGTGCGACAATCATTCCGAATAAATAATTAAGGAAGGTCGAGAAAATCGCCCAGATGATTGTCCATCCTAATATTCTTGTAAATGTGTGACTCTTTGACGCATTGCTGTAGAATACGTCCTTGAAATTTTGCAGACCGACCCAGGTAAAGAGATTCCCGGGCGGCTGGTGGTTGCGGTCAAAATTCGTAAAAGCAAGGCAAATCATAAATATGATTGGCAATACCGTAAATGCGAGAACCCCGACTGAGGGCAGTCCCAGCATAGTGGTATGCATGTTTTTATCGAATAAATCTTTTAAGTCCTGTTTAAAGGTCTTCGGTTTCCCGCCGTTTTCTATTGCCACCTGCGCTGTATACGCGGATTTAATCCCTACTATATGTAAGAAAGTGGCGACGACGGCTATGGCAATTACAAATATACTGTAAAGCAGTATGAGCATGGAATTATCGCCTGGTGTATTTATGTAAATCTGGTCGGCCTCATTCCAAACCTGATTTAACGTGGAAGTTCCGAGTGTCCCTAAATCCTGTATATACTGTATGCCGAAGCGAATAAAGAAAACCCAGAACAGAACCTGAATGGCAAGGAACATTATCCCCTTAATGTACTGCTTTCTGGTAATATTACCGAAACCGGAGATGAGAATGCTAAGACGGGTCTTCCAATTACCCTTCTTTATGGCGTCTGAGAATTTGACATTTTCCATACTTACCTCCGTCGTTTTATTTTGAGTCAGGGGACACCCCCGACACCCCTCGTTCCGACGGGAGTGAATCCCGTCTACACTACTAAAGATGAGTCAGGGGACACCCCCGACATTCCCTCGT
>JAISSU010000001.1 GCA_031272985.1 Lachnospiraceae bacterium | reverse complement strand
TTAACGAACTTAGTACTGTCGACGTAGCTATGAGCACTTAGCGACTGTTCTTTAGTCGCTTACGTGCGATGCATGTCGAAGTACTTAGTGAGGTCCTTAACGAACTTAGTACTGTCGACAGCCGAAAACCATCATCTCACCTAAACTATACCTTCTCCTGGACCTTCGGGGACTCGAACCCAGGACCGACCGGTTATGAGCCGGTTGCTCTAACCAACTGAGCTAAAGGTCCAAAAAGCCGTTGACCGGACTTGAACCGGTAACCTGCTGATTACAAATCAGCTGCTCTGCCATTGAGCCACAACGGCAAAAAGTGACTCCGACGGGAATCGAACCCGTGTTACCGCCGTGAAAGGGCGATGTCTTAACCGCTTGACCACGGAGCCAAAGATGTCTGAAAAAGGATTTCTCCAACACAGCGCATTTGATGTTATCACAGAATCTCAGAATTTTCAAGTGAAAAGTAAAAAAAGTGCCAAAAAGTATTTTTATGACAATTTTCCTTCGGATAATTGGTCAAAGTGACTCTGACATTTTTTATCAATTGCCCTATACTGTTTCTTAGGAAACAGTAATTTCAGAAGGAGGATTTAAAATGGCCAGTCTCTCATTGGAAAACATCTGCAAAGTCTACTCAAATGGCTTTCAGGCAGTAAAGGATTTTAATCTTGATATTGATGATAAGGAATTCGTTATATTCGTTGGTCCGTCAGGTTGCGGTAAATCGACTACCCTGCGTATGATAGCGGGACTCGAGGAAATCAGCAGCGGCACACTCAAAATCGACGGAAAGGTCGTGAATGACGTTGAGCCTAAAGATCGCGATATTGCGATGGTATTCCAAAGCTACGCCCTTTATCCGCACATGTCTGTCTACGACAATATGGCTTTTGCTCTTAAAATGCGTAAAACCCCTAAGACAGAGATAGATAAGAAGGTCCGCGAGGCCGCAAGAATTCTTGATTTGGAGAAGCTTCTTGACCGCAAACCAAAAGCTCTTTCAGGCGGTCAACGTCAGCGTGTCGCCATGGGGCGCGCTATTGTGCGTGATCCAAAGGTCTTCCTTATGGATGAGCCACTCTCGAATCTGGACGCAAAGCTACGCGTTCAAATGCGTATTGAGATTTCAAAGCTTCATCAAAGACTCGGTGCTACGATTATTTATGTTACCCACGACCAAACAGAGGCGATGACATTGGGCACCAGAATCGTTGTTATGAAGGATGGCGTAGTTCAGCAAATCGACTCCCCGCAAAACCTTTATAATTTCCCGAATAATCTCTTCGTAGCGGGCTTCATAGGCTCACCGCAGATGAATTTCCTCGATGCTAAAGTCTGTCAGGAAAGCGGAGAAGTCTATCTGCAAATTGGAACAGAAAAGGTGACGTTGCCTGCCTCAAAGGCTGCGAAATTGCAGGAAGGCAATTATGTCGGAAAGAATGTGGTCATGGGCATTCGTCCTGAGGATGTGCATGAATCAGAAGTATTCATTGGTACCTCACCGAAGACGACGATTAGTGCAAAAATCCGTGTTTATGAGCTCGTCGGCGCCGAAGTTTTCCTTTATTTCGATTATGATGAGACGCAGATGACAGCACGTGTTAATCCCAGGACCACGGCCAGAGCAGGTGATACGATTACCTTCGCATTTGACATGGAAAAAGCTCACATCTTCGATAAAGAAACAGAGTTGACAATAACAAATTAAGAGATTAGACTTTAGAGGAATACCTGATAAGGTATTCCTTTTTTATTTCGTAAATTAGTTCAAGGGGCGAGACAGTCATGAAAAATACTCCTGAAACAGACAATTACAAACACTTAGTTAACGAACTTTGCCAAATCACAGGTATTGAATTTAATGTCGCCACGGATACTAAAATTGATGAGATAAGTGCTGCAAATCTGCGTTCGCTTCTTAATGCATATAAAATCAATCGGTCAAAAACGGCATTTTACGAAAATCTGCTTAGAGGGAACCTTAACTATTCCGAGCTGCCATCACTTGCCAAAACTCACCATGTTCCAATTGAAAAAACCAGAATAGTCATGATTCTGGAATTTGAGAATACTTTTGGTGCTTCGGCATTTGAACTGCTTAAAAACTTTTTTGCGGCTGATTACAACGAAACCTTTTTTGCGCTTTCCGAAAAGGAAATAGGGGCAATAATATGCCCTGATTCAAATTCACCCGAAAGCGCTGACACCATATGCAGTGACCTCGTATACGCGTTTGAAAGCGATTTGTTCTGCTCAGTTAAAATCGCTCTCGGAAAAAGTAAAAACGCCCTGTCGGGCTTGCCCGAGTCCGCCCGTGAGGCGAGAATTGCTCAGGAAGTCAGAAAGCGTTTCCACCCTAACAAAACCGTTATTGCCTACGACGAGCTCGGTATCGGGCGTCTATTATACGGGATTCCCGAAAATACCGTTAAAGAATTCATAACTGAAACATTCGGAAGCGAAACGCCGCCTACATTGGATGCGGAATTATCCAGAACCATCCATGCTTTTTTTGACAATAACCTTAATATCGCAGAAACAGCCCGTGAATTATATGTCCATAGGAACACTCTAATTCACAGGCTGACTAAAATCGAACAGATCACAGGCAAGGATATTCGTATTTTTGAAAACGCAGTACTGCTAAAAATCGCCTTAATGCTGATGTAACGAACAGCCTCGCGGTTATTAACGTTTTGAGAACTGAGGCGCTCTACGAGCTGCTTTAAGACCGTATTTCTTACGCTCTTTCATTCTCGGATCACGAGTTAAGTATCCGCTCTTTTTAAGGATCGGTCTGAATTCGGCATCTACCTGAAGCAAAGCTCTGGCAATACCATGTCTGACAGCACCAGCCTGACCTGTATATCCGCCGCCTTTGACAGTTACCATCGCGTCGAATTTTCCGTCATTTTCGGTCGCAACCAACGGCTGACGAACCACGACCTTTAAGGTCTCCAATCCGAAGTAATCGTCAATATCTCTTTTATTTATTGTAATTTTTCCTGTCCCGGGTGATAAGAAAACTCTCGCTATGGATTTCTTTCTTCTTCCGGTTCCGTAATAAGTGTGTTTTGCCATTGTCCTTCCTCCTTATCTCACCTTAGACTTCCAATGCTTCCGGTTTCTGCGCCTGATGCGGATGCTTATCCTCAGCGTAAACATGCAGCTTCGTGTACATTGCTCTGCCTAAAGGTCCTTTGGGGAGCATACCCTTTACGGCTAATTCGATAACCTTTTCGGGTTTCTTTTTCATCATCTCGGCAAGAGTGGTTTCCTTCATTCCACCGACATACTCTGAATGATGATAGTAAATCTTCTGGCTTAATTTTCTGCCTGTAACTTTAATTTTCTTTGCGTTTACCACGATAACGTAATCGCCGACATCAACATGCGGCGTGAATTCCGGTTTATTCTTCCCGCGAAGCACTTTGGCTACCTCCGAAGCGAGACGACCTAAGGTCTTTCCTTCGGCATCCACGAGAAACCATTTCTTTTCAACCTTATCGGGGTTTGCCATATAGGTATTCATGGAATTTCCTCCTAATTATTGTCAGTCCATTAATGACAATCCCTCTTAAAAAGCGCTCTCCGGGGCTTTGGCTAACGTCTTTACGGTTTTGTCACGCCGTATAATTATATGCTTTGATTCACTTGGTGTCAATGATTTTTTAATTTATGGCTATATAAAGTTTGACCTATGTTCTGAAATATGCTATTTTACTTTTTACACAAGCGAATTTTCGCCTGATTATTTATAGGTTTTCCTATACTATAGCATACTGGGAGGCCGCTTTGGAGGATATATCATGCAGATTTACGAAGAATTGGTTGCAAGAGGCTTGATAGCTCAAGTCACGGATGAAAAGGAAATACGCGAATTAATTAACGGCGGAAACGCCGTGTTCTATATAGGTTTTGACCCGACGGCTGACAGTCTTCACGTAGGACATTTTATGGCACTTTGTCTTATGAAGAGACTACAGGAGGCCGGAAACCGCCCCATCGCTTTAATCGGAGGCGGCACTGCGATGGTCGGAGACCCTTCCGGTCGCACGGATATGCGAACTCTTATGACACCGGAAACCATCGAGCATAATGGCAATTGTTTTAAAAAACAAATGAGCCGTTTTATTGATTTCTCCGAAGGAAAAGCCATGATGATTAATAATGCCGACTGGCTGCTCGGGCTTAATTACATTGAATTCCTACGCGATATCGGACCGCACTTTTCCGTGAACAGAATGCTTAGCGCTGAGTGCTATAAACAACGCATGGAAAAGGGTTTGAGTTTTCTGGAATTCAATTATATGCTCATGCAGAGTTTTGATTTTTACGAGCTTTATAGGCAATATGGCTGCAATATGCAATTCGGCGGTGACGACCAGTGGAGCAATATGCTCGCGGGCACCGAATTGATTCGAAGAAAACTCGGAAAAGACGCTTACGCAATGACAATCACCCTTTTATTAACTAATGAAGGTAAAAAAATGGGTAAGACTCAAAGCGGAGCGGTTTGGCTTGATCCCGCAAAAACTTCGCCTTTTGAATTTTATCAGTATTGGAGGAATGTCGATGACGCTGACGTCCTAAAATGTCTTCGCATGCTCACCTTCTTGCCGATTGAAGAGATAAATGAAATGGATAAATGGGAGGGAAGCGCCCTTAATAAGGCCAAGGAAATATTGGCTTATGAGCTTACTAATCTCGTTCACGGCGAGGAAGAAGCTAAAAAGGCTTCTGCTGCTGCTGCTGCAATTTTCTCAGGGGCGGTATCCGCCGATATGCCCGCATATACTCTTAAAGACGCGGATTTCATTGACGATGTGATTGATATTGTAAGTCTCCTTGCGCTATCAGGTCTCGTCTCTTCGAAATCCGAGGGCAGACGAGCTATAGAACAGGGCGGTGTTATTGTAAATAAGGAAAAGATAAGCGATATTAAGAAGTCTTATAAGAAAGAGGAATTCGAGGAGGACTTTGTCATACAGCGCGGAAAGAAAAATTTCCGGAAAATAGTGTACTAAGGCTTTAGGCTCATAACTTATATTCTCAAAATCTGGAGGTAGGACTATGGCTCTAAAAGAAGTAAGTATTTCAGATCTGCAACTCAATCCTTTTACAGCGATTGGCAAGGAATGGACATTGATCACTGCGGGGACACTAAAGAAAGCCAATACCATGACAGCGAGTTGGGGTGAGATGGGGGTATTGTGGCAACGAAACGTTCTGACGATTTTTATCAGACCAAGCAGGTACACAAAAGAATTCGTCGATGCTAATGAAACTTTCACGGTTTCGGTTTTAAAGGAAGGTTACAGGGAAGCTTTAAACTACTGTGGCACAGTAACAGGTCGAGGCATCAATAAAATCGGCGAATCCGGATTAACTCTGGTTCAAACAGGTGACTCGGTGGCATTTGAGGAAGCCAGGCTTGTATTTGTCTGCAAAAAAATTTACGAATACTGGCTTGACCCGGAAAGTTTTATCATTAAAGATGATATAGACACTTTTTACCCGAAGAAAGATTTTCATAGGGTATATGTCGGGGAAATTCAGAAAGTATTTATGTAATCTTTTTGAATTTTGATAAAAAAATTTAACAGTAATCCTTGACATTTCCTCAAATGCTTATTATCTTTACAGTATCATTTACTTTAAAACAATCTTCTTTTTGCCAAAGTTGTTTAAATATAAGATTTAAAACTGTTCAGTTGGCAAAGGATTGCGATGCGGGAAAACACGGCATAAAAGGATATTGATTCTGTTAAAAGATTTTCTAAAGTTATTAGTGTGTTTTTTAATCAAATCGTGTATAATGAAGCTGGACATAGAAAGAAGGGGTGCTTGCTATGCAATTATTAGTCATTGAGGGTAATCCTAAACTGAGCGATTTAATCGTGAACCGGTTAAAAAAAGCGTACTACGATGTAGACCTTTGTACCGGTGCTGCGGAAGCTGCTGAGTTGATTAACGGCAAAAAGTACGATGCAATGATTTTGGATGCCCAACTAGAGGGAGTCAGCGGACTTGACTTCCTTAAAACTCTCCGCGAGGAAGGAAACGAGATTCCGGTGCTGTTCTTGACCGAGCGCAATCGCATTGATGACTGCGTAAACGCCATGAACTACGGAGCGAATGATTTTGTTATTAAACCATTCCTCTATCCCGATCTTTTAGCGAGAGTGCGCGTTCTGATTCGCAGGACGTCCGATTACCCGAGCAATATCTTTACCGTTGCCGACCTCACAGTGGACTGTGACACAAGAACAGCTACCAGAGGCGAGCGAATGATTCCATTATCCGCAAAGGAATTCGCGGTGCTCGAGTATTTGATTCGCAATAAAGGAGAAATCCTCTCTCGCGAGCGGATCAGCACACATATTTGGAGTTATGACTACGTCGGCGAATCGAATATTGTTGACGTGTACATCCGCTATCTTCGAAAGAAAATCGACGAGCCGTTTTACCCGCGCCTTATCCAGACGGTACGCGGGGTAGGTTACGTATTAAGAGCGGACTGAAAAACTGAATAATTGAATGACTTTAACAGATTCCGGACGGATTCATTCCGTCTGGTTTTTGTGTCTTTAGTATGGTATAGTTAAGTGAGTTTTTAAGTGCTCCAAATACAATTAAGGACAGCGGAGGTGTTAGATGTCTGTAATATTGTTACTCGTACTATTTATTTTCCCGCTTGGACTCCTATCATACGGAATTGCAACAAAAAAGAAGTTAATAATTAAAGGTGCATGTACGCTTTTTACAGTTTTCTTATTTCTCATTTTTTTCATCATTAGTTTGATTTCTGGAGATTCTTGGTTCTGGCCTTACTTTGGTAATAAAAGCACTTGGCTTATACCAATAGCCTTGGCAGGTCTTCTTTATATTATCATATGCCTGATCTGGGGATATTATAAAACCAAAGCACAGAAAATTGTTTTAATATTATTCGCGTTTGCGTTTGTTGTTTACGTTACCGCAATCGGGGGATACATTGGTTATCAAAGCAGCATTCTGGTAGTTAAAGAGGCCGATTCGGAAATCCCCTTATATGATTTTGCTCCTTTTGCCGAAAATACCCTTGCTGCAAGCTTGGACGAGGAAAGCAACCTGAAATTCACTGACAATCTCCCTCGACTGGACGGTGCTACGGCACTATATCCCCTTTATGCGTCATTCGCGAGGGCAGTCTACCCTTACGGCGACCCCGATACCACATATTTTACTTATGATGATGCAAATTATCCCGCCACGGAGAATTCCGATGAGGAAAGGGCGCTGGTTATATGCTCTTCCACCTCCATGGCTTTTGAAAATCTCGTAAATGGTTCAATTGACATAGCATTCTTAATGGGCGTTTCAGAAGAACAGCAAAAAATCGCCGACAATAAGGGACTTACACTAAAATTGACTCCGATTGGTAAAGAGGGCTTTATTTTCATTGTCAATAGCAAAAATAAGATAACAAATCTGACTGTTGATGAGATAAAAGGCATCTACTCCGGAAAGATAACCGATTGGGGCAGTGTGGGCGATGGCACCTATAAGGGTACAATTGACGTCTATCAACGCCCTGAAGGCTCAGGTAGCCAGACCGCTCTTGAAAAAATCATGGGGGATACTCAGATAATACCCGCCAAAGAAGAAGAAATCTATGAATTCATGCGTGGACTCTATATTGCCGTATCCGACTATAAAAATTACAAAACTTCAATCGGATATTCGTTTCGCTACTATATAGAAACTATGCTGAATGATAAAGAAAAAAATAAAGTCACACTATTATCAATAAATGGTATCGCTCCGACGGTAGAGAACATTGCAAATGGAACTTATCCCTTCGCCGATACATTTTATGCTGTGACCATCGAAAATCGGGAGCCGACATCCGAGGCAGAAAAAAAGCGATTGGAAAACGCCGAACTCTTGCTGGAATGGGTTCAGGGCGAGCAGGGGCAGGAACTGGTGGGAAAAACAGGGTATGTGAGGGTGAATGATTAATTATTTTCCTTGCAATTCTTCAATTTCCTCAACGGAAAGACCCGTATATTTAGCTATCATATCAATCGGATAATCATCGGCTATCAATCTTAATGCAAAATCACGCGAAGCAGTTTCTCTACCTTCTTCTCTACCCTTTCTTTCAGCATGATTAAGTGCCGAAGCCTCATTATGCTTGGCATCAGCAAGCAATTTTTCCAACTCCTTAAATTCAGGTGATACTACTATGCTATTAAAAGCCCTAATCGCCTGACTCATCTCCGGCACCTCCAATTTCTCAAGTCTTTCCAGATCTTCTTCGGTTCTCGCGTTTAGCAATGAAAGCCATAGTTTTTGTTTGTTATCTGTGTCAATGCTCGCGGGCAACTTAGGTAATTCGAAATAATGCATTTCCAGTTTGTCTGTAAGCAATGTCTGTCTTGATACCTCAAGTACCCTATATTGTGAGTAGTATTCCTTGCATTCGAATAACTTAAATCCCAAAATGCTTATGACCATAGTGCTTTTTCATCCATACCCTCGCCGTAACTCCTATTTTTTACCCACTTACGGCGAAGTTTGCAAATACTGCGAATAAATATCCCTCTTGCCCACGCCCCTATCTTTTGCCGCCTGTTTCATGGCAGTTTTTTTGTCCATTCCTTGTTTTATGTATAGTTCCACGTGCTCGGTCACGGAGATTTCTTCCCATTTTGATTGTTCGCTTTGTTTTAATTGCGCTTCGCTTTTTCCTTCCACTACGATTACATACTCGCCGCGGGGAGGCTCTTTTCCCGTCTGGATGATAGCCTCTGATAGTGTCGTTCTCTGTGTTTTTTCGTGCTTTTTAGTCAATTCCTTACAAAGTGCGATTTCTCTTTCTCCGAAGACATTCTTAATATCCGTCAGTGTTTTTTGCAGCCGATGCGGGGCCTCATAGAATAAAATGGTGTTACTCTCATCCTTTAGTGACTCCAAAGCCTTTTCCCTGTCTTTTTTAAGGCGCGAAAGAAACCCGACGAAGGTAAACTGCCCGGCCGAAAGGCCGCAGGCCGTTAGTGCGCTTACAAAGGCTGTGGCTCCGGGAATCGGAACTACTTCTATGCCTCTTTCCTTACATTCTCTTACCAATTCCTCACCAGGGTCCGAGATCCCCGGAGTGCCGGCATCCGATATCAGTGCAATATTAACTCCGTTTTCTAATTTATCGACTAATTGGCTGCCACGTTCCCATTTGTTATGCTCATGATAGCTAATCATCGGGGTTTTTATTTCGTATGCGTTCAGGAGTTTGCGGCTGTTCCTCGTATCCTCCGCCGCGATTAAATTGACTTCCTTCAGAGTACGGATAGCTCGGATGGTCATATCCTCCAGATTACCTATCGGGGTCGCTACCAGAAACAAAGTCCCGAAATTATTTTCAGTTATCTCCATAAAATGTCAAAGCCTCCTTCGTGTACACACCCTGCTCTTCATACAGTATCAGCGCCGGTTCGACGGAAAGCCGCCGGTTCCCCCCGTTTCTTCCTTCAATCAATACCATTGTCGGAGGTGAATCAGCGTAAGACTGCACGAGACGCATCCTTTTCGGCTCTATCCCAAAACATACCATTTTAGAGAATATTTCAGGCAGTCTATATGGTCGATGCACCATATAAAATCTGCCGCCCTGCTTTAAGAGCTTTGCGCTTTCTCTTAGGATGTCGTCGAGTTTAACCTTTATTTCGTGCTTCGCAATGTCATATGAAGGGTTTTTGCAATAAATGCCATGTCCCGCAAGCATATAGGGCGGATTCACAGTAATCACATCAAAGGCTTGATTTCCAAAGGTCTCTGTGGCTGTTATTATATCCCCTGTAACAATTTCTATTTCTTTCTCAAGTCCATTAAGTATAATGCTTCGACGCGACATTTCGGCTAATTCTTCCTGGATTTCGAGACCGATAAATCTGAGACCTTCCCTAATATTTTTTGTCCCTCCTCCTTCTGACTTTGTCTTGGAAAAACAGTCTGCATCTTTATGCGCCCTAAATGTATTATCTTCGTTCTTGGCACACATAAGAATAGGTATGACGCCCGTGCCGCTTCCTAAATCCAAACATCGTTCATCTGGCTTTAATTTTGCATATGAAGACAAAAGTACCGCGTCCGCTCCGAAGCAATAGAGCTTTCGGTTTTGGATAATGCGATACCCTTTTGTTTGAAGATCGTCAATTCGTTCGCCTGCTAAGAGAGCTGTCTGGCACTCAGACTTCATCCAGCTTTGATTCTCCGTTCTTTTCCTCCAGCTTTTTAAGTTCCGCCAATTCCTCCTCGGATAGCTGTACGTTTTTACGTCGATGCCTCGGCTTAAATTTAAGCTCCGTGGCTTTATACTCCCTGATTTCCTTTTCGTCATTATCAAGTATCACAATGACCTTTACGAGTTGCCTTAATACGTTTATGGAATGCACATCACCCTTTAATCCCTCAGGTGTGGTAACATTGTCCCCGATATTAGGCAGGCGATTATTTAGTTCCTCATAAGTTTCTTCTTCGTTCGTAAGGCAACACATCAATCTCCCGCAAACACCCGAAATCTTCGTCGGATTAAGTGAAAGATTCTGCTCTTTAGCCATACGTATGGAGACCGGAGCAAATTCGGTTAAATGTGCGTGGCAACAAAGCGTCCTTCCGCAAATGCCTATCCCGCCTCGTATTTTCGTTTCATCCCTGACTCCGATTTGGCGCAATTCTATACGAGTTCTGAATACACTCGCTAAATCTTTTACCAACTCTCGAAAATCAATTCTCCCGTCAGCCGTGAAATAAAACAATAATTTACTGTTATCAAAAGTATATTCCGCCCCGATCAGCTTCATTTCCAATTCATGCTTTTTAATTTTTTCAAGACAGATTTCGAATGCGTCCTTTTCTTTTTGGCGGTTCTTTTCTTCTTTTTCGGCATCTTCCTTTGTCGCGATGCGTATAACGCTTTTTAAGGGTTGGGTGACTTTATCGTCCTCTATTTCCTTTATTCCCATAACTACAGAGCCATATTCCACACCCCGCGCGGTTTCTACGATAACTTTATTTCCGACCTCCGGATTAAGATCTCCCGGCGCAAAATAATAAACCTTTCCTGCAGGTCTGAAACGTACTCCTATTACTTTTGTCATTGATACCTCCATATTGCCGTTAAGCTTCGCCTTTGGCGTTTTCTTTCATTGTTAAGAATAATAATTCCATTGTTAAATCAAAATTTACATTTGCCTTTAATCGGTCTTTTGCCTTTTTTAAGGCTTCCAAGACGTTCTGTATCCCCACATAGGAACTAAGCTTAGCCTGTTCCTTTATACTATTAATCTGATCCTTAAACACAACCCTGCCAATTTCCTTCGTGGCCTTATAAAGTAGCACATCCCTGTACCAAACCGCAAGAAAATCCATAAAATCATTAATCGCAAGCTTGTACTCAGAGACACGCTTCACCGCCGCCGAAAGCTCATATAGCTCCATATCCTTAAGTGATGTAAGAATTTCTATCGCCTCTTTGAGGATATCGTCAAATTCCTCAGTTCCTGAAAGAGCTATCGCCCTCCCGATTTTGCCACCCGAAAACGCGGCGCAGATTTCAGCCTTACGCTCAGGAACGTCAAGCGATTCCATCAGATATTTCTTTATAAGTACTTCCTTAATAAATGTCAGCCTCAGCGTCACACACCTCGAAAGCACCGTGGGTAATAAGGCATCGGCATTTTCGGTAAGCAGCATGATGACCACATATGACGGCGGCTCCTCCAGCGTCTTTAACAGCGCATTTTGCGCCTGCACAGTCATTAAATCGGCCTGCGGAATCACATATATTTTAAACTGCGACTGATATGGGCGAATCTGTACCGTACCGCCGATTTGTTCACGAATTTCATCAACACCAATGGACGCCTTTTCATGGGTCACTGTAATAAAATCCGGGTGATTTCCGCTTTCGAGCTGCTTACAGGCATGACAATGATTGCAGGGGTTTTCTCCGCCTTCTTCGCACAATAAGGTCATCGCAAATAACTTTGCTAGCATTCTTTTACCGGAACCTCTCTCGCCGTTTAATATATAGGCATGTGAAACCTGTCGCAAGGAAGCGGCTTTTTGCATATATTCAATTAAGTCTTCATGTCCGATCACATCTTTAAAACTGCTCATTCACCAAATACTTCTCCTTACCTGCGTATAAAACCAATCTCTCAAGAAATAAAACTTTCAATGTAATTCTTAACGTCCCTAATACACAATTCGTAGTTCGTATTATCAAATTTTCTGCTTATCTCAAGATTTTGCAGTTTCTCCTTTGAAAAATCATTTTCATCCGCAAGAAATCTCCTGCAAACCTCCCTGTAATCAGGGTCTTTTTGTTCTTTCTCCCTCTCAAGTGCACGCAAGAGCCTGTCTAAATCCGAAATCTCAATATAAATCGGCATCAAGTTTCCGGCCCCGAGACGCTCCCTTAATTTCTCGTATGATTCCAGCGTCCCAATCATGAGATAGGAATAATTATTCAAGTCAATCTGCCCGTCATCTATTGTAGCATATTTCCAGATACCTTGCACAGTATGATATGCCCGAAGCTCTAAAACTTTACCCGAGTCGATAAACTCATCCATCTGCTCATCGGTAATAAAATGATATTCCTTTCCACCGATTTCTCCGTATCTCTGGGGTCTGGTAGTATAGAGCACAACATTTTTAAGCATCGGAAAATATCCTTGCATTTCCTTATAAACAGTATCCTTTCCCGATGCGCTTTTCCCCATTATGTGAAAAATTTTACTCAAGTATCCAAACCTCAATCATTCTTATCTCTTCCGTTTTTTTCGCAGTTTCTTTTTTTTCTGTTTCTTTTTCTTCTATTTCTTTTTCTTTTATTCTTTTCGTTCTTTTTGATTCATAGTTCTTTGATTCATATTCAATGTTGCGAAATACGCTTTCGATTTCTTTCATACTTTCCTTAGTCAATTCTTCTCCGGGAACTATTAAAGGCCTGCCGGGCGGATATGCATATATATACTCAGCGCAAATATAACCGATTGCTTCCATAATCGGAAGCCTTATTATCTCGCCTTTTTTCGCTTCATCAAATACCTGCCACGCAGTATAACGCGCCACAGGCGCATTCCCTTCATCATTCTTTCTGTATATTTCTCCACCGAAAACTTCTTTTTCTTCTGAATATTTTCTTCCTTTGTAGCTATTATTTATTTCTTCTATTGCGGCAGCAAACCTCTGCAAAGCTTTGGAAGTATCGCCGATACTCGTTAAGGCAATTATCTCGCGGGCGGTCGCCATTTCCACCTGAATCTTGTACTTATCATGCAAGATTTTGGCTGTCTCAAAGCCACTTAATCCAAATCCCATGCAGTTAATAACAATTTTTGAAGGATCACTTATGCTCTCAATCTTTGTACACGCATCTGCCTCACACCCTATGTGAGCTTCGGGGGCACAATGCTTTTTTTCAATGATATTACCGTTTATTTCTCCAAGTCGCTTTCGTATATTCTTTAAATTTATTGCATATTCTTTAAATAGCTCGCCCCTTTCCTCCAATATTTTCAAGCAATTATCAATGCTCGACATTAATACATACGACGGGCTGCTGCTTTGAAGCCTATGCAGACTCTCTTTTACCCTCTTAGCATCGACTAAATCACCATTGCAGTGCAAAAGGGCTGTTTGGGTGAGCGAAGGCAATGTTTTATGCAGGCTGTGGACGACAATATCAGCTCCGAGCCTATTAGCATTTTCAGGAAAATATGAATCAAACCCGAAATGCGCCCCGTGTGCCTCATCAACAATCAATACTATTCCACGTTCGTGGGCGGCTTTCGCTATATTTCGCACGTCCGAGACTATTCCCTCATAAGTAACCGACGCGATAACGATTGCAACTATATCTTTATCTTTATGAAGGGCTTTGCGCACATCTTCCTCTTTAATCTGTCCGCTGTATACGTCCGGATAAACATAAACCGGAAAAAGCTTTCCAAGTTCAATGGCGTGATAGACGCAAATATGAGAATTCCTGGCCATAAGGATTTTCTGCCCGGGTCTTGTACTCGCTAATATTGCACTGATTAAGCCTACCGTACTTCCATTTATCAGAAAAAAGCTCTTATCCGCCCCGAAAATCCTCGCCGCTCTTTCCTGAGCTATTTTTATGCAATCATCCGTTCCATGATGTAAATCCCCGAATTCGGGTATTTCGGTAACATCTATCGAAAAGGGAAGACTTTTCCCGAAAAGCTCGGTATTCCTTTTATGTCCCGGCATATGCATGGGAAGATAGCCATCATTCGCATAATTATTCAGTTTTTCCAGAATACTTTCCATCTGCAATTGCTTTCACTTATTATCTGTATTTTGCTTCTTGATAATTATCATTACAGCCGTTTCAGGAGTTCCTCCCTTTGAGTTTCATACCCCGGTTTCCCAAGAAGTGCAAACATATTTTTCTTATAGCTTTCTACCCCCGGCTGATTAAAGGGATTAACCCCCAATAAAAGCCCGCTTACCCCGCAGGCAAACTCAAAGAAGTAGAACAATTGCCCCAGGCTTCTTTCGTCGGCCTTTGGTATGCTTACACTTAATACCGGCACCTGCCCGTCTGTATGCGCGAGAATCGTCCCCGCACAGGCATTTTTGTTCACAAAATCAAGAGTCTTCCCAGCTAAATAATTAAGTCCGTCCAAATCCTCGGCCTCTTCCTTAATGGTGAGCTCTTCGGTCGGCGTTTCAACACTTAAAACCGTTTCCAAAAGGTTCCTGCTGCCATCCTGAATGAATTGACCCATCGAATGAAGGTCGGTGGTTAAATCCACTGCCGCAGGGAAAATACCTTTGCCGTCTTTTCCTTCGCTCTCTCCGTATAACTGCTTCCACCACTCAGCCATAAAATGAAGGGCAGGCTCGTAATTTGCCAGGACTTCGGTCGTTTTGCCTTCTCGATAAAGCAAATTCCGCACAGCCGCATACTTAAGACAAATATTATCCTTAAACTCATTTTCCAGCGCATCCTTACGCATTTTTGCTGCCCCTTCCATCAAAGCGTCGATATCAGCACCGGAAACTGCTATCGGAAGAAGTCCCACCGCCGTTAATACGGAAAATCTCCCTCCTATATCGTCAGGTATTACGAAAGTCTCATAACCCGCCTTATCCGCGAATGTTTTTAGAGCCCCTCTTTCTTTATCAGTGGTGGCAAAAATCCGCTCTTTCGCCGCATCTTTACCATATTTTTTTTCGAGAATTTCCTTAAAAATACGAAAGGCAATGGCCGGCTCCGTGGTAGTCCCTGATTTTGAAATAACATTGATGCAAAAATCCCTGTCCCCCAAAATATCAATCAACTGCCTAAGATATGTGCCGCTGATACTGTTACCCGCAAAATAGATCTCAGGTGTTTTGCGTACTTCTTTTGGCAATTGATTATAAAAGCTGTGATTCAAGAATTCGATTGCGGCTCGCGCACCCAAATATGAACCCCCTATTCCGATAACTATTAGAACATCCGAAGTTAATTTAATCTTACTTGCTGCTGCCTTTATCCTATCGAATTCCTCTTTGTCGTAATCAACAGGCAAATCTATCCATCCAAGGTAATCGCTCCCCGCGCAGTCCTTTTTTATCAGCGCATCTTTTTTAATTTCAGCCTCTTTTCCTAAGTCAGCCAGCTTACCCGCATCGATAAACCCGGCCGCCCGCAAATAATCAAAACCAATTTTCATACTCATTTCATCACCTTTCCGCTCACCTAAGCCTCGCTCTAAATCAACAACTCCATCATTATAAGAATAAAACATCAACTCTATGTTTATCCGCATTATTCTATCAGCGCTAAATCTCTCAGTTTTTTCCAAGCATACATAAAATCAGTTTAACCCCTCTTTTTATCACTTCTTCTTTTGAATCCGCATATTCCTTATCGGCTTTAACGTCAGCATTATCGGAAATAGCCCTGATAATAAGAAAAGGAGTCGCGTTAATATACGCGGTCTGCGCAATTGAAGCACCCTCCATTTCCACGCATAAAGCATTGAACTCCTTAGCAATCAGACCTTTCATATTAGCATCTGTTAAGAACCTGTCCCCGCTTGCGACTACTCCTGAATGTATCCCAAAGCCATTGCAATACCCACTCTCGGCAACAGTCTTCGCGAGTTTCAGCCAATCGGCATCAGAGCGAAAGTACGTTACCGGAATCCTCGCCACCTGACCTTTTTCGTAGCCGAATATTGTGCAATCCACATCATAATGCACAGCGGATTCGGAAATCACGAGATCGCCGATTTTGACATCCGGATTCAGAGAACCTGCCACTCCTGTATTAATTATCACTTCAGGTGAATAATTATCAATCAGGAATTGAGTGCAGGCTGCCGCATTTACCTTTCCGATTCCGCTTCTGACAACGACTGCGTCATTGCCAAAAAAGTCCCCCTCGTAAAATACAGTTCCTAATCGCTTTATTTCTTTATTAATATTCATTTCAGAAAGAAGCGCTTCTAACTCTTCTTCCATTGCCCCTATTATCGCTATCACAGAAAAAGTCCCCGAACTACTTTAATATGACCGACAGCTTCATTATTGGATTATTATCATAAATGAGCTTAAGGAAGGGCTGGCTTTCTATCATTGTGTAAGCATTCCTTCCAAAGCTCGTACTGTACAATAGTGTAATAATCACAAACATTGTCCAAACAATTACGAGTGCCGTTCCCATTCCGATTATTGCTCCAAACGCTCGATTTACAAAGCCTACACCCGGCAAATCAGATATGATATCCAGTGAAAATACAATTGCTCTTAATACGATCCATGCAATTATAAATGAGCAAATAAATGCAGCCATATGCAAAATCAGTTTGCTTAGGTAGTGAGCAACATAATTCCCGAAAGAAGTCACCCCCAGTTCGGCATAGGTCACAGAATTATTGTTTTCTTTTAGTAATGATTTAATTATTTCAGGAAAATCGGAGCGTTCAATAGCATTGATTTGCTCATCCCTCGTCATATTCTGTCCGACAAGCGCCAATATCTGTTCCTGTGTGACCTCTGTATCCGCCGAATCCGCGCCTACCACCGGAACCTCTTCAATGGCGGCGGCACCTTCCCCTGTCGGGTCGATTACTTTTGCCATCGTTTGTATTGCCTGCTCCTCCATTATGTCATCTAAAGGAGTAAACTTTTCAATTCCTTTGGCAATGTACGGCGTCAAAAAGTACACGAGAACCAGTGTAGCCGCAGTCAGTCCCAGCGAAACAATTATTTTGATTGCGCCGTCCTTTATGCCAAATCCTATTCCTATCAGAAGCAAAGCTCCTACCATCAATAATACCCAATTCATACAGACCTCCGTTTCAGTTCGTTAAACGAACCGTCTTCATACCACTACTGTCAATTACCAAATATTTATTAATTCCGCTTATGGGAATCACCTCCTGCAAAGGCAGTTCGAATTCCCCGTTGAATTTTTCAGTTTTCATAGGTGTAATAATCTGACACTGTTTTTCGTTCCACAATATCAGCTGTGAACTCACATACCTGGAGTGGACAAACTCAACCGTTATCGGCATGGTCACTTTAAGCGACGCATCTTTTTTATAAAAATACACCTCTCTTTGCGCGTTTGTCCTGTCTTTAACTGTTAGCGCAATATAGGTTTTATCGTGGAAAATTCCCAGAATTTCCTTTGCGATACCTATATACGATGTTTCTTGCGCACTTTTTTTATCATCAGCAATTTTATAAAAATACAATCCGGTATCTCCTGCCGCGACGATTATTTTATCGTCCATAAAGAACAGTTCCGGCAATAATATGCCCTCGTACTCTGTAGTGAAAATTTCGGGCTCCGCGTTTTTCCCGGTCTCGCCGAAATAGAAGAACTTCAAAGCCGCATTAAGCTTCCCTTCCTTAATCAGAACATATGAAACCGCCATGATAGTCCCGTCAGGTGATAGGCTTAAGCCGCTCGGATACCCCGTCCCATCAAAAGAGGCACTGTGCTCGACCAGTACATTACCGTTAACGTCATAAATAACTACTTTCGGACTCTCCTCGTTTTTAAGTATTGCCGCCACAATGCCTTGAGAAGAAACTGCCATGCGCTCTACCGGTAAAGTCGTGTGGATTTCGCCGCGTCTTCCTTTTTTATTGAACACTACGATATCATTTCCGCCATAATCCGCTATCGCAAAGGATTCTCCCGCCTCGACAAGTTTCGGATTTTTCATCTGATAAGGCGCATTCCAGTTTTCTTTTCCCTTAATATTTTGAAAAACCGCACCGTCTCTGCCATAGCGTATTATTCCGTTTTCATATGACGCGTACTGATACCCTACGCAAGCTTCAGCATCCGCATAAGTATCCAATGTTCGAATCTTCGTCCAAGTATTTAAAAACATATACAGGAAAACTCCGACAGAAATAATAACAAGAACTGCCGCGGCACATATTATCTGAACCTTGAAATTGAAATATTTGTTTACGGTTTCAATCACCGAAGTTGATTGGTTTTCGTTTTCCTGATTCATAGCCCCCTAAATCTCGACGCGACCCTCCAGCGCCTTTAACAATGTTACTTCGTCAATATTCTCAATATCTCCGCCTACCGGAACACCGCTCGCTATCCGCGTCACCTTTATTCCAATCGGTTTAATCAGTTTGCTGATATATAGTGCCGTAGTTTCTCCCTCAAGAGACGGGTTCGTCGCGACAATGACCTCATCCACCTCGTCTTCAAGTCTTTGAACCAATTCCTTTAGTCTGATGTCCTCAGGTCCAATACCAAGCATCGGTGAAATCGCTCCTCCGAGCACATGGTAGACCCCTTCAAATTTACCTGTTTTTTCATAAGCCGCCAAATCCCGTGGGTTTTCAACCACCATGACCACGCGGTGATTTCGTCCTTCATTACGGCAAATAGGGCATAGTTCTCTATCGGTAACAGTATAGCATTTTTTACAATACTGCACATGTTCTCGGGCTTCAATCAGTGCATCCGCCAATCTTTTAACGTCTTCTTTGGGCTGACGGATAAGATGAAAGGTAAGTCTCGCCGCGGATTTAGGACCGATCCCCGGGAGTGAGGAAAGCTCCTCTACCAAATGGCTGATTTCGTTGCTATAGTAATCCATTTAAGCCCCCTGAGAGCGAACCAAGTCCTGTTGCGCTCTCCTCGTCTACCTTTGAAAGCGCTTCATTGACAGCCGTTACAATGAGATCTTCGAGCATTTCAATATCATCGGGATCAACAGCTTCGGGACTAATCGTCAGCTTTAGCACCTGCTTTTTACCTGAAACCGTTACCGTTACCGCCCCGCCGGCGCTTGCTTCAAATTCCTTGGTTTCCAGCTCCTTTGCGTGTTCTTCCATCTGGCGCTGCATCTTTTGCGCCTGCTTCATAAGATTTGCCATGTTTCCGGGCATAGCCCCTCCCGGAAAACCACCTCTTTTACCCATTTGCATCCTCCTTTTGACCTTCAATGTCGCTTATAACATCAATTTGCATCGTAATTTTCCTTTGAACATGTTCCAATAAATCAGCGTAATTTTGCTCGAAGCGCTCTTCTTTTTGGAGATAAACTATCTCGAATTCTACGTTTTTCCCGACGTTTTCTGTCAAAGCCGCTTTTAGCTTCGGTTTATTTTCCGCGCTCCCGACAGTATCTGCCTTTGTCCTGTCCGGAAAAACAATAAGCAATTGGCCTTTACTTCCGACGCTTAGTTTTGCTTCTTTTAGCATACCTTTGATTGGATGACCCAACGAATCAATTATTTCACTAAAATTCTCCGCAACTGCTTCCACTTCCTCGGGAAGCGCTTCGGGTAAAGAAGGCGGCTCTATCGCCTTCGTTTCAGTACCGCTCACACTTGCTTGCACTGTATTTGAAATCACTGTAATGCCGTTTTCCTTTAATTTTTCAATTTCTCTTTCAAGAACTCTTATCTTTTCGGTAACGGATTCATCCGTCACAGGTATCGCAGGGGTAACGAGCTTTAGCAGTGCAGTCTCAAAAACCACCCGTTTTGCGGTAGCGTTTCGTAAAGTTCCCGAAAGTTCTGAAAAGCTCTTTATATACAGTAATAAAGCAGTCGCGTCGATTTCGTTTGAGAGCTCTTTTAGAGAAGTCGCAACCGAAGACGAAACGTGTAGCAACGCATCAGGAGATTCTACCATCTTAATGAGTAATAAATCCCTTAAAAAGCTCACAAAATCAAGCGTTACCTGCGATAATTCCCTGCCCTCTTCAAGGAGTGAATTAGTTGTATCCAATAGACCCAAAGCATCACCGCTAATCAAAGCTTTAAACAATCGGCTAAAGACATCGGTATCAACCGTGCCTATCATCTTTACAACCTGCTCATGGGTTAATTCCTGCCCCGCACCCGTATAAAACGATGCGCACCTGTCTAAAATGCTTAGGGCATCACGCATGGAACCATCCGCGCTTATCGCAATGAACTTCAAGGCTTTTTCCTGGGCCCTTAAGCCCTCTTTTTCCGTAAGTTCCTTTAATCTGTCAAAGATAATATCGACCGAAATCCTTCGAAAATCAAACCGCTGACAACGGCTGACTATAGTGACAGGCAGCTTATGAGCTTCAGTGGTGGCAAGAATAAAAACCACATATTCCGGAGGCTCCTCCAAAGTTTTTAAAAGGGCATTGAAAGCACCGGCTGAAAGCATATGAACTTCATCAATAATGTAAACCTTATATTTACCGACTGTCGGGCGATAGGCGACTTCTTCTCTGATTTCCCTAATATGATCAACACCGTTATTTGATGCGGCGTCAATCTCAATTACGTTCATTGACGCGCCTGCGGCAATCTCTACACACGAAGCGCATATTCCGCAAGGGTCGGCACCATTTGGGTTTTCACAATTAATGGCTTTGGCAAAGAGCTTTGCAACGGAGGTCTTTCCCGTTCCGCGTGTTCCGCAAAAGAGGTAGGCATGACCAACTCTGTCTCTTGTGATCTGGTTCCTTAAGGTCTGTACAATCACGTCCTGACCCTTGACATCTAAAAACGAATCGGGTCTGTATTTGCGGTATAGCGCAACATATGACATGCCTTTTCTCCTCCTTCCTCTTTTTCTTTACCATATCAAGTTATTATATCATAGCCCCCAATGTAAAACAAATGAAGATAAGGGTGGCATGGAAAGGCATAAATCTCCATCTACCGCCTGATAAGTTCTTTCATCAGTACTCCAAGTATCATTTTCAGTCAAAATGAGAGTCTTCAAAATAGCATCATTTGGAACATTGACCCTCCAAACAGGAATACTGACCTCCTTAGGGAATTCCGATGTATTAAATACGCATATGACAGTTTCATTTTCATCAAAACGACCGTAAGCCACAATATCTTTTTCGGCTAATAAAATGAGTAATGAACCCTTTTGAAGCGAGCTGTTTTCTTTATGTATGGAAATAGCACTTTTATGAAATTCAATCAAGTCCTTATTTTCGTTACCCCAAGGGTATGTCCTTCTGTTATCAGGGTCCGTAAATCCGCAAACTCCCGCTTCGTCGCCGTAATACAGAGCAGGCGCCCCCACCCAGGTCATCTGCATGATAACCCCCATTCTGAAAAGGGGGTAACTAACGTCAGTTCCTGCCGCCTCATATCCTAATTGCTCCACGCGCCCAACCTTCCCTGTAGTTCTGGTTAAGAATCTCGAATGATCGTGGTTTGAAAGCTGGTTCATTGCTGTTTGCAAAGACGGTAAGGGCAGATGCGCCATGGCATAATTCATAGCTGCCGCAAAAGAATATCCGTCTCCTTTTAATTCGTCTTTTTTTGAATCATTGTGCTTTTCCGTACCCGTGAGAAACCATGAAACAGGCTCCATAAAAGCATCATAATTCATTACTGTATCCCACTCGTCTCCACAAAGCCATGCCCCGGGATTCCCGTAATGCTCGGCTAAAATAACAGCATCAGGGTTTGCCTCTTTCACGGCTTTGCGAAATTTCTTCCAGAATGCGTGATTGCTTTCGTCGCCTCGCCCTAAATCCGCCGCCACATCCAGCCGCCATCCGTCCGCATTATAAGGTGCCGAAACCCACTTGCGACCAATTTCAAGAATCTCCTCCTCTACTTTTGTGCCGGTTTCATAGTTAAGCTTCGGAAGGGTAGAATGTCCCCACCATCCTTCATAATTATCCTGAACCTCATTTTCGTGCTTTTCTCCGAAGAAATAAAAGTAATCACGGTAAGGACTTTCTTTCGACCAGAAAGCACCTATTGGATAGCCGCCTTTCTTTAAATAGTAGCCCTCCCTGTCCATCCATTTATGAAATGAGCCGCAATGATTAAAAACTCCGTCCAAAATGACTTTCATTCCTCTTTTATGCACTTCTTCGCATAATTTTGCAAAAAGTTCATCAGAGGCTTTTAAGTTCTCCGGGTCGGCGGTCCTGATGCTGTAATCCGCGCCGGACTGCGCGTCTTTTACGATTACACCGAAATGCGGGTCAATATGACTATAGTCCTGAGCGTCATATTTGTGATTTGAGGGTGAAACAAAAATCGGATTCAGATACAAAACCTCCGCTCCCAAATCCTTCAAATAATCCAATTTATCAATAATTCCCTGCAAATCGCCGCCGTAGAATTTACGAACGCTTGAATTAACAGGATTTTCATTCCAATCATTCGCTTTAACAACATCGGCATTCAGATAACGGTATTCCCCGTTTACTACGTCGTTAGAACCATCTCCGTTACAAAACCTCTCCGGGTAAATCTGATAATAAACGCATCCTCGCGCCCAATCCGGTACCTTAAAATAACAGTCAAAGCGAAAACCATGACCCTCATCAAGGGTATCTAAAGCTCCAAGTGCATTATAATAAACGATTTCCTGTGAAGTCTTTATCTCGAAATAATACCGGCTGGCAAAATCCCCCAACCGGTAAATCGTTTCATAATAGTCAAAACAACCGATGCTTTCTACCTTTTCCATGGTGATTCGATTGCCTTCACAAACCAGAATCACCTCGTTTAATTCATCTTTGCCCGTCCTGAAACGGATCCTGACCTCCTTTGCTTCCATTTCACCCACAGATGAAAGGAAGAAACCTGTTGTGTCCGAAAATAACGCCTCTTTTTTCATTTAACCTTCAAGTCCTTTATATTAAGCTATATTTAATGTCTTCCTATATCGCCTCAGCCACAGGACCGGAGAAAAGCGATTCAAATTCTTCGCGGGAAATCTTTTCTTTGACAAGAAGCATTTCCGCGCAACTTTTTAAGACGTCCTTATATTTGAGGATATTCTCTCTTGCTCTGGCGTAGCAATTATCAATAATTCTCTTCACTTCCTTATCTATAATGGCAGCCATGCTCTCGCCGTAAGCTCTGGAAGCATGCACCAAATCACGCCCCAGATAAACTTCGTCATTATCTCCGGCATAATTAATAAGACCTACCTCTTCGGACATTCCATATTTCGTAACCATGGATTTAGCAAGCTGCGTAGCCTGCTTAATATCCTGCGAGGCGCCTGTTGTAATATCACCGAATTCGAGCTCTTCCGCGACGCGCCCGCCCAATGAAACTGTTATTTCCTGTAACATCTTTCCCTTTGTCATGTAGGACTCGTCCTTTTCTGGGAGCGGCATTGTATAGCCTCCCGCCAGACCCGTCGGGATTATGGAAACTCTATAAACAGGCTCCATATCAGGCAGCACATGGAAAAGAATCGCATGCCCGGCTTCATGATAAGCCGTAATGCGCTTTTCCTTCTCGCTCATAACCTTGCTCTTTTTCTCGGTGCCGATTCCCACCTTAATAAATGCCTGGTGTATGTCACCTTGAGTCAGGAAAACACGATCGTCTTTTGCGGCTAAAATAGCGGATTCGTTAAGAAGATTTTCCAGATCCGCGCCCGAAAACCCGGCTGTAGTACGGGCAATCTGGCTTAAGTCTATGTCCTCTGAAAGTTTTTTGTCTCTTGCGTAAACCTTAAGAATCTCCTCGCGGCCTTTAACATCAGGAATTTCAACAATGATCTTTCTGTCGAAACGTCCGGGACGCAAAATCGCCCTGTCGAGTATATCCACCCTGTTTGTGGCGGCGAGCACAATAATACCTTCATTGGCTTTAAAACCGTCCATTTCAACGAGAAGCTGATTTAAGGTCTGCTCCCTCTCGTCGTGGCCTCCGCCCATTCCGCTTCCTCTGTGTCTCGCGACGGCGTCAATCTCATCAATAAATACGATGCAAGGGCGGTGCCTCTTTGCAGTCTCAAACAAATCCCTGACACGCGAAGCGCCTACACCAACAAACATTTCAACAAAATCCGAGCCGGAAATAGAGAAAAAGGGGACCTTTGCCTCACCGGCCACAGCCTTTGCAAGAAGCGTCTTTCCTGTACCCGGAGGCCCGACTAAAAGCACTCCTTTCGGAATCCTCGCTCCGGCTTGAATATATTTTTTGGGGTTTTTTAAGAAATCCACGACCTCAGTGAGTTCGTCTTTTTCCTCGACCAATCCCGCCACTGAATTAAAATTTATTTTCTTATCTGAATTAGTGCTTAAATAGGCTCTGCTCTTTCCGAAATCCGCCATTCTCCCCGCGCCCATCTGTGCCCTGTTCATCAAATAAAAGAAGAATACGATGCCTATCATTATCAGGGCACCCTGAAACAATGACTCCATAAACCACGGCTGCGACGAAGCCCATATAATAACGGCGATAAAAATAATTATCAAGAATATGAAACCGCCTCTTTGACCTTGTCCTCTGTCCACGTTAATTCCTGTCCTTTCCCCATGTAATCCATTTCATGAAATAGTAAAAAATTAATTATCCACCGTTTCCTCAACTATTCCGATATACGGCAGATTCCTGTATTTCTGAGCATAATCCAACCCATAGCCGACCACGAAATGATCGGGGATTGCAAACCCGCAATAATCAACCTTTAAATCCTTAACCACTCGCCGCGAAGGCTTATCAAGGAGCGTGCATAACCGAAGACTCTTCGGGTTTCTCTGCTCGAATAATTCAAGCAAATATGACAACGTCCTGCCCGAATCCACTATATCCTCGACGACAATAACGTCTTTACCTTCCAGATTTTCATCCAAGTCCTTTGAGAGCTTAACCACGCCGCTCGAAGAGGTCTCATTGCCGTAGCTCGAAACACTCATAAAATCAAGCGAAACCGGAATGGTGATTCTTTTCGCCAATTCGCACATAAAGAAAACACCGCCTTTTAGAACACAAATCAGATGAACCTCCTTACCCGCGTAGTCTTCGCTGATTTTAGCTCCCATTTCAGCGACTCTTTTGTCAACGTCTGCTTCCGAAATCAGTACACCAATTTTTTCTGCCATTGCTAAACCTCCGTAATTACTATCTCATACCTTGGTGCGATATCACTTTCATTACCCGCTCGCGGGAGGAAAGCTTTAATCTCGGCTATTTTTTCAGTCTCATCTGTCACCTTGTACGCATAGCTTTCTCTGATACCCAAAATCCAGAGCACTTCATTTCCGTCCGCCAAAACCCACAAATCGTCTCTTTCGGACTGCGGAATTTTAGTATTAATAAAGAAACGGCTCAGTCTCTGACGCACTCCATCTCGGGAAATCACAATAAAATCACCGTTTTCACGATGCCTGAGATAAAAATGCCTGTTCATTATAGCACAGTCAAACCGGTTCGTGTAGACTAATTCGGAATCGTTCTTGAAATTGTCACTTTTGTCCTCGGTATATATTTCGTTAAATAAAGCATTAATTTCATCAATAGCTGGGTCTTGATTTACATTTTCATTAAATTTTATTTCTCTATCTGTCTTGTAGAAGCGGATTCTGTCATACTCTTTGATAGCTTCCAGAGCGTAAGGGAGACCCAATCTGGCGCCTGTTTGCCGTAAAGTAAGTGCCTCCAAAGCCTTAATATGCGCGGCCGATAAATCTTTTTTCTTGCCGGTTGCCTCGCTTAGAATTTCCATCAACACAAAACTCTTGAGAAACTCAGGCACCTTATTAAACATCTCTATGTTAAAAGCATTATGCGCAATTTCACCGTTTTTTTCGAAAGCCCTGCATTCAAGAACATAATCTCGAATTTGATCTTGAAGAAATCCCGAAAGACCGGCAATAACACGTGCGGTCCCAGCGATGTGCTCGGTGCTTTTTGCGTTTACAAGTTCATTTAGTTCCGGGATGATACGGTTTCTGATCCGATTCCTCAGATACTTATCCGATGAATTAGATGAATCCTCGCGCCAAATAACCCCCAGACCTGCCAGGTATTTTTCAATTTCTTTTCTGCCGACACATAAAAGCGGTCTGATATACCTGCCGGATACAGGCAAAATCCCCGCCAATCCGTCAATATTGCTTCCTCTGCACAGGTTCATTAGCACAGTTTCAGCCAAATCATTTTCCTGATGGGCAAGTGCGATTTTTATAGCAGTCTTTCCTGACTGCGAAATACTATTCTCAAAAATACCTCTTCTGATATCCCTCCCTGCCTCTTCTTCGGATATCTTATTCTTTTTAGCATAATCCGCCACATCTACACGAAAGACCTCGCACCGGATCCCCCAAGATTTACAAGTTTCAACTACGAAATCCTCATCTTTATCAGACTGTGAGCCACGCAATAGATGATTAACATGAATCACCTTTAACGTAAGATCAAATTTATGCTTAATTGAATTCAAAAATAAAAGAAGACACATCGAATCTGCTCCACCGGAGACCCCGATAATCACAGTGTCTCTGTTTTCCAGCATTTTGTGTCTTTCAATATATGACAGGATTTTATTTTCAAATTCAAACTGAGGTCGTGGTTTTCTTGCGCTCACTTTTTTCCACCTGCGTTCTGGGCATCATGACCTGTCTGGCGCAACCCACACATTTCAATCGAAAATCAGCGCCAACACGAAGAATCTCCCAATCATGACTGCCGCAAGGATGTGCCTTTTTCAAAGTAATAATATCTCCCACTTTATACTCATTTTTCACTGCGATAATTTAGCCTCTTTTATAAGGACTCCTCGCACCACGAATCGGTTTTCATTGCTGGCACTCGTGCAGGTAGAAAGCGTCACGACCTTATCATCAAGAGTCGGTGTAATACCTGTATCATATAGCGAAACCTGCTTCGTCATCTGTATAAAAGCCGCGTACTCCTCATCTGAAACAAACTCGTAACGATAAGTATCCGACGTATCCCTGACCTCCCCCATTGAATAAATATGATAGGTCAATTCCCTATTGTCAGGCGTATAAATATAAAAATACTGATTAGCCTCCCAAAACTCCTTCGAATCATAGTCTTGCAGATGCCGAAACATTGAACCATCCTTCATTCGATGCCCATAAATAATGGTATTTCTGTCATTAAAATTTTTATCATTGTGCATATCCATAAAAATGGCACCCAAAGTATTCTCATTCGCCGAAAAAGTCTGGTGCAGGTATTGGGAATTGTCAGCGCCCTGAACAACCGGATAATTAATAATAGAAGGCTCCGGATCGAATTTAATCCAGGCAATCGTATCCCCGTTAATCTTTAACAGTTCCTCAAAATTAACCCTGAAACCTTTAAAGCTCTCGCCTTCTGCGTCAATGTCCTCTAGGAGGGCGATGTCCCTAATTTCATTATATTCGCTGCGTCCGTCCAAATAGCCCTTTCCAATACTGAAAAGCTGCCATCCCGAATAAAGAAAAACGCCGACAGCCAAAACCATCAGAATGATAAACAGCCAATCGCGTTTCTTTTTCTTATTGGTAGTACGGCGTCCTCTGTGATGTTTCGTACTTCTGTACTCAGCCATAAATCCTCCCCCTAAAGCTCCCCCGATGCTCTAAAACGTGGTATTGCGGAAATCAAATCCGCCAAGTTAACAAATTCACTTAAAAAAATAACAGGCGCAGACCGGATTTGAACCGGTGCGTGAGGGTTTTGCAGACCCTTGCCTTACCACTTGGCTACTGCGCCAAAAAAACGGGCGGAAACCTTCGCCTACGGTATTATAGCAAAAGAAGGGCCGCTCGTCAATTTCAGTTTACTAAATACGTACTAAAAGTACTGACAACTCCTGAATTAAGTCATGGCGCAACTATAGCCATATTCATAACCTCTGCACTCGTATATACTTTATCAAGATCATTTAAGCTGATTGAATACACATGCGAATCTAATTCGTTATATGCACCTATTCCAAACCAATTAAGAGAATCACGTATCTCTGACTCTGAGCGTCCCGTATACTCCTCTACTGATGAAGCCATTACATAATTGGCTATTGATCTGGAATCCGGAATGTCGAGCATTATGTAGACATAATTCTCAATTGGAGCTCCAAACATGACACTGCTTATGGCGTTTGCGTCCGACATCCATTGATAAGGAATATAATATAATCTCGAAGCAGTTCCGGAAAAACAAAACAGGTAGCCACCTAAATCCATATCATAATATTCCTCGGTGCTTTCCGTTTCATAATAATCATACGAAATCAACTCGTTATAGAAACTAAGTCCTTTTTCCGTGACAATGCCTTCTTTATACGCAACAAACATTTTTTGATAGGAACGCGTATATAGCATATCGAACGGGACTTGGTATTTAAAAATCTTTTCATACCTTATCCCTTCTACCGGCGATTCTTGTGTATCTGCAACCAAGCAAGCCCACGCTTCTCCAGCCATCTGATATGACTTTGGTAATTCATAACCTTGCACCGTACCATCAGGATTCAGAACCCTATACCATGTTTGCAAAGGACCAAAAGCGAAAAGATAGATTGCAACCGCAGACGCAATAATCACCAGACTAACGAGTATTGGTATTAGCGCGCTTTTTTTCTTAGGTGTAGCTGCATATGATTGTCGCTGCTGTAGACTGTTTGCAATTTGTTCAGGATGCGTATCATACTGATAATATGTATTATCTCTATTTAGATACAATTGCGAATTTGGAGCTTGCGGCGGTATATGACTATAACTCTGCGCACCGCAATTAGGACAAAACTTTGCTCCTTCTTGAATTTCTTCCCCACAATTCCTACAATACATCTCTTAACCCCCTCTGTTACACACAATATTGCGTCTTAATAGAGTGTTTATTTAACTTCAAGTCTTTTTTATTTAATAGTTATATATCTTTTTTCAGCACGATAACCGAATTTTAATCCTGGTAGTGATTTATTCGTTAGCCCCAATAAATCAAGTGTTTCTTTTGATGTCTTCTTAGTGAAAAAACACACACGATTTCCATCTGTTTCATACCCAAATACCTCATAAGCCGAGACCACTATGTTTTCAGCTCCCGTACTTATGCCGATAATATATTTAACCTTAATTGCTTTACTTACCGAAATCTTCCAGCATCCAAGAGTTCTATCTTTTAAGTTTTTTTCATCATAAGTGCCAATAATCATCGAGTGATTTTCGTCTTCCTTTGTATCCAACGTAAAAGGGTTCCTAATTTTAACGGCTAAAATCAACTCCTTGGTGTTAATATCCTTAACATCCATTGGTTCATATGCACCTGACATCTCAGAATTTTTCATGATTACCCCCTTAACATGTAAGACTTATTAAAATTTTATTTTTCAAGAGTTTTATAACATAATTCCTATTATCTTTCAAGTGTATTTTACACCTACTTTTATAGGTGTTAATAACAATTTTATATTAAGGTGTATATTATACTCCCCGACTCGGGTATCCTAATGACATATAAAGAAAACTCACGTTGTTCGGTGTATGTGACGGTCTTTTCGATAAGTCTCTTGCACAGAACAATGCACAATATATGGAGGTGCCAAATGTTTCAGGTTGTTAAACCAGAGTATGTTAATAAGACGTTTCGCTTAGAAATGAAACTAATGAAACGTCTGGAAACTGTCGCGCAGAATCGCAGCGTATCCGTGAACAACCTGATTGCTCAATGTTGTGAGTATGCGCTGGATAATTTAGATACGGAATTTTCAGGAGAATAGCTACTTCAGCGATAAAATCGCTTCCGCATAGTCTCTTCTACTATCAAAAATGCGATGCACCGTTATTATTCCATTTACATCATCCTTATGGTAAAACAGCACATTTTTCTTTCGCACAATTGCCCACCGAAAGTATGGATCTCGCAAATAAATACGACCCAGATTCGGCTGCAAAACAAGTGCCTCGCAAAACTGCATAATCTCACGGACTACTTGATTAGCCAAATAATCTGAAAAATTCTCAATTATATATTCGTTTATGTCATTTAGATCGTCAAAAAACGTTTCTTTATATTCAACTACCATAAACTATGCAATACCGAGTTTCTTCAAGTGTTCATCAACTTCATCATCGGTAAGCGTTCTGGCATTTTTTGATTCTTCAAGCTTCATGTCAATTGAGTTAAGTAAAAATTGATGATGTCTTTTTCTAAGGAAGTCCCAAAGAAAGTTTACCTCCGTTTCCGACATTTTCTCTATGCTGTTTGCTATATCTATTGCTTGTGATGTCATAATAAAATACTCCAAAACTGCCATCTGGTGACAATTATATTATAAAACACTTGTTGCCGAAATAAAAGCATATCGACTAAAACCCCAAATTATCATTAACCAATATTACCTTTATTCTATTGGGTACTTTCGAAAATCTCGTCACAAGGAACTGGCAGCAGATGGTATCCGCGGATTTGCAATCGTAGCACATTCCGGTTTTATTGCATGGCGTTGAGAGCTCAAATCTCTGGGAATTTATCGGCGCAGCTTCGTTTCTGGCGCGTTTCCAGGCATCCTCTAACGTTTTTACGACTTTATTCATTCCGGCGATGACAAGGACATTTCTGGGTCCATAAGCTATCGCCGCGACACGATTACCGAAACCATCAATATTAACCATTTCACCGTCCATAGAAAGGGCATTGGTCCCCGTAAGGAAGAAATCCACATCAAAACTCGTCAGCTCAATTGCGCGTTTCTCCTGCGGATTCGGGGCTGCCTCACGATTATATGCCTTATAATCGCCCTCTAAAACCGCATCCTTTAAGCCTATTTCAGCAACGGACTTTGCACCGCCCCAAGCACAGCTCGCCCCCTTTGGGATAATATCCAATGCGATTTTAAGCGCCTCTTCCTTTGTTTCTGCATAATAGCCTTCCATATTCCTTTGTTTTAGACTTTTAATAATCTGCTCTCCCAACTGCCGATTTCTCTTTGCCCTATTTTTATCCATAATAAACGCTCCTTCCTATAAACACACACTCTCTAAATCTTTATGGAATATCATATCACAACGCGGGAAAGATATTAAGAGGAAATTCTTACACATTCCCCACATATACGTACTTCAATTTCGTTTTTGCAATTTCTTTAAGCCGATACAGCGTTTCTTTCGGCGTAGGCGGTTAGTTATATTTATATCGCGGGAAATACCGCGATAAATGCAGCGGTATTTCAGGATTTATCCCCGCCAACCAATCGGTTAGAGCTATCATCTCTTCTTCGCTGTCATTTTCTTGTGGTATTACAAGTGTCGTCACTTCAACATGTGAGGTCTTTGCCGCATATTCCACTGTATGTTTAGCTGTCTTAAAATTTCCTCCGTGACGTTTGTAAAATTCCGAATTAAAAGCCTTTATATCAATATTCCAAGCATCTATGTGCGTGGCAAGCTTAGCAAGCGGTTCCGGGTTTATTTGTCCATTTGAGACCATTACCACCTTATATCCCAGCTTATGAAACAGGGGCGCGGCATCAAGGATGTACTCAAAAGACAGGCAGGGCTCATTATATGTAAAAGCGATACCAAGACTCTCGGCATTTTCGTTTTCTATGAAACTCAGCAATTTTTCAGGAGATACGCTATCCCACCTGCAATGCCAATCGCCGCACTTTGAATCAAACTGCGAGATGTCGCTGTTTTGGCAAAAACCGCACTTCATATTGCACCCATAACTTCCGACAGACCAGATTTTAGTATGTGAATGAAAATGATACAGCGGCTTTTTTTCAATCGGGTCGAGAGCAAGGCTTGTGACCTTTCCATAATTATCATTATACAATACGCCGTGCAAATTCCTGCGCGTATTACATAAGCCATACCGCCCATTTGCAATAAAGCAATTATGCGGGCAAAGCGTGCATTTTACGCCATCATCGAGATTTTCATAATACTTCGCCCTCATTTATGCCTTATCACCTCAAAACGCTCCAAAGAATATTTATCAGTCGGCTTTATCCCGCCTTTTTGCATTGCGATTTTTACTTGTTCTTCAATTGTGTCAACACCATCTAAATTCGGCAAAAGCAGTCCGCGTTTATACCCACTGGAAACGATTACGCCGTATTTTTTTACATCCAGTTTATCGGATGAGTCTACCGGTTCGGGCGGAAACAAAACATCAACACTATATGTCAGATCGTCAAGTTCTTCAGGCTCTATTGGATCAAATCGCGGATCACCGGAAGAAGCCGACACACCATTTTGAATAATTTCACTCGCAATATTAGCTGTTGTCGGGGCGGTCGTTCCGATACAACCTCGCAAATTTCCGTTTTTCTTGATTGATACGAATACTCCGGCTTTATTGTCAATCATTTCTTTAGGCAAATCCTTGGGTAAACTTATTGTTTTTCCGGTACGCACAAAATGCTCGACATTGGCACGGGCGAGTTTAACGAAATCATCTTCGCCCTCTTTAATTGCCTTAATCCTCGAGTCCTTATCCGAAATAATTTTCGGCAACAAACTGTCGCATTTACCATCACCGCAAACCGCCGCGACCAGATAACCTACACCATAAGGAGCCTCATAGCTCAATACTTTAGAAGTCACATTAAGGCCATCCAGTGCTCCTGCAAGCATCATAATACTGCGAAGACCGCATTCCGCAGCATTTTCAGCGACTGACGGGTCAATATTCATTAGTTTCCTGAAATCCGATTGTTCGAGACATTCACGGACATAATTATCATGCTTCACGCCATACTCGGAAAAGCCGTAACTGCCGCCGAGTTTATGTGACATATCACCACTTGCAACAATTACTGCTTTACGCCTAAGTTTTTCAATTGCTTCGCGGATACACATGCCAAACTTATAATGCGTGATGTAATCAAAGCCTGAAAGCCCGATTCTAACGATTTTTCGACATTTGAAGAAATAAAGCGGGACCGTAACACCCCAGTCGAGGTTTTTATCCCGCTCTCCGAGAAAGCCCGCGTCAATGTTCTCAGATTTTGCGGTTTCACTTATCAATCTTGAAAGCTCATTATCATACTCGACCGTAAAATTCACCTGCGGTGCGTTAAAACTTCCAAAATCACCTTTGCCTGTTTTCCCCGGAGAAATATGGAAATAATCTGCATACATGACACTATGCGGCGAAAACATGACAAGCACATCCGGATTAATATCATCAATCTCAGAAGCGATTTCCTCGTACGCCGCCCGAGTATCAGGAATTTCCGTCCCATCACCTACACCGGGCACAATCAGCGGTGGATGCGGAACTAAACAACCATATAACATTTCAGACCTCCATGTTATCGGACATCATTGCCTGTCCACTTACACGTAATTCTAACACTTAATTACGTACTTTGCATCATGATTCTCAGGTATTAAAACCTACAAGTCAGGTGCTTTCATGGCTCTGACGATATCTTGACGAAATTATTTCAGCTATTTTCTTTAACTTTTGGGATTCTCTTTAAGAGTGAAAAACGCCAATAAAGCCGCGTTTTACCAGCATTTTAGAGGACTGAGCGTGCGGGGATTCGAACCCCGGACAA
>JAISSU010000026.1 GCA_031272985.1 Lachnospiraceae bacterium | reverse complement strand
TGTTATGTGGTGCTTTATGGTTTCTTAATCAGAGATTAATCCCGTTAAAGTGACTCGCGGTAGATTGGAATCACGAAAGCGCCGCGAAATCAAGTATCAGATTTTCCTCTGATTCGCCTGCCAAGCGCCTGTCAGTGTATTCCCTCGCAGGAGGCATGAGCCTTTGGGCACGGTCATATAGTGGTTGCAAAAATTCTTCTTCGCCTTTTTGATGATTGCGAAGCGATTTTTCAGCAATAGTTAATATGCGTATCAGAGTTTTTGAAAGTGCTTCGCGATCAATGAAGTCAGGCCAGTGTTCTTTATTCAAAAGCTCACGCAAGGAGGCCGCCGACATACCATGCTTGTAAAGCGGATCTTTTGATAAAACTTCATCCAACTCATCCAAACAATCAATCAACCCCAAATGAAATGCCGACGATGTCATACGCTCTCGTAAAGGCTGGGTACATACACTTCTGAATTCTATTGTTCCGCGAAATGTCGGATCCTGAAATTTGAAGGTTCTGAAGTATTCCAAATCATCAATAGAGGGTTCAATTTCTTCAGTATGATAACAACCGTCTTTAAAATACTCGGCAGTAATTTTCGGCTTCGCATAGTATTCTCGAAGCGGCGTGGGAGCAAAGTTATAGTATTTATCGCCTCTTTGTGTGCAATAAAGAGAGCTGCCCATCCAATAAGAAAGTAACTCATCTTCTGATTTGGGAACCGGATCATGCATCCCTACATTACGGGAGTTGAACCCCTGCATACTGTCGCCCCAAAGACGGTCTCTTGATAGTAAAAGACCTTCGTTTTTCATCGGAGAATTAGCAAACAGAACCGATTTGTATGGCTCTAATGCATTGAATGTTTTAAGTGTCCTAATCAGTCTACCAGGAAGAATGTCAAGCTGGGTCTGCGAGGCAGCTATAAACATGCCAAAGGCAGGGTATGGCAGAAATCTCTTGTACGCGCAATATTTCTGATATGATGATAAATGATGAAAGAGCATACGGTAGCGCCCGTTCGGAATCGGTATCTGTTTATTGTATTCCCTATAAGGGTTCGTCCCCATCCCGACCAGAGTATGGTCATGCTTTTGCAAAAAAGTCTGTATAAACTCGAGATATGACCGTATCCGTTTTTCGGCTTCCCACAAATTCTCTGTTATGCCAAGAGAAAGCTCCAAAGTATTGTATGAACAGTCAAATGTGAATATATCCCCAGTAACGTAATCAATTAGCGCCAGTGGATTCCCCTCGTCATCAAATTTATCAATGACAAAGTTAAAAGATTGCCCAAACCGGAAGGTCAAATCATGAACAAGGGTAAAATCCGCCGCCTCGCGGCGAAGATTGACAATGGGCAGTTCAAGCTCAATGCCCGCGTAAACAGATTTTTTATTTCCGATCGGTGCGATATATCGGTCATAGAGCCGTTCCTTGACCTCGCGGTAAATTATCTGACTCATCTTCTCTTCTTTCCGCTTTTTTGTTATAGATTCGCGTAAATCTCGTAAAGCCGCCGCATATCATCTTTCGTGTCAATATAGGTAATGCCATGAGACGTCCCCCTTTTAATAATTTCGCCGTTCTTTATGGCGATTAGGGTATTAAGGGGAACCTTTTCCCAGGGGTCGCTTTCTGTCAAAGGCTCGGAGCAAAAGCTTAAAGAATTGTTTACCCTACTTTGATACAGTGCATTTTCAAAATTGCTGTGAAGATAGATTATTTCACCATCATGTATGGCAAGATTGATTCTATTACCCACAGCCATTAAACGCATTTGAGCATCTAATAATGAAAACCTCTCATCAAAATTCAGCCGTCCGCCTTTTTCTTTCTCAGCGACGCTAATTCGATCCACTAAATATAAGAGTATGCGCTCGCTGTCTGTACTGCCGGACTGTACGTGAAAATATTTCCTCGTCGGTTCAAAATCAAACAGCGTCCCCTTATGCATTAATGTCCATACTCTGCCATTAATGTCCTTTTCCTTAAAAGGGTGGCAATTCTCTATGATAACATCTCCCACCGTAGCGTATCGAACATGCGCAAAAGCAGTTTTTTCGTAAATCGGGTCTTTTAGAAGCAACTTCAAAGACTCGCTGTTCGGTGCGGGGATCGGCTCTTTAATAATTTGAGTTCCATCCTCAGTGAATCTTGCAAGCCCCCATCCATGCTTATGGATCCTACCCTTTTCAAATAAAAGCCTTAAATGTGGCGCGATATCAACTTTTTCGGCTGAACTGATAATAAAAAATTGACACATGTGTCCGGTTATCTTTCTTTTAATTCATATTATACATAGCGGTTTTGTATGTTTATTATTTAAACATAGACTCAGAATAAAGTCAAGCGAAATAAAAAGCGAGCGCAGAAAGGCAAAGAATCTGTTTTTTATAACAATTTTTCAGTCACAGCTGCAAGATAAAGCGGCAAATTAGTGAACTCTCCATCATTCACATAAGATAAACTTTTCATTCTCCTTGCTTAATTGAGATACAATGCTGTGAAATACCATTAGTATACGCGCTGAATTTATCTTTCCATTGTGATTGGAAAAATCATTTTCAATTGACTGGTCTTTTTGGATGGAAATATAATATCAGTTTACCTCGTGTGCCCGCGCTTAAGACAAAACTTCTGCATGAGGCGTCCCGGGAACGCCGAATAAGAAGGGTTTGTCGAAGACCTTCAGGGCACACGGCATTAAAACAATTCGATATAATTTTTCCAGCCGATTCCTTCCATTTCCTCGTCTGTGTAGCCGCGCTTTTTGAAAGCCTCTATCACTTTTTTCCCGCAGGATATGCTTTCTAAATCCTTTGTCAGACCCGATGCGGATGTGTCCTGCACAAAGGAATCCAGTGTATTGTCTCCGAGATAATCAATGAAATCAAAGCCAAACGCGAGGTGTTCATTACCTACGAGCGCTTTCATGTAATCTGCGTGGTCTATGAAGTGCTCAAGGTCGCGTTTTTCTTTCTCGGGACTTATGAACTCAGCAAAGGCATTTAAGCCAATCACGCCGCCTGTTTGAGCCACCAGCTTAATCTGCTCATCGGTCAGATTTCTGGGAACGGCGCAGAGGGAACGCGCATTTGAATGCGATGCTATCAGCGGCTTTGTTGCTATGCTTAAAATATCATAGAAGGTCTTGTCATTGGCATGGGATAAGTCTATCATCATTCCCAATTCTTCCATTATGCGAACTGCCTTTTTCCCTGCCTCGGTGAGTCCACGCTCGGGGTCGCCTTTTACGCCGGTGGCCAAATCATTCTGTTCATTCCAGGTTAGGCTCGCCTGCCTGAATCCCAGCCTGTGAAGGACATAGAGATAGTCGACATCCTCTCCTATCGCCTGCAGCCCTTCGATTACCATCAGTACCGCAAGCTTTTCTTCTTTTAAAGACTGGTAAAAACCGGCTTTGTCGGTGATTACATTTAAGATATCCGTCGCACCGCTAAGCTCCGCGCTGACGCAGCGTATGCTGTCGAGCATTCTTTGTTTCGGCGCGGTATCATAGGGCGGGTCAATCCAAATCACGAAAGCTCCGCCTACCATACCGCCTTCTTTAAAGCGCGCCAGATGACGGTTTTTAATAACGTCGGTTTCTCCGTTTAAGCGCCTTATGGTAACGTCTGTAAATATATCCCCATGAGTATCAAATATCATTATAATCCTCCCTATATCAGGAAATGAACCTTCCAAGGCCTAAAAACAAGCTCCATGCCACAGGATGTTCATTTCCTGTTTAACTTCAGATTTTTACTTCAATATGTTCCCCATCAATATTCCGAGGTAATTACCGATTATGTAACCGAGCACGCCTGAGAGCATTGCGGGTCCGACCAATTTATTCCAGCCCTTGGCAATCGCCATAGCCGCCGCGGTCGTGGGTCCTCCGATATTGGCATTAGAGGCAACCAAACCCTCTTCGAGGTCAAATTTGAAAGCCTTTGTAGCAATAAGGGTGACCAGCATATTTATGGCAACAATTATTGCCGTAAATACAAGGAGCAAAGGAGCGGTCTTTATTATTACGGGGATGGAAGCCGGAACGCCGATTACCACGAAGAATATGTAAATCAGGAATGTTCCGATTTCAGAAGAGCCTTTTATGCCCTCCATGAATTTCGGAAGGAAGGTCGCAAGCAACACCGTAAAGGTCGTTATCAATAAGTATTTATTTCCGAACAGTCCGTTCAATAATGTGAAAAACCAGTTAGATGTCGGAATTACACTCGAAAGGAGGCTCGCGATTTCAGATGAGATCCAGCAAATCGCAAACGCTATGGCAACATTGAAAGCAATATCCTTTAGTGAAATTTCTTTTCTGCCCCAGTATTTCGCGGCGAGTGTCTCGGAATCTCCGGGATTAGCATCCGCCTCAACAGCGTCTACGTGCGGATGTTTAAATTTCTTTCTGAAGAATCCTATCGAAGGAATCGCAAGCAATACGAAGAAGTAAAGCGCCATCAACATATTATCAGCAACGGTTAGTGCGCTTATCCACTCTTCGCCGGCCCCGAAGCTCTCTGCCATAGCCGCGAAATTCACGCCGCCGCCGATGTATGAGCCTGTCATCATGGCCGCCATTTTGTAGAGATCCGGAACTACATTACGCAGTGCGTAGAACGCAATGATTGTACCAAGTATCGTACCGACGGAACTTATCAGGAAGATAATGACGACACGACCGCTTTCCTTCCAGATTTTCTTAATGTTCGAGTTAAACATCAACATGGGAATCGCAAGCGGAACGATGTAACTCCAAACCGCGTCATAAGTAGGCGCGTCAGTCGGAATAACATTGAAATTAGCAAGGAGCATTGCGATAATCAGCGCAATAACAGCGCCGGTGATTTTCGCCGCCCATTTAAACTTCTGTTCAAGCCAAATGCTCAATGCGGCGATGATGACGAGAATCGACCATAGTGCCCACGAGTTATCGGGGCTAATAAGTGTTTTCATACCCTTTCTCCTCTCTCATTTTGAAATTGATGACGTTTACTGAAAATTATTACTGAAAATATTATATATCCTCATTTTTGTAATAGCAAGAATTTAAAGCTTTTTTCAGTTAATATTCCTAAAAAGTCTATAAACTCGCGGTTTAGTGAAATCATTTTCAACAAGAAATTGAAGGTAATTTCCCAAGAATAATTGTATGATTTATACATAATAACAAATTATTTTCAACCCAAAATGTATATCAGATTGTGCAGTTTCAGTAACGCAATTGGTGTGTCGGAACGTTCCGACCGGGAATAAGATGGAGGTGTTAATTAATGGATATCAGGATAACAGGGGCACCGTGCAGCTGGGGAGTCGACGACCCGAAAAACCCGTATCTTCCGCCTTGGAAAAGTGTATTGGAAGAAGCAAGCGCTGCCGGATATAAGGGGATTGAACTGGGACCGTACGGCTATCTGCCTTTGGATACGAAAATCGTATCGGAGGAGCTTCAAAAAAACAAGCTCTCTATCGTAGCAGGGACAATTTTCGATGATCTTGTGTCGGAGCAAAATTTCCCCGCAATGGAAAAGGCGGCAAGGGATATCTGCGGCATGCTTGTGAATCTCCCAAAGCCGGAGGTGGTTTCCGGGGTGCATTTTCCCGCTCCGTATTTGGTTCTGATTGACTGGGGGCATGATAAGCGCGACTATGCAGCGGGACATCCGGATGTAGCGCCAAGACTTTCGGGTGAGGATTTCAAGAAACTTATAGGGCATATTAAGGGGCTTTGTCGGATTGCGAATGGGGAATATGGCGTGAGACCCGTGATTCATCCTCATGCGGGCGGCTATATCGAATTCGCGGACGAAATAGATAATATTGCCGAAGGCATCACAAAAGAAGAAGCGGGGCTTTGTTTAGATACGGGGCATCTGTGGTATTCGAAAATGGAGCCGTGTAAGTGGCTTCGGAAATATGCGGACAGGCTGGATTACGTGCATTTTAAGGACATTAATAAGGCAATGTATGATCAGGTAATGACTGAGAAAATCCGGTTTTTCGACGGCTGCGGCAAAGGGGTCATGTGTCCTATCGGCGAGGGCGTGTTGGACTACGGAGAGATTTTTAATTGTCTGCGCGACATTGGGTACAACGGGTATATCACAATAGAGCAGGAGCGCGACCCGAGGAATGCAAGCGGGAGTCTAAAGGACGTGAGGCGATCGCTCCAATACTTAGACAGGTTTATGTAAGGCGAGTATGTAACGCGTCCTTAGATGTCCGTGACACAGTAACAACAATTAATCAGAAAAAATAGGAGGATTCAGATCATGATTTTCGGAGAAAGAGTCGTTAAGACCCCGATTAGGTGGGGTATGGTAGGCGGAGGTTATGGCGCTCAGATCGGGTACATTCACAGGAGTGCGGCTCTGCGGGATTTTGCGTTTACTTTAGTGGCGGGAGCCTTTGATATTGATTTCGAGAGGGGCAAGGCTTTCGGAAAGGAACTGCATGTAGATAGTGACAGATGTTATCCTGATTATAAGACGATGTTTGCCGAGGAAGCAATAAGACCTGACGGTATTCAGGCTGTGACAGTGGCGACACCTAATTTTACACATTATGAGATTACTAAAGCAGCGCTTAATGCGGGGCTGCACGTGGTATGCGAAAAGCCCTTATGTTTTACCGTAGAAGAAGCAAAAGAGCTTGAAGAACTCGCTAAAGAAAAAAACAGGGTAGTCGGCGTGACTTATGGTTATTCCGGTCATCAATTGATTGAAGAAGCGAGGCAATTAATTGCCGCAGGCGAACTCGGGGAGATTCGTATCGTTAATATGTGCTTCTCTCACGGCTTTCACGCAACAGCTGTCGAGCAAAACACCCCCAGTACAAAATGGAGGGTAAATCCGAAATTCGCAGGTCCGAGCTATGTCCTCGGGGATCTGGCGACTCATACGCTCTATCTTTGCGAGGTAATGGCGCCCACCTTGAAAATTAAAAAACTGATGTGTACAAGGCAGAGCTTTATAAAAAGCCGCGCACCTTTAGAGGACAATGCCACCGTATTAATGGAATATGATAACGGGGCTGTCGGAAGTCTTTGGACCTGTGCTGTCAATGTCGGTTCAGTACACGGGCAGAAAATTCGTATAATAGGAGAAAAAGCAAGCCTCGAATGGTGGGATGAGCGCCCGAACCAATTGAGTCTTGAGACCAACGAGGGCGGAGTCCGCATCTTAGAGCGCGGAATGGGTGCCTTAAGTGAGGCGGCGCGAATTGAGGATAGAATCGGCTGCGGGCATCCCGAAGGACTCTTTGAGGCATGGAGCAATCTTTATCGTCGTTTCGCTCTTGCAATGGCAGCGTCTGACGAAGGAAAAAGCGTAGATTTCTGGTATCCGGATATACATGCGGGCTTAGAAGGCGTACGCTGGGTGGAAAACTGCGTAAAATCAGCGGATAGCGGCGGAGTTTGGGTAGATTATGAGTGATTCGCCAAATTCCTTTTTTACCTCTTTTATGCGCTCCAAATCCTTGGGGCGCAAGTTTTTTATCTCTTCTTCCAACTTGGGATCTTCAAGATTATTTATTGGTAATACCATGATATCGTTTTCTCCGGTCACTGATGTAATTTTTACCCATGTCGGCAATAATTCAACCGATTCAAGTGCTGCCTCACCTTCTGAAGTCTTATTGAATTTCAGATATGTTATCATGCCATAGTCAGTATTATCAGTTTGCTGTGAGCTGATAAAATTCCCGAGGGAATACGCCACAAAGACCTTTCGTAGCGTCCCATCCGGATTTTTCGCTTCTATAAATTCTACAGGTTGCAAAACGTGCGGATGGCTGACTAATACGGCGTCGGCACCCGCATCGGCGATGGTTCTTACTTTTTCTTTCACAACAGCACTTGGGGATGTTTCGTATTCTATTCCCATATGAATAAAGACGATTACGAAGTCGGAATTCAATTTCCGTGCCGATTCAATGTCAGTCTTTATTTTCTCTTCAGTGGCTAAATTTACGCCCCACGGCATATCCGGTATTGCTGCGTTTCCGTTCATGAATTGAGTATATGATAAAAAAGCAAAACTTATGCCATTTACATTAATAATAGTTATTTTTCCCGATTCTTCTTCGGTACTAAAAGTTCCCGTGTGGGCTAATCCGATTTCATCCAAAGTCTGTAATGTGTTTAAAAGTCCTTCCTTCCCGAAATCGTAAGCGTGATTATTTGCGGTTGTAACCATGTCAAATCCCGAGTCTTTTATTGCCTTTGCAAATGAAGCCGGAGCAGCAAAATCGGGATAATCCGAAGGCTGATTAGTCGGCAAAACAATGGTCGTTTCAAGATTTCCGATTGCATAATCAGCTGCCTTGATGCATGGTTTTATATATTTAAACGAGTAATCGAAGTCATATGAACCATTGCCTTTTGCATACGCATCAACCCATTGAGCTTTATGGCACATCAAATCGCCTACTACAGCAATCGTCGCGGTACGCAAATCCCGCTCTTTATTCGTGTTTTCTGTAGTTTCATTCGCAGCTTCATTTGCGATATCTATTGCGTTTTCTTTTGCAGTTTCATTAAGCGTTTCAATGGGGCTGAATCCCCAACCCTCCCATTGATAGATATATTCTTTTGACGAGGTAAGGCTATAATCTTCGGTATATGTACCTTCTTGCGTTATCAGCCTGACACCTGAAGAAACCGTCGTTTTTTCGCCATTGTTATCTAATTCAAAAGAATATATCGGGCGAGGAAGATTAGAAGAACACCACAGAGCCTTAATGCGCTCATCCTTAACAGAATATACAAATAAATGGCATCTGACTGTTCGATCATCATTTTGCATACGGGCAGGGTGGGCATTCCCAAAACTGAATGATTTCCAAACGACAAATGCCACATCCAATATTCCATCCGCATTAATATCCATAATTCTGAAAGTGCTGACATACCACTGCTGCTTCGAAACCCAAATTTCTCTTCCATCGGCATTGCTGATGCTAAGCTTTCCATCTGATAATAAAAACCCGTAGCTGTCGGCATTTTCGCTTCTGTCTCGCGAAGAGCTTCCTATACGGGTATTTAAGAATGTATAAAATTCATCGGTTAATTCTTCGTCATTATCAGATGACGAAACACTTTTGCTTGAATCACTAACGATAAGAAGACAAAATATGGCAAATAAAATTACAATCCGCGCAGCTCTTCTTAGCATTTTAGTATTAGTATCCTCTCTCACCGATATCACACATAAAGCTTTGTTTCCAATCGGCGGGCTTTGGGATGTCGTTTTGTTTCAATCTTTCATGCCATTCTTCATCAGTAAGGCGCTCCGAAATAGGCACGGTAAATTCATATTGCGAAAAGACTGTCCCGCTGCCTAATACCAGTTTTCCGTCACGAGGAAATACGACAAATATCGTCTTTGCATATCCTGTAGCCTCCTCCAAAACAGAACCATTCGGATCGGTGGATACATCCGCCGCAACACCGCAGGGATGATTGTATAAATATGCGTCGATAACCTGGGCCAAAGCTTCTTCGCTGAACTTTTCTCCCGTCCACTCATTCTCGGTCTGGGACAGTTCATAGTATTTCGCCGTCTGCCAGATGTGCTCAAGTTCTCCACCGTAAGTGCGAATGAAATCGTAATCGGAATCCGATAATTTTTCATTAGCCAGTTCCTTTTCGGATATTTCAGTCAATCTCACAGAAAGATCATATAATACACCGAGCGCCTCGTCAGCTTCATCAGTCAATATTTCCCTGTCAGAAAGCCCTGTTCTTGTTTGATTTACAAGTGCCGCAAGTCTTCCGAAAACATCGGGATTCGGCTCTACATAACCCCTGTCATCAGGTTTCGCAGGCGCATCCCCGTCTCCTCCCATTTCGGCCGTAGAAGCCTTAGCATAGAGTAAGGTGTCATGTTTAAGCTCTGTCCAACTGCCCTGAAATGAATTCAATTCCTTTTTTGTCCATGCATCATTTTGCATAAATAAAGGATATCCGGCTCTGTCATTTTCATCAGTAAAGGGACGCAGCATATTCATCCACGACCAGTAGAGGTTTGAGCTCCATACGCTTTCGGGGATCTCAGAGATTCCCTCTCTTAATTCAGTCATCTTCTCTGTATATTCAGGATATTCCAATGTGTCATCCTTAAGAATCTCAAGCGCGGTATCCGAGCCGAAAGCCGCAGGTATATCCAATGAATTCGGTAACATCCTGCCGGATACCGAATCGTGAATCAGGTTCTGGAATACGTACGCATCCAAAGTAAATCTCTGTCCCATGAACCTGAAACCGGTGATAGCACTGTCTTTATCCTGAAAATCATATATAGGCACTGAGTTAATCTTGGGCGCAGGCATCTTTTCTATGATTTCAAAGGCTTTTGCAAATTTAGTTTCGTCTTTAACAGAAGACAGATTCGCAAGGTCGCTTCCATATACTGATTCTAATTCCTGCTGGTATTGGAAATATGTAATATCGTCGCAATCTCCCACGAAGAAATTAGTAGGTTCGAAAATTTCAGCCCACAATCCCGATAATTTCTCATCCGTCAGAGCCGATGTCTGCAACAGGGCAGATTTTACCTCATCCTCATTTTTTGATCTGAATGTCATTTGACCGTACCACATCATGGCTTTAAAATATCTTTGCAATTGTTCTGTCTGATTATAGTGGCTCCTCGGAATATACTGTGTATAGTCAGCCAAAAACGCATCTTCACTTTCCATGTCAGCGCCCAGATTTATTACGTATGAAGGCTGAATCGCTGCGTGTGCTTCTATCAAATCCAATTCCTTAGAGACGATATCCTTTGCCTCTGCCGGCACCTCAAAACCGCTATTTAGCAATTTACTCCCAACGCTGAAAAAAGCGACGTTTCTCAAAGCGGCATTTTCAAAAGAAGTCCCCTTAAGCTCTTTATATTGTTCGTAAGACGCATCGGTCATTTCAGAGCTAAGCTGTATCAATACAACACTCAGCTTTTTTTGCTCCAGATCCTTTAGAACATAGTCGAACATCAGATGAAACGTATGTATCGCCGAGTCGGTCGTTATAAAATTCGGAACGCAATTATACCTGTTAGACTCATAAAGCTGAAAGAACTCTGTCCATGAGTATTTATCCGAGACCGCAAACCCGTTCTTTTCAATCAATCCTATTGCTTCGCTCGTAAGTGCGTTATCCGAATGCCAAAAACCATAAGTAGATGCCCAGTCCCGATTATCTGATGAAAATTGGAGATAATTTTCGACGTTACTCAGTCCCGCGTCAATCTTATACTCCGGAACCGACGCTTTTCCCTCATAAGTATATTCTTCATATTCACCAAAAGTCGCACTGTACGCTTCAGGGGCGGTGTTTGACTCTCCGACAGATTCGGTCGTCTGGGTAGTGGTCGCAGCGTTCTCGCCTGATTTCGAATCGCCCTTTGTTTTGAATCTCTCCCAAAAGCCCGGATTCGTAAGATTAATCACCAAAACAGCCCCAAGGACAAGAACCACAGCCCCTAAAGCCCCAAGTAGCACCGCCGGAGTAAGTTTTTTACGTTTCGGGAGCTTTTGCGTCACCGATTCCCCCGAGGCCTCGATTGGTTCAGTGACCGCCGGGATTTCTGAGCTTTCCTGCATTCTGGGTGGTAAAGGGTTTTGAACTGTGGAAACAGCAGTGCCGCATTTCGGGCAAAACTTCACATCATCTGAGATCATAGTACCGCAATTTTTACAAAACATATCGTTCCCCCTCGTTGCGCAAATAAACTTAAAAACTACGCTAATATCATAATAGATATCAGCGCAGTTGTCAAAATTCAGCTAATATAAGATTACCTTCGTGAAATCCTTAGTACCTGCGTGCCTTTTCTCTGTGTTCCATGACATCATCGTAGGCTTCTTTTCCTTCTTTCGTCGTGAAGGTAGTGGCGATACCGACATTCCACCATGATTCGTAACCATCGGTCATGGTCTTGGGAATTATCTTTAAGTCAAAGAGGCATGAACCTTCCTGTGTCTTTGCGTCTAATAGGGCTTCTTCGAGCTCTTTGCGTGAGTGTATGGTATAGCTCTTTAATCCGTAGCCTTCGGCAATCTTTGCGTAATCGACCGGAATTAAATCGCCCTTTACCTCGCCGTTTGCGTCGCGATAGCGGAACTCCGTCGCGAGACTCCCCACACCGTGCGTCATCTGAAGATTATTTATACAACCAAATCCGCAATTATCAAATACAAGGATATTAACTTTCTGTTTTTCCTGCTGCGCGGTCATTATCTCGGAATGAAGCATCTGGAAGCTACCATCGCCCAAGACCGAATAGACTTCATATTCAGGCTTCGCCAATTTAACACCCAAGGTCGCTGCCACCTCATATCCCATGCATGAATAACCATATTCCGCATGATATCCGCCTCTTAAATCGGTCTTCCACATCCTCTGCAGATCCGAAGGAAGGCTGCCGCCCGCAGTGATTAATATGCATTTATCATCCAATACTTTCTGCAATACCCCGAGTGCTCCGGATTGAGTGAGTCCGCCGCCGTAGAGTTTTATGAATTCGGGTATGGTACGGGGATCTCTGGCCGATACATTAGGCTTAAATTCCTCAGAATAATCATAATCACTTAAGGCCTTTAGTTCCTCGTCCCATTTTTTAATCGCATCCTCAATTTCACCATTATATGAAGATTTCCATCCAAGCTTTCTTAATTCCTCTCCCACTTTTTCAATCGTGACTTTCGCGTCGCCGACCGCGAATACCGCATCCATTTTATAAGCATGGAAACGGCTCACATTAATATTTACGAATTTAACATCGGGATTTTGGAATATCCATTTTGAACCGGTCGTAAAATCCGACATACGGCAACCGACAGAAATCACTACGTCAGCATCCTTTGCAATGAGATTCGAAGCAAGGGATCCCGTAACGCCGATACCTCCCAAGCAGCACGGGTGGCTCGACTTACATGAGCTCTTTCCTGCCTGACTCTCGGCAAAGGGAATCTGAAATTCGCTGCAGAACTCCTCGATGGCCTCACCTGCGCCCGAATATTTCACTCCGCCGCCCGTGATAAGAAGAGGCTTCTTTGCGCCGGCGATAGCCTTTGCAACATCTGATACCTCCTCCGGTGCCGGAATCTGCCTCGTGATTTTATGTACTCTTTTCTGGAAGAAATAATCCGGATAATCAAAGGACTCGCCTTCCGTATCCTGACAAATCGAAATGCATACCGCTCCGGTCTCCGCAGGGTCAGTCAGCACACGCATGGCATTAATCATCGCCGACATGAGATGCTCCGGGCGAACTATCCTGTCCCAATATTTGCAAACCGGCTTAAAAGCGTCATTAGTAGTAATAGAAAGGCTCGTGCTCTGCTCAAGCTGCTGTAGTACCGGATCGGGCTGTCTGGAAGCGAATGTGTCCGCGGGGAACAATAACAGAGGAATGTTGTTAACCGTCGCGGTAGCCGCCGCGGTGACCATATTGGCTGCTCCGGGGCCGATGCTTGATGAACATGCAATAATGCGCTTCCTGTCGCTTTGCTTTGCGAAAGCTATTGCCGCATGGCACATACCCTGCTCATTTCTACCCTGAAATACTTTGAGATTTCCGGGGTCCGCATCCAATGCCTGCCCCAGTCCGATTGCGATTCCGTGTCCGAATATCGTGAAAATACCTTCAACAAATTTAGTTTCGACGCCGTCTGATTCGATGTATTGATTGTCTAAAAATTTTACTAATGCCTGCGCGGTCGTCATTCTCGTATAAGCCATATCCCATTCCTCCCGAAAGCTCGTAATTGAGCATAAGTTTGTTATATTTTGTGTAACTGTTTTGTATTTTATCACCGAAAACGCTTACGGTCAAGGCATAGAGCCGCTCGCGCGGCAATAATTTTCAAAGCCTAATTTTCCCGCCAAACAAGCGGGCTTGACAGGTGTGGTATTATGATAAACAGGTCACGTTTGTATGAAGGGGTTTTTATTTTCTATGAGCATTATTTTGATTATCATGATTTATTTGGCATTTATAAGTCTCGGTCTGCCGGATTCACTTTCGGGAGCGGCCTGGCCTGTCTTACGCGTTGCAATGGATGCTCCGCTTTATTTTGCAGGGCTTCTTACGATGACAGTCACGGTAGGGACAATTGCTTCGAGCCTCCTATCAGACCGTCTGACCAGAAAATTCGGAACCGGTCTCGTAACCGCCGTCAGCACTATCATGGTCGGATTGGCTCTAATATTATATTCCACTTCCACGCAAATCTGGCAGCTTTTTATCTGGAGCATCCCGGTCGGACTGGGCGGAGGCTCGATTGACGCGGCATTAAATAATTACGTCGCTCTTAATTATACATCAAGGCACATGAGCTGGCTGCACTGCTGCTGGGGCGTGGGGGCAGCGATAAGCCCCGGAATAATGGGATATTTTATTGCCAATAATAATAACTGGGCGGGAGGTTACAGAACCGTCGGAATAATACAGAGTGCGCTCGCAATAATTCTATTCATAAGCCTTCCTCTATGGAAGAAAAGCAATTCTGTGAAATTAGAGGGAAAGGCAAAGCCTATCGGTCAATCAATAAAAATCAAAGGCGTAAAACTCGTGATGGCGGCATTTTTAGCCTATTGCGCATTGGAAGTCACCGTAGGGCTATGGGCGTCGAGCTACCTCGTCGACATAAGAGGCATTGAAGAAAGTACCGCCGCGACCTTTCTTTCACTATATTTTATCGGAATAACCGCCGGGCGATTTCTGACAGGTTTTATCGTAGATAAGGTCGGCGACAAAAATATGATAAGAGGGGCAATCGTCGTGATGTTCATTGGAGTGGCATTAATATTCATGCCACTGAATACACTTAGCCTTTCGGGGCTCGTGGTAATGGGACTCGGAAATGCTCCCGTATATCCGGCAATAATCCACTCTACGCCGGCGAATTTCGGGCAGGAAAACTCACAGTCAATAATCGGAATCGAAATGGCAAGTGCCTATCTCGGGGCAACACTGGCACCGCCGGTATTCGGATTTATAGCACAGAATGTATCGCTTTCGGTATACCCGGTATTCCTACTGGTGATGGTAGCAGTGGTACTGGGGATGACGGAAAGGCTGAATAAGGTGCTGGGGGAGAATGACCGTTGTTGACAGTGGTATTGTTAATGTTTCAGCCCTTAATGACATTGTTATTTCGGCTATGTTTACAGATGTTAAGTCAGCAGGGCTGGCGGCGGAGTTTCTGGTTAAGGACGTATTAGGGGAATGTTGTATGTATTGTATAATTCCCATAAGAGGGAACTCTCACCGCAGGAGGTGATCAATATGGAACCGAGGTTAAAAAGGTTCGCTGAAACTAATGTTGGAATAGAGCAGTTAAAAGCTCAGTTCGAGATTGCCGAAGATACAGGTCTTTCAGTCGAAGAAATAATGGAATTAAAGGAAGGGAATAAATAATTTGATGTCAGGTCTTTTACATTTAATTGATCATTATCCCCACCATCTCAGGTCTATTCCATAGCCTAAAGTGTATCGTATGGCTCCCGAGTCCGCGGCTTACGATTATGTCTGTATCGTTTTTGTGATAATA
>JAISSU010000023.1 GCA_031272985.1 Lachnospiraceae bacterium | reverse complement strand
GATGTGTTCGACATTACCGAATTTTTCTGGTATGCGTGCCCCGAACCCCGCGTGGATGCGCCGAATCCGATATATTTTCGAAATTATTTCGAGTCATTTAATTGGAGTTTTCGAAATATAACAATTTCATTAGTAAATATTTAGTTAACTTTAAAAAAGTTGTTTTAGCGCTAAGTAATTAGCGCTTTTTTACGCTTGTAAAGTTATTGTTTTTCTGCTTTAATATAGGATATCTTAGTAGTTTCGCTAGGGGAAGCGATATATAACGAGAGTGTTTCCTGACCAATAATCGGGAGGTGCTTTATGTCGCAGGATCCGCTTTTTGAATTATCTTTAGCTACAGTTGATTATCTGGTTAAAATTATTGAGTCTGTGCTTCGCTTAGAGCTTGCAACTCCTTTTATGTATGACTTTGAGTCACACCGCGAAAATCGTGTTAGTGCTGTCTATTCTTCGCTTGCCATTGAAGGAATTTCTCTTTCGATTGATGATGTGAAAGCTGTTATTGAAGGAAAAGTCGTTGCCGGTAAACAAAAGGAGATTCTTGAGATTAAGAATCTTGCTGAGGCATATGAGTTGATAATGACCTTTGACCCGTATTCGGTTGAAGACTTTTTGAAAGCGCATTCTATTCTCACGAATGGTCTGATTAAGGAGTCGGGTAAGTTCAGAGGAAGTAACGGGGACGCAGATGATGAAAAATCTGCTTTAGTTGGTGCCAGATCATTGTTTATTCCGGGTCTTATAGCAGATTTATTTGATTGGGCTAAGAACTCTGACTTACATCCTGTCATTAAGAGTGCGGTTTTGCATTATGAGATTGAATCAATTTATCCCTTCGAAGATGGGAATTGGAGAGTGGGACGTCTTTGGCAGACCCTTGTCTTGGCTAAATGGAACCCATTATTTGAATTTATTCCTATGGAGCCCGTGCTCCTGCGAAAGCGTAAGCAATATTATGAAGCGATCCAAACTTCCAGAAAGGCGGACGATGCTGCACCATTCGTTGACTTTAAACTCGCCGCTATTTATGAGTCGATTATGGATCAACAAAAGGTTCAAGAAGATAAAAGGATGCTTCGTGAGACGGCGCGTAAAGATGAACGCAAAGTAAACACAAAGTATCAGCACCAAGGAGGATCTCGATTTACTAAAATGTTTGATTTTGAGCGTGTTTCTGCCGGTGAGGCGATGAATGAAGGTTGGCATGGAGATTGGCATATAGATGAGCTTCAAGATGGCCTTACCGATACTCAAATTCGTTTTCTTAGGGCGTTTGGGAATAAACCGCTTTCTCGCAAAGAAATATATTCGGCAATTAGAATAAGTATTGATTCGCGCTCATGGAAACGCCATGGTCAACCTCTTTTGGAGGCCGGTTATATTAAGATGACTGTGCCTGACAGACCGAACAGCCGCTTTCAAAAATACACCATTACTTATGAAGGAAAGAAAAGGCTGCTAACCTCCGGAATGTAAAGACCTAAGAAACCTTGTGCGAAACGTTTGTTTATTACGGTTGCCCTTAAAGGGCTTTTTTGATATACTCACTTCGTGAAGAATTTCTCACATGAGGACTAAATAAGGAGCTAATTATATGAAGCGAATTCTGTTAAAACTTAGCGGCGAGGCTCTCGCGGGCGAGAAGAAAACCGGCTTTGACGAGACGTTTTGCTTGGATGTCGCAAAGCAGGTGAAAGAGCTTTGTGCATCCGGAAAACAGATTGCAATTGTTACCGGTGGGGGGAATTTTTGGCGCGGGAGGACATCCGATAATATTGACAGAGTGATGGCTGATCAAATTGGAATGCTCGCCACGGTTATGAATTGCATATATGTTTCAGCTGTATTCAGAAGTCTTGGGCTTAAGACGAAGATTTACACTCCTTTTACTTGCGGCGCTTTTACTGAGCTCTTTTCACGAGATGAGGCCGTAAGGTCACTTGACGAAGGTTATGTTGTGTTTTTTGCCGGAGGAACCGGGCATCCGTATTTTTCCACAGACAGTGGTGCTGTCTTAAAAGCTATAGAGATTAAAGCTGATGCGATGCTCCTTGCAAAGGCTATTGATGGTATTTACGACAGTGACCCCAAAATTAATCCTAACGCGAAGAAATATAACGAAATTTCTTTACAGGAAGTGATTGAAAAGAACCTTAAAGCCGTGGATTTAACCGCTTCGGCGCTGGCATTGGAGAATAAGATGCCGATGTTGGTATTTGCGCTGGAGGGCGAAAACAGCATTGTGAATGCTTTAAAAGAGCCTTTTACGGGCACAAAGGTTACTGTTTGATTCTCGTAATAATTATTTTTGTTAATTTTTTCCGCATAATTGGGAAGTGCGGACTTAAATGGGTATAAAAGGGAAATCGGTATCGTTAATTTATTATTATTAATCAGGGAGGCTGTTATGAACGAAAGAGTTAAGATTTACGAGGATAAGATGAAGAAAAGCATGGCCAATTTAGAGTCAGAGCTCGGAACGATTCGTGCGGGCAGAGCAAATCCGCATGTATTAGACAAAATTACCGTAGATTACTACGGAAGTGCGACCCCGATTCAGCAGGTTGCGAATGTAACGGTGCCGGAAGCGAGATTAATTCAGATTTCTCCGTGGGAGAAAAAGATGGTAAAGGAAATTGAAAAAGCAATTCAGACCTCTGATTTAGGAATTAATCCGACCAATGACGGCTCTACGATTCGTCTTGTATTTCCGGAGCTCACTGAGGAGCGCAGAAAAGATTTAGTTAAGGATGTAAAAAAGAAAGGCGAAAACGCTAAAGTCGCTGTCCGCAATATCAGAAGAGACGGAAACGAAGCATTTAAGAAGCTTAAGGGCACAGAAGTATCCGAAGATGAAATCAAGGATTTGGAAGACGAGCTTCAAAAGCTGACAGACCAGACTATCAAAGACATTGACAAGGTCGTGGATAATAAATCGAAAGAAATTATGACAGTATAGAGAGGTATTGACTAACGGATATTAAATTAGAAGGACTTAAAATTCCGCAGCATGTTGCGATTATTTTGGACGGCAACGGGCGTTGGGCAAAGGCAAAAAACAGACCCCGTAATTACGGGCATTTACAGGGTAGTAAGACAGTCGAGCAAACCTGCGAGGATGCTTGGAATATGGGGATTAAATACCTGACGGTTTATGCCTTTTCGACCGAAAACTGGAATCGCCCCAAAGACGAGGTCGATGCGCTGATGACCTTGCTTCGCAATTACATGAAAACCTGTCTGAAACGAGCGGCTAAAAACGATATGCATGTCCGAGTTTTGGGCGATATTTCTGCTTTAGATGAGGATATCAGGAATCGAATAATCGAGCTGGAAGAGGCCACGAAGAATAATCAGGGACTTTGGTTTCAGATTGCCATTAATTATGGAGGGCGCGACGAGATAATGCGCGCAGTCAGAAAAGTGGCGGATAAAGTGGAAATTGGTGAGATTACCGTGGATGAAATTGATGGCACTTTCTTTGCTAATCAATTGGATACCAAAGGCATCCCTGATCCTGATTTATTAATTCGAACCAGCGGAGAGCAACGGTTATCGAATTTTTTGTTATGGCAATTGGCTTATACCGAGTTTTATTTTACGGATTTGCACTGGCCGGATTTTTCTGCAAAAGAGCTGGCAAAGGCCATAGAACATTACAATAGACGAGAAAGAAGATTTGGCGGGATTTAAGGAGATAGCATGTTTCGAACGAGATTATTAAGCGGCGCGGTACTGATTATTGTACTGGCAGCCGCAATATATTTTGGAGAATATACGATGTTCGGACTTACTGCCGTATTAAGTCTGAGCGCGCTTTACGAATTCAATAAAACCACCGGGAATGAGTTCGATGCCTTGTCAATAGTCGGATATATTTTAGGGATTATATATTACGCGCTTCTGGTATCCGGAGTATTTCTGATATCAATATTAACCCTGCTCGCTGCAATAGTTTGCTTTTTTGCAATGATGGCGGTTTATGTTCTAAAGTTTCCTAAGTTCAATTTCAGTGAATCGACCATAAAGTTTTTCGGCTTCTTTTATTGTATATTACTCTTTTCATATATGTATCTGTCTGCTTCCGACTTTGGCGGCTATTTGGTGATTTTGATATTCATCGGAGCATGGGGCTCTGATACATTCGCTTACTGTGTGGGGATGTTACTCGGAAAGCACCGATTAGCACCTGTTTTAAGCCCGAAAAAGTCAATTGAGGGTGCAATAGGCGGCGTTATGGGTGCGGCGATTTTAGGATATGTTTATGCATTGCTTTTTGCGTCGCATATTACAGATTTAAATGTCAATGATAAACCATGGTTATTTGCGGTGATCTGTGCGGGAGCGAGCATAATATCGCAAATAGGAGATTTGGCGGCTTCAGGTATTAAGCGAAATAGCGAAATAAAGGATTTCGGTAAATTGATTCCTGGGCATGGTGGGATTTTGGATAGATTTGACAGTGTTATTTTTACAGCGCCCGTGGTATATTTGCTGGCATTCTTCCTTATGAGATAGAAGATAATTTCTTTCAGGAAGATTATTGGTTTCTGACTGACGATAATAGAGGAATGCACGATAGGGATGTTTATTATGTTATATGGTGTTAGTGAGGTATTTTATGCGTGAAGTAACAATCCTGGGTTCTACGGGTTCAATTGGGACTCAGACCTTGGAGGTACTAAGAAATAATAACGATATTAAAGTGGCAGCTCTTACGGCCAATAGAAGCGTTGCTCTTATGGAAGCGCAGATCCGCGAGTTTAGACCTGCTTTAGCTGTAATGATGGATGAAAAGTCTGCAAGCGACTTAAAGGTACGTGTCGCAGATCTGGGTGTACGTGTAGAATCCGGAATGGATGGAGTCCTGGAGGCGTGTTCATTAGACAGCATAGATACGGTAGTTTCTGCTATAGTCGGGATGATAGGGATTAGACCTGCAATTGCTTCTATTAAAGCAGGAAAAGATTTGTGTTTAGCCAATAAAGAGACACTGGTTTGCGCAGGGCACTTGATAATGCCTTTAGCAAGCGATTATAAGGTGAAAATAATACCGGTTGATAGTGAACATAGTGCTATTTTTCAATCTATTAAGGGCTTAAACGCCGGAGAAATTGTAAAAATAATACTAACTGCGTCCGGAGGGCCATTTAGGGGGAAGAAAGCGGAAGAGCTTCTTAATGTCACGGTTGAGGACACGCTAAAGCATCCTAATTGGGAAATGGGGGCCAAAGTGACTGTGGATTCTGCGACTCTCGCAAATAAGGGTCTGGAAGTTATGGAAGCTCACTGGCTTTTTGGAAAAGATTATGAGGATATTGAAGTGGTAATACACCCTCAGAGCATTATCCACTCAATGGTTGAGTGCATCGATAAGGCGGTTTTAGCCCAACTCGGGACGCCGGATATGAGATTGCCGATTCAATATGCGCTCTATTATCCGGACAGAAAATTTTTGTCCGGAAAGAGCCTTAATTTTTCTGAAATTAAAGAACTGACCTTTGAAAAACCTGATACGTCCACGTTTTTTGCGCTTGATTTAGCATACAAGGCCGGAAAAGCAGGGGGGAGTTTACCTACCATATTCAATGCGGCAAACGAGGCGGCAGTGGCAAAGTTCCTCAATAGAGAGATTACGTTCATGGAAATAAGTGAAATAATCGAAGCATGTATGGAAAGACATAAATTAATGAAAGATCCTACTGTTGTTCAGATAGAGGAGTGTGAGTGCGAAATCGCAGACCGAATGAGGGAGTGGAAGTGACGGATAAAGGCAACAACACACGTGCATTAGAGATTTGGAGGTATTAAATTGGGCATTGTTTTTGCGATATTACTATTTGGCTTTCTGGTATTCTTTCATGAATTAGGTCATTTTCTTTGTGCCAGAATCAATAAAATAGAAGTCTCATCTTTTTCAATCGGAATGGGTCCGACTATTCTCTCAAAGACGAAGAAAGGAACAAAATACTGTTTAAAGTTGCTCCCTTTGGGCGGATCGTGTGTGATGGGTGAGGATGAGGAAGCGACGGGGAAGCCCGGGAATTTTCACAGTAAATCAGTCTGGGCTCGTATTATGGTAATTGCAGGCGGTCCGATTTTTAATTTTATTCTGGCATTTGTTATGGCTATTGTACTAGTAGCAATGTCGGGATTTGATGCACCGGTAATAAGTGCGGCGGAAGATGGGTATCCTGCGGCCAAAGCCGGATTACAGGCCGGTGATGAGATAATAAAAATCGGGAACGACAGGATTCATTTTTTCCGTGAAATCTCTTTCTATAATCAAACTCATCAAGGAGAGGAAGTTAGAATAATATATAAACGCGACGGAGTTACTTATAGTGCGACTTTGAAACCACAAATGGACGAAGAAGCAGGATATTACAGATTGGGCATTATTTCAAGCGGAGTTACGAAAGCTAATTTTGGACAGTCTATTGTTTATGGATGGCATGAAGTCGGTTACACAATAAAGACGACTATAACCAGTCTGCGAATGCTGATTACAGGAAAATTCGGTCTTAGCGAACTTACAGGGCCCGTCGGTATCGTTCAGATGGCGAATCAGACATATGAAGCCAGCAAAGACTACGCCGAGCAGACGTGGGAGGAAAATGAAGATGAAGGGCAAGAAGGAGCAGAGACGTCCGGCAGTTGGGCGATGCGCCTTTTTGTTGCAAAGACGGTCTTCATAGAGTTCCTGTATTTAGCGGTATTATTATCAGCGAATCTCGGAGTTATGAATCTTCTGCCGATACCTGCACTGGACGGCGGCAGATTAGTCTTTCTGCTCGTAGAGGCTGTTACGAGAAAGAAGATACCGCCTGAAAAGGAGGGTATCGTTCATTTGATAGGATTTGTGCTTTTGATTGGGCTTATGGTAGTTGTTATGTTTCAGGATATAAGAAAGTTATTTGTATAGCGCAGGTGCAAATGCAAAACGATTGGGATGGATTTAGAAATGAATTGGATAACGAATCCTTGGGTAGCTATGATAATTATGCGAATAATAACATAGCAAGCTATGAATCTGCAAATTCTGAAGACTTTGATGACGACGATTGGTCTAATTATCCGGATGGATTTGAGGACAATGGATGGCTGAATTACAGTACTGAAACCGTCGAAAATTCTCTTATAAGTAATCAAAAATATAAAAAAAAGAACAAAAAACGGGGTTGCTTAACAGCAATAATCGTATTTTTTGCGATAATATTCACATTATTGGCAATGTGGGGTGCTTTCTATGCAGTAATAAGGTACATAGATTATCGTCAAGACGCACAGGAAAAGGCGACTTATGAGGTATTGCCATTTCCCGTAGTGACTTTGGATGATGAGGATTTAGCTGGTAATTTCTATTATAATCTGCTCGAAACTGACGAAAAGCGCACTGTTTACAAGGAAATAGCGCAGGGACTTAAAGACAAAGACGACAGCATTTTACTGCATTTTAATGACGAACAGCTCGCATATGCAATTTTTATTTATGTCACTAATGACTACCCTGAAATATTCTGGGGAGGCGAAGAAGTGATGATTGAAAAAAGGGGCGAAAATTACCCATATCTATTGCTGCGCCTTAAGTTTGCTAATGATACTGAGACGATTGAAAAACGTGAAGAAGAGGTAGAAATGGCTGCAACGGAGATTTTAAGCGGCATTTCACCCGATGCGAGTAATTATGATAAAGCGCTATACGTATATGAGACGGTGGTAAAGACAGTAGATTATGAAAGAGGGGTACCGGATTCTCAGAATATGTACAGCGCTATCGTTAATAAGGTCTCAGTTTGTGCCGGTTATGCGAAAATGACTCAGTATCTTTTAAAAAGGCTGGGAATTCAATGCATTTATGTTACCGGAATCAGTGCGGGAGAAGCACATGCTTGGAATATTGTAAAGGTGGATGACAAGTATTATCATATGGACACTACTTGGGGCGACCCGGTGTTTGCGTCAACCGAGGGCGGTGAGTCGGCAATTCCCGAAGGTTATGTAAATTACGACTATTTTTGCGTAAATGATGAGCAAATCAGCCGAAATCATGTAGTTGATATTTCATACCCATTCCCTGCCTGTACGAGCCTTGAAGCGAATTTTTATGTCGTAAACGGGATGTATTTTGAAGAATATGACAGGGAGATTATTTTAAATATGATGAATAATCGAGTCACTTCAAAAAAGAATCCAACTGTTGTTAAGTTTCCGACTACTGAGATTTATGAAGCCCATCGAGAAGAAATCATTAATGATTTAGTACAGAAAGCAGCTAATACATTAATGAATTTTTATGGAATGCATGAAGTAAATTATATATATTTTGAGGATAGTGAAGCCTGCGAAACAGTCGTTTACTGGGATTATGGAAATTAAAATTGATGTGAAATAAGCCTAGTAAAGAGTAAAAATTCTTCTTGCAAATTTTTTTATGCTGTAGTAAACTAAGAAAAATTTTTGGCCTTTTTCATGCGAGAAAGAAATTAAAAAGTGTCCAAAGAAAGGATATAAATGAAAGCATATCTGATTTTGGAAGATGGCACTGTTTTCAAAGGACAGTCAGTAGGAAGTACAAAGGAAGCAATAAGCGAAATTGTTTTTAACACATCTATGACTGGTTATTTAGAAGTTCTTTCGGATCCATCATACGCCGGACAGGCGGTGGTAATGACTTATCCCCTCATTGGTAATTACGGTATTACACCTGATATGGAATCAAATAAGGCTTGGCCTGACGGATATATTATTAAAGAAATATCCCGATTGCCAAGCAATTTTAGGTCTTGGGGAGGATTAAACGAATTTTTGATTCGTCAAGATATCCCGGGTATCTGCAAAATTGATACCAGAGCTCTGACAAAGCTACTCAGAGAAAAGGGTACAATGAACGGGATGATAACGACAGATGAAGCCTTTAAGACCGAAGAGGTGTTGCAACGAATAAAAGCCTATCGCACAAAGGACGCCGTCGCAAGGGTAACTTGTAAATCACGCTTTATAGCAGATGACGAGGATTTCAAATCCTGGACACCTTCTGAAAAGGAAGCGGATATCGGCAATAAATGTGTAAACTCTAGTGGGATCGGGAAAGGAAGTAAAAAGAAATTTCGAGTAGCATTGATGGATTTTGGTGCTAAAAGGAACATAATCAGGTCTTTGCAAAACAGGGGCTGCGAGGTGGTCGTCTTCCCCGCATTTGCAAGTGCCAATGAAATTATAGGCAATAAGCCGGATGGTATCATGCTATCAAATGGACCCGGGGACCCGGAAGATAACAAATCCATTATTAAAGAAATAAAAACGTTATATGAAACTACTATTCCTATCTTTGGCATCTGCCTCGGTCATCAATTAATGGCATTGGCAATGGGAGGAAAGACATATAAATTGAAATACGGACACCGGGGGGGTAATCATCCGGTAAAAGAATTGGTTACCGGCAGGGTTTATATTTCTTCTCAGAATCACGGTTACGCCGTGGAAGCGGGAAGTATTGATGAATCAATCGGAAAAGAAGCTTTCGTAAACGTCAATGACGGAACAAACGAAGGCTTTATTTATGCACGAAAAGGCGTATTTACCGTTCAGTTTCATCCTGAGGCCTGTCCGGGCCCGACGGATACGGCGTTTTTATTCGACAGATTCATTGATAGTATGAAAACCTGAGATTGCGGATAAGGCAGCTTAACGTAGACAAGTAGAGGGTCACCCTACAGTTAGATGACAACATGGAGGTTTATATATGCCGAAGCGTGAAGACATAAAAAAGGTGCTGGTCATAGGTTCGGGTCCGATAGTTATCGGACAGGCTGCAGAATTTGATTACGCGGGAACGCAAGCCTGTCGGTCACTCAAAGAAGAAGGCGTGGAGGTAGTTCTCTTAAATTCAAATCCTGCAACTATAATGACGGACAAAGACATAGCCGATAGAGTTTACATAGAGCCTCTGGTACCGGAGGTGATAGAACAATTAATTATAAAAGAAAAACCTGACTGTGTGCTGCCAACCTTAGGAGGACAGGCGGGTCTTAATCTCGCTATGGAGTTAGAAGAAAGCGGATTTCTGAAATCACACAATGTAAAACTGATAGGTACGGGAGCGCAAGCAATTAAAAAAGCCGAAGACAGGCTCATGTTTAAGACCACAATGGAGAAAATTGGCGAGCCCTGCGCGCCTTCAATGGTGGTTGAATCTATTGCCGAAGGCGTAGAATTCGCAGATAGCATTGGCTTTCCTGTCGTCCTTCGCCCTGCTTATACTTTGGGCGGAAGCGGAGGCGGTATAGCATCAAATAAAAGGCAGCTTCGTGAGATTCTTGAAAACGGACTTCGGCTTTCGCGGGTGGGGCAAGTCCTCGTAGAGCGCTGCATTGCCGGGTGGAAGGAAATCGAGTATGAAGTAATGCGAGATACAGCCGGAAACTGCATTACTGTGTGTAATATGGAAAATATTGACCCGGTCGGAGTGCATACGGGTGACTCGATTGTGGTAGCACCATCTCAGACATTGTCAGATAAGGAATATCAGATGCTGAGAAGTGCGGCTTTAAATATTATTAATGAATTGGGAATAGAAGGCGGATGCAATGTACAATTCGCTTTGGATCCGGAGACATTCGAATACTGTGTCATAGAGGTGAATCCGCGTGTCAGCCGTTCTTCGGCGCTGGCTTCAAAAGCGACAGGCTACCCGATTGCAAAGGTCGCAGCTAAAATAGCTCTTGGATATACCTTAGATGAGATTAAAAATACCGTCACAGGTAAGACATATGCGAGTTTTGAGCCGATGCTTGACTATTGTGTGGTGAAAATACCACGGCTTCCATTTGATAAGTTCATCGGGGCGAGAAGGGCGCTTACGACCCAAATGAAGGCGACCGGTGAGGTAATGAGCATATGCGATAATTTTGAGGGTGCGCTGATGAAGGCTTTGCGCTCATTGGAACAGCACGTCGATTCACTAAAATCGTATGATTATTCAAAATTGACAATGGAAGAATTAGAGGAGTTATTGATAATCGTCGATGACTTACGAATTTTTCGAATTGCCGAGGCTTTAAGGCGCGGGATACCAAGGCAGGACATACATGAACTCACTAAAATTGACAGTTGGTTTATAGATAAAATCGCGATCCTTTGCGAAATGGAAAGAACTCTTTCCGAAAAGCCTCTGACAGCGGAAATCTTAAAAGAAGCGAAAAGACTGGAATTCCCTGACAGCGTGATTGCTAAGCTTACCGGAAAAGACGAGCAGCAGATTTATGATATGAGAATCGAAAACAATATTATCTGCGCATATAAGATGGTGGATACTTGCGCAGCTGAATTTGAGGCACAGACCCCGTATTATTATTCGGTATACGGCAGTGAAAACGAAGCCAAAAGAAATAAGGATAAAAAGAAAGTGCTAATTTTGGGGTCAGGTCCTATCAGGATTGGACAAGGAATTGAATTTGATTATTGCAGTGTGCATTGCGCGTGGGCATTTGAAGAAGAGGGTTATGAGACGATAATCGTTAATAACAATCCTGAAACTGTTAGTACGGATTTTGATATTGCAGATAAACTATACTTTGAACCGTTGAGCGCCGAAGATGTTAAGAGCATTGTTGAACTTGAGAAACCGGATGGAGCGGTTGTTCAGTTCGGTGGGCAAACAGCTATTAAACTGACTGAGGATATTATGAAAATGGGAGTACCTATTTTGGGTACTGCAGCCGAAAACATTGACGCAGCCGAAGACAGAGAGAGGTTTGATAAGATATTGGAAGAATGCGGTATCAGTCGTCCTGCCGGTCATACGGTTTTCACGGCTGAAGAAGCTAAACGCGCAGCCCATGAACTGGGCTTTCCGGTACTGGTGCGTCCTTCATACGTGCTCGGTGGGCAGGGAATGCAAATTGCTATTAATGACCATGACATAGACATGTTTATGGGAATAATCAATAGATTCACTCAGGAACACCCGATTTTAGTGGATAAATATTTGCAGGGGAAAGAAATAGAGGTGGACGCGGTCTGCGATGGAAGTGACATCCTGATTCCGGGAGTTATGGAACACATTGAAAGAGCCGGTATTCACTCAGGCGATTCGATTTCCGTTTATCCGGCGAAAACAATATCAGAAAGGGCAAAAGCAACTATTGTCGAGTACACGAAAAGGCTCGCAAGGTCACTGCACGTAATCGGTCTCATAAATATACAATTCATTGTCGTAGACGAAGATGTTTATGTAATTGAGGTTAATCCGCGATCAAGTCGTACGGTTCCGTACATAAGCAAAGTGACCGGTATCCCCATTGTGAAGCTCGCATCGAAGGTCATCATGGGATCAACAATAAAGGAATTAGGATATGAGCCCGGGTTGCAAAAAGAATCTGATTATTACGCTATTAAGATGCCTGTATTTTCCTTTGAAAAAATCAGAGGCGCTGATATTAGTCTCGGTCCCGAAATGAAATCTACCGGAGAGTGTCTCGGCATAGCGAGCACCTTTCATGAAGCCCTTTATAAAGCGTTTTTGGGCGCAGGAATCCGATTACCCAAATATAAGAACATGATAATGACAATCAGGGATTCGGATCAGGAAGAGGCGTGTGAAATCGCGAAACGGTTTGAAGCAATAGGATATAAGATTTATGCCACAAGAGGAACGGCGAGAGCTCTGAATTTAGCGGGTGTAGAGGCTCAGACGATTAATAAGATCGAACAAGAATCGCCGACCCTTATGGATTTGATTTTAGGACATCGCATTGATTTAGTTATAGATACGCCGGAACAGGGCAGTGAACGAGCAAAAGACGGTTTCGTTATCAGGCGTTGCGCAATCGAAACAGGTGTAAATGTACTTACGGCAATTGATACGGCTAAAGCATTGATAACAAGCCTTGAGAACAGCGATATAAGGGAATTGACTTTGATAGACATAGCTAAAATTTGATGACAATTCTTGAAAATTAATTTCTAAGCGGTTGCCCATATCCACTAAAAATAGTATACTATAAAATGGCGCGGGACAATAGCCGCTAAGTAGCGGTAAAATCCAATTACGTGCCGCGCGTTATTTAAGGAAGAAATCTTGAAGAACAAGATCCAGCGATTCTCCAAGGGGGACTTCGGGAATACCGGTCGTATTGTCAGATTTGACGAGACCAATGTGGTCCTGATTGTAGGTGAGGGCGAGAGTGTAAAGCGAAGTCTTACCGTTAAAACCGGTAACGGGGAAAGCATCAGGGGGCTAATCTATGCCTCATCTTTTCGTATACAATTTTCCGAGTCGGGATTCGAGGGCAATTTTGTAAGAATTGACTACTCCTACGATGGGAAAGGACTGCCGCCCGGGCATGTTGAATCCGGCGCTTTTACGATTGTCTGCAGCGCGGGAGAGTATAGTATTCCCTTTACGGCAATAATTGAAAAGCCTTTTGTTATGACCTCATTCGGGAAGGTGCAAAACACGGACGAATTTAGAAAGCTTGCTATGAAAGATTATTCGGAAGCAGTGCGTTTTTTCCGTTCCCGTGAATTCTATGAGATTCTAAAATATGAGGATGAAAAAATCTTTTATCTCTATGACAATATGCGCAAATGGTCGCTGGAGGAGGAGTCTTTAGAGGAATTTCTCGTCGGGACTAAGTTAAAAGAACCGATTTTCCTTACATGTCCGACCGAAGGCATGCTCTTTGAAGATGTAAAAGAACCTACTAAAGGGACACTTACCCTTATTAAGAATACCTGGGGTTATATGCCCATCCAAATCGAAAAAGAAGGCGATTTTCTGCGGCTTTCGAGGCAGGAATTGAGCACTGATGATTTCGTCGGTAATGCTTATCAGGCGGAATATGTGATAAGACCTGAGTACTTGCACAGAGGCAGGAATTTCGGAGTATTGCGCTTTGTGACGCCATATGAGACTCTGACATATGAGGTAGAGGTTCTCCAAAACAATAACAACACCGAGAATCACCACGTTCCCGAATTAATATTGGGACAGGTCTTAAAAGAGTATATTAGCTTTATGGCGGGGCGCATGACCATCTCTCAATTCGCCGAACGAACATTAAAAAAGGTGAATTCTCTACTACAATTAAAACCTGATGATGACTTCTTTCAACTACTGCAAGCTCACATTTATGTGATGGCAGGGCAACAAGAAGAGGCGAAGTGGATTCTTGAAAATTTCAATTATAATCGTTTTTCAATGGGAAAGGATCCGGTAATCAATTGTTACTATCTGTTTTTGACGGCTCAGATTCGAAATGACAAACAACATATTGACAGAGTATTAAATGAAATCGGACGCAGTTACCTGCGGCATCAGGATTCATGGATTATTCTCTATATGCTGATGCTATTAGATCCGTTTTATGACGCTTTGCCAAAGCGCCTTGCGGCTTTGGAGGAATACCGTCAATACGGTGCAAATCAAGTGCTTTTCTATTTAGAAGCCGCGTTATGTTATTGCCAAAAGCCGGCACTTCTTAAAAAGCTCGGGGAATTTGAGTTGCAGGTACTTAATTTCGCTACAAAATACAGGGTTTGCACAAAGGAACTTGCTCTTTTGACAGCCAATTTTGCGAGTCAGTGCAAACGTTTCGATCCTTCGATTTTCAGGGTCATGGTAGCGCTTTATAATCTATATCCTGAAACAATTGTATTAAGTACTATAGTGACGATGCTTATTAAGGGAGATAGAACCGATAAAAAATATTTTAGCTGGTATAAAAAGGCAATTGAGGAAAATCTTAAGATAGCAAAACTTTATGAATGTTATATGATGAGTATAGATGAAACGAGGGTTTCAGAGGCGCTTCCGAGGTCTATATTCCTTTATTTTCTGCATGGAAACGATCTTCCCTACGAAAAAGTAGCCTTCCTCTACGCTAATCTTGCTACATATATGACGGATGACCAAACTTTATTACTTGACTACAGGGAACAAATCAGCTCTTTTACGATGGCACAGCTGTCAAAACGCCGCATCAGCGAGCCGCTTGGCATTCTATATAAGATGTTTTTGCGCGAGGAAGATATTACAGGCGACTATATGGATGCGCTATGCGATATCTGTTATTCCTACCGCGTCACAACAAAAGTGCAGGGGATGATGTCGGTTCTAATTATAGAAAAAGACGGCACAATAAAACAGACAGTTCCTTATAAAGAAAATGGGGCGGTGGTTTGCCTCTATGACAGAGAAGCCCGAATCATCTGGGAGGGTGCAAACGGCAGACACTACACCGATTCGATACCTCACGAGACAATGAGACTGTTTTACGAGCCGAAATTTTTACGTTTCTGTCAGCAATATGCGGAAAGCGCCGGAAAGTGGCAGAAATCAGTAGTTAAGGAACCTTTGACAATTGATTTGCTGAAACGTAAAAGTTTCTTACTGACTGAAGCAAAACCAAACTATATCAAGGAGATATACAAGCTGTGCTCAAAGGAAATCAGGGTAAGGGAATTCGTCGAGGATGATTTCCTGAAATATTTAAGTTTCTTCTTGTTTAAACTTGAAAAGTACAATAAAGTGACGCTGCAATATCTCGCCAATTATTATCTCGGCCCAACAAGGCAGATGAAAAAGCTATGGCGGGTTCTTAAAAAGAGCGCAATTCCGTCTTGGAAAATAGCTGAGAGGATTATTACGCAGATGGTTTTTGCGGAATGTACATTTGCGGAAGAGGATATTTTCAGGGATTACTATGAATCCGGTAATGCATATTTTAGGCTAAAGCAAGCATACTTAGCCTATGAAGCAAAGGAATATTTTCAGGAAAACAGAAAGACGCCGGATTTTATCTTTGATATTATTGCTATTGAGTGTGAAAAAAAAGAAGAATTGGCTGATATTTGCAAAATCGCGCTCCTTAAATTCTTCTCAGATAGGAAGGATTATGACGATTATACCGATACTTTGCACAAGGTTTTTGTGGAGCTTTGCATTAAGCAAATTATCTTTCCATTCTATAGGAATTATCCACGTGGCTGGCAAAGAGAAACTAAATTGTTTGATAAGACACTAATTGAATACCGTTCGGCTCCCGACTCTCAGGTGACACTTAGTTACAGGTTGCGCAAAAAGTCTATGGGAAAAGAAGGGCTATTCTACTCTGAGGTGCTTAAACCTGTATATGGTACTGTCTATGTTAAAGGGTTCATCCTGTTTGAAGATGAAGCGGTGGAGTATTATATTAAGGATGTTCGCGAAGGCGAGGTAATTACTACGCCTAAGCAAGTCCTCAGATTTGAAAATTATGGGAGTGAAGAGGGCTTATATGGAAGGTTGTTAGCCATTTCTGATTCAGATGATAAGGAAAAAAAGCAGAAAATGATAGATTTGCAGGTAGAAATAGAAACTGCACAAGAAATATTTAAGGTTAAGTAGGGAGGTTACAATTGGCAGGCAGTATTCTCGGCGTAGAACTGAATAATGAATACTCTCAGGTTAGCCGATATGTGTTGGTAGACCATGAGCCGGAAACGCTCGATAAAGAGAGTGAAAACTCTCAGATTCCCTTAGCTATCGGCATACAGGATGGGCGATTTGTCTACGGAGTTACTGCGAAACAGCTTGCGAAAGTAAGCCCCGAAGCGGTAGCATTCTCTTTTTATGAAAGCGCGTTAAAGCAGGAAAGCGTTGAGCTAAGCGGTATTACTTATACAGGAGTGCATCTGCTTTCCGAGTATTTGAAACTTATTCTCGAAGATTTTGAGGATATTGAGTTTTTGACCTTTTCTGTCCCTTATGCGAGTGAAGATGGCGTGAAGGTAATAAAAAAGGCGGCTGAGGCGGCAGGGGTTCTAAAAGAAAGAATACGGATTCAGGACTATCGCGAGAGCTTTTGCCACTATATGTTCTACCAACCGAAAGCTTTGTGGAAGTATGAATCAGCACTGTTTTCATGTGATGGAAAATCAATGGAAGCCCACATGCTTCGCGGACTTGATATAAAAGGCAAAAAAGATACTTTTGTTATAGTTGAGGAAGTTTCAAAAGCGACTGTTTCCGACTGGGACATTTACACCCCTACGGAGGCACCGCCGGATAACACGAGTGCGGATGAGAGATTTAAGACATTCATCCAAGGTGTGTTCGAGAAAAAAATTGTGTCTTCTGTATATTTGACAGGCGCGGGATTTGAGAATGAATGGTTTCCGGAATCTCTGAAGGTATTGTGTAACGGTAGGAGGGCTTTTCTGGGAAATAACCTGTATAGCCGCGGCGCTTGCTATGCGGCCCATAGTATGGTACGTAAAGTCATGGAGACGCCGGTTTATTTAGATGAACAAAGACTGATACATAAGATTTCAATGAATATGGCTGTTGAAGGAAGTCAAAGTGAGGTCTTACTTGTTCCTTTCGGTGTACGCTGGTATGAGGCCGATAATAGGATAGAGGCCATATTGGAGGAAACAGCTGATGCCGAAATTAAAATTGAGCCATTGATCGGAGATGGCGCAAAGACAGAAGTTATTTCTTTGGAGGGCTTACCCGGCAGAAAGGACTATTCCTTACGACTCCAGATAGAGGTAGTTTTCTTAAATGAAGAGTGCGTTCAGCTTACAATTAGGGATTTGGGCTTTGGCGATTTCTTTGAGAGTTCAGGATTTGAGGTTTCCAAGTATTTCTTTTTAGGAGGTTTGTATGGCGAACTTTATTCTCTGTCATAATAAAAAGGCAAAGCAGCCTTACAGACTTCCCGGAACAAAATTCGGAATTACTACTTTTGAGGAATTATGTTACTTTTTTTATAATTTTCCTGATTTAGTAGATGATGCGATTCAGAGCCGCGATCTGACTTCATGGATACGAAATGAGCTTAGTCTCGGGGATTTGGCTGACCAATTAGATAAGATTATAGATGAAGAAGGAGATTTGGAATCATTTGCTTTGCGGATTCTTGAGACCTCACATATTTATCAGGATATTGAATTAGCCTCAGTAATGGGCGAGTTTGAGGAATTAAAAAGTCGTAATAAAGGCGAACGAGAAAAACTAAAAGCAGACCGGCTTCTGGCTCAAGGCGAAATTGTGGCGGCTATAGCTATTTACCAGAGCATTCTTGCAAAAACCTACTCAAATGATGATGCACCTACTAATACGGGTGAAATTTACTCTCACCTCGGAGCGGCTTATGGGAGAATATTGTTATATAAAGAAGCAGCGCAAAATTATAAAGAAGCTTACAAAATTTTGAAAGACGAAGGCTCTTTGGTTGCATATTTATATTGTTTAAGGCTCGTACTTCCCGAGGATTCATACTCGAAAGAATTGCAGGAAAAACCTGATTATATTATAGGAGATCAGCTTCTTAGTGCAAAGCTTAAACAGATAAAAAATGAGAATATCAGAAAGACATTTAACCTAAATGATACTGATTTTGAAGTCTGGAAGGAAGAGTACCGTGAAATTGACAAGACCCGCTGGATGTGATAAAGTTAACCGCTAAGTTTAGCAAGAGGAACAGCTTTGACGAAGTTTGATGTGTCATAGGTGTTCCCCGACTAAAATACGGGAGGATATGTTTAATGAGAAAGAGAATCAGTTTAGTTCTTGCACTTGCTTTAGCGGGAGTCTTGGTATTGGCAGGTTGTAAGAAAACAGAAACACCTAAGGAGGATGCGGGCAATAATGCATCAAGCCAATCTGACGGCGGCAGTGAGGATGCCAATGCCAATACGACAGTTACAAATGATGACCAGACTTTTATAGTCGGCTTTGACGCTGCTTTTCCGCCATATGGATATGTCGACGATAACGGAGAGTACGTAGGTTTTGACCTTGATCTCGCGGCCGAAGTCTGTGAGCGAAACGGCTGGACTCTCGTAAAGCAGCCTATTGACTGGGATTCAAAGGACATGGAAATTAATTCCGGTACAATTGATTGTATTTGGAACGGATTTACGATTAACGGCAGAGAAAATGAATACACATGGAGCGAGCCATACGTTGACAATCGTCAGGTCATCGTGGTTGCTAAATCTTCGGGTATTACAGATTTTGCGACCTTAGCAGGGAAAGCAGTAGAGGTTCAGGCGGATTCATCCGCGCTCGCTGCCCTTCGCGAAGACCGGAAAGCATTGGCTGATACTTTTGGCACACTTACCGAAGTAGCAGATTACAATACCGCCTTTATGGATTTGGAATCGGGTGCCTGTGACGCTATTGCCATGGACATTGGCGTAGCATATTATCAAATGCAATCCAGAACTAATCCCGACGATTTCGCGATTCTTGATGAGGTGATTTCATCCGAGCAGTATGGCGTAGGCTTTAAGCTCGGAAATGAAGATTTGCGTGATACTGTTCAGGCAACATTAAATGATATGTTTGAAGACGGAACGGTAGAAGAAATCGCCGCAAAGTATGAATCATACGGCATACCCGGAGCTTTGGTTCATTAAGAATAAACTAATCTTTTCTTTGAGAGGAATAAAATGTCAATTGAGGTACTGTTAAGGGAGTTGGGGAAAGGCATGCTGATTTCCGTGGAAATTTTCGCGGGGACACTGCTATTCTCCCTTCCTTTGGGGCTTATCGTGGCGTTTGGGCGGATGTCAAAATTCGCCCTTCCACGTTTAATTACAAAAATTTATATTTCAATCATGCGTGGCACGCCTTTGATGTTGCAGCTTTTAGTGGTCTATTTCGGACCATATTATCTGTTTGGGGTACGCATTTCGAGCAGTTATCGTATAATAGCTGTTCTTATTGGGTTTTCAATTAATTATGCCGCATATTTTGCTGAGATATATCGCGGCGGAATAGAATCTATATCCGAAGGGCAATACGAAGCGGCGAAGGTCTTAGGGTACAGTAAAAATCAGACCTTTTTCAGAATAGTATTTCCGCAGGTGGTTAAGCGAATAATTCCGCCTGTCACAAATGAAGTCATCACATTGGTTAAGGATACCTCATTGGCTTACAGCTTAGCTGTTGTTGAGATGTTCACGGCAGCGAAACAGATTGCAGCTTCGCAGACATCTATGGTGCCTTTTTTAGCCGCAGGTATCTTTTATTACGTATTCAATCTTCTGGTGGCGCTTGGTATGGAGGCTTTTGAGAAAAAGCTCAGTTATTATCACTAAATTATGAAAATATATTAGGCGGGAGTTTTAATGAGCTTATTAGAAATAAAGAATATCCGAAAGAGTTTCGGCGACAATGAGGTGTTAAAGGACATCTCTTTAAAGGTGGAAAAAGGCGAGGTTTTGGCGGTTATAGGACCTTCCGGTTCAGGAAAATCCACTCTGCTTCGTTGCGCCACAAAGCTCGAGACTTATGATGCGGGAGAAATAATTTACGAAGGCAGCTTCGGGTTGGTTTTCCAGAATTTCAATCTTTTTCCGCACTATACTGTTATGAAGAATATTACCGACGCTCCCTTGCGGGTTCAGAAAAGGGAAAAAGACGAGGTCTTTAAGGAAGCACGTGAATTATTATTAAAAATGGGACTCTCCGATAAGGAAGATGCTTACCCGTACCAGCTCTCGGGAGGTCAGCAGCAGAGGGTTTCGATTGCGAGAGCGCTGGCAATGAATCCTGACATACTGTTTTTTGACGAGCCGACATCGGCTCTTGACCCTGAGCTCACCGGCGAGATTTTAAAGGTAATAAAGGCATTGGCTGCCGAGCATATGACCATGGTTATTGTTACACATGAAATGCAGTTTGCCAAAAATGTGTCAGACTATGTTATATTTATGGAGAATGGTTATATTGTCACGCAAGGGACCCCGACAGAGGTTTTCGATTCCGCGAATCCGCGAATCAGAGACTTCTTGGGGAAACTTAATGCAGAGTAATGGAGGTAAATATGCAAAAACTGGAACAATTATACGAGGGAAAGGCTAAGAAAGTCTACGCAACCGATAATCCGGATTTAGTCATAGTGGATTATAAGGACGACGCGACAGCCTTTAACGGGGAGAAAAAGGGGACAATAGGCGGGAAAGGCGTAATCAATAATAAGATGACGAACTTTCTCTTTAAAATTTTAGAAGAAAAAGGGGTCCCGACGCACTTCGTCGAGGAACTTTCAGACCGTGAGACCTTGGTAAAGAAAGTGGACATAGTTAAGCTTGAGGTTATCATCCGAAATGTCGCTGCAGGTAGTTTTTCGAAAAAGCTGGGTATCGAAGAGGGCAGAGAGCTATTGGCACCTACTCTGGAATTTTCATACAAAGACGATGAACTCGGAGATCCGTTTATTAATGATTATTACGCGATTGCGCTTGGCATTGCAACGCGAGAGGAAATAGAGCAAATCAGCGAATACGCTTTTAAGGTAAATGATGTAATGAAGGAATTTTTCCTCGGTGCCGGTATACGTCTTATTGATTTCAAACTGGAATTCGGACGTTTCAATGGAAAAATTTTGCTTGCTGATGAGATTTCACCGGACACGTGTAGACTTTGGGATGTGAATACAAATGAAAAGCTCGACAAAGACAGATTCCGAAGAGACATGGGAAATGTTGAGGGCGCTTATCAGGAGGTCTTCAGAAGGCTCGGACTTTAGGCTAAACGGTATTACAATAATTAAAATATGACTTGACGGGAGCTTTTATCAAAATGGATCAATTTGAGAAAGTGACAACAGGGCTCGGTGAGGAGTGCGGTATCATCGGAGCATATGACATGGACGGAGGAGACGTCGCGCCATCGCTTTATTACGGGCTTTTCGCTCTGCAGCACAGGGGGCAGGAGAGTTGCGGTATAGCGGTTTCCGATACCTATGGTTCGCGCAAGGTGCACTTTAAAAAGGGACTCGGATTGGTTAATGATGTTTTCGATGAGGAAACATTGTCTTTGCTGAAAGGAAACTTAGGCGTAGGGCATGTCAGGTATTCGACTACGGGCGGTTCGAGGGCAGAAAATGCTATGCCGCTGGTCATTAATTATGTCAAAGGGACATTAGCTATCGCTCATAATGGGAATCTCATAAACGCTGCGGAATTACGCCATTTATTGGAGTACACCGGGGCGATTTTTCAAACGACAATAGACTCAGAGGTCATTGCATATCATATTGCGCGGGAGCGCTTAAATGTCGAAACTGCAGAGGAAGCCATTAAAAATGCGCTGCAAAAGATTAACGGCGCATATGCGTTGGTTGTCAATTCTCCAAGGAAAATGATAGGTGTAAGGGATCCTTTCGGATTGAAGCCGCTATGCATAGGTAGAAAAGGAAATACATGGTATTTAGCTTCCGAGAGCTGCGCTATTGCGGCTATCGGGGCGGACTTTGTAAGAGATGTGGAGCCCGGCGAGATAGTGAGCTTTACAAAGAACGGCGAATTCTCCGATAAATCAATGCAGATTCCGTCGGAAAAGCAGGCGCGCTGCATTTTCGAGTATATTTATTTTGCCAGAACAGATTCGTATTTAGACGGCGTCAGCGTTTATGATTCCAGAATAATTGCCGGAAAGGCATTGGCAAAGTCGTATCCCGTGGAGGCGGATCTCGTAGTCGGGGTGCCGGATTCCGGAATTGTCGCGGCAAAGGGCTATGCTGAGGAGTCAGGTATTCCATTTGGGATGGCGTTTCATAAGAACAGCTACGTCGGGCGCACTTTCATAAAGCCACAGCAAAGTCAAAGGGAGAGCAGCGTTAAGATAAAGCTCAATGTCCTCGCGCAGGTCGTAAAAGGTAAGCGTATAATAATGGTGGACGATTCGATTGTCCGCGGGACTACATGCGCCAATATTATCAGAATGCTTAAAAAGGCCGGTGCTTTAGAGGTTCATGTTCGGATTTCGTCGCCGCCGTTTCTGCATCCATGTTATTTTGGGACGGATGTGCCATCGGACAGTCAATTGATAGCACACTCGCATACCCCGGATCAGATTTGCCGGATGATAGGCGCAGATTCTCTCGGGTATATGGAAGTCGAAAAATTAAAAGACATGGTCGGTGATTTAGGATATTGTAATGCTTGCTTCACCGGGAAATATCCGATGGAAGTGCCGGATGAGGATATTTCGATGTTGTTCGAAGATTGCTAATCATAGACGTGATTTGAGTTACTTTTATTGACTTTTTCTGCGTTTTGTTTGGATATTCGTTACTTATCAGAGCTGTATTTTATAAGAAATGTGCGAGGTTTGACATGGATAATAGTAAATACGAGAGTCCGCTATCGGGGCGTTATGCGAGCAAGGAAATGCAATACATATTTTCTCCTGAAAAGAAATTTCGAACTTGGCGGCGACTTTGGATTGCTCTTGCAAGTGCCCAAAAGGAACTGGGGCTTCCGATTACCGACGAACAGATTGAAGAACTAAAAGCCCATGCCGACGATATTAATTTCGAAATTGCGAAAGAACGCGAAAAGGAAGTCAGGCATGATGTGATGAGTCATGTCTATGCATACGGTGCGCAATGCCCGAATGCAAAGGGGATAATCCATCTCGGAGCGACCTCATGTTATGTGGGTGACAATACCGATTTGCTTTTGATGAAAGAGGCACTGGAATTAATTGAGATTAAGCTCGTCAATTGTATACGGGCGTTGTCGGATTTCGCGGAAAAGTATAAAGATTTGCCGATGCTCGGGTTTACGCATTTTCAGCCGGCACAGCCGACCACTTTAGGAAAAAGAGCCACTCTTTGGATCTGGGAATTCATGATGGATCTTGAGGATTTACGATATGTAAAGAACGGAATCAGGCTATTAGGCTCAAAAGGCACGACGGGCACTCAAGCGAGCTTCCTTGAATTATTTGAGGGCGATCATGAAAAGTGTAAAGCCTTGGATAATCGAATAGCACAATTAATGAACATTGACGGAGTATATCCTGTATCGGGACAGACATACTCCCGTAAAATAGACACGAGAGTGTTGGAAATCCTTGCGGGGATTGCCGCTTCGGCACATAAATTTTCAAATGATATCAGACTATTGCAGCACTTAAAAGAGGTGGAAGAGCCCTTCGAAAAATCGCAAATCGGCTCGTCGGCGATGGCATATAAGCGAAATCCGATGCGAAGCGAAAGAATCGCGTCGCTCTCTCGCTTTGTTATGGCGGATACATTTAATCCTATGATAACTTCCGCTTCGCAATGGTTTGAAAGGACTCTGGATGATTCCGCAAATAAAAGGCTCTCTGTGGCGGAAGGCTTCCTTGCGACGGATGGGATATTGGATTTAGTATTAAACGTATCAGACGGGCTCGTTGTATATCCGAAAATAATAAATAAACATCTGATGGCAGAACTCCCCTTCATGGCGAGCGAAAATCTCCTGATGGACGCCGTAAAAAAGGGCGGCGACAGGCAGGAGCTGCACGAAAAAATTCGCGAAAAATCAATGGAAGCTGGTCGCAATGTAAAAGAAAATGGCAAAGAAAATAATCTTTTGGAGCTATTGGCGGCAGACGGCGAATTTCCTTTGAATAAAGAAGATTTGGAAAAGGCGATGAATCCCGCGCTCTATACAGGAAGAGCAAAAGAGCAGACGGAGGAATTTTTAGAAGAATGCGTACGACCTGTACTTAAGGAGTATGAGGGAAAATTAGGAATGAAGGCGAAGATAGAAGTATAGGGGGCATATACTTTTGTGAAATGTGAGGTGAACTACTTTGATTCGAAAGCGTATTTTTCAAATAATCGAGGTTTCTGACGGCTATGGAAGCGACCGATTAAGTTCACTGTATGACTACATAATGATTGTTGTCATTGTAGTTAGTCTCATACCACTTGCCTTCAAAGGGGGCAACCTCGCTTTTTCCGTTATAGACAAAATCGCTGTCGTGGTGTTTATTATCGATTACTTTTTACGCTGGCTGACCGCTGACTATAAGTTCAATAAAAAGTCTGCGGCATCTTTTTTGCGTTATCCATTCTCAGCTTTTGCAATTATTGACTTACTTTCAATTTTACCGTCTCTCACTATTATTAACAGTGGATTCAGAGTGTTGCGTGTGCTGCGCATGATGAGGGCAATGCGAGTATTCCGTGTTTTTAAGACGTTTAGGTATTCAAAAAGTATGTCAATAATTGCAACGGTATTTCGGAAACAGCGTTCTGCTTTGACAGCTGTTGGTACGCTTGCGATCGGTTATATAATTGTGTGCGCCTTGGTTATTTTTAACGTTGAGCCCGAATCGTTTAACTCATTTTTTGATGCGATTTATTGGGCAACGGTTTCTCTAACCACGATGGGATATGGAGACATTTATCCGATTACCGAGATAGGTCGTACTATTACTATGTTCTCGGCTATTTTCGGAATCGCTATAGTAGCATTGCCTGCAGGCATAATTACAGCAGGGTATATGAATGAAATATCCGATGAAAAAGCAGATGATACCAAGCGCGAGGAAGAAAACGTAGAAAAACCTTCGCAGCCACAGACTAATGGTTAAGCATATGAGACACATTTGGATAAAATATGGAATATATGTATGACTTTTTTCTGGTTTTAAGCTATTATAGGAACCGGAAATGCTTTAGCGTTGGAGGCTATCTATGAGACTGCCAATCGGAATTCAATCTTTTAGAAAAATTATTGAAGGCGGTTACGTTTACGCAGATAAAACCAAAGTAATTCACCGGCTTATTCAGGAAGGCAGTTATTACTTTTTATCGAGACCGCGGCGTTTTGGAAAATCTTTGCTTATTGATACAATGAATGAGCTGTTTTTAGGGCATAGAGAATTATTCGCTGGGCTTTATATTGCGAGTAAAGAAGCAAATTATGATTTTCCAAGATATCCTGTAATAAGGCTTGATTTAACACAATTTGACATAACTTCTCCTGAAACAGTGAAATCCGGTTTGACAAAAGAGCTAAATAAGATTGCAGAAAACGAAAGTATCATCCTGAAAGGTGATAATCCCACAGAGCAGTTCAGCGAGCTGATTGCAGCAATGGCTAAAAAGCAAGGCAATCGGGTTGTTGTGTTAATTGATGAATATGACAAACCTGTGATTGACCACATTCATGATCCAGAAAAAGCAAGAATAAATAGAGAAGTACTTGGTAATTTTTACGGTGTTCTAAAAGGGCAGGATGCAAATCTGCAGTTTGCCTTTTTGACTGGCGTATCTAAATTTACGAAATTGTCGGTATTTTCAAAATCAAATAATCTTAATGATATTACGCTGCGTGTGCCCTACGCGAATATCTGTGGGATTACTGAATATGAATTTGAAAATCTCTTCGGAAATGAGATTGACAATGAAATAAAAAGCGAAGTATTTGACTGGTACGATGGTTACTCGTGGGACGGCGAAACGAGAGTCTTTAATCCATTTTCTCTTCTTAATTACTTGAATGACAGAGAATTTAATCCATACTGGTTTAATAGCGGCATCCCATCCTTTCTGGCACCGGCATTTATTGCAGAGCCGTTTGAATATGTGAATATTCAGAGCGAGCTTATCTCTGAGAGTATGTTGGACTCACATAATATTGAAGACGCACCTCTGATATCGCTCTTATTCCAGACGGGCTTTCTTACTGTTAAAGCTGCCAACCGAAATGCCAGACCGCCGCTTTACTCTTTGGGCTTTCCTAATATTGAAGTCTCCAATTCTATATCAGAGTTGTTTTTGATGTCCGGTTCCGGATTAGAAAATCCATATAATAATACTTTTATTACTTGCATGGAAAAAGCGCTGGATGAGGGAGATTATAAAGAAATTTCGGCAGCGCTACAAAGTCTTTATGCCTCCATCCCTTATGAACTGCACATTGGCGCCGAGGCATTTTATCATGCTATATTCCTTGCAGTTATGCAATTTCTGAATTTTCGTGTTCAGGGGGAGGTTTCTGTAGCGAAGGGGCGTATTGACGGAGTACTGGAGCGCCCAAATAGGAAGGTTTACATAATCGAATTTAAGTATACGAAAGACGAGAGCAAGTTGGACGATGCACTAAAGGAAGCGCTTACTCAGATTGATAATCGAGAGTATCATTCGAGGTACGAAATTCCGGGAAGGGAAGTGATTAAGCTTGCTATTGCAGTTGCAACAAGAGGGAAAGTTAAGGCACAGTTATGTGATAATTCAAAGATTTGCGCGGATTGAGAGCCGTTTTAAGCTATTATTGAAACCGAAAATGCATGAAGTGTAGGGAGGCTACGAACATGAAAAAGTGTCTTATTGTTGTCGATTATCAAAATGACTTCGTGGATGGTGCGCTTGGTTTTGAGCAGGCAAAGGCGCTCGATGCCTTGATAGCGGATAAAATTAAGGAATACCGCACCCGGGAAGATGTCATTGTCTTCACATTCGATACCCATTACGAAGACTATCTTAATACGCAGGAAGGTGAAAATTTACCCGTACCTCATTGCATAAAGGGCACTCAAGGACACGAGCTTTTCGGAGAGGCGGCAAAGCTTATATGCGATGCCGATAAGCGTTTCTATAAAAGTACTTTTGGTTCTGATGAACTATATGAATGGCTTAAGACCACTTCTTTCGAGCAAATAGAGCTTGTCGGAGTAGTGTCAAACATTTGCGTTATCTCAAATGCAATCCTTGCAAAGACTGCACAGCCTGAGACGCCTATTGTTGTTGATGAACAATGCGTAGCGAGCAATGACCCGAAACTGCAGCAGGCGAGCCTTGAGGTTATGAGGAGTTTGCAAATGAAAGTCTTGGCCCATTGAGGGCTATTTTGTCACCATCGCCTCATGTGCCCTATCCAGGATTTCCACCATCGGTTTCAGCAAATCCATGCGAGAATAAGCGCTTGAGAGGATTACGAGGACGTATGGATTTTCATTAGCCATTACGAGCCCTCCGTCGTTCTGGACGTTTACATAGCCCCCGTTTCCTATCCAGCCTGCTTTTGAATAAACAGTATATTTATCGCCGAGGGCTTTGTCTATGCATGAATTAAGCGTGTGCGTGAATAATGATGCACACCATTCGCTCTCGGGCTTTCTGCTTTCAAAAAATAATCGGTTCTTAAGCCACATCTTAGCGAGCGCATTCGCGGTGATGCCGGGGTAGTTAAGCGAAGGATTTACATCAGTTACGCCCGCATCTGCGAGCCAGCCTTCAAATAGTGATCTACCGTAAGCCCGCCTCAGGGCGCTGTAGCAATTATTGTCAGAGACCTTTATTGTGCTGGTCATAACACTTCTGAAACGACTCGCACTCTGCGGATTCCCTTCGACCAAAGAAACGACGTACGGTCCTTTTATTGAGCTCGCCGCATAGAATACTTCGTTTGAATTATAATAAAAACCCGCGCCGCTGCTTAAATCCATGACGACAAAGGCGAGCTTATGGCCGCGGCTTCTAAAGCTTTCAATCCCCGACTTTATTTCGGCAATAATTTCTTCGGGGAGCTCTGCTGAGGTGCCAAAAGTCGACAGTTCGAAGCCATCTTGAGTGGGAAGCGGGTAATTGGTGATAGAGCTTCCCACATCGCTTATCGGACCTTCTTCATTTTTATTAACGAACCGGATCCGGAGCGAGAGGATGCTGCTTGACATCCCGGTCGTTCCGCTAACCTGGCCGTTTTTAGCCCAGCCGAGCCATCCTATATTCTCGCAATAGCTTTGATAGTAAATATCATAGTATCTTGACAGATCGCCTGCCAGCCATATTCTTACCGCATCAACCGCCTCTTTTGCTTTGCCCCCTTCGGCAATAATTGATTCATCGTAATTAATCCACTCTTTATTTTCGGTGTAAATTTGATAGATCAACTCTCCTTGGGGCTTATATTTCGAATCTGTGGGACTATATTGCAGTGTAAGCCCTTTAATCGGTGATTCCCCAGCTTCTTGCGAACCCACAGTGATTTCACCCGCATAAGACTCTTCGCGAGGCCCTTTTGATGTTTCAGAATCGGTTTCCACAATGAAATCATCCATAGTCACTCCGTAAATATATGACTGCCCCGTCCCTGCGGGAGGTGTGCTGCCTTTGGGGAGCATAATAACCTGAACGGACAATGCTGCGTAAGGCATTTCGCTAACGCCTGCGGGAGCGCCATTTCTGCTCCAATTCATCCAGCCGAAGTTTTCAATGAACAGCCGATAATAAATATCGTACTTTTCGCCCAGTTCACCGCTCAAATTAATCCTAAGTGCCTGTAATTTACTGCCCGAAATGCCGGTATCTCGCCCGTTTCTGCTTTCGGTTTGCCATCCGAAATCTGCCACGCAGGAAACATAACTGACATCACCCGTTAAGAGAATCTCCGGTCTGTCGATGTGAAATAATTCTATAAAGCCATTATCTGTAGGATCGCCCGCGTTTTCGCCGTCCACCGCAGTCAAAAAAGCTTCTGATGATTGAGTGCGCACAGAATAAACCGCCAGCGGACGCATGGAAACGTCGGGCACATTGCCGTTAGGCACTGGGTAAGAAAAAATGGACTTGGGACTATCTAAAGATTCAAAAGAAGAAAACGCATTGCTTTCGGCAATACTAAAACTTTCCGCCACAGCCGCCCCGGATGGATAAAGAAAGAGAACAAATACAATTAAGAATGCCGAAAAGAAACAAGCCTTGCCAACCGTTATCTTCATATGTGCACCCGATTTGTAATAAACAAACCCTAATAATTTTCTTAAAATATTATAACATAAAAAGGACATTTTCAAAGGAATGCAAAAGAAAAAACACAGTATTGACAAAATTGGGGACTTATAGAATATAGTTCGCGCTCTGGCTCGGGCTAAATGTATGTTTCAAAAGGCACATTTAGCCCGATGATTCTTCAAATATTAGAACGGGACCGTATAATAATGTCAAAAAAAGCTTGCAAAACAAGGAGTTTTGATATATTGTTCAAATGGAAAGGGAAGAAGATTGTGGGCTAAATCTATGTCTTAGAAGCCACATTTAGCCCGTGGAATGCGTGAGGAGGACGTCGTGAGGCTAATAGGAAGAAAATATGAAATCGACATTATGCAATCGTATGTCGAATCTGATAAGCCTGAGTTTGTCGTTGTTTACGGCAGGAGGCGCGTGGGCAAAACCTACCTGATAAAAGAGTTTTTTGAAAATGATTTTTGTTTTTACTGTACGGGTCGTGTGAATGAATACGAAGAAGAAAAGCCTTTGGAAGCCCTGAAACGACAGCTTTCGGCTTTTCATGAGGCTTTAGAAAAGTTTGGCAAAACTGATTTCGAGCAGAAAGAGAATTGGTTCGATTCGTTTTTGCAGTTGGAAAAACTGATTACCGATTCACCCAAGCAGGGTAAAAAAGTTATTTTTATTGATGAAATGCCTTGGTTAGATACACCGAATTCGGGATTTTTGTCGGCTTTTGAATATTTTTGGAACAGTTTTGCTTGCGCAAGATCGGATATTCTTCTTATTGCCTGCGGTTCGGCGACGTCATGGATAGTAAAGAAATTGTTTGAAAATACAGGCGGTTTATTTAATCGCGTTACTAAACGTATGCATCTAAAGCCATTTACGCTTGCCGAGACAGAAAGTTATTTCAAAGAAAAAGGTATTGCGATGAACAGGTACCAGATAATTGAAAGTTATATGGTATTTGGCGGTATTCCTTACTATCTGGATTTGTTTGAGAAAAAGTACGGTTTGGCGCAAAATATTGACTTATTGTGTTTTGGTGACGACGCTTTACTGAAAAACGAATACAGGAGCCTTTTTGCAACATTGTTTAATAACGCAGAAAATCACCACAAGATTGTATTGACACTTGCGTCTAAGGCATCAGGTCTTACGAGAGAAGAAATCGCAGAAGAAGCGAAACTGTTAAACAATGGACATTTAACTGAAACACTCAAAGACTTGGAACTTTGCGGCTTTATCAGAAAATATCGCGCCTTCGGAAAAAAGGGAAAAGGGGCGGTTTTTCAGCTGATTGATCCGTTTGCGTTATTCTATAACAAATTCTTGAGAACCGGAGAAATCAATGATCCTGATTATTGGGCGAAAGGCTATGGCGGTGGGACGCATAATGCCTGGCGAGGTTATGCGTTTGAGCAGGTCTGCCTGTCACATGAACTTCAAATCAGGCAGGCACTCGGAATAGGAGGTGTAGTTGCAAATATTTCATCATGGCGAAGGTCATCAAAGGTATCAGGCGAGGGTGCTCAAATTGATTTAATCATAGACCGTGCGGACGGCGTTATTAATCTTTGTGAAATAAAATTCGCCGTAAGGGAATTTGAAATCACAAAGGAGTATTGCGAAAAGCTGGAAAAGAAAGTTCTCGCATTTTCGAACGAAACAAAAACAAACAAAGCGCTGCATACCACATTAATTACGACATATGGAGTAAAGCGGAATAAATACTATTATGCGGTACATTCGGAGGTGGAGATGGATAGTCTTTTTGCGGTATGACAATCAAATCTACAGGCTAATTCCTGCCTCGGGAAAGTTTTTTCTTGTTCGATTCAATGTTTTTATTTTGATAAAATACTAAATAAAGTAATATAGTAATAAAAGAAAAAAGTAATTAAAGTAAAATACCAATTAATCTAAACGACAGAATATTGATTTCAAGGAGCGGTTATGGGAGAGCGCATACCCGGCGGAAGACAAAGGCCAATGACGGCCGAAGAAAAGGCGGCGTTGCCAAAAATAACATCGGCGCTGGTTTTTCGTGCTTTTGGCTATTTGAAACCATACAAATTGCAGCTTTTTATAATATTATTGCTTCTTGGAGCAACGAGCTTTTTTGGTATTATACCCACAATACTTTCAGGTGAAGTAATAAATGTGTTCGCAGACCCTGAGGCAGTAGGCTATACAAAGTTCTTAGATAGTCCGCTTACGCGTATCGGGATACTGATTTTAGCTTCGCTTATCGTTCTGATTCTGGCGAATTTGGTGTCTGTCTTCCAGAACTATGTGAGTAATTGGATGGCCGAGCATATCATGTTTGACATGCGCAATCAAATGTATAAGCATTTGCAAAACATGTCACAGCGTTTTTTCACAAACGAACGCCAAGGCGACATCATCACCCGTATGACAAGCGATATTTCCGGGGTACGTCAAGTGATAGCCGGTACCCTTCAGCAAATTTTATCTAATTTGATAAGTTTGATTATTACGGTAGTCGCTCTGGCCGGACAAAACTGGATACTCGCTATCGTGGGTTTAGTAATCACGCCTCTATTAATTATACCCACAAAAATCGTTGGGCTTAAGCGGTTTTCCTTAGCCCAAAAAACGCAAGCAAAGCAAGACGAAATGAATCAGATACTAAACGAGACTTTATCGGTCAGCGGTTCACTTTTAGTAAAGATTTTCACAAGAGAAGAAAGAGAATACGAAAAATTCGAGCAAGTAAACAAAGATGTGGTAGTGCTTGCGCTAAAGGAGAGTCTGGTCGGTCGCTATATGACGATGATTTTCGGCGTACTGAACAATTTCGGGCCTTTGCTTATCTACTTGGCGGCAGCCTTGATTATGTTCAAGTTTGACCCTAAAGACATAGTGGATCCCGTTACCTCAAGCGTCACCGTAGTGGGTATGAAGGATTTAAACGTAGGAATGATTACTGTGGTGACGGCGCTGATGGGCAGACTTATGGGACCGATTAATTCGCTTTTTTCGTTTCAGGTAGACATCATGCGAAGTCTGGCGCTATTTGATCGTATTTTTAAATATTTTGATCTCCCGGTTGAAATTAAGAATAATACTAAAGCTAAACATGTTGATAAGCTTAAAGGGGACATCGAATTCAAGAATGTTTCCTTCTACTACATTCCTGAATCAATAATATTAAAAGACATTAACTTGAAAATTCCCGCGGGCTCAAGTATAGCCATAGTTGGGCCGTCGGGTGCGGGGAAATCCACATTTATTAATCTGATACCCCGTCTCTATGATGTGACACGCGGTGCGCTTAAGGTAGACGGATGCGACGTGCGAAGCCTTGACTTGTATGACTTGCGTAGGAATATAGGTCTGGTGACGCAGGACACATACCTCTTTAACAGCACTATTAAAGAGAACCTTTTGTACGCGAAAGAGTCCGCCACAGCAGACGAGATTGTGGAGGCCTGCAAAAAAGCTAATATACATGATTTCATTATAAGCCAGCAAGATAAGTACGACACACTTGTCGGCAACAGGGGCTTAAAACTCTCAGGCGGAGAAAAACAGAGACTTTCTATTGCCAGAGTAATACTTAAGGATCCGCGCATACTTATTTTGGATGAGGCCACCAGCAGTCTTGACTCCATCACTGAAAACCTCATACAGGAAGCAATAACGCCGCTCTTGGCCGGAAGGACCAGCGTCGTCATAGCCCACAGACTCTCTACCATATTGGAAGCCGATGAGATAATTGTTCTGGAAAACGGTACTGTGGCGGGGCGAGGCACTCACAAGGCACTCCTTCAAGAAAGCAGTATTTATCGTGAAGTTTACGAAACACAATTTAAGAAGGCAATAGAGGAGGCGGCATGTTAAGGCTGTTTAAGAAATACATAAAAGGCGCTCGGATAGTCTCAGTGTTAGCCCCTCTTGCTATGGCGGTAGAGGTATTGGCTGACATTGCGCAACCTGCTCTCATGAGTGATATAATAGATGTGGGTGTAGTAAACGGCGATATAAGTTACATAGTAAGCAAGGGCAAGGTGATGGTATTGTATGCTTTGGCAGGACTGGCGGGAGGGTATCTTTGCAGTGTATTCAGTGCAATAGGCGGCTCGCGGTTCGGTGCTAATGTAAGGCGGGCTCTTTTTAATAAAATCACTACACTGTCGTATCGGGAGATAGACAATCTGACAACCTCCTCGCTGATAACGCGTATGACCAATGATGTAACACAGACACAGCAGATGGTCATGACTGGTCTTCGCGGGATAAGGGCACCTTTTCTTTGCATAGGAGGCTTGGTTGCGTCGTATCTATTAAGCCCGCGTTTAGCATTAATTTTCCTTGTGGCAGTGCCATTGCTTGCCATTGCCGTGGCTGTAATCATAGTAAAAGCTCTGCCTTTATTTGCGCAGACCCAAGGACGTCTCGACAGGGTCAATACTGTCATGCGGGAGAATCTACTCGGAGTCAAGGTCGTTAAAGCCTTTACGGGAGAGGAGAGGGAGAATAAGCGATTTTTTATATCAAATTTAGAGCTAAAGGATTGGAGCCTTAAGTCATCATATCTTACTATACTTTTAAATCCGGTATCCACTTTTGTTATGAATATGAGTATCATAGCGCTTTATTGGTTTGGAGGAAACATGGCGGCGCACGGGCAGATAGAGTCGGGAAAAATCATGGCCATGCTGACATACATGACATTGGCTCTAATGAGCTTAATGCAATTGATGATGATGTTGACTACTTTATCGCGCGCATTGGTTAGCGCAAAGCGAATTAATGCAGTTATGGATACTGAACCTCGGATTAAAGAGGCGGCATCACCCGAATTACCCGCCGACAGTTCTATATCTTTTGAAAATGTCAGCTTCAGATATAATGACACAGATCCCGAATTTGTCTTAAAAGATGTTTGTTTTACTGCCAAAAGCGGCGAGACGGTTGGGGTGATTGGTACTACCGGTTCCGGAAAGAGTACGCTGGTATCGTTGATACCAAGGCTCTACGAAGTGACAAAGGGACAAGTAAAGATCGGAGGCACGGATGTCCGCAAAATACCAAGGAAGTTCCTTTCGCAGTTTGTAGGCATGACTTTGCAGGAAAATGTTTTATTTGCGGGGACGATCCGGGAAAACTTGCGCTGGGGAAACGAGACTTGTGACTTTTCTGAAATTGAACGCTCTGCAAGCGATGCCCAGGCGACGGAATTTATTTTGTCTGCGGAAAACGGATATGATTCCCAAGTAGAGCAAAGGGGAAAGAACTTCTCCGGTGGACAAAAACAGCGTCTTTGCATTGCGAGGACGTTGGCACGGGGAGCAAAGATATTGATATTTGATGATTCTACATCCGCTCTTGATACTGAGACAGACAGAAAAATACAAAAAGCTTTGAGTAAGCTAAGCGATACTACGGTGTTTATTATTGCCCAGCGTATTTCATCAATAATGCACAGTGACAAAATCATTGTGATGGACGAGGGTAAGATCGAGTCTATGGGCAAACATGAAGAGCTAATCAAAAACAGCAGGATTTATCGTCAAATAGCTGTCTCACAGCTCGGCGAAGCGGCGTTAACTTAAAGCCTGAATAAAGGGAAATAATATGTCAGAATCACCTGAAAAAACTAATAATCAAACCAATACCCGACCTAAGTCCATGCCGCAAGGCACGGGTTTTGGGCGTCCGGGGTATGATCCCACGTCGCGTTTTATGTTTGAGAAGCCCAAACAGGGGAAAAAGACCTTTTTCAGACTTATCAAATACTTGGCGGCGAACATTCCGATATTGGTAACGGTTTTTATTATCAGCGCTGTGACAATTGTATTAACCATAGTTGCGACCCGAATAAGTGCCGACGTAGTGGATAAGTATATTGAAAAACGCGATATACGAGGTCTGGGAATTGTCTGTCTTTTGCTTTTCGCAATATATGCCGTAAGCGTTGTATCGTCTTATCTGCAGGAACGATTTTCCGCGAAATTAGCGCAAAACACGGCGTCAAAACTCAGAGAAGACCTTTTTGGTGCGGTATCTCGGATGCCAATAAGGTTCTATGACACATATTCAACAGGCGACCTCATGAGCCGCCTTACTAACGACGTAGATACTATAGGGCAAGCGATGTCGCAGAATGTAACATCCATGTTTTCAGCTGCGTTGAATTTTATCGGAACTTTGATTGCCATGTTGATCTTAAGCCCTGTTTTGACCTTAATAGCTTTGTCTGTCATCCCTGTGTTAGCCATTCTCACGCGGATAATAACCATATACTCGCGCAGACTGTTTTCACAAAGGTCAACGGATCTTGGAATTATGAACGGCTATATAGAAGAAATTATTTCAGGCATTAAGGTTGTGAGTCTTTTTTCGCGGGAAGAGCGTGTAAAGGAAGATTTTGACGTAATGAATTCTAATTTCAGAAAAAGTGAGATGATGGCAAACGTCGTCTCAGGGGCGATGGGTCCCTTATCAAACCTGTTAAATAATACATCGTATCTGCTATTAGCTGCCATAGGAGGATATATGGTAATTAAGAATACCGGTATGACAATTGGTATTGTATTTGCCGCATTGCAATATAAGAGGCAGCTCGGTACGCCGATAAATATGATTGCAAACCTCTTTAATACGATTCAAAGCGCTTTGGCGGCGGCTGAGCGCGTATTTGATATATTGGACGAAGAAAGAGAAACCGATGATTCAAAAGCCGTTCCACTAAAGAATGTTCAAGGTAAAATTGAGTTCAAAGACGTAACATTCTCTTACATACCCGGCACGCCCGTATTAAAGCACGCGAATATTATGGCAATAGAGGGTGAGACCGTGGCAATCGTAGGTCCGACGGGAGCGGGCAAAACAACGATCATCAGTTTGCTGACACGCTTTTACGACGCGGATACGGGCGTCATAAGCATAGATGGCATCGATGTAAAAAAAGCCACAAGAGAAAGTCTGCGTAAAAAGATAGGGATGGTACTGCAGGATACATATCTGTTTTCAGAGACGGTGCGTGACAATATTCGTTACGGCGCGCCGGAAAATGCAGACGAGGATGTAAAGAAGGCGGCCGTAATGGCGGGCGCCCATGGTTTTATAAGCCATCTGTCCAATGGTTATGACACTGTATTAAGTGACAATGGCGGTAATATCTCGCAGGGCCAGCGTCAACTTTTGGCTATAGCAAGGGCCATACTTTCAGATCCCCAAGTTCTGATTTTAGATGAGGCTACCAGTTCGGTGGACACTCGCACTGAAAAGCGCATTCAAGACGCCATGTTGGAGCTAATGAAGGGACGCACCTGTTTAGTCATCGCTCACAGGCTTTCCACAATACGCAATGCTGATAAAATCGTGGTTATATCAGGCGGCGAAGTGGTGGAAACGGGCACGCATGATGAACTAATTTCAAAGCCCGGCGGCATGTACGCAAAACTTTATAATATACAATTCTCTACAGGACTTGCATTATAAAACTAACGTATTAAGAAGACTAAGCGGATCTGTAAGCGCGTGATTTTGCGAAAACCTATTGACAAAGTGGTCTTTCCGACTTACTATTAACTCAGAAGAGGTGCTACCGATAAACGGCTGGCCTCGGGTGATTAATTATTAGTTACTGAAATAACCTCCCGTGCCTGGGCGGTTATTTTTTTCTATCGTTTTTGAACTTATTACAAGTAAATAGCTTTGTCCAAACATGATAAACCTGTTAGGTTTCGACTTTCCATTTTGATAGAATATAAGAGCAAAGGAACATTTGTGCAGCATTATATTCTAGTTAATTATCAGCAAATTTATCAAGGTATGGAGGTAATTTAATATGGCCCAAAAAATGTATGCTTATGTAGGTAATTGGAATTTTCATCCCGCGGATAAGGGAATAAGCGTCTATGTATTTGATCCTGAAGATGGTAGTTTGGAACTGATTGAAACAATAAAGCCGGAGGTGGCAGCAGGCCAGATATGGCTGCACCCGGACAAACCTGTGCTTTATTGCGTAGACGAGGTTGGAAATCGTGTGGGTGAGCTCGGTGGAGGCGGCTATGTTCTCGCGTTTGCGATTGATCCCGAGACCGGAAAACTAACACAAATCAGCAGGATTGATTCACTTTGCCCTGAGCCCTGCTATGTCGTTACCGACAAAACCAGAAAACATGTGCTGGTATCAAGCCATGTTGATCCCTTCAATGTCACAAAGGTCGTGAAAAACGATGATGGTTCTTGGGGCAACAAGGTTCTTATGGACGACGCGGGACTCCTGCTTGTGGGATTGAAAGACGACGGCAGTTTGGACGCAATAAAGGACGTATATATTACCCACAGCAATCAAGGTCTTGCTCCCGATTCACAAAAGTTGGTCGACCCTGTTACCGGGCATATACAGCTTACCAGAGTGCTTTCTCGTCAGCATGCCGTTATGCCGAGCCCTTCGGGCAATATATTTGCAGTACCCGACAAGGGCATGGATCGCGTTTACACTTTTCGTGTAGATCAGGAAAATGAGAAAATAGAACTATGCGATGTCTATCAGGATGACTTGGGGTTGTTCCCGCGTTACGCCTCTTTCCATCCCACATTGCCCGTACTATATACCAATAACGAGCGTAAGTGCGAAGTTCATGTGTTTTCATATGACGATGAAACAGGCAAAATTGCGTTGTTGCAAAAAGAAGAATTGCTAACCGATGAATACAGGGGTAAGGAATACTCCATTAAAGCCCGGCCGATGGGCGCTCAGGATATCTTGGCGCACCCGAATGGAAAAGCTCTCTATTGCACGGTTGAGGGCGGTGATAATCTGTTGGTAACTCTTAAAGTCGACGACAAGGGTCGAGTCAAACTTGCGCAAAATATTGACTGTGAAGGTACTATGCCGCGTGGCATCTGCCTGTCTCCGGATGGAAAGTTTCTCCTTTCAGGGAATCTCACCAGTGGAGATATCACGGTATTTGCGGTAGGAGAGGATGGACTTCTAACCTATACAGGTAAAAAGTATGATGCTGTATCGCCGTCCGCGATTCGCATTTATGTAACCGAAGCATAGGAGGTGAGAATAATGGCTGAATATAAGAACATATTTAAACCTTGTGTGCTCTCAAATGGCACAATTCTAAAAAACAGGATCATTTATCCTAATGCTCAGCAGTCTTATGTGACAGGGGCACAAGCCTCTCCGATAGAGGCAATGATAGAAGACCTCGCCGACTTTTGTCGAAGCGGAGCCTCGCTTATGAATTTCGGACATTTCGGGAGTTTGGGCGGCGGAGCGGCGGTTCATACTGAGGATGAAAAGAAAAAGAACGCATTGGTGCCGGCACCTGACGGTTATAAAAAAGAAATGCCTCAGCAGGCCCCCTTCTTTGATTATTCAGATGCGAGGACTTTTAATATGGTGGGACAAATAGCTGCCGTGGCGCATATGTTTGGTACAAAGATTCTGGTAAAGATGGCAAACTCATTCCCAAAGGGCGTGACCTATGACGGAGGCGATGCAAAAACTTTGTTCCCTGCCCCTGTGGGTGATGATAGACTCGCAATATGGCGCGAAGTTGCGGACATTTTCCCGCACATCTTTCCTTGGGCGGTTAAGGGAAGTGGAATGTCCCTTGAACAAATGAAAGCAAGGATCGCCACTAAGGAACAGATAAAGCAGTCAATTGATGACTTAGTATCAATGCTTGCGAATTACAAGCAGTACGGCTGGGACGGTGTAAGTCTTCGCGGCGATCGTTTTATCGATGCCGCCACAAACCTTCGTGAGGATGAATACGGCGGAGAAGTGGAAAACCGCGGTCGTCTCCTCCTTGAGACCTTCCAAAAGATAAAAGAAGTATTAGGCGAGGACTTCCTTATAGAGCTCGTAATGCCGGGTGACGCACCTTATGGTCACGATGGGCAGATACCACATGGCTATTCCGAGGACGAATTCATCCGTTTTGTTAAGATGGTTGAGCCTTATATAGACATAATAGAGATACGTGAGCGCTCGGGAGCCGGTTATCAGAATCATGGCTATAACAGTACTCTGACCATACACCCTTGCCTCGAATACGCTAAACACCTGCGAGAGGCAGGATTTAAGGGTACCATCGCAGTCAATGGAGGCTTCCACGATCCTGATGATATGGAGAAGATTATCGGTGAGGGGATCGTCGATTTGATAAGCGCCGGTCGACCCTTTAGAGCCGAACCGAAATTTCTCGAAAAGCTCCGTATGGATGGTGAAGAGATACCTATGCCATGCCTTCGTTGCAATAAGTGTCATGGGCCTGAAAGGGGTGTCTGCGGGTGTTCGGTTAATCCTAAAGATGCCATGGGGCACCGGTTGCCATCGATCATTCCGGCACCCATAAAGCAAAAGAAAGTGGCGATCATAGGCGCGGGCCCCATAGGCCTTAGAGCTGCTTGCTTTGCCGCTGAGCGTGGACATACCGTTACGATATTTGAAAAAGATAATAAGCTCGGAGGTAAAGTCGGATATTATGCGGCTTTGTACCCTCAGAAATGGCCGATGGCCAGATATCTAAGTTGGCTCGTAGATGAACTTAAGCGAAGAGGAGTAAAGGATATCAGGCTTGGCACGGAACCGAACCCCGAAGATATAGAAAAAGAGGGATTTGACGCGGTTATTGCCTGTACAGGTTCTCATGAAATAGCTCCTCCGATTCCCGGTGCCGATACCAAAGGAGTATGGCTTGATGAAGATGTCTATTTCGGAAATGTCAATCCCGGTCAAAGTGTCATAATAGTAGGCGGAGGCAGCGTCGCTACCGAGACAGCTATGTATATTGCATCACTCGGCAAGGATGTTACAATACTGACCAGGCAGGAAGTTTTGATGAAAGGTGAGTTTCGTATTCGCGGTCCGCATATGGCTTTCGAGATTATTGAGCCGGAATTGGGTTATGGCGGCATAGGCGGAGCCTGGACGAAATATGAAAACCTAAAGCCGATATACAATGCGCAGACAAAAAATATCACCCCTACTTCCGTCACATATGAAAAGGACGGAGGGGAGATCACTTTAAATGCCGATACAGTGATAGTATCAGGAGGCTTTGCGCCCAATGCAAAGGAGGCACTGCGCTATGCGGATTGCACCAAAGAGTTTTACATAGCAGGTGATGCGGATAAGAATTGCACCAGTCTAATGGAAGGTAACAGGCGTGCTTATGGCAGGGTAAGCTTGCTGTAAGGGAGTTTGGGGAAAGGAGTAATTTATATGCCGTTTAATCATGACAAGAATGAGCATGGTGATACAGTTAATCGGAAGAGACCGTTTTTTACGGCAAAGGAGAGGGACGGCCACATCATACGCTCAATCGCTTTGACACAGATGTTTTGTGACTGCCAAAAGGCGACGGCTGTCATTATTGAGTACGATGTGGATATCAAGGGATCAAGCCTTGGAGCGGACGTGTTTGCAGTAACTGACACATTTGAAACGGCGCTGTACCCGAAGGCGGCAGCAGCCGTAAACGGTGGCGTCGTCAATTCCGAGCGAAACATTACGGCAATTTATGCCAATACAGCGCCCGAAAAGACGAGTACGCCGGCCGAGCGCGGTCGCTTTGTCGTAATAGAACTCTCGCCTGACGACGAAGCCGCACCGACGATATATCTGACAGGGTATCACAGGAACTGCCGAGCTCACGCGAAAACTTTAAAGCTTATTACCGAGCAACTTAGCCCGCTTATATCGTCGAGCGGCGAGAGTATTGAGCCGGGCGCTTTAATTTATAATACCAAAACCATTAACCTTGTTGTCGATGACTTCATCGAAGGGGAATTCGAAGGAATAAAATACAACCTCTATATCCCAAAAGGCTACGATGGAAAGAAAAAATTTCCTCTTCTTAATTTCATTTCCGATGGGTGGGGAATCGGCCCCGACTGCAAAACTGCGTTAACACAAGGGTATGGCGGGACCATATGGGCTTTCCCTAATGAGCAGGCAAAGAGAGAATGCTTTGTCTTGTCACCACAGTTTCCGGGGCCCACGATTGTCGAAGACGACTTTACGGCCACCGACGAGGTGGAAATCGCAAAACGTCTCATTGACTTTATTGTGGAAAAATATGGTATCGACAAAAACAGAATTTACCATACGGGACAGTCAATGGGCTATCTGTCGGGGTGTGAACTCAACATCCGCTATCCTGATTTATTCGCTGGGTCGCTGCTTGTGGCGGGTTTCTGGAATCCAAAAACTATGACGGCGCTCAAAGACAAAAATATCTGGTTCCTAATCTGTCAAGGTGATGGTCATGCTTTCAGTGCGATGGACGAGGCGATTAATAACCTTGAAGAGGTCGGTGCAGATGTGGGGCGTTATTCGTGGGACGCCAAAGAAGGCGTCGATGCGATAGACAAGAATGTGCGGGAAGCCATATCTGAGGGACACAAAATAAAGTATTCCGTGTTTAAAGCCGGTTCTGTGCAAGAAGCAACGCAGCCTTTCGGAGACCATCGCGCAACGTGGTTATTTTGCTACCAATTAGAGTCGTTGCGAGAGTGGCTGTTTTCTAATAAGAAAGACGATTAGGAGGTTTTTATGGATCAATTTAATATTAAAATAGGAACCGCTAAGAAGGTTATCCCTTATCCTGAAAATATCTTCCCTTATCACAGTTGGGGACCGAGGAGGCTTACAGGTGTTCATGACGATTTGCATGTAAGGGTCATTTACTTAAGTGAACCTTCAGAATTGCTTGTGGTATCTGTGGAGAATGGAGACATTGATCCTGTATGGGTTGAAAAACTATCAAAGGCAGCAGGCGTTAGTACCGATAATATTTTAATAACTGTTAGCCACACTCACACAGCACCCTTTATTGGCGGATATTGGCCGGAGGACGTAGAAGATGTGGAAAAAAGTGAGCAATATAAGCTCTTGGCTTGGGAGACTCTAATTGAGGCAGTAAAAGAGGCGATGGCAAAAGCCGAGCCTGTTATTTTACGTTATGCAGAGGGATATTGTGATGTTAATATTTGCCGCGATAATCCTCAAATAGATCCCGAAACGGGGAAGACACTTTGGCGCATAGGCAGGAATTTCAAAGGATATTCGGATAAAACTGTATATACGATTAGCTTCGAGAGGGAAGATGGTACGATAGCCGCGGTGCTTTTTAATTACAGCGTACACAGTGCCGTACTCTTTGATGCCAAAATGACTAAAGGTGGTCAGTTGGCATCGGGAGACCTTTCGGGATTTGCGATGGACAGTGTAGAGAAGGCATTGGGACATGAAGCCGTCGCCATATTTACAATGGCTCCTGCGGCTGACCAAAACGCTAAGTATACTGCTGCCTACACTTACACCGGAGAAAATGGTCAAAAGCAAAACGGGAACTATGGTGAGTCAAGTTACGTTCTGGTTGAACTACAAGGCAGGGATTTAGGCGAGGCAACGCTTGCGGCTATAACGCAACCCAAAACAGTTTATCATGCAGAACAAATAAAAACTGTCTCCGAGACGATTTTTGTGCCCGGCAAGATAAAAAAAGAAGGCCGCGGTGCGAAGTGGCCCGAATCGCCTGACGAGTATGAGCTTTCTGAGCCGGTGCCCATTCCCTTATCAGTCACGGCAATAGGAAATCTTGCTATTGTCGGTATTGGTTGCGAAACATCCAGTAAAAACAGTCCGGAAATCAGAAAGGTTCTTGCGCAGGAGGGCTTTACCGATACCATTATCATTACCCAGTGCAACGGCTCATCGTCATATATGTCGGATGCCGATGGATATCAGGTTGTTACATTTTCTGCGAAAGCCTCACACATGATGCCCGAAGCAGTTGACATTCTCTTTAGCAGTATAAAAAGACTGGCGGCAAAGTCGGCAGGCAAAAACTTGTAACATACCAATAGAAAAAATGTTAGAAATTAATTTGGTTTAAGGGTAGAATTAATCAAATAGAGCAATGAGTGTCGGGGGGTGTCCTACGGCTCAGAATAATAAGGAGGACTTGAAATGGCTTATAATACCTTACCTGAGCTTTTTCCTGAAGAAAAGGCAATGCCTTTGTCGAAATATTATTATGATTATCCTATGAGAGACTTGGATGAAGAACTTAAAAGCATAGTTCTGGGAAAGCCTATGGATTACACATTGGCTGTGCCTGCGGATCGCTTTGTTGATTGGTTGAAGCCCTGCGGTGAGTATGAGGCGGTGGAAAACGGCTATTGCATGTTCCCTGATGGTTCCGGTTACATATGTACCTACACAAAGATCCCTGAATCTATCGAACCCAAGAAACTGTTCTGGTATCTTAACTGGTTAAATGTTTATCCTAAGAGCGCAAAGTACGGGCGTGGAAATCTTAGGTATAAGATTTGGAACCCTGCTGATCATTGGGATCATTACTTTGTTAATTGGAAAGATCCTTCAGAGGGGATTTTCACAACAGAGAGTCTGGACATGGGTGAGGGAGACAGGAAATATAACACTATCCGCCATAAATTCAATTTGAGAAATTATGGACTAACTAATGAGAAAATTGAGCAAATAAAGGCTTCCGGCGCGAATGTAAATGAACTCTCTGACTGGGAGTCATTCGACGAGCCCGGTTCACATTTGACGCTTGGACAGATACGCCCGAATCTCGATGGCGGTTTTGAAAGGCGCTCTGTAGAGTGGATAGGATATCGCCCCGGACCGGACGGCAAAGCCCAAAGGGATCCCAGAACTAAATGTGACGAAGCCTACCTAAGGAAGGTTGGGTACCATACCTTAATAGAGTGGATTCACTTGTTTGATTTCCTTAATGAGTTGTACGATGAATACCATGATCAGCCTATAGATGCGGATTAACAGTTTGGTTTTCCGACTCGAAAAACTGCCCCCGCGTCACTTGAGAATTTTTGCGAAATATGAGAAGATGAAGCCGGCAAAAGAGAATACGTGAACATTGTGAGGAAACAACGGTGAATTTTAATAATCTCAAATATTTCCTGACTATTGCTGAAGAAGGTAATATTTCAAAGGCCGCCGATCGTCTGCATGTGTCCCAGCAGTCACTGTCAGAGCAGCTTCATAAGATGGAGGAAGAACTCGGTGTGCGTTTGGTGATTCGCAGTCGGCCGACCTCGCTTACATTGGCCGGTAAGGTGTTTGCACGGACTGCGACACAATTGCTTGTGTCCTACAATGAAATGCTTGATGAAATAGCTCAAATCGCGCAAATTGACAAATCAAAGATAACTCTTGCCATCCCTTCTACTGAGACACCACCATTTTTGCCGGGACTATTGGCAGAGTTTTTTACACAATATCCTAATCTTGAAGTTAAGATTATACGAATAAATCCAATAGACGCGGCAAAGTACTCCGCTGATTTTGACCTCTTTTTCAGTGTCCTTCCTTTGGCAACTGATCTTGAGCATATAACGGTTTTTGATAAAGATTCATACGTGGTAGCCTTTGTCACAGAGTTGGCCGAACGCGTTTACGGCGATGAATGGCCTCGCATAGAGGCCGAGCTTCTTGAAAAAAGGGATCTTGGTTTGTTGCGCGATATGCCCTTTGTGCTATTACGCAATAAATTGGAACAAGTAGTACTTGGACAGAAAATGATCTTTGAAGATGCGGGTTTCGAGCCAAAGGTGGCCTTTGTGTCAGACAATGGTGAACTGAATTACAATATGTGTATATTGGGTTCGGGGGCATTGGTAGCTACGAGAGAATATTGCCGCAGGCGTTTCAAGAGTGATATAGGCGAACCGAGCCGCGTCCGACTCTTTCCCATTAATACAAATCTGGATCCTGTCGTAATTGCATTGTCGCATCGTAAGGGAAAACGCCTAAGTAAGGCAGATCAATGCTTTATTAAAACAGCCAAACAATATTTGGCAAATAAGTAATCTGTTTAATTCACAATCGGAGGATAAAAACTCATGACACAAAACACTATCTCACTTGCAAGTGAGGTTAATTTAAGATTTGATCCCGCAAAATATGAGACACTGAAAATTTCACTGGATAATAATATCATACAGGTAAAAAAGTACAGTGTTATATACGTAGCAAATCCGGTGCGTTTTAGACTCGAACAGATAGGAAAAGGTGGAAAGCCACAGAGAAACGCAAACCCATATGTCTATCAGACAATGAATATCTACTTGTCTGAGTATGCTGATCGTAACATGAATGCGCCGATTATTTTCATGGTTCATAACGGGGGATGGAAAGCCAGTGTCGTAGAAGACAGCGTTGATGAAGGTATCCGGTATAGCGGAAATAGTAACGATGATTTGGTAGGAGCTGCTCTAAAAGCAGGCTATGTGCTCGTAGATGCCGGTACACGAAGCCGCGGTATCATCGCCGAGGACGGCTCATTTTTGGGGAAGGCACCCGCAGCGGTAGTTGACGCAAAAGCAGCTATCAGGTACCTTCGCCTTAATAGTGATCTGATTCCCGGATCGACGGATCGCATTGTAATCACTGGAATATCCGGAGGTGGCGCATTATCGGTAGCCATCGCAAGTTCCGGAAACAGCCCTGACTACTATCCATATCTCTCAGAAGTGGGAGCAGCAGGTATTTCGGCGGATGGTACAAGTTCTTTACGCGACGACGTATTTGCCACTATCGCCTATTGTCCCATCACCGATCTCGCAAATGCCGATGCCGCTTATGAATGGCAGTACGCAGCCACTCGTCTGATTAAATCCGACTATTATGCTTCTTTAAATGGCGACTATCAATTTCTTCCCGAACCACCGCCGCAAGGACCACCGGATTCACAACCGCCTGACAAGCACAAATACTATGATTCATTAATATTATCACCGCAGCAAAAAGAAGCTTCCGATAGACTTAGCGAAGCTTATATAAGATATTTTGACTCCCTGGACTTAAAACGAGAAGATGGCACGCCATTGACTGCCGATAATCTTCCTGAAGTGATTATTGAACTGGTCACTGCTGAAATAAACCGCGTTCTGGTATCGGGGAGCGCACATCCTTGCGTGCCTGACTTAGGTGAAGATTTTATTCTCACTATTAAGAGAGGTCCCGGCGGCCCTAAAAAACCCGGCGAACTTTCCGATGACCCCCCACCATATAATTTAGCTATTAAAAACGAATGGCTTAAATTATCCGCTGATCGTAAATCCGTTGAGTGCGTTGACTATGAGAAGTACCTCGACTTTGTGGCTTCCATTCAAGCGCTTAAGCCCGTGCCGTCATTCGATCAGGGTGATGTATCACAAGGCGGGGAAAGTAACCTTTTCGGAACGCCTTCTCAGATTTACTCAAACTTCACGGCATGGTCGTGGGATCACAATGCGTCAAAAGGCGACGGAATAGGCAAAGAGGACACGGGAATGTCGTTTGACGAGTATCTTGAGACGACCGATGGCAAGGAACTTAAAGCGCAGCTAAAGCTCACTTCGCCGATACCTTATCTTAGTTCCGGCTCGGTAAAAACGGCACCATATTGGTATGTAAGACATGGCATCCGCGATCGAGATACGGCTTTTGCCATAGAAGTTGAACTTTATTACATGATAAAATCGCAACCTCAGGTTAAGGACATAAATTTTAAATTCACCTGGCTAAACGGACACGCGGGAAACTATGATGTGCAGGAGGCTTTTTCGTGGCTTGCCGACATTCTTTGATTTTGGATTACGGCAAAAACGAAAATAATAATCCGTTATTATGCCTTGGATTTACAGGTAATATTGACGATATCATGAAGAAGTACCGATAGAATAATCAGAGAAAAAAACTCTTTTTGGGAGGTATATTATGGGTGATTTTTCAAAGTATATTGGCGACTATTCTTATTACTATACACCGGAACGCTTTGGACCTTTAGGATTAGAGCAAATCGGAGGGACAATGCTTGAGCCTGTAACCGCCGACACGGGTGCATATTTAGAAGAAAACGGTGATGTTCGTTTTCGTTTTTATTATCCGAAGGTAAATAAGCTCGAAGTTTCAATGCGAGCCGGGAGGCAAAGCATGAAATTTGAGCTGGAAAAAGACGGCGAAGGTTATTTCAGCGGCGTTTTATCCTACGACGCGCAAAATCCCACTTGGCATGGCTTTCGCCAATTTGAACTTATAGCCGATGGGATAAATGTGGTCTCCTCGCGCACCCCTGTAATGCAAGGTTTTCGCGGACCGACTAACTATATAGAAGTCCCCTTTCTTGATTTCGACGACTACCTGATGGATCGCAATGTTCCAAGAGGTGCTCTTGCCTTTCGTTTATTCCGGTCAAAGGTTACTAATTCATGGCATCGGTGCACGGTCTATACACCTTCGGAATATAATACCAGTCCCGATAAATCATACCCTGTTCTCTATCTGCATCATCCGGGTGCGAAAAACACGGATACTGCTTGGGCTTTTCAGGGTAAGGTTCCGCTGATTATGGATAATCTGATCGCTGAAGGAAAGGCGGTTCCATTTATTATTGTTTCCAATGAGTGCGGTCCGCAACTGCCCGAGGACGGTCTCTTTGGTATGGACGGATATTTTAGAATGCTCTTTGAAGACTGCATACCCTTTATAGAAAGCGAATATCGGTGTCTTAGCGATAAATGGAATCGCGCAACGGCAGGGGCTTCATGGGGAGGAATGCTCTCCAGTCAATTGGCATTTACTTGGCCTGATAAATTTGCCAATGTCGGTATGATATCAAGCGGTTTTCGATGTGTAGATACCTGGCCAAAGCTTGAAGACAATCACTTCTTGGATTGGATGAAGGGAAATGCTAAAGAGGTGGGCAAACAATACAAACTTATATTCCGCAGTCACGGAGAGATTGAATACATAGGCAGCAAGGAATTGCCTAACGAACCCGGAAACCCCACTCTCTTTGAGGACGAGGCTTTCTTAAGCGAAAATGGCTTGGATAAACTGCCTTGTTATAAGAGAATAGTTTTTCCCGGCGGAAAGCATATGTGGGATACCTTTGCTAAGGGCTTCAGTGCTTTTGCACAAGTTTTGTTTAAGGATTAATATCAGGAGAAAGTCTTTTTTAGATATTTCATCAGCGCACCGGATTTCTTGCTATATTCTGGGGCTTTGTATACTATATCCAGAACCGCTTCGAATGCGGGGCTGACAGGTCTGGAAACTATATCGGAGGGGAAATTAGTAACGGTGTCAATCGGCAATAGACCCAGACCCACTTTACCTAATACCAGTTCTTCAATGCTTCGTCCATGAGTAGCAGTGGCGCGAATTATAGGGGTGAAGCCCGATTCGCGGCACAAATGAATAACGTGATTGTAAAAATTCAAGTAATTTTCCAATAATAACAAACCTTCCCCCTCCAAATCTGAAACCGGAACGGACTCTTTTGCTGCAAGATAATGAGAGGAAGGCATTAATACTGCGGCGGAGATTTTCTTTAGCGGTATTGCAGTCAGACGGTATGGTAATTCATCCAAATGCCAGACAACGGCAAAATCATACTTTTCCTCAAGCAGATCCGCTATGACTTTTTGCGGAGAATCTAAATGGATGTCAATACCGCTGATATCATGCTCGCGTTGAAAGGATTGAATGACATCGGTCATACCATAAAAGGAAAGGGGCACGGTAGTTGCTACTTTGTACCTGTGCTTTGCAGTCTGCTTGACCGGTTTTATGGATTGATGGTAACTTTCTTGTGCGTTGACAATGGTCTGAGCATAAGGCACGAGAGCTTTACCTGCCTCGGATAATGAAGCTTTATTGCCCTTTTGTTGGAATAGAATCGTACCGAACTGATATTCCAAGGAACGCATGTGTCTTTGCAGTGTGTCAACCGATATATAACAGCGCTCAGCTGTTGTTATGAAGTTTTGTGTTTCGGCCAGTGTCAGAAACTCGTAGTAATAATCTATCGTCATGGTTTCTCCTTATTGTAAAGCGGCCAAAAATGAAGCCGCTAAAGGCGAAGGTTTATGTTCCTTTAGGTATAGATAACATAGTTGAAGTGTAATCGCCGGTTCAATCGGTATGACTCTCATATTCGCATTGCAAAAATAACGCGCTGAAGACTCCATCATAAGCCCGATTCCTCCGCCATGATTGACTATGTTTGCCAAATTGATGTTGGAATTGTCCGAATAACGTATCTGCGGGTCGAAACCTGCCGTTTGGCAAGCATGATTTATGAGATTTCCCACAAAAGAACTGACTAGTCCGGCGACGATATTTTCACCTTTTAACATGTCAATCAATATACAGTTCTCGTTGTAGAAACGATGATTATGTTCGACAATGGCGACTAAACGGTCGTCGTCCAAAGTGTGCGAATAAAATTCATGATGGTCGCTCTTTTCTTTGTAAGCTAAGATGAATTCAAGACTTTTAGCCCTGAGCATATCTTTTAATGACCAACATGCTCCTTCGCAAAACTGTATATTGCACCCGGGATGTTTTTCGACGCATTCATTCATTGCGTTCATATACGGACCGCCGGCAATTAGTGGTATAACCGTACCAAACTTTAGAATCGGAGGTTGATTAAGAATAAAGCTATTCACTAAGTTCAAGCTCTCCTCGTAGTTATTATACAGTTCTATTGCCAAGGGCAGAAAAAAGTGACCAAAGTCATTTAAGGAAACGCGTCTGGTCGTCCTGTCAAACAGTGGTGCACCTAACGCTGATTCTAAGCTCTTTAAATGCTTCGTGAGAGTAGATGGGTCTATATTAAGTTCATCCGCCGCCTGAACAAAACTACCGTAACCATTTTCCAGGATTTTTGAAACTGTAAGAAATTCACCTAAGCTTAAGTAATTTATCAAGGTTTTCTCCTAAGTTAAACTTACATAGCCGATATCCGAGTATTATTATAACAATTACAAAATACCCGTACAAACAATTTTTACAATTAATTATGGCGAAACGGGAAATAATTAGTCGAATTAATGCATTTGCGCAAGGCTTATTTTAAGCCTATCATGAAATTGTAACAAATAGGAAGGTCAAATAAGGAGGTAAGTTGTGAAAAATTTTAGGAAAATCATATCACTATGTCTTGTGATGTGCATGATTATTGCACTGTTCGCTTCTTGCGGTACGAAAGAAAAGTCCGGCACCGAAGAAACCGATGTACAGACAGAAGATACCGAAGAAATTGACGAGAATGTAGATGAAGAGAATGTAGCCACCAAACAAAAGGTTATCGGCTCTGAGGTCAGCGGAGCAGCGATAGCTGATACCGTTACTTCCGTTCAGCGTTCAGTTATTAATTATGCTGTTGTTGAAGATCCGGCTGACTTTGATCCGTTTGCAAACACCCAAACAAAGGAGACCTTGGTAGGTTTCTATCAACCTTTGGCTTACGTAATCAAAGGTGAAGTTGTGGGTTGCCTTATGAAGGATTACACCATCTCTGACGACGGTCTCATCATGGATGGTGAGCTGTACGACTATATTACCGATACTGACGGCAATAATATCAAGGCCTCAGACGTCGTCTTCTCTTGGGAAATGGGAGAAGAGATAACACATATCGGTACCACCGGATTCGTTGATAAGTTTGAGGCTACCGGTGATTATACTTTCAGAATCACTTTTAAGCAGCCTCTTGCTATCGGACAGATGGACAAACTCACAAAATGGAATGTTGTCTCAGAAAAAGCCTATAGCGAACACGACATGCATACTGACCCGGTGCCGACAGGTCCGTATAAGCTCACAAAGTATACAAGCGGATACCTTACTACTTATGAAAAACGTGATGACTACTGGCAAACTGACACCAGCAAGTTAGTCGCCCGCGACATGGCAAATGTAGACGTAATTAACTTTTATGTCATTCCCGAAAGCGCTCAACGTACCATAGCCCTTAAAAACGGCAGCATAGATGCCAGCGTCGGTATAACAAATGAAGATCTGCCTTTCTTTGATGAGAGCGAGGACTTCTGGCTGTTTGGTGTTCCTGATGACCTTTCACTTGACCTTATTCCAAACTGCGACGAGGGCAGGCTTACCAGTGATGTGAACTTGCGCAGAGCTATATTCTATGCCATCAGTAACGAAGCAATATTAGAGTCGGTCTATGGCGGAAATGGTTCAGTAAATCACGACTTAGCCCCCAATTGGGCAGTCGGATACAATCCTGATTGGGATAATGAAACAGATAACTACTATACATACGATCCTGAAAAAGCAAAGGAATACCTGGCCGAGACCTCTTACAATGGGGAAGAGCTGATAATTCTGGTCAATAACAGCCCAACACTGACAAACGCTGCACAGTTGATTAATGCGTTATTGGAACAGGTCGGAATAAAGACTAAAATCAGCGTTACTGATCCTGCGATAATAAAAGAAACTTACGCTGATAAAACAGCTTGGGATCTTTATATTACGATGGATGCTACCAATACTTATTGGATCGATGCCATCAACGGGTTCCTGACCAAAGATAAAACAACTTGGGAAGGCAGCGGAAACTTCTGGATGGATCCGGAGGCACAGGAGATGATTAATACTTATAAGCAGGTGGCCAATGCAACTCCCGAGAACTTTGAAATCATGAGAGATTACTTCATTGATAATGCTCTGTGCAAAAGCATGGTTAATCCTTTGACTTATGTGGTAGTGCCGTCCTGGACTTCCGGCGTATGCCTGTCAATGAAGAAGTGCTTCACTCCCGGAGGCAGTACTTATACTGAAGAGTAACATAAATTTCTCGTTACCACGAGGAGTTTAAGACGAAGTAAGCCGGGTCTTGTAATAGTAATTCTAATGTTGAATTGGTTATAGCCCGGCTTGCTGCACTTTTCTAATCCATATCGCTATCGTTAAGTCAAATGTAAATGAGGTTAATCATGTTAAGATATGTTCTGCAAAGGCTTCTGATGACTATATTCGTCATCATCGCCGCCGCCATCTTAATCTTTACTGTCATGTATTTTGTGCCGGGTGATCCGGCTAAGATTATACTTGGTCCCGAGGCGACGGCGGCAGATCTGGCGGATGTAAGACACCAGCTCGGAATAGACAGACCCTTCCTTGTACAGTTGGGTTCCTTTATGTACAATACCTTTATTAAGTTCGACATGGGGACTTCTTGGTTCAGAAATACGTCTGTGTTCGGCGGCATGCTGGAGAGAATACCGCGCACTTTTCTCTTGGGATTTTTGAGTATTGTTCTTACCTCTCTCGTTGGCATACCTATGGGAGTTAACGCTGCTACACACCATCGCAAGTGGCAGGACAAAGGTGTTATATCATTTGCCATGGTTTTCATGTCGGTTCCGGAGTTTTGGGTGGCGCTTTTGTTTATTATATTCTTTTCCCTTCGTTTGAATATACTGCCTTCATTCGGTATAGGCTCATGGAAGAATTATGTGCTGCCGATTTTGTCGGGTGCTCTTGCAGGTATCGGCGGAATTGCCAGATATACGCGTTCATGCGTGCTTGAGGTAGTACACGCTGACTATATCACTACCGCCAGAGCAAAAGGAGTAATGGAGCGCAAGGTTATTTATCAGCATATGTTGCCGAATGCTCTGATTCCTGTGCTCACGAATGTAGGCACCAGCTTCACGCGTTGCATAGGCGGTACAATAGTAATGGAAAAAATATTCTCATTTCCCGGTGTGGGTCTTTACTTATCTGACGCCATAGCATCCAGAGATTATCCCGTTATACGCGGGTGCGTAATAGTTATCGCCGCGTTTACGGCTATCTTAATGCTTCTGGTGGATCTCTCGTATGGTTACGTGGATCCTCGAATAAAGGCTCAGTATGTAAAACAAAGTACAAAGAAAGGGAAGATCAAAAATGTCGCCTAATTCAAAAACGATCCTCCCGGAAAAAAATCAGGTGAGGAAAAAAAGAAAGAAACAAGGTATGTGGTCGCAGGCAGTAGTGCGCCTGTTTCATGACAAACTGGGCATGGTGGGACTAATAGGTATATTGGCACTCGTGCTTATCTCCGTATGCGCCCCGCTTATTGCGCCCTTTTCTCCTACGGAAATGGATTTGAAATTCATAAACGCAGCGCCAAGCTTAGCGCATCCGTTTGGTACTGACGCACTGGGACGCGATATTCTAAGCCGCTTGATTTACGGAGGTAGGTATTCCCTGGCTGTGGGCTTTTTAGCCTCCGTGGTCGGTCAGTTTGCCGCCCTTATTTTAGGCATGATAGCAGGATACGCAGGAGGTAAAGTGGACAATGCTATCATGAGGACAATGGACGTCATCATGTCCATTCCCGCGACCATGATTTCTATTATTGTAGCCATGACTTTCGGTACGAAGAACTTCATAGGTACTATTGTGGCCTTGGGTCTCGGAGGCATAGCAGGCGGTGTACGAATGTGTCGGGGACTGGTGCTGACTGTGCGACAGGAGGAGTATCTAAGAGCTGCTCAGGCGATTAATTGTTCGACGCCGCGCATCCTTTTTAGGCATGTTTTTCCAAATATTATATCCGTTATGATTATCGGCATGGCTACAGGTATCGGCAATATGATTATGGTGGCAGCCGGACTTAGTGTTATAGGGCTCGGAATCCAACCGCCCGCTCCCGAATGGGGCGCAATGCTCTCTGCCGGGCGTGACTATATCACGCATTATCCGCACTTAGTCATCTTCCCGGGACTTGTGATATTTATTTGTGTGTTCTTCTTCAACCTGCTTGGTGATGGGCTTCGTGACGCCATAGATCCCAAGCTGAGAAAATGATACGAGGTTTTTATGATGTCCGAAAAGAATGATAATTTGCTGTCAGTACGGGATCTTGTGGTCGAATATACTTCCGGCGGTGAAATAATACACGCGGTCAACGGTGTCTCTTTTGAGCTTGAAAAAGGAAAGACTTTAGGTCTCGTCGGCGAGACCGGTGCGGGAAAGACCACCATAGCAAAGTCTATTCTGCGAGTTCTCTTATCCCCACCGGCAAAGGTTAAAAGTGGCGAAATCCTCTTGGAAGGAACTGATTTGTTAAAAGTAAGAGAAGATGAGATGCTTAAAATCCGCGGGGCAAAGATCTCAATGATTTTTCAGGATCCAATGACAGCGCTCAATCCTACTATGACGATTGGCAATCAGATTGCAGAAGGCATAAGGCTCCATAATGATGTCTCTGCATTGGAAGCGGAAAAGATGGCTATTGATATGCTGCAAAGTGTACGGATTATGGAAGAGCGTTTTCATGAATATCCATTTCAGTTTTCCGGCGGTATGAAACAGCGCGTCGTCATCGCAATGGCTCTGGCTTGCAAGCCGAAGCTCCTTTTAGCTGACGAGCCCACTACCGCACTGGATGTCACCATTCAAGCTCAGGTACTGGACACGATGCGCGATTTGCGAAATCAGCTGGGAACAAGCATGATTCTAATCACGCACGATCTTGGCATAGTAGCGGAAAATTGTGATACTGTCGCGGTAATATACGCAGGGCAGATCGTAGAAAGTGGCTCAAAGGAAGACATTTTTGACCACGCGTCCCACCCATATACTGTGGGTTTGTTCCATTCCCTGCCGATGTGGGCTATGGGCGAGAAACGTTTGCATCCCATTGATGGACTTCCGCCAGATCCGCGTATTGAGCCAAATGGTTGCATGTTCCGCTTCCGTTGTCCGCGTGCCACAAAGGCTTGTGAGGCTACAGTGCCCAATGCGGAGCTTACATCCGGTCATTTCTGCCGTTGTATCGCGCCAAAGGAGGAGGTTTAAGCATGTCCGCTGTGATTGAAACAAAAAATTTAAAGAAGTACTTCAGCGTCCCCGGAGGAGTACTCCATGCGGTGGATGATGTATCCATATCAATTGAGAGAGGCAAAACCATAGGTGTTGTTGGAGAATCCGGTTGCGGAAAATCCACTCTCGGTCTTTGCCTTGTCCATCTGCACGAAAGCACTGATGGCCAGATATTTCTTAACGGAGAGGATGTAACTGACTTAAACAAGAGACAGCTTCGTAAATTCAGGGAAAAAGCTCAGATAGTTTTTCAAGATCCGTACTCCTCCCTAAACCCGCGAATGACTGTAGACGAAATCATTCGTGAGCCCCTTATCCTCTCCAGACGTTACAAAAAAGGCGAATTGGACGATAGGGTTGATGAGCTAATGGAACTGACGGGTATTGAGGAGCGACTTGCACAATCTTATCCTCACGAGCTGGATGGTGGATGCAGGCAGCGTATAGGCATCGCCCGCGCTTTGTCGCTTGATCCTGAGTTTATAGTCTGCGACGAACCTGTCTCCGCACTTGATGTTTCGATACAAGCTCAAATTCTTAATCTCCTAATGGATATTCAGGAGAAAAGCAGCTTGACTTTGATGTTTGTAACCCATGACTTGTCTGTCGTCAGGCATATATCAAACAGTATCTGCGTCATGTATTTGGGGCAGGTCGTAGAGATGAGTCCTACTGAGGAACTCTTTTTGAATCAGCTTCACCCATACACTAAAGCTCTGATGAGTGCGGTTCCTTCCATAGATATCCACAATCCGAGCCAACGTGTAATGTTAAGCGGTGAGCTGACATCCCCCATAAATCCCAAGCCCGGTTGCAGGTTCAAGGATCGTTGCGTATACGCGACCACAGCTTGCGAAGAGCCGCAAACCCTCGAAGAAATAACGCCGGGGCACTTATGTTTATGCAGTCGTGTTAATGAAATTAATCAACTAGTTTAATACTTTACGAGGTGAGTAATCTATGTCAAAATACAAAAATGTTTTTAAACCCTGTGTACTGAAGAACGGAACAATCCTGAAAAATCGAATTGCTTATCCAAACGCACAGCAGTCCTTTATGTCAGGACCTGAGAATTTTCCGCCGGAATCACTGATAGAAGATACGGCAATCTTTGCAAGGAGCGGAGCGTCCTTAATGAGCTTCGGTCATTTCGGAAGTCACGGGGGAGGAGCCGCCCCACGCGGTGCGAATGAAGCAGTCGCGAAGGCGAAACTAACATATGGATTGGAATATGACTACAGAAGAGAAAGGGTCGGCAGTAATCCCGTATATGATTACAGCATACCCAGAACATATAATTACGTGGGTCAGGTAGCGGCAGTCGCGCATATGTATGGTACCAAAGTGCTCGTAAAAGTAGGAGCATCGTTCCCCAAAGGGGTATCTTTGGAAGGCGGAGATCCTAAAACACTATTTCCGGCTCCGGATGGTGACGACAGGCTTGCTACATTAAATGAGATTGTCGAATATATACCGCAGGTAGTTTCATGGTTGTCTAAAGGCAAAGGGCTTTCAATGGAGCAGATGAAGTCAAACGCTGCGACCAAAGAACAGATTCAAGATGCGATTGATGATCTCGTGGAGCTTTGCCGCAGTTATCAAAAAGCAGGCTGGGACGGCATTAGTATCCGTGCAGACCGCTGGGGACTTGATTCATCGACTAACATACGCGATGATGAATATGGCGGTGAAATAGAAGGACGCGGACGGTTTCAGCTGGAACTTTTCACGAAAATAAAAGAGTATTGCGGACCTGATTTCCTCATTGAGGTAGTAATGATGGGTGAATCTCCACACGGTCATGACGGGCAATTGCCTGCAGGCTATACCGAAGAGGAGTTTATCCGCTTTATGAAGATGGTTGAGGATGTAAGCGACATTGTTGAGATTCGTGAACTTGGTGGCACCGGATATCAGTGTCTTGGCTACAACAGCCTCTTAAATGAGCATCCAAGTCTGGGCTATGCCAAGCACTTAAGACAAGCAGGTTACAAAGGAACGATTGCCGTTAACGGCGGCTTTAATGATCCCGATGAAATGGAGCAGATTCTCTCCGAAGGGATTGTTGATTTGATTAGCACAGGGAGGACATTTAGAGCTGAACCTGACTTTATGGCTAAATTACGAAGCAATGGACAAGAAGAGTTCACGCCTTGTCTGCGTTGCAATAAATGCCACGGATTTCACGAAGGTGTCTGCGGCTGCTCGGTTAATCCGAAGGACGCAATGCACCATCGACTACCCGCAATAATAAAGCCACCCGGCAAACCTAAAAAAGTCGCAATAATTGGAGGCGGCCCTGTGGGTCTTCGCACTGCCTGCTTTGCTGCTGAGCGCGGTCATAGCGTTACTATCTTTGAAAAGGATGGCAAGCTCGGCGGAAAAGCTGCCTACTACGCCGGCCTTTACCCTGCGCAGTGGCCAATGAAGCGATATTTAGATTGGCTGATTGATGAACTTTCAAGAAGGGGTGTCACAGATATACGCCTAAATACCGAGGCTGATCCGCTCTCGATTGCTAAAGAGGGTTTTGACGCATTGCTGGCAGCCACGGGCTCACGTGAGAAGCGCCCCCCGATAGAGGGCGCAGACCAAGAGGGCGTATGGCTGGATGAAGATGTATATCTGGGAAATGTAGAACCGGGTGAAAAAGTCGTCATTGTCGGCGGAGGCAGTGTGGCTTCTGAAACTGCGATGTATCTGGCTTCCTTAGGAAAGGATGTTATTATAATTACCCGTCAGGAAGTGCTTATGAAAGGCGAATTTCGTATGCACGGTCCACATATGTCATTTCAGGTCATTAACGAAGAATTGGGCTATGGAGGGACAGGTGGTGCTTGGACAAAATATGAAAACCTGAAACCGATTTACCATGCGACTGCCACGAAAGTTACCCCCACTCAGGTTACCTATTTGAAGGAGGGTGTAGAAACAACTATTGACGCTGACACGGTAATAGTCTCCGGCGGTTATACTCCTTGCGCCGAAGAAGCATTAAAATACGCTGACTGCACAGATGAGTTCTACATAATAGGCGACGCGGATAAGAATTGTACGAGCCTCCTTGAGGGGAACAGACGTGGCTTCGGAAAGGTTTGCTTGCTTTGAACCAAACTTCCTAAGACCGCGAAGTTAAAGCGATTTTTGAGAAAGTTTTGGAGTTCTTCTTGAGAAGGGGTAATAAATGTCTGATAAAAAAACGCGGGTGGGACTTGACCTCACGGATGGCAGTATAGTCAAAAATCTTGTCATTTACGCCGCGCCTTTGCTGCTGACACATTTGATTCAGCAGTTATATGGCGCGGTTGATTTGATGATCATAGGTCATTTTGGGGACTCTTCGGGCACGGTCGGTGTCGCCACAGGCGGAGATATACCTGATCTATTATCATTTATGAGCTTAGCTTTCGCAGGCGCAGGGCAGATATTTATTGCTCAATTAGTCGGAGCGAAGAACAATGTTAAGCTAAAAAATGCTACTCGGACAATCATCTCATTTATGCTGATACTTTCAGTCTTTTTCATGGTGGTATCACTTATTGGCTGCCGTGCATTTTTGAAACTCCTAAATACGCCGGCAGAGGCTTTTGCACCATCCTACCAATATATGATGATCGTCTCGATTGGATTGCCTTTTGTGTTTGAATACAATGCCATATGCTGTATTCTTCGTGGAATGGGTGAATCGAAAATGCCTCTGATTTTTATTATCATAGCCGCCACTTCGAATATTTTTATGGATCTTCTGATGGTCGTTGTCCTACACCTTGGTGCCGCCGGAACCGCTATAGCTACGGTGATTGCCCAAATTGCCTGTTTTGTGGCATCTGTGGTCTATATGTACATAAAGCGCAGACAACTAAATATAGAATTTAATCGCAGCTTATTAAAGATTGACAGAGTGTCTCTTTTTGTTATGCTGAAACAGGGAATTCCAATGGCCCTAAGCGGTGTATGTATACAGCTTTCGCAACTGTTTTGTAAATCTTTTATCAACCAGTATGGCGTCGTCGCATCCGCTACAAATAGCATCGGTGATAAACTGGTACGATTGGTCAATGTAATAATGCTCGGGATAAATCAGGGTGGCGGCGCGATAATAGCACAAAACTTCGGTGCGAGGAATTTTGAACGCGTGCGGAAAACAGTTTATACCTGTCTCAAAGCGGGGGCAATAATGGCGGTCATAAATTGCTTGTTGGCTATTTTCATTCCAAAGCAGATGTTTGGGGTGTTTACGAAGGATCCTGAAGTTTTGGAACTCGGGATGGTCTTTATGCGAATCACAATTTTCACATTTATCTTTTCTGCTTTTATGGGCACTTTCAATGGTTTGGTGACAGGATGCGGAAACGCACGGCTGAATTTTATTTCGGGTATGCTGGATGGAGTCGTCTTAAGGATAAGTATTTCATTCGTCCTGGCTTACGTATTTGATATGGGAATAGTGGGCTTCTTCTGGGGGAATTCTCTTGCCCGTTTAGCTCCGCTAATCATAGGCTGCGTATATTTCTTAAGCGGCAGATGGGAAAAACGAAAGCTCTTGGGGGAATAATCAACCTAAGCCTTGCAATTGTTCTTTTTTCAGCTATAATTAGCATAGTTATTTTTGTTTGTAATTTTCGGGAGGTGGGGAAATGTATACGACTTTTATTTTTCTTACTTGTCTTCTCTTAGTCATTGGTCTTATTTTCTGGCTGCGCCCGCCCAAAAAGATTAACACAGCCTGGGGCTATCGGTCGGCGCGTTCCATGAAATCGCAAGAAGCCTGGGATTTTGCCAATAAGAAAATCGGAAAGTACTTTATGATTTCTGGAGTAATTTATGCAATTGCCATCGTAGCAGTGCTGCTTTTGTTTAAAGGGATTTCGCAATTTGAGCAATACGAAGGAATGATATTTTCGATGATTATCTTTGGATTTTTAATTGCGATTGGTCTTGATATTACAATTCTTGAGGGAAAATTAAAAAAGAAATTCGGATAGGACAGCTATCATAAAACTTGAAAGCACATGGAGGGGGCTTCTATGAGACGAGAAAAAGCTAAGCATAATATTTCGGTTTTATTGTTTTTATTAGGTCTATTTGTCTTTTTTATTAGTGTAAATGAGCTTAAGGTCAATGCAACCCCTGCCGTAACGCAAGTGACCATTACCGCGCAGGCTCATGTCCAAAATATCGGCTGGCAAGATGCTATTATGGTTCCCATAGCGCCGGAGGCGCTTATTGCCGGAAAAACTGATGTGAGCTATATCGGAACCATCGGAAAGTCGCTTCGCATGGAAGCAATACGCTTCAGCCTTAACGGCTTTAGTGACGGAAGCGGCATCACTTATAAGACTCATGTACAGAATATCGGCTGGCAATCATATGTGTCAGATGGCGCGGATGGCGGCACCACGGGGCGCTCTTTAAGGGTGGAGGCCATAATGATTAGTCTGACAGGGCCGATTGCTTCCGATTATGATGTCTATTATCGTACTCACATTCAAAATTACGGATGGCTTGGTTGGGCGAAAAACGGCTCGCCCTCAGGTAGTGCGGGAAAATCGCTTCGAATGGAAGCGCTGCAGATATGTCTCGTAAGAAAAGGTGATAAAGCTCCTACGGGCTCGGGGGATGCTTATGTTGCGCCTCTTATTCAGTATTCGGCACACGTTCAAAACGTCGGTTGGCAGTCGTATGTGACCGATGACGCCGTCGCCGGTACCACGGGGAAATCGCTTCGGATGGAGGCTCTGAAAGTGGGGCTTTATGAGTCGAATTTATCAGGAAATGTGGTCTACCAGGCGTATGTCACAGGTGTTGGCTGGCAGAATTACACTTCAAATACAGGCATTGCCGGTACGGTGGGACAGTCAAAACCCATAGAAGCCGTAAGACTTAAATTAGAGGGCGACGTAGCTAATCAATATGATATCTGGTACAGCGTGCACACTTCGAATATAGGCTGGCAGCAATATGCTTCAAATGATAATCCTGCCGGAACCATCGGACTTTCTCAGCGCATTGAGGCAATTAAGATCCGATTGATTAAAAAGGGAGGAAAGCCTTCAATCGGCGGTGCTCCGGCTTTTATCCAAGGGATTGCCGATTCGGAGTTTTCCTACACCGTTAAAACAACGGATAATCAGACTAAACTTGGAAGCAAAAACGGCGCCGAGATACTCTTTAGTAATGCGAGCACTGCTATTTCTACAATTGCTTTACAATACACACCGCAAAATGCCGCCACTGCGAAGGGCAATATTTCTTACAGCGTCCATGTTTCCAATAAGGGCTGGCTTTCAAGTGTAACCGCTCCAAGCGTCACCGGAGATACATCAGCAAAGGAGAGTATACAGGCGGTTAAGTTCAGTCTTCAGGGCGATATCGCTAATTATTATGACATCTGGTACCGGACATACGTCAAAGGTATGGGATGGATGGGATGGGCATTAAATGGTCAAAATGCAGGAACGACCAAACTGTCGCTTCCTATTCAGGGCATTCAGATAAAGCTGGTGCCAAAAGGCGCTGCCGCTCCGGGGGCTAATTCAAATTATTATAGAGATTCTTATAAAGTAATTGTTATTGACCCGGGACACACAGGAGCGGGACAGGATGCCGGATTGGAGCCTATAGGTCCGGGTTCGAAGACCATGAAGAAAAAGGATTCATCGGGAACATCCGGGAGGTATTCCGGGATACCCGAATATCAGCTAAATATGACCATTTCGAAAAAGCTTAAAACCGAGCTTGAAAAACGCGGATACACCGTATATTTAACGCATGAAACGAATATTGCCATCAGCAATATAGAAAGAGCGAATGTGGCGAGGGCCAAAAAGGCCGATATTTACGTGCGAATCCACGCGAACGGCTCTGAGAATTCCTCCGTTCACGGGGCATTAACGATAGCGCCGACCAGTTCAAATCCGTATCTGGGCTCACTTATTTCTCCCAGCCAGCGACTCGCCCAGATTGTATTAAATGAATATTGCAAGGCAACCGGTATGACCAATAGAGGCGTCTGGTATACCGATACTATGACCGGAAATAATTGGTCTCCTTGCCCTGTTACTCTTGTTGAAATGGGCTATATGACCAATCGTACCGATGATTTAAATATGGCAAATGCCGCGTATCAGACGAAAATGGTTAATGGAATTGCCAATGGAATTGATGCATATTTTAAGTAGATTTATAAATTTTTTCTAAACTTTATTTTTTAGCTTGCAAATTAGTAAAAGGTGTTGTAATATGAGTGCGACAGAAAATTTCTATAATATTTATAGATATTTTCTATAACAAAATAGCGGGTCGATATTTTTCGGGAGAGAGCTTTTTATCAGGGGGTTACGATTAAAAAGCCGCTGAAGAGGCAAGCTGCATGACATCAAAGTCGTAGTCGGCAGTGAAACTTTCAAGCAAAAGGACTGTAAAAAGGACCGCACTCTGAATTGATGTGGGACCGCATTGCGGTTTTGACTAAAAGACAGAAGGGGCAAGAAAAGCTAAGAGCTTAACTTGTCCCTTTTCTATTTTGAAATAGCGGAATACTACTAAAACGTAGCCGCAGAGGTTTAATGTGAAAGGTTTAATTATCACGAATAATCCTATAGTTTCGGAGAAATTCGGGAATGAGTATCGAGTTGAGTATGTAGATCAAAGTTTTGAGGACTTATTAGCCCGTGTGAGGGATTTTGTACATAAAGGGTATGTGATATTGACCCATCCTCTTTCGGGCAGCATAAAGCCAAAGGAGACGCCTTATAAGTCGGTTCTGTTGTCGGAAGTCCCTCTACTGACAGGGGTGGAAGGCGAATCTCTTAAGCTCATTGAGAATTCGATTATTAAAGCTAAGGCCTTTGAGGATAAAACGAATAATTTGAGTGAATCGGTATTAAATGACTTCAGGCTCATTGATTTGAGCCTTTTGGAAAGCGCATTGTAAGTATCGCGTAACAGACTTTCCCCGCTCTTAGCGGAATTCATAGAATAAGGGAAGATAGAAAAAATCAGGAGGAGTTAAGCATGAGATTGGAAATGGGACATATCCATATCAAAGACATCAGATTCTCAGAAGAATCCAAAATCGTGGACGGCGTATTATTTGTCTGTGAGGACGAGATTCGTAAAATCGTTTTGGAAGATGAGAAAATCAAAAGTGTAACCTTTGACATCGCAAAGCCCGGCGAGAGCACTCGTATTACACCTGTTAAGGATGTAATTGAGCCGCGTGTTAAGGTAGAAGGCAGAGGCGGGATTTTCCCGGGTGTTATCGCAAAGGTGGACACCGTCGGGAGCGGAAAAACATACGCCTTAAAAGGGATGGCGGTAGTTACGGCGGGACGTATTGTCGGATTTCAGGAAGGAATTATCGACATGAGCGGTCCGGGAGCTGATTATACTCCGTTCTCGAAATTAATTAATTTTGTAATGGTCTGTGAACCGGAAGAAGGAATTGAACCGCATCATTATGAGCAAGCGGTGAGACTTGCGGGCTTCCGTGTGGCCGTTCGTTTAGGTGAATTGGCTAAAGAGCTTACACCTGATGAGACAAAGGTATACGAGACATGCGGCATTAAGGAAGGAATAGAGAAATACCCTGACCTTCCGAGAGTGGCTTATGTGCACATGCTTCAGAGCCAGGGCTTGCTTCATGACACCTATGTTTATGGAGTTGACGCAAAGAAATCTCTTACCACGATGATGAGCCCCACAGAGATTATGGACGGAGCTATCGTTTCCGGGAATTGCGTTTCCGCTTGTGATAAAAACACGACCTATCATCATCTGAATAATCCCGTTATCCACGATTTATTCGAGGAACACGGAAAGACATTGAATTTCGTATGCCATATTCTGACCAATGAAAATGTATACCTCGCTGATAAGATGCGTTCTTCCGACTGGACTGCAAAGCTATGCAGAATGCTTGATTTGGACGGCGTCATCGTTTCACAGGAGGGCTTCGGAAATCCTGACACCGATCTCATTATGAATTGTAAGAAAATCGAGGCTGAAGGCGTAAAGACAGTAATAATTACAGATGAATACGCCGGACGTGACGGAAAATCACAGTCATTAGCGGATGCTGATGTGGCTGCGGACGCTGTTGTTACCGGCGGTAATGCCAATCAATTAATCCGTTTGCCTAAGCTTGACAAAGTAATCGGTACGCTTGATTATGTCACGAAAATTGCCGGTTCCAGTGCGGATGCGATTATGGATGATGGTTCATACGAAGTGGAATTGCAGGTTATCACAGGCGCGACTAACGAAATGGGCTTTAATTGCCTGAGCGCAAGGTAGGAGGTTTATGATGGGAAAATTAAGAGTAGTTCATTATATTAATCAGTTCTTCGCCAATATCGGCGGAGAGGAAAAGGCCGATTTTCCGGCAGAACTTCGCGTCGGAGAGGTAGTAGGCCCCGGACTTGCTTTCAAAGCGAGTTTTAAAGATGAAGCCGAAATCATTGCCACGATTGTCTGCGGTGATTCCTATTTCAATGAAAATCTTGAAACGGCTAAAGCTCAGATTCTTGAGATGGTTAAAGCTCAAAATCCGGATGTATTCATCGCCGGACCTGCTTTTAACGCAGGTCGTTACGGCGTAGCTTGCGGTACGGTAGCTGATATGGTTTCTTCGGAATTGGGTATCCCCGCGATTACAGGTATGTACGAGGAAAATCCCGGTGCCGATATGTTTAAGAATAAAGTGCTCACTATTGCCACAAAGAACTCGGCTGCAGGAATGCGCGACGCCGTTGCGAAAATGGCACCTTTGGCATTGAAACTTGCAAAGAATGAGAAAATCGGAGCTTCCTGTGAGGAAGGCTATATGCCTAATGGTGTCAGAGTTAATTTCTTCGAAAAGGAGAGAGGCTCCAAGCGTGCGGTTAAAATGCTTCTTTCAAAGCTTTCCGGAAAGCCCTTTACCACTGAGTATCCGATGCCGTCTTTCGATAGAGTAGATCCGAATCCGGCTGTAAAAGATATGGCGCACGCGAGGGTTGCCCTTGTGACCTCAGGCGGTATTGTACCTAAGGGAAATCCCGACCACATTGAGAGCTCCAGCGCTTCGCATTACGGCGAATATGATATCAGCGGCGTATTTGATTTGACTTCAGATACCTATGAGACCGCACATGGCGGATATGATCCGTGTTATGCGAATCAGGACGCTGACAGAGTTTTGCCTGTTGATGTGCTTCGTGACTTGGAAAAAGAAGGAAAGATTGGCAAACTGCACGAAAAGTTTTATACTACTACTGGAAACGGAACTTCCGTTGCTTCTTCAAAGGCATTTGCGGCTGAATTTTCTGCAAAATTGAAAGCCGATGGGGTGGATGCTGTCATTCTTACTTCGACCTGAGGTACCTGTACTCGTTGCGGTGCAACGATGGTGAAAGAAGTCGAGAGAGCCGGTATTCCGGTAGTTCATATCTGTACTGTCACGCCTATTTCGCTTACGGTTGGTGCGAATAGAATTGTTCCCGCTATAGCGATCCCGCATCCTTTGGGGAATCCCGCGATGACGGCGCAGGAAGAAAAAGCTATCCGCAGACAGATTGTAGAGAAAGCTCTGGACGCATTACAGACTGAAGTTAGCGGGCAGACGATTTTCTAAATCTACGCGCAGGATTGACATATTAAGGAGAAATCACATGGAAAAGGTCTATGACGTTATTATTATCGGTGCGGGTCCCGGGGGTCTGGCAGCTGCGCTATATGCGGGACGCAGCAGACTATCCACCCTTTTGATTGAAAAGGGGCAGGATGGCGGTCAGATTGCGATTACCGACGAAATTGAAAATTATCCCGGGCAGATTGTGGAAGGTGAATCAGGTCCATCTCTGATTGCCAGAATGACCGCTCAGGCGGAGAAATTCGGTGTTGAAAGAGTTTCAGATACGATTGTTTCGACGGATATTCTCGGCGAAATAAAGACCCTTAAAGGCACTAAAGGCGAATACAAAGGAAAGAATCTCATCATTGCGACCGGAGCTTATTCGAGACCGATTGGTTGCAAGGGTGAAGGAGAGTACATCGGAAAGGGCGTGTCATATTGTGCGACCTGCGATGCGAATTTCTTCGAAGATTTGGAGGTTTACGTGGTAGGCGGCGGAGATTCAGCCGTAGAAGAAGCCATGTATCTGACAAAATTTGCCAGAAAGGTTACCCTTATTCACAGAAGAAACGAGCTTAGAGCGGCGAAGTCCATTCAGGAAAAGGCCTTTAAAAATCCCAAACTCTTCTTCCTTTGGGACAGCGTGGTCGAGGAATTATTCGGCGATGAAATCCTTCAGGGAATGAAGGTGAAGAATGTAAAGACCGGTGAAATTACTACGATTGAAGCCGACGAAGATGACGGAATGTTCGGGGTGTTCGGTTTTATCGGAACGGTACCAAACAGTGATTTGTTTAAAGGTATTGTGGATATGGATGAACGTGGTTACATACCTACTGATGCTGACATGCATACTAATATACCGAATGTTTACGCAGTGGGTGATGTCAGGGTAAAGAGCCTCAGACAGGTCGTTACTGCAGCGGCTGACGGAGCGATAGCTGCGGTACAGGTTGAAAGAAGCCTTTCCGACTATTTTTAGAAACAATGATTCTACAGCAGTATTCAGGACTTTTGGGTGAATATTGTTATAGTTATCAATGTGGTATAGATATATAATTTATATGAATTATTATGCGTAGGATACAGATACAGTCGCTATTTTCTAAAGAAAGCGAAGTGTGTGTACATAATCGAAAAGGAAGGAGACCTGATTAAGATGATTGATTTGACAAAAGAGAATTTTGAAGAAGAAGTATTAAAGGCCGATGGCTATGTATTCGTTGATTTCTATGGTGACGGATGTGTACCCTGTCAGGCTTTGATGCCGGCGGTTCATGCTTTTGCTGACAAATACGGCGATAAGCTTAAATTTACGTCTTTAAACACCACCAAAGCCAGAAGGCTGGCGATCGCCCAGAAAGTTCTCGGCTTGCCTGTAATGGCTGTTTATAAAGACGGAGCAAAGGTTGAGGAATTGGTAAAGGATGATGCCACCGAGGCTAACATCGAAAATATGATTAAGAAGTACATCTAAGCTATACGGTTAAAACCATGATATAGACACTAATCAGAAAGGAGACAGATAATATGGCTATTTTGAAAGACAGAAAAGCGATAATTATCGGAGATCGTGACGGTATACCCGGACCGGCGATTGCGGAATGTGTTAAGACTGCCGGCGCCGAAGTAGTATTCTCGTCGACCGAGTGCTTCGTCTGAACGAGCGCCGGTGCAATGGATCTGGAAAATCAGAAGAGGGTAAAGGAATTCGCCGAGGAATATGGCCCGGAAAATATAGTGGTCATTCTCGGAGCCGCAGAAGGCGAAGCCGCTGGGCTTGCCGCCGAGACAGTTACTGCGGGAGACCCGACTTATGCAGGTCCGTTGACAGGAGTCCAGCTTGGACTTCGTGTTTATCACGTATGTGAACCTGAAATAAAGCAAGAGTTCGACGAGGCAGTTTACGATGAACAAATCAGCATGATGGAAATGGTTCTTGATGTTGATGATATTGTAAACGAGATGACGTCGATTCGCGAACAATATTGTTTGTTTAACGAGGCGTAAGGTGAATATTCGCCTATTGTTAGACGGGCGGGGTATATCACGAAGAAACAGGCTGACAATTTTCAAAATGATGTTGTTGGCCTGTTTATATGTTAACTACTAAATAATTAGCAAAAGAATTAAAATAATTTACACGAGAAAGGAATACTCCTATGAATAGTGTTATTAAGGGAAGCAGTTATATTTTGGTGCATACTCCCGATATGGTACTTGCAAATGGCACAACTCAGACTACGGAGCGCGTGGTTAATCCTGAGTCCGAGTATCTAAAATCAGTTCCGCAAAATCTTCGTTCTTATGATGATGCGGTAGCATATTATCCTAATCAGACATATATAGGTAATTTTCATCCTGATGAGTTGGCCAAAATTGAAATGCCTTGGTATGACAAAAAAATGGACGGGGCAAACCGCTACGGAAAATTCGGCGAAATAATGCCGCAGGAAGAATTTTTATTGATGGTAGCAGCCTGTGATATGTTTGAAGTTGTGAAACTGGATAAGGATTTTGTCGCTTCTCATAAAGATGCTTTTGCAAAAGACCCTATCATTACCGAAGACATTGTGGCACGCATTCCTGAAGGGACAGACCCGGCAGAAATAAAAAGACTGGTTGAAGAAGAGCACGCCGAGGGATTCTGGAGTGACGGAAAATTAGTCGGTTGTGTAAAACGGGCTCACGATATTGATACCAATCTTTCGGCTCATGTTATGCATGAAAACCTCGTAAGTAAAGCTTCCAGCGTTTTAGCCCTCCTATATGGTGTAAGAAATGCCGGAATTGATAAATCTGAGATCGAATATGTGATTGATTGTGCCGAGGAAGCCTGCGGTGACATGAACCAAAGAGGCGGCGGAAATTTTGCGAAGGCAGCGGCCGAAGTAGCAGGTCTTGTTAATGCTACGGGTTCGGATGTGCGCGGATTCTGCGCAGCACCGGCTCATGCCGTGATTGAAGCGGCCTCATTGGTTAAATCCGGTGCATATAAAACAGTGGCTGTTACCAGCGGCGGTTGTACAGCAAAGCTTGGCATGAATGGTAAAGACCACATTAAGAAAGGTCTGCCGATTCTTGAGGACTGTCTCGGCGGATTCTGCGTCATTATTTCGGAAAATGACGGAAATAGTGCCGAGATAAATCTCGAGATGCTTGGACGGCATAAAGTGGGTACAGGCTCATCGCCCCAGGCGGTTATTTCAGGATTGGTCACCGATCCTTTGGACAAATTCGGCCTGAAGATTCTTGATATTGATAAATATTCTCCGGAAATGCAAAATCCCGATATCACAAAACCTGCAGGTGCCGGAGATGTTCCGCTTGCAAACTATAAAATGATTGGCGCGCTGGCTGCTAAACGTGGTGAAATGACGCCAAAAGATTTAAATGACTTTGTTTCTAAACACGGATTGACAGGCTGGGCACCAACTCAAGGTCACATTCCCTCGGGCGTACCGTATATCGGTTATGCCTGCGAAGACATCCTTTCAGGTAAGATTAAAAATGCTATGATAATTGGCAAAGGCAGCCTCTTCCTCGGAAGAATGACAAACCTCTTTGACGGCGTTTCATTCATTATGCAAGGAAACACTGGAAAAGATAATGATAGCAACGAAAAGATTGCAATAGGAAATGAAAAAATTGCGAAATCTCCCGTTATTGCTATAACCGGAATGGGCAGTGAACATGGTGAAGAGACATCAATAGAAGGCGCTTTGTTAGCTTCGAAGCTTGGAGTCGATGTTCGATATATCGGAAGCGCAAAAGCAGACGGCGTAAAGACTATTCCCGTCAAAGACGAAGATGAAGGTCATCATAAGATGGAAGAGCTTCTGAACAATAAAGAGATAGATGGTGCTGTCACTATGCATTATCCGTTCCCGATTGGTGTTGCGACTGTGGGCTTAGCAGTGACGCCTTCAAAAGGCAAAAAAATGTTCATAGCCACTACCACAGGTACTACGGGTACTGACAGAATCCCAAGCATGGTCACTAATGCAATCTGCGGAATTATCGCGGCTAAGGCATGCGGCGTAAAAGCTCCGAAGGTCGGCATCCTCAATATTGACGGTGCAAGACAAACCGAAATTAAATTGCGCGAGCTTAAGTCAAAGGGTTATGATATCAGTTTTGCTGATTCCGCGCGCGAAGGCGGCGGTGCCATTCTGAGAGGAAATGATGTCCTTACAGGAAGCGCTGATGTACTGGTTTGCGACTCCCTGACAGGCAATGTTCTCAGTAAAATGCTCTCAGCGTTCTCGTCAGGCGGAAGTTATGAGACGGTTGGTTTTGGCTATGGGCCCGGCATCGGAGAGGGATATGATAAATTAGTGCTTATTATTTCGAGAGCTTCGGGTGCGCCGGTAATTGGCAATGCACTTAAATATGCTTCAGATTTGGTCGATGGAAATGTATTTGAGGTGGCAAATGCCGAGTTTAAGGCCGCAAATGTTGCCGGCTTAAAGTTGATCGCCATCTCAGATAAAAACGCCTCTAAAACGAAATTAAGCGGCACAGAAGGCAATCCTGATGATGTGTTAGACACCCAAATTTCTGAACCGAAAAAGGAGCCTGTAACTGCACAGATAGCCGGTATTGAAATCATGGATCTGGAGGACGGAGTTGCCATGCTTAAGAAGAACGGCATTTATGCAGAGAGTGGAATGGGTTGCACAGGACCTATCATACTGGTGTCTGAGGCTAATCTTACAAAGGCCGAAGAGGAGCTTAAGAAAGCGGGATTTATAGCTGAATAAGAATGAAAATATGAATGTAAATACGAATGTAATTACTGATTAGAACCAGTGCAAGAATTAACGTCATTAAAACAGTACTTTCATTTTTGAAAAAATTATGGTATTATATTAGCCGGTTTGGATTAGGGGGAGACTAAGCCAGACCGGCTGTTAATTATTAAGTTTCTATAGTTTCAAAAAGGTGACTTTGGGGAGAAAATGCGAATGACAAACGGTGATCTTGCACTAATGACACTTAACGCAGATGGCATCAAGGAAGTATTCAGAGCCTGCCTCTTGGGCGGCGCGTTAGGAGATGCGCTCGGTTATGCGGTTGAGTTTATGAGAATGGAACAAATAAGGGGAGCTTACGGTGAAAAAGGAATACAAGGCCTTTGTCTTGACATGACAAAGGGTAAGGCGATTATTTCCGACGATACTCAAATGACACTGTTTACCGCAGACGGATTAATGAATGCACACATCAGAACGAAACGTGATGGAATGGGTTCACCTACCGAAAGCGGTATCTATCAATCATATATGAAGTGGCTCTATACTCAGACAAATGATCCCAATGGGAAGAAGTGGCTACATCGCAACGAATGTGAATATCTTTATAGTTTTTGCATTGAAGATATTCCGGATTTATATGAAAGGCGAGCGCCGGGTATGACATGTCTGTCTGCTCTTGAAAGTAATCTTTTTGGGACGATTGAGCACCCTATTAATCAAAGTAAGGGTTGTGGAGGTGTGATGCGGGTAGCTCCGATTGGTCTTTTCTACTATGATGAGCCATGGAGAGCATTCGAGGTGGCATGCGAAGCGGCAGCGCTGACACATGGGCATCCTACCGGTTTTCTTTCTGCAGGGTTTTTCGCAATGATGATAGCCTTCTTCGTAGGCGGAAAAAAAACATTGCATGGTAGCATTATGCGATCCCTTGATTACCTGAGAGAGCACCCTGATTACGAGGAAACAGAAAAAGCAATTACAAAGGCTATACAGTTTGCTTATTCGGACAAGAGCCCTGAAGTTGCCATAAGGTCGATAGGTGAGGGATGGGTTGCCGAGGAGGCGCTGGCAATTGCCATATATTGTGCTTTAAAAGGCAAGGATTTCACGGAAGCGGTAACCATGGCTGTGAATCATGATGGAGACAGTGACTCAACAGGGGCCATTTGCGGGAATTTACTGGGTGCCTGTTATGGTATGCGAGGTATACCGTCCGGGTGGGTGGAATATCTTGAATTAGCAGATTTTATAATAAAAACCGCTGATTTGCTAATAGAAGTGAAGCAAAATAATTAATCTCTTGGCAATGCTACTGAGAAATATATTTATTTCGTTTGCTAATTGAAAAATTTGAAAGGTAAATAATTTGCTTTGATATTTTGACAATTTTAAAGATTTATTTATTTTTATTAATAAATTCTCAAATTCACAAATTTATATAATAATATTCACTTGAATATTAGATTATTGATTTCAGGAGGATGCTGATGAGAATAAAAACAAGATTTGCTCCAAGTCCTACCGGACGTATGCATGTCGGGAATTTACGGACCGCTCTCTATGCCTATTTAATTGCTAAACATGAGGGTGGGAGCTTTATGTTAAGAATCGAGGATACTGATCAGGAGCGATTTCAAGAAGGAGCTCTTGAAATCATTTATCGTACTCTCAGGGAGACAGGTTTAAAGCACGATGAAGGCCCCGATATAGACGGCGGAGTCGGGCCCTATGTGCAGAGCGAACGAAATAAAGAAGGGATTTATCTAAAATATGCAAAGCAATTAATTGAACAAGGCGACGCATATTATTGTTTTTGTGACAAGGAAAGACTGGCTTCACTTAAAAGCAAAGTCTCTGAAACAGAAGGAACTGAAATTACAGTTTATGATAAGCATTGCCTTTATTTAAGCAAGGATGAGATTGAAGAGAACTTAAGAAATAATAAACCCTACGTTATTCGCATGAATGTTCCTTTGGAAGGCGAGACAACTTTCCGTGATGAGATTTACGGGGATATAACTGTGCCTAATGATGAACTCGGTGACATGATACTTATTAAGTCTGATGGATATCCGACATATAATTTCGCAAATGTAGTCGACGACCACTTGATGGGTATCACACATGTTGTCAGAGGAAACGAATATCTTTCTTCTGCACCGCGTTATAATAGATTATATGCCTATTTCGGCTGGGATATTCCTGTTTACGTTCATTGTCCGCTAATCACCGATGAAAATCATAAAAAGCTAAGCAAAAGGTGTGGACATTCTTCTTATGAAGACTTGATAGAGCAAGGTTTTGTAAAGGACGCGGTTGTTAATTACGTGGCGCTCTTGGGATGGAGTCCATTGGACAATCAAGAAATATTTTCGTTGACAGAATTAGTGAAATTCTTTGACTATCACCATATGAGTAAATCGCCTGCTGTATTTGATCTGCAAAAACTAAAATGGATGAATGGTGAGTATATTAAAAAAATGCCATTTGATGATTTTTATGAAAGAGCCGAAAGCTATATAAGAGATGTCATTAAGAAAGACTATGATTTAAGAAAAATTGCCGAACTTGTTCAAAGCCGTATCGAAGTATTCCCTGACATTTGCGAAATGATCGATTTCTTTGAAGAATTACCTGATTATGACACGGAAATGTTTTGTCATAAAAAGATGAAAACAAACAAAGAAAGTTCGCTAAGTGTCCTTAGGGAGACTCTTCCAATGTTAGAAGCATCCGAAGATTACTCAAATGAGGCCTTATATGCCGTTTTAAAGAACTTTATTGATGAAAAGGGATATAAGAGCGGTTATGTGCTTTGGCCGCTTAGAACGGCCGTTTCCGGAAAGCAGAATACACCCGGTGGAGCAACGGAAATAATGGCAATAATTGGCAAAGAAGAAACTATAAAGAGGATAAAAGAAGCTATTAAATTGCTTAAAGCAACTGTTAGTATTGAGTAATTAATGGTTTTTGTTATGTGTTATGTCTGTGTTATTCAATCCCAATGCGGCGCAGAAAGAGGCTGTGTCGCATTTCGAAGGTCCATGCGCGGTTTTAGCAGGTCCCGGTTCGGGGAAGACCTTCACAATCATTAATCGAGTAGAAAATTTAATTCGTGAAAGAAAAGTGAGTGCAAGTGAAATACTTGTTCTTACTTTTACTCGCGCTGCAGCTACGGAAATGAAAAGCAGATTCCGTGAAACAATGCCCGATGATGAAGTAGTCTTTGGCACATTTCACAGTGTTTTTTATTTGGCCCTGCGAAAAAAAAGAAGTTATAAAATTCTGACAGAAGAAGAAAGGCTAGGCTTTATCAAGGAATCTTATCAATTAATCCTAAAGAAAAGGAATGCAATAAATAATAATGATATTAAAGAAACAAATAAATTTATTCATGGAGATGATATCATTGAAATATCGAATCTGATCAGCAAAGCAAAAAACACTCGAATTTTGCCGCGTGATTGTCATTTAAATATATTATCTACAACAGAGTTCTATGAATTACTTAAGCTCTTTGAGAGGAAGAAGAGACAGATTGGCAGGATTGATCTTGATGATATACTATTGCTTACTTTGAACCTTTTGTTAGGTAAAGATGAAACTATCCTGCGATATATTTCACGTTTTAAATTCATATTGGTTGATGAGTTTCAAGATTGCAATAACGTCCAATATGATATTCTAAGAGTAATTTCAAAGAAAGATAATAACTTATTTGTTGTAGGCGATGATGATCAGTCCATCTATGGATTCAGAGGTGCGAGCCCCGGCATCTTCAGGGACTTTGAAAATGATTATCCTCAGAGTAAGTTGATAAAGCTAAATATAAACTATCGTTCTGTTGCTGAAATAGTGAATTTTGCAACACATGTTATTACGGCAAACAAGAGTAGATTCTTAAAGGATTTAAGAGCACATAACGTTCAAATAAGAAATAAAAAAATGACTATTGCTAATAATTTTGGTTTAAATCCTATTATTCGTAACTGTTTTAAGAATTCAAAAGAAGAGGCAGTTTTTATCGTGACCGAAATAGAGAAAATAAGAAAACTTGCGCAAAAAAAAGGCATAGCCCAACCAAGTATAGCCGTGCTTTACCGATCTGAGTCAGATTCAAAGGAATTGACCAAAGCACTCAAAACCACCGCTCTTGCGCACGTTAAGGTGAATAAGAAAAATGGTAGTGATGACAGAAATAAAGAAAGCGAAAGTATCAAAGATATTAAAGCATACATTCGTTTTGCTAAAGCCTACACCGGATCTGAAGAAGTATATCAAAATAATTTAGACCTTGTAAAAGACTTTATTCGCATTGCGAACAATCCTCAAAGGGAGATATCAAGGGATGCGTTAAGATTTGAGAAATTGACTTCACCAAAAGATCTCATCATGGCGCTTAAGCAAGCTAATAGATACAATAGCAGCACTCTAAATGCCATTTTTAAGCTGGAATGGGACATAAAAATGCTTTGTGAAATATCTCCTGAAATGCGAATCAAATACATAGAAAATAACTTAATATGTGAATATAAATCTAAAAAGAAAATGAATTTTGAAATAGAAAAAAATTTACAAATTTCAAAAAAATCTGCTCCTTCTTTTTCTTTTGATACTGCGGAAGAAATGTCTTTAAATACGCAAGATATTCACTTATCAACAGGCTCAATAAAGACACAAACTAAATCTGATAAATATAATAATATTCCTATTTATGACTACTATAAAATTCTGAATTCTGATTCGACGAATGCTTATTATGTTTCTGAAATATGCGAAAATAATCCTAATATAAGTGAACCTGTTAACATTATGACTTTGCATAGTGCTAAAGGCCTGGAATTTGATATTGTATTCATCATAGGGGCAAATGAAGGTAATATTCCGCATTTAAGCGCAGTCACAAAGGCGCAAGTAGAAGAGGAGCGAAGATTGTTCTACGTGGGTTTAACAAGGGCGAGGGAATTGCTGTATATTAGCTTTGTGGAAACAAAAAACGGGAGGGATTTGCTCCCTTCCCGATTCCTTAAGTAAAAATAGACCTGATACAAAATACGCTACTTGCGCGTAATTTTATGTGATCAAAAAGTGCTGTACGAGTACTATGATTCTTCACTTTCCTCGAACTCCAGCTCGTCTAACCATTCATCAAATGCGTCTGCAACGCGCTCGTACTCATCATCGTCTTCGATATTTTCAAGGTCGGGTTCTTCACCGTCTTTTTCGACAAAGCGATATAGATAGACCTCGCGTTCTTTATTTTCGCCGTCTTCATCCAAAGGAAGTAAAGCAATATAGCTCTTGCCCCCGGCGTCGAAAATTGTAACGACCTCGCATTCAATTGTCGAATCATCGTCCAGAGTTAATGTGACGGTGTCAATTTCCATTTCCTCTAACTCGTTCTCTTTTGTCTTTTTGATTTCATCATTGATGCTCATAAATGCCCTCCCTGTATTAGTAGAAACTCTCATTCCGGATTTAACTTTAACAAAACATGCTTGCAAAATCAATAGAATCTGTTATGATTTTGCACATGAGACCAAAAAACACTATTGCATTATTTATTACTGCTATTATATGGGGAACTGCATTCGTGGCTCAACGCCAAGGAATGGATTATATAGGACCTTTGACATTTAACGCCGTTAGGACATTACTTGCTTTTATCTGTTTGGTGATTTTTGTTTTTTTACGAAACAAATTAATCAAACGAGATAAAAAAGAGACTATTGCCCTAATGTCTAACAGAAAGTACCTCTATAGCGGAGGTATTGCATGCGGGGTATTGTTGTTTACGGCTTCGACATTGCAACAGACGGGAATCGTTTACACCACGGCAGGGAAAGCAGGTTTTATCACCAGCTTTTACATTGTCTTAGTTCCTGTTGCGGGAGTGTTTCTAAAGAAAAAGACCGGAATTCTTGTCTGGATAGCTGTTTTGTTGGCATTTGTCGGCCTTTACTTATTGTGCATAACGGAAAAGTTCACAATTCAAAAGGGTGATTTTTTAATCCTTATTTGCAGCGTAGCCTTTATGTTTCATATTCTCACAATTGACTATTGTGCGCCTAAAGTCGATGAAATAATGATGTCTACGATTCAGTTTGGTACATCGACTGTACTTTCGTTTGCGGCAATGTTTCTTTTTGAAGAATCCACGATTGCCGGAGTTTGGTCTGCAATATGGCCTATAATATTCGTGGGGATTTTTTCGGGAGGAGTCGGATATACGTTACAGATGGTAGGGCAAAAAAATGCGAACCCAACCATATCCTCATTGATTATGAGTTTGGAAGCGTGTTTTGCGGTGCTGGCGGGTTGGTTGATTTTGCATGAAAACTTAAGCGGTCGTGAATTATTGGGATGTGTCCTGATGTCCGTAGCGATAATTCTCGCGCAGTTGAAACTAAAAACCCGCAAAACGATAACAACTACTATTGATAGGAGTTCTATCGGCTGATATGCCTGACCGCGACCGCGTCAAGGAATAAAGTTTAATGAACAAAAGATTAAGAACATTTTTTAATGGATTACTAAATATATAGGATTAAAAATTGGATGAGGAGAGTAGCATGAAATTTGTTATACAACGTGTTTCAGAAGCAAATGTAAAAGTAAATGGAAGTATTATCGGGAAAATCGACAAAGGTTATATGATATTAGTCGGCATTTGCAACACCGACACTAAGGAAATAGCGGATAAAATGGTGAAAAAAATGATTAGTCTTCGCATTTTTGAAGACGAAGAAGGTAAAACAAATCTTTCGCTTGATAGTGTGAACGGGGAGCTGCTATTAATCTCACAATTTACACTCTATGCCAATTGTAAAAAAGGAAACAGACCAAGTTTCTTAGATGCAGGCGACCCTGCCTTTGCGCAAGAGATGTATGAATACATAATTGCCGAGTGCAAAAAGTCAGTTTCGAAAGTTGAAAAAGGCGAATTTGGTGCTGATATGAAGGTGAGTCTGATAAATGACGGACCCTTCACAATTGTTCTTGATTCGGAAACGTTGTAGAAAATTTAGTTTTTTTCTTGCTTTCTTCGAAAATGTGTGTATAATGAATACGTTAGAAAATTTTGGGCGGGCTAATTCATGTACTGTTTTACCCGGCAAACATCAAAATCATGTCAGGTCGGACGACTTAAAATTCCAGATATAAACTTGATTTGTGAGGTTAATAATGACAAGAGAGAAATATGAGAGTCTTCCTTTGCAGACTCTGAAAGAATTAGCAAAGGCACGTGGGTTGAAAGGTATTTCGACTCTTAAAAAACCTGATCTTATTGACAGGATGCTTCTCGAAGACGAAAAGGAAAGCAGAAAAGAGCAGGAACAGGTTCAGGAAAGAATAAAAATCGAATCTGCGAACACCGGAGATAAGGAAAACCGCGATATTGACGCATTAGACAGTGGAGAAGTAGTCAGCGGAATCTTAGAGGTATTGCCTGATGGGTACGGTTTTATCCGAAGCGATAATTATCTGCCCGGCGACAATGATATCTACATTTCACCTTCCCAGATCCGGAAATTTAATCTTAAAACAGGCGATATCATCGAAGGACACGTCAGAATAAAGACTCAACAGGAAAAATTCAGCGCATTATTGTATCTGACAAAGGTCAATGAAACCGACCCGCGCCAGGCAGTTGTGAGAAAATCATTTGAAAATCTGACTCCTATTTTCCCGGACAGCAGGCTAAAGCTCGAACGAAGCCAATCCAGCACCGCAATGAGAATAATGGATTTGCTCTCTCCTATTGGAAAGGGGCAGAGAGGTATGATTGTTTCGCCCCCGAAAGCCGGAAAGACCACCCTGCTTAAAGAGGTAGCGAAATCGGTGCTTCAAAATGCTCCCGAGGTGCACTTATTAATCCTTCTGATTGATGAAAGACCCGAAGAAGTAACAGATATGCGTGAGGATATAGTGGGTGCAAATGTTGAGGTTATCTATTCTACGTTCGACGAATTGCCGGAGCGCCATAAACGTGTTTCGGAGATGGTGATTGAAAGGGCGAAACGACTAGTCGAGCACAAACGCGATGTTGTTATTCTTTTAGATAGCATTACGAGACTTGCCAGAGCATACAATCTGACAGTACCTCCCTCAGGAAGGACTCTCTCAGGCGGTCTCGACCCGGCGGCTTTGCACATGCCGAAACGATTTTTCGGAGCCGCGAGAAATATGCGCGAGGGCGGGAGTCTTACCATACTTGCGACGGCCTTAGTTGATACGGGAAGCAAAATGGACGATGTGGTCTATGAAGAGTTCAAAGGCACAGGAAATATGGAACTCGTATTGGATCGTAAATTATCTGAAAAGCGCGTCTTCCCCGCGATAGATATCCCGAAATCGAGCACCAGGCGCGAGGACTTGCTATTATCGACTGAGGAGCAAGAAGCAGTTGATATAATGAGAAGGGCACTCAATGGGCTGCGCGGCGATGATGCAATGGATAATATACTTAATATGTTTACTCGTACCAGAAATAACGCCGAGCTAATCCAAATTGTTAAAAAGACAAAGTGGCTATAGACAATTAAAAATAATTGTGTTATCATCTATATCGCGTTTGCGAGAAAGAGAAAAAATTATTTATAATATATTATAGAAGAAGAGGTGAAAAACCATGAAAGCTAACATACATCCGAATTACACAGAGGCGACCGTGACCTGTAACTGCGGAAATACCTTCACCACAGGATCCACAAAAAAAGATATACACGTCGAAATCTGCTCAAAATGCCATCCTTTCTATACAGGACAGCAGAAAGTAGCGCAGGCGAGAGGCCGCGTGGATAAATTCAACAAGAAATACGGGATTGAGGAATAGTAAATCCTAATAAACAATATAAAAAATAAAGAAAGCTCTTTAATTGCCTTTAATTGAATAACTTCAGAGGGCTTTTCTTTTTATTCTTGTAGTAGATAAACCGTCATAACATCAGGTTGGTCAAAACCTAACCAGTCACCTACTTCTACCTTGACAGGAGAACGATCTTGCAATATTCCACAATTGACGCCTACCAAAATTGTTTGATTCGGAGCAACTTCAACATCTTGATTCAAAACCTCGGTATCATCAGACCCTGCTGTTGTAGGTACTAATTCTATTCCGTTCTGCGAGCTTTTTTGAGTAATGCAAGTCTTGAACATTATGCTTGCGGTGCTGTTGTTTGTGAAGTTGTAATACATTCTCAAATATTCACGACCTTCAGAATCTTTGAAAGTCTTGACATCAGTATATGTGATTGTATAAGTGTCAGTTGAAAAATTAATAATTTCATCACTAAGGTAACCCGGAGTTTTTATGACTGTCCCTGCAGATCCTGTCTCTCCATCAGTACTGGTGGCCTCGCTCGTTTCCCCGCTGTCTTTATTGCTACTCTTCTTCCCTGCTGATTTTCCGATTGCAAAACCTAAAAAGAATATAGCCAATACAATAGCGGCTATTACACCGATTGTAATGAAAAATCTAATTCTCTCTCTTTGTCTTTGCGCCTGTGAGATGCGACCGCTCCCGCCGCCTGTTCTGCTTGCAGACCTGCCGATAGAAGAACCGTGTCCGAGTATATCTCGTTCTTCTTCGTCATCCTCATCATCATCGTCGTCATCGTTAGTGTTTTTAAAACGATCTAAAATGGATTGCTTTGCGGGTCTCGAATAACGAGCAGGTAAACCGCCGTCATCATCCTCATCATCGTCGTCATCGTCGTCATCCGCACCTAATCGAACAGAAGATCTCGATGGAGTAGGAACTCGATAACTGTAACCGGTATTTCCGACTGTACCTGTAGCGCCCGAATCTTCATCATCGTCGTCAGTCTGGGCTTTTTTTAATCTGAATTTTTTACGGCAATTATGACAAATGCCGTATTTATTGACAACTAAATCCCCCACGTCATCGCGTTCTTCTATTTCTTTAATTACTAAGTCTTCCCCGCATTTTGGACACTGCATAAATCGTTCCCCCGTTTTGAAAAGTTTAAATCATTGAATCTAAATTGATTGAAAAACTGTTTCACAAAACAATAGATACGTATATTGTATTATTTTTTTGTCAAATTGACAAGAAAAAAAGAATATTTTTTGTGATTTTTGTGATATGATTACTCTACCGTCTGTAATTTTTTCGGCGGGATAACAAAAATTGCAATAAAGGGGAAATAATGAAATCATCGAATATCGGCGGTCAGGCCGTTTTAGAAGGAATTATGATGCGAAGCGGCAGCAAATATGCTGTCGCCGTGCGAAAGAAAAGCGGAGAAATTAAGCTATTTACAGAAAAACTGGGTGATGAAGGTAATCAGAAATGGTATAAAAAGGTACCATTCATTCGCGGTGTCTTCCAATTCGCGGACTCCATGTCTCTGGGAATCAAAACATTGACTTATTCGGCGAGTCTTTATGAAGACGTGCCAAGCGAAACAAAAACCACTGTTAGTTCTGAGGATGAAAGTATGCAGGGGGACCAAAGCGCCGAAACGTCCGCTGAGTTTGAAAGGCTTTTTAGGCAAGTGGAGAAACCGGTGCAGAAGTCGCAGAAAAATGAAAGCAATAGCGACAAAATATTGATGGCAGGTAGTGTGGTCTTAGCTCTTATTATTGCGGTAGCACTATTTATCCTTCTTCCGTATTTTCTTACATCTTTAATGAAACCGGTTATTCCGCAATATTGGGTCAGAACGGTGCTGGAAGGCTTTGTCCGCGTAGGCATTTTTCTTTTATACATTATAGTCGTATCACGCTTATCTGATATCCGCAGAACATTTATGTATCATGGCGCAGAGCATAAATGTATTAATTGCATTGAGCATGGATTACCGCTTAATACTGATAACGTAGAAAAGAGTTCGAGACTTCATAAGCGTTGCGGCACGAGTTTTATCGTATTTATTATGGCAATCAGCATAATATTATTTTTATTCATTCGTATGGAAAATCCATTCCTTCGAGCGGGGTTGCGGATATTGCTTTTGCCTGTTATAGCGAGCATATCTTACGAGATTCTGAAACTTGCGGGGAGTACGGAAAATCCGATTGTCAATATCTTAAGTAAACCGGGACTTTGGATACAAAGAATAACTACAAAAGAGCCTGACAGGGATATGATGGACGTAGGGATTGCTGCGGTGGAGGCAGTCTTTGACTGGAGGAAATACGAAATCGAGAATTTTCCCGAGACAGCCGAATATCTCAATCAGCTTTCTGAATAAAAAAATGAGTACAAAAGATTCGTCAGTGACAATTACAGAACTATTTAATCAAGGGAAAGAAAAACTTGTTGGCGCAGGTATTCCCGATGCCGCAAATGACGCATTCCTGCTTTTATCATTCGTGACTAAGGTTACCAGATCTCGGTTTTATGCACATCCCGAATTAACTGTCAGCAAGGACGAAGAGCGTCTGTACTTAAGGCTTATTTCTAAACGAAAAGACAGAATTCCCTTGCAGCATCTAACAGGGGAGTGCGACTTTATGGGGTATACGTTTTACGTTAATGAAAATGTTCTGATACCCAGACAGGATACGGAGATACTTGCCGAAACAGCACTTTCTTTTCTGAGAGGTTCCGGGTCTTTCCGCATTCTTGATATCGGTACCGGTTCCGGCTGTATATTACTTAGTATAATAAAATTCGCCGAACAATACGATCTTTCGGTTTCGGGGGTCGCAGCGGACATATCGGCAGGTGCCCTTGATGTGGCAAAGAAAAACGCGGAAAGGCTTGGTATCTCAAAGGATCGAGTTTCATTCATTGAAAGTGACTTGTTTTCAAGCATAAATTCAAGTATTGATAACAAAAGACCGAAAGCGGCAGATGAGGAAAAATTTGATTTAATTATTTCAAATCCTCCCTATATCCCCACTTCTGATATCGACGAATTGCAGGATGAAGTACGTTTTTATGACCCGGCAATAGCTTTAGACGGCGGAGAAGACGGGCTTGATTTTTATCGAAAAATTGCGGCCGAAGCACCGGATTATCTTAGAGAAAGCGGAGAGCTGCTTCTGGAAATCGGTTTCAATCAGGCAAAAGATGTATCAGCAATTCTTAAAAGCGACGGATTTACGGATATTGTCGTTAAAAAGGACTTGGCGGGGCTTGACCGCGTAGTGATTGCAAGGTAAAATGTAATGCGGGTTAGGACTGCTGCGCAATATTGTGCGTTAGATTGACATAGATTTCTGAGATTCGAAATCCGGAATAATTATGAGAAATAGAGAGGAATTGCTGGTATTTTATGTTTGATAAATTAGAAGATTTGGTAACACGTTACGAAGAAATCATGAAAATGCTTTCGGAGCCTGATATCGTAAATGATCAGGAGCTTTTCCGAAAATTAATGAAAGAACAAAATGATTTAACCCCGATAGTTGAAGCCTATACCGAGTATAAAAACAATAATAAAGCAGCCGACGAAGCCCTTTCAATGATAGAAGAAGAGTCGGACCCTGAACTAAAAGAGCTTGCGAAAGAGGAATTAAACGAAGCGAAAAACAAAGTGGAAGGACTTGAGAGACGCCTTAAAATTCTTCTTCTTCCGAAAGACCCCAATGATGAAAAGAACGTTATAGTGGAAATACGAGCGGGTGCCGGCGGAGACGAGGCCGCTCTTTTTGCGGCGGAAATTTACCGCATGTATGTGCACTATGCGGAATTGCATAGGTGGAAGGCGGAGATGATTTCTCTCAATGAAAACGGGCTCGGTGGGTTTAAAGAGTGCGTTTTTATGCTCACCGGAAAGGGCGCGTATTCCAGACTAAAATACGAGAGCGGAGTTCACAGGGTTCAAAGGGTTCCCGAGACTGAGAGCGGAGGACGGATTCATACATCCACATGTACTGTGGCAATCATGCCTGAGGCTGAGGAAGTAGATGTGGAGCTTGATATGAATGATTGTAAATTTGATGTGTTCAGAGCCTCCGGCAATGGCGGTCAATGCGTCAATACCACTGATTCGGCGGTTAGATTGACGCATATTCCGACAGGGATCGTTATTTCCTGTCAGGATGAAAAATCTCAGCTGAAAAATAAAGACAAGGCGCTAAAGGTACTTCGAGCGAGACTTTATGATTTGGAGCTTGAAAAACAGCATGACGCTGAGGCCAAGGAGCGCAGAAGTCAGGTGGGGACCGGAGATCGCTCTGAGAAAATAAGAACCTATAATTTCCCGCAGGGGCGCGTAACCGACCACCGCATTAAGCTTACGTTGCACAGACTTGAAAATGTCCTGAACGGAGATTTAGATGAAATAATCGACAGCCTGATAGCGGCAGATCAGGCGGCCAAGCTCGGTAATTTGTGAAATTTAAATTAATGATATTTTTTGTGAAGCGCAAGGGAGCGGGGATGTTCCCGGACTCCATACCAAAGGGGGTATTCCAATGAGAAATTCCGTTAGAGTTCGGTTTATAACAGGAGCTTTATTAATGTTATTGGTCTCTTCTTTCACAATATTTCAATCTACAGGAGCTTTCGCCAAAGAAGCTCGCACCGAAACCTTAAGCGATGAGGGAGAGGTTACATTATTATTTACGCATGATTTGCATTCGCATTTAGACTCATTCAAAGTTAGGACTGATGAGGGGAAAACCATTGAAGTGGGCGGTTTTGCGAGACTAAAGACCGCAATAGATGACGTGCGTACTAATAACCCGGCGACCTTTGTATTAGACGGCGGCGACTTTTCAATGGGGACGCTTTACCAGACTATTTTCGAGAGCGACGCGCCTGAGCTCGTGCTTCTGGGGAGGTTGGGATATGATGCGACTACCTTTGGCAATCACGAATTTGATTATAGGAGTCTGGGCGTTTCTAATATGCTCAAATCAGCGATAACGCAGCAGGAAGCAGATAAAAGCCTGAATTTACCGCAGTTTCTTGTCTCTAATATTGACTGGGAAAAGAATAATTCCGAAGACAATGCTTTAGTAAAAGAAGCCTTGGAACAATATGGAGCAAAGGAATACACGATATTAGAACGCGGCGGATATAGGATTGGAGTCTATGGCGTAATGGGACAGGAAGCCGAGGATTATGCTCCGGAGTCAGGAATTGATTTCGATGATATCATTGAAGCCTCAAAGCGAATTGTTCCGCTATTACAGGATGAGGGGGTGGATATGATAGTTTGCCTGTCTCATTCAGGGACGAATCCCGACCCCGATAAATCCGAGGACGAATTATTGGCGAAAGCCGTGCCGGAAATAGACGTAATAATCAGCGGTCACACCCACACACTTTTGGAAGACTACATCCAAATCGGCGATACCTACATAATGTCAGAAGGTTGCTATGGACAATATCTCGGGACTGCGACGCTTACGCCATCAGAAAGCGGGCGCTGGTCGGTAGTATCCTATGAGACGAAATTGCTTGATGAGAGCGTCGCGCAGGATGAGGAAATATTATCGGAAATAAAGAATTACAAGGACAAAATAAGCAATGGTTATCTGAAGGATTTCGGATATGAATTTGATCAGGTATTAGCGGTTAATGATATAGCCTTTACTCAAATGGATTCATTTGGAAAGGAACTGCGTGAGGATACCTTGGGTTCAATAATTGCCGATGGTTATTACTATGCGGTAAAAGAAGCCGAAGGCAATGATTATGTAGAAGTCACCGCTTCGGTCGCGCCAATGGGAACGATACGCGACACTTTCCAGATAGGCGAGGTGACGGTCTCTGATGTGTTTAATGTTGCCTCTCTCGGAATAGGCGCTGACAGAATACCGGGTTACCCTCTTGTCAGCGTGTATCTTACAGGAGCGGAGCTTAAGACATTAGCGGAAATTGACGCATCAGTTTCCACATTGATGTCGACTGCGCAGCTTTATCCGAGCGGACTTTCATGGACATACAATCCTAACCGTCTGATATTAAACCGAGTAACCGATGTAAAGATCGCAAAAGATGTGCCTTATGATAAAAACAAAGAGCTAATTGAGATAGACGATGAAAAGCTCTATCGAGTAGTGGCGGGGCTTTATTCGGCACAGATGCTCGGAGCGGTACAGAATACTTCAAAAGGCATTCTAAAGCTGACACCAAAAAACGAAAAGGGCGAACCGATAACAGATTTTGAAGAATATATAATACGAGATAAAAACGGAAATGAATTAAAGGAATGGGTGGCATTAGCCAATTACATTGCAAGCTTTGAAAAAAATGCGGACGGGATGCCGGCATTTCCTGAACATTACGCTGCGCCCGAGGGCCGGAAAATAGAAGTGGATTCAAAGAACATTGGCGAAATAATAAAACAACCAAATAAGGTCGCGCTGGTAATTTATGCGGTTGGTGCGGCATTAATTGCAATAATTGTTTTTGTTATTCTCAGAATTCGCCGCGCCATCGTGAAACGACGCAAGTAATCTCCATTCCTTTGTGTCCTAAATGTCCGTGATAAAATTTCGCGCGTTCCGACCGATTCGTTGCCGTTCGAAATATCATCAAGGCGCGGACACAACAAAAAAATGTAACAGCACAACATCACAGGTGAGACAAAATGCAAGATATTACAAAAGAATGTGAAACGGTAAATGAATTGGTAAGAATAGTATCTAAACGAAGGAGCGCGAAAAATACCTTCGCTGAACTGGGCTTCAAAAATATTGAATTGTCCGATAAGGACCTCGTAACCGAGTATCTGATGAAATACCCGAGCAAAAGCTGCGAAAGGGCATTTGCGAATATTTATCTATGGTCGTATAAATATCCCGTTACATGGGCAATCATTGAAAAGACGCTTGTTTTTAAAAGTGAAGATGACGGACATCTCGCGTTTGCATTTCCGGCAGGCGAAGATGAAGACATAAAGAATGCTTTGAATTCTCTTGAAGTTGCCTGTAAGGAAAAGGAAATTGATTTTGCGCTCTACTTGGTGACTCCTGAAAATTACGCGAAGCTGGAAAACTGGTATCCGGGGAAATTCTCAGTTGAATATGATAGGGATTCGGCGGATTATGTATACGAAATGGAATCCCTTGCGACTTTAGCTGGGAAAAAACTGCATGGAAAGCGAAATCACATTAATCATTTTCTAGCGGAATTTACGGGACGCTGGACATATGAAGCGATCACTGATGAAAATGTCGAGGACTGTTTTGAAATGGCTCTTAAATGGCGCAAAGAAAGCGAATGCGAAGACGACCCCGAAAAGGCAGCCGAAGTCTGCGTAACGCTGAATTCATTACGTCTCCTAAAGGAACTGGACCTGCGCGGCGGATGCCTGCGTCTGGATGGGAAAATCGTCGCATTTACGGTAGGAGAGCCCTTAAGTGAAGATACCTTTGTGGTGCATATAGAAAAAGCCTACGCCGAAGTAAATGGAGCTTATCCAATGATAAATCAGCAATTCATACTGCATGAGTGCGCAAACTTCAAATACATAAACCGCGAAGAAGACACAGGGTCGGAAGGTCTGCGACAGGCGAAAATGTCGTATCGACCGGCATTTATGGTGGAGAAAGGGCAAGTAAAATTGAAATAAAAAGGAATATTACTTATAGAAAATTCTAATACCCCTGAACGCTCGTTCGTAATCTGCTAAAATAATTATGGTGCTGCCACAAACGGTAAGCGGTTGGCCTCCTGTAACTGTAAACTTTGGTTTCAGGGAGGCGTTCTATCAGCCTCCCGGCAAGGAGGCAACATGGACACCTATGAAGTAATCTCTACAACGTGTTTTATAATAAGCACGATAATTGCATTGATTAAGCTAGTTCGTGGTATCAGGAATGATAGAAAAAAATAACCGCCCGGGCGCGGGAGGTTATCTTTATTAAACAATAATCTTTTTGAGGCCAGCCGTTTATCGGCGGCACCTCTTTCTGAGTAAATAATAAGTCGGACGGGCCACTTTGTCAATAGGTTTTCGCAAGATTGCCTCTCAAACCTAACCTACCGATCCGAGAGTTTTTCCTCAAAATGTGTTGCGCAGACGCAGCTCTTGTTTTTCATTTCTTTTTGTTGCATACTTTAAGAAAAGCTCCGTCACCGTTCCTAAGGAGTTTTGTATGAGTTTAAGGGGGGTTATGTCATGGAAAAATTAAGAATAAGCGTAATCGGGTGCGGGACGATTGGCCGCGAGCACATCGAAAGAATCCAAAACCGTATACGGAATGCCGAAGTTGTCGCGGTATGCGACGTATTTGAGGAAAGCGCGAAAAAGGCGGCTGCAATAGCGGGCGAAGGCACCAAGGTTTATACCGATTATAACGAAGCGATCAACGATGCGGATGTCAACGCGATTGTCGTTACGACGCCGGGCGCGTTCCACAAGGATCCGATCATTGCGGCAATTCAGGCGGGCAAGCCTGTATTTAGCGAGAAGCCGCTTGCCAACACGGCGGCAGATTGCAAGGTAGTTGTGGACGCGGAAATTGCATCCGGCAAGCATCTGGTACAGGTCGGCTTTATGCGCCGTTATGACCGCGGTTACAAGCAGGTGAAAGAACTGCTGGATTCCGGCAAGTTCGGTGCGCCGCTGTTAGTAAAGTGCACGCACCGCGCGGACGGCGTTGCTGCGGATTATACCACCGCGATGGCTGTAACAGATACCGCGATCCACGAAATTGACGTACTGCCGTGGCTGATTGGCGACGAGTGGGACGAGGTACAGTCTATTATGCCCAAAACCAACTCAAAGGCGCATGAGGGACTGAAAGATCCCCAGATTATGATTATGAAAACCAAGAGTGGTATTGTTACTGTGCTTGAGGTAAACGTAAACTGCGGTTTCGGCTACGACATCAACTGCGAGGTGGTGTGCGAAAACGGCGTTGTAAATCTGCCGTGCCCGTCTTTCCCGACCGTGCGCTACGCAAATAGTGTTTCCACGAAGATAGAGGACAACTGGATTCTGCGTTTTATTGATTCCTACGATGTGGAAATTCAGGACTGGGTAGATCATGCCGTAAAGGGCCAAACGGGCGGTTCTTCCGCGTGGGACGGCTATGTTGCCTCCGTCACTGCCGACGCGCTGGTGAAATCCCAGACTTCAGGCGTAACCGAAAAGGTTGTTACCGGCGGCACGCCGGAATTTTATAAGTAATATTTCTTTGCGGGGAGGAGTTCTTCTGTACGAATTTTTCGTAGATTAATTTATTCTACGAAAGAATAGTGCATAAATTATTAAGAGTATGCATTTTTCCTAAAGGAAATCTTACCAGTCTGTTAATACCCTTTCAGCGGGAGCGGTCTCTTCCCCCACATACCATGGCCGCTCCCTTTTGTGAAACACAAAGTGACAAATCCCTGATTATGCTGTAGAATTAGAAATCGAATATTACTCAAGGTACAAGGAGACTAACATGATTTCTACTAAAATGAAAAAAATGGTGGAGGGCAGTTCTGCCATTCGCGCTATGTTCGAGGAAGGGAACCGCCTCGCAAAATTATACGGTCCTGAAAATGTTTTTGATTTCAGCCTCGGGAACCCGAATGTCCCTGCGCCCGTTGGGGTTAAGAAGGCGATTTCTGAAATTATTGAGGAGACCGATCCTATTTACCTGCATGGGTACACGAGCAGCAACAGCGGATATCCTGCTGTGCGCGCGGCGGTTGCCGAGTCGCTTAATAGACGTTTTGAGACGGAGTTTACGGGTGATAATATCGTAATGACTGTGGGAGCTGCAGGCGGTCTGAACGTCATTTTAAAGGCTCTGTTAAATCCGGGTGACGAGGTTATTGCCTTTGCGCCTTATTTTGTCGAATATCGCTCATATGCGGACAATTATGACGGAATTTTGGTCGAGGTTTTGCCCGACAGAGAGACTTTCAGTCCGAATCTTAATGCTTTCGAGAAATTGATTAGTAATAAAACAAAAGCTGTTATTATAAATAATCCGAATAATCCGACCGGTGTCGTTTATTCTGAAAAGACAATCAAGGATTTAGCGAAAATTCTTGAGGATAAGCAAAAGGAATTTGGCACATCCATTTATTTGATTTCAGACGAGCCTTATCGTGAATTGGCGTATGACGGCGTGGTGGTGCCTTGGCTAACTCATTATTATAGGAATACGATTGTCGGATACTCCTACAGTAAATCGCTTTCGTTGCCGGGTGAAAGGATAGGGTACTTGGTCATCCCCGACGAGGTTGATGACAGTGAGGATTTAAAAGGCGCCGCGAATGTCGCTAATAGAATACTCGGCTTCGTTAATGCCCCTACGCTGCAACAGCTTATTGTTTCAAAATGTCTTGATGAAAAGACGGATTTGTCATATTATGACCGAAACAGAAAGACTTTGCTTGCAGGTCTTACTGATGCCGGATTTTCAGTAGTAAAGCCACAGGGCGCATTTTATCTATTCCTGAAATCGCCTGTGGAAGACGAGCGAGAATTCGTTGCCGCAGCAAAGAAATACAATATATTAATAGTTTCCGGTCGCTCATTTGCCTGCCCGGGATATGTGCGAATCGCTTACTGTGTTGCATACGAAACAATAGTGAACTCATTGCCGAAATTCGCGGAATTGGCTACGGAGTACAATTTGCATCAATAGCCCGTGTCCTTGGAGGTCCGCGCTAAAATTATCCGCGTCCCGTGCGGATGCCGCTCATATTTGGACGATAGGTGTTGCAATACGCTGCCGTTCGCTTGCAAACGCACGAATCCGCGGTATAATTTCATCGCGGCGCGGACACGGGATTAGCACCGATGCAAAATTGCGTCAGTGTCCTTGGAGGTCAATATGCCCGCATACGATAACAACATCCGCCGCATCGCGAAGCCCTACACCCCGGGCGAGCAGCCAAAAGAGCGGGTCATTAAATTGAATACGAATGAGAATCCCTACCCGCCATCACCAGCGGTACTTTCTGCTATGCAAAGCTTATCCGGCGAGGATTTCCGCAAATACCCCGACCCGCAAGCTTTCGAATTGATCGATGAAATCGCAAAAACATTCGGAGTTGAGCGCGAGTGCGTATTCCCCGGAGTCGGATCCGATGATGTATTGGCTGTTTGCTTTCTGACATTCTTTAATGGAAATCTGCCGATCCTCTTTCCGGATATTACATATTCATTTTATCCGGTATGGGCTGAGCTTTTCGGTATTCCTTACAGGCAATGCCCTTTGACTTCGGATTTCAAGATCAATAAAGAAGATTACTATGCGCAAAACGGTGGAATCATTTTTCCGAATCCTAATGCGCCCGTTTCCGTTTACGAACCGCTTTCGTTCATTGAGGATATTGTTTCACACAATCCTGCGTCAATTGTTATCGTGGATGAGGCGTACATTGATTTTGCGGGTGAATCCGCAATTGCATTAACTAAGAAATATGATAATCTGCTCGTTGTGCAGACCTTTTCAAAGAGTCGTTCGATGTGCGGCATCCGAATCGGCTACGCAATCGGCGCCCCGCAATTAATAAAATATCTGAATGATGTGAAATACTCATTCAATTCCTATACACTTGGGACCCCGTCAATTAAGGCAGGCGTGGCGGCATTGCGTGACAGCGCATATTCAAATGAATGCATAAATAAAATAATAGCGACGCGAAAAAGAGCAAAGAGCGAATTTAACAAACTCGGGTTTATCTACCCCGAACCTTCCGGAAATTTCCTTTTTGTGACCCACCCCGAAATTCAGGCAAAAAAGCTTTTTGAAGATTTGAAAAAGGCTAAAATATACGTGCGGTACTGGGACACTGACAGGATACGCGATTACCTTCGCATAACAGTCGGAACCGATGAAGAGATGGAAGCGTTATTCGCATTTCTGCGTGAGTACATACCTTCGCAAAAATAGCGCAAGATAGTCTTAGTTGAGATAAAATTTATTGAATATATATACTATAAATTGGTATAATTACGGTATTAAGGAGAAAGCCCTTCATGGTAAATAATTTAATCGAACAAATCGTGGCTGCCCTTCGCGAGAATGTCAGCAAAGAATTGATTATTGTCCTTATTTCTATGCTACCCATTATAGAACTGCGTGGGGCGCTATTAGTGGCGGGACCGCTATTAAATATCCCCATGCTTAAAGCCGCGCCGCTTTGTATCTTGGGAAATCTCATTCCCATTCCTTTTATTTTGTGGCTGATAACGCCCATTTTTAAATGGCTTAAAGAAAAAACAAAGCTTAAAAACCTCGTTGAAAAATTAGAAGCCAGAGCAATGAAAAGAAGCGGCCAGATAGAAAAATATGAATTTTGGGGGCTTGTGATTTTTGTCGGCATTCCGCTTCCGGGTACGGGAGGTTGGACGGGAGCGCTTATTGCCTCAATGCTTGGGATTCCGTTTAAGAAGGCATTTCCGGCAATAATTCTCGGCGTTTTGATTGCGGCTGTGATTATGTGTGTGATATCATACGGGTTGTTAGGATTATTTTAAGGAAGGAGAAATTTAATTATGAAGAGAGTATGTGTATTATTGGCGGAAGGATTTGAAGAAGTCGAAGCCCTTACAGCTGTGGATTTGCTTCGCAGAGCGGGAGTTTACGTGGCGACGGTGTCAATTACAGGTGCGGATACGGTCAGCGGTTCGAACGGAATCAGCGTTATTGCCGATGACGTATTTGAAGACTTTGAATTTGAAAAATATGATGTGCTATTATTGCCGGGCGGCGGTCCGGGTACAGAGAATCTACGTGCCCACAAAGGAACTCGCACGCAGATATTGGAGTTCCTTAACACTAATAGATTGGTAGCCGCCATTTGCGCCGCCCCCACGATTCTCGGGGATATGGGGCTATTAAAAGGAAAACACGCCATATGTTATCCGGGGCTTGAACCAAGGCTATCGGGAGCACTGGTTACGGTAAAGGATGTCGTAACGGACGGACAGATTATTACGAGCCGCGGAATAGGCACGGCGATTCCGTTTGCGCTTTGCTTAATCGAAATATTAGTAGATTCGGCAAAGGCACAAGAAATCGGAAAAGGTGTAGTATATTACCGTTAAGATGCCGCTATTGAAGAAAATCGCGTCATTTACGCAAAGTGCTTTGACCAATTAAGAAAAATGCGTTATAATAAAAATTTGGATACAATAAATAAGGATAGTATACCGAGGAGGAATCATAAGCAACATGAGTGTACAGGTTGAACAGACAGAAAAAAACATGGCAAAGCTTACGGTGGAGGTAGACAGCGGCGAGCTTGAAAAAGCCCTGCAGAGAGCCTATCTGAAGCAACGCAACAAAATATCCATTCCGGGTTTCAGGAAAGGCAAAGTCCCCCGTAATCTTATCGAAAAAGCCTACGGCGCATCGATTTTCTACGACGACGCAGCGAATGACCTGATACCCGAAGCCTATGAAAAAGCCTACGATGAAAGCAATTTAGAAATTGTTTCACAGCCTAAAATAGAGGTTGTCCAAATCGAAAAAGATAAGCCTTTTATCTTTACGGCGACAGTAGCTACGAAGCCCGAGGTTACGTTGGGTGAATATAAAGGGGTGGCTGTCGATAAAATTTCTACCCGTGTCACCGCAAAGGATATTGACGAAAAACTTAATGAAGAGGCTAAAAAGAATGCCAGAACCGTTTCAGTTGACAGAGCAGTAGAAGACGGCGATGAGATAGTATTTGATTTTGAGGGATTCATTGACGATAAGGCTTTCGACGGAGGAAAGGGTGAAAATTATACCCTTAAGATTGGCTCTAAATCCTTTATTCCCGGATTTGAAGAGCAACTAATCGGAGCCGAAAAAGAAAAAGAATTTGATGTGGAAGTTACCTTCCCTGATGAATATCATTCCGATGAATTAAAGGGGAAACCAGCCGTATTCAGATGCCTTATCCACGAGATTAAGACTCAGGAGCTTCCTGAAATAGACGATGAATTCGCTTCCGAAATCAGCGAGTTTGAGACTCTTGAGGCATACAAGGCTGACATTAAGGCTAAATTAAAAGAGTCAAAAGAAAAAGAAGCGAAAGCTAAAAAAGAAGATCAGGCCGTTGAGGCGGTAGTTAAGGGCATAAAGGTTGATATACCCGAGCCCATGATAGAGACACAAGTTTCACAGATGGCTGAGGATTTCTCAAATAGGATCCGCCAGCAGGGACTGACGATTGAGCAATATTTCCAATTTACCGGGATGACAGCACAGAGTCTAATGGACGATTTGCGCCCGCAGGCGATTAAGCGAATTGAGACGCGTCTCGCGCTTGAAGCTGTCGCAAAGGCAGAGAATATCGAAGTCAGCGATGAAAAATTAGATGAAGAAATCACTAAAATGGCTGAATCCTATAAAATGGAAGTTGAAAAGCTAAAGGAGCTGCTTGGCGAGAAAGAGATTGAGAGAATTAAAAAGGATATTGCCATTCAGGAAGCTGTGGAATTTATCGTTAATAATGCGAAAGAAAAATAGCATGAAATGCTTTAGTGTTTCTTAAAAGGAGGCAAAAGGATGAGCTTGGTACCATATGTAATAGAGCAGACGAGCCGAGGCGAGCGCTCTTATGATATTTATTCAAGATTATTAAAGGACAGAATTATTTTTCTGGGAGAAGAAGTCACGGATTTATCGGCGAGCGTTGTAGTAGCGCAGATGCTCTTTCTCGAGGCTGAGGACCCGGAAAAGGACATTCATTTATACATTAATAGCCCGGGTGGTTCGGTTTCGGCTGGATTTGCTATGTACGATACCATGCAATACATTAAATGCGATATTGAGACGATATGTATAGGAATGGCAGCCAGCATGGGAGCCTTCTTATTGGCAGGAGGCACTAAGGGAAAGCGCTTTGCCCTTCCCAATGCCGAGGTTATGATTCATCAGCCTTCAGGCGGCGCGCAAGGTCAGGCCACTGATATTCAGATAACTGCGGAACACATTATCCGCACACGTCAGAATATAAATAAAATATTGTCCGAGAATACGGGACAGCCTCTGGATGTTATCCGAATTGATACCGAAAGGGATAATTGGATGAGTGCGGAGGAAGCTAAAAAATACGGATTAATTGACGAAGTCATACAAAAGAGATAATTGGGGAAAGCTTATGATGATACGAAGTGACGACCATATTCGCTGTTCATTTTGCGATAAAACACAAAGGCAGGTAAGGAAGCTCATTGCGGGACCGCAGGGGATTTTCATCTGTGATGAATGCGTTTCGACCTGTGCTGAAATAATAGAAGAAGAGCTCGGAGAGAATTTTGAGAGAGATGAATCCGGCAGGCCTTGGAATCCGATTAGAGACATAAAGCTCCTCGCGCCCAGGGATATCAATGCGTTTTTACATGATTACGTAATCGGTCAGGACGAGGCAAAAAAGGTTCTCTCGGTTGCGGTATATAATCATTACAAACGAATAATGACTCTTAATACATCGGAAGTTGAGCTCGCTAAAAGCAATATTTTACTGCTTGGACCTACCGGTTGCGGAAAGACGCTTCTGGCGCAGACTCTGGCGAAATTGCTCGGCGTTCCATTTGCGATAGCGGATGCCACGACGCTTACTGAGGCGGGCTATGTCGGAGAGGATGTGGAGAATATCCTCCTTAAACTAATAAATGCCGCCGATGGTGATGTGGAAAAGGCCGAATATGGTATTATTTATATCGACGAAATCGATAAAATTACGCGTAAATCAGAGAATCCATCTATTACCAGGGATGTTTCGGGAGAGGGCGTGCAGCAGGCTCTACTAAAGATAATTGAGGGTACCACTGCGAGCATTCCCCCTCAGGGCGGAAGAAAGCACCCGCAGGCGGAGCTGATTTCGATGGATACCTCGAATATTCTCTTTATTTGCGGCGGCGCTTTTGAGGGGATTGAGAAAATCATTGAATCCCGCATTGACATTAAATCAATAGGTTTCCACGGCGAGTTAAAGAGTGCGAAAGAAAAAGACAATGACGAGCTCTTACGGCAGGTTCAGCCGCATGATCTTATTAAATACGGACTGATTCCCGAATTGGTGGGACGTGTTCCCGTTACCGTAGCGCTTTCGAGCCTCGGAAAAGAAGCACTCATGCGCATCTTAACCGAGCCGAAGAATGCTATTGTTAAGCAATATCAGGAAATGCTTAAAATGGACGATGTTGAGCTTACATTTGATGATGACGCGTTAGAAGCGATTGCGGAGCTTACGGAGAAACGTAAAACCGGTGCGAGGGGACTTCGTTCCATTATGGAGCGCTTAATGCTTGATATAATGTATGACGCTCCGTCAGATAAAAGCCTTAAGACTTTCCGCATTACTAAAGATGCCGTCGAGAATCTGGATAAGATTCCCGATAAAAAGGGCGACACGGTTATTAAGGTAAAGCGCCTGAAAGAGAGCGCGTAACGAGCGCAAACAGCATGAAAGAAGCATACGAAGAAACACTAATAATGCCTGTTGTACCGCTTCGGGGTATGGTTATCTTACCCGAGACAGTCACTCATTTTGACATAAGCAGGGTATCTTCTGTGGCGGCGGTTGAGACCGCTTTGCATAAAAACCAGAAGGTGTTTTTGGTTGCCCAAAAGGAAGTCGAAAAAGAAAAGCCTTTATTTGATGATCTTTACCAAACAGGAAGTATTGCAAGAGTTGTTCAGGTATTACGGCTATCAAAGCAGACACGAGTCGTGGTAAAAGGACTTGAGCGGGCAAGGCTTAATTATTTTATCGATGAAATACCTTATCTGACGGCTTCAGTCACGCCCGTTTATGATGTTGACACAATGGAATATGACGACGAGCGCGATACGACCCACGCTGCCATGATACAGAATCTTAAGGAGATGGCGATTGAATACTTAAGAGGGAATGAAGCGCTTCTTGAGGATTCTCTTGCGCGTTTTGACAGTACAGGAGATCTTTCTACGTTAATTAAAATTGTCGGAGCTATTGTAAAGCTATCATTTCCCGAGGCTCAGTCCTTTCTTGAAGAATGCCGCGTTTATGAGCGTTATGAAATGCTGACGTCATTTCTTGCAAAGTCTTTGCAGGTACGATTCATTCGCGCCCAATTACAACAGCAGGTTAAAGAAAAAGTTGATAAAAATCAGCGGGAATACGTTCTCCGCGAGGAATTGAAACTGATACGAGATGAACTCGGCGATTCAGCCTATATTTCGGAGGCGGAGGAATTCGAGACGGCGCTTCAAAAACTGGAGGCTGATAAAGAAGTAAAAGATAAAATCGAAAAAGAAATCAAGCGTTTCCAGCACGTCGGCAATAACCCGGCTGAAGGAGGCGTTCTTCGCACATATATTGAGACTATGCTCGAGATGCCCTGGGATAAAACGGTTCCCGATTACGAGAATATCGGTGAAGCAAAAAAGATTCTGGAGGCGGATCATTACGGTCTTGAAAAGGTTAAGGAGAGAATCTTAGAATTTCTTGCGGTTCGCGCCCTCACCAAAAAAGGCGAAAGCCCGATTCTATGTCTTGTAGGACCGCCAGGTACAGGGAAGACCTCCATTGCGAAATCTTTGGCGAAAGCCCTCAGAAAGCCATATCAGCGCATTTCGTTAGGTGGCGTGCGCGACGAAGCTGAAATCAGGGGTCACAGAAAAACATATGTCGGCGCCATGCCGGGGCGCATTGCTAATGCGCTAAAGCTCGCGGGAGTTAAGAACCCGCTTATATTGCTTGATGAAATAGATAAAATCAGCACTGATTATCGCGGAGATACGTTTTCAGCATTACTCGAGGTTCTGGATTCCGAGCAGAATGTGAAGTTCCGTGACCATTATCTTGAGGTGCCTATTGATTTGTCTCAGGTGCTTTTTATTACGACGGCGAATACTTTGCAGACGATTCCCAGACCATTGCTTGACAGGATGGAAGTAATTGAGGTTTCGAGTTATACGGAGAATGAAAAGCTTCATATTGCGATGGAGCACCTGATTCCTAAGCAATTGGAAAGACATGGTCTGACTAAAAAAATGCTAACCTTTTCAAAGAGCACAATTTGGAAAATGGCGAGAAACTATACGCGTGAGGCCGGCGTTCGCCAATTGGAACGTAAAATCGGAGAAATCTGCCGCAAAGCCGCGAAAGAAATACTCGAAGCAGGTGCTGACGCAAAGACAATTCGCATTACCGAAAAGAATCTGGTTAAGTATCTCGGAAAAGAAGAGTTCCTCTTCAGAAAGGCCAATGACGATGATGAAATCGGAATCGTAAGGGGATTGGCATGGACGAGTGTCGGAGGAGATACCCTCCAGATAGAAGTGAATCTGATGCCCGGCAACGGAGAAATCCTCCTTACAGGCCAATTGGGTGACGTGATGAAGGAGTCCGCCCGTGCCGGTATCAGCTACATCAGAAGCATAGGCGATGAACTAAAAATACCCGAGGAATATTTTACTAAACATGATATACATATGCATATTCCGGAGGGAGCGACGCCCAAAGACGGACCATCAGCCGGAATTACAATGGCCACCGCGCTGGTATCAGCTATCACGAAAAGGCCTGTCAGAAAAGACGTAGCTATGACAGGCGAAATCACGCTACGTGGGAGAATACTTCCTATCGGAGGCCTAAAAGAAAAGCTCTTAGCTGCCAAAAACGCCGGAATAAAGACGGTATTGCTGCCGCTTGATAATAAACGCGACCTGGATGAAATATCGACGGAGATAACGGAGGGGCTGGAAATTATCCCGGTCTCACAGATGGACGAGGTGTTAAAAATCGCGCTGAGATAAACCTTCTGAGCGAGTCATGCGGGGCGTGCGAGTGAGGAAGAGTTTGTCGAAGACCTTTAGGGCGCGAAAAACAGTTGGTAGTAAATTTAAGCACCGAAAACTATGAGGTTCACATGATCATAAAAAACGTAGAATTAGCCCATGTATGCGGCGTTACATCCACATTACCGAAAGATACATTTCCGCAGATTGCGTTTGCGGGGCGTTCGAACTCGGGGAAATCTTCTTTGATTAATGCTTTGATTAATCGAAAAGCTCTCGCCCGGACATCTTCGGCACCCGGAAAAACACGGACAATTAATTATTATGCCGTTAACGATGAGTTTTATCTCGTTGATTTACCCGGGTATGGTTTTGCAAAGGTTTCACAGGCGGAAAAAGAAGCATGGGGAAAACTGATTGAGAGGTACTTGAATAAAACGGCAGAAATAAAGTCCGTCTTTTTATTGGTTGACATAAGACACGCGCCTTCGGTACTTGATAAGCAGATGTATGACTGGTTGCTCTCTAAAGACAAAGAGGCTGTCATCATAGCCGCAAAAGCCGATAAAATAAAACGCGCACAGACAGAAAAGCAATTAAAATTAATTCGCGAAACGCTGAATGCCGGAAAAAACGCGACAATAATCCCATTTTCCGCCGAAACAAAAGCCGGAAAGGATGAATTATGGGAAATAATTGAAAACCGTCTGTGACCATGATAATATGGCCATAGTAGGGGCGGGGTCTTCCCGCCCGTCACGACCGATGTAAAATACGCACCCGTCACGACCAATGTGAAATATGTGTCGTATATGAAAATTAACATTGAGGGGAGATATACCGTGCCAGATTCGAATAAGAAACCGGCTGTGTCCGCAAAAATCGTCGACAATCGTCCGTATTGGAAAGTTATTGTAAGCCTCGCTTTCTCTCTAATTGGGACAGCACTTGTTATTTATCTCGGGTATCGCGGGATTTTTATCTTTATGCCCCTTGTTTTGGGGTGGCTCGTGTCATATATTGCGAGCCCGCTCGTTAATTGGCTTTCACGCAGAATTAAAATTGCTCCGAAAATAAGCACGGTCGTTATCGTGGTACTGGTTCTGGGACTCATTGTATTTCTTTTGTATTTGATAATAGGAAAACTTATTCAAGAGGCATCGGCTCTCGTTATGGATCTGCCTAATCGTGTGGGTGGCATTGATTTGGGATTTACGAGGCTTACGACCGCTTTGGCTAATCTTTTAGAACAACTCCCTAAATCCATTCAGGACGGCGTCTATGAGGCTCTTGAAAATTTCGAGGCACAAATCGGCACCCTGATTCAGAGCCTTAGTCAGCCCGCAATGACCGCCGCCGGGAATATCGCAAAGGCCGTGCCCTCAATACTCATAGGGACGATCGTCATGTTCCTATCGGCATACTTCTTTACAGTACAGCGAGACGAAATAATAACTGCCGTAAAACAAGTGGCACCCGGAGGCCTGGTGCGCCGGATGTCGATGATAATCAGCAATCTTAAAAAGGCAATGGGCGGATATATCAAAGCCCAGATAAAAATCATGGGCATAATCCTTGCGATTCTCCTTTTGGGGCTTGGGATTCTGAAAGTTTCCTACTTCGTGTTAATTGCAATATTAATTGCGCTTCTTGATTTTCTGCCTCTTTTCGGGACAGGCACCGTGCTCATACCCTGGGCGCTCTACGATTTTCTGGTGGGCGATATTAAAATGGGCGTGGGACTTTTGATAACATATGTTGTGACACAATTGGTGCGTCAGCTCGTACAAGCAAAGCTCGTGGGAGATTCCATGGGCGTGAATCCGCTTCTGACATTAGTATTGCTCTACGCCGGATATAAATTCGCAGGGGTGGCGGGGATGATATTTGCGGTACCCATCGCGATGATTGTTATAAATCTCTATAAAGCCGGAGCATTTGATTACATCCTCGATGATGTAAAGATAATAGCTCAGGGCATCATGAACCTGCGAAAGCAGGACGATTCGGAACTTCTTTCTCAAATAGAAGACTGGGCGAGAGAGAAAGAGCCTGAGGGAGGAACGCAGTCGGAAGTCAAAAAAGAACGGGATAGCTAAGAAACTAACTGCGATATCTTTAATATCTCGAATCGGGGTGTGTTTTGCGACAGTGTTTTCTGTCACAATTATTTTCTGAAACTTATTCCGCATTCCATGAGATTTTTTATGTTTAGACGACCAAAATTAAGAGCCATTTACATTATTACATCCTTATTAGTTTTTTTTCTGACGGTATTCTTTTTGCTTTCAATATCCGCACATGGTACGGGGGATAAAACCCCGACACTTACACTGACACCGGCGACATTGCATATTGATCCGCTCTCAAAAGGGGAGACTTATGAGGGGAGTTTTTCCTTGTCGAACTCGGATGAATCAAAATCCGTTAAAGTTAAAGTGTATGCCGCACCTTATTCGCTGGAAGTGGGAGATTATGATAAACCCGATTTCATCACTCAAGGCGAGATGAATCAAATTGCCGAATGGATAACGTTTCCCGAGACGCAAATCACGGTTCCGCCATCAGAAACAATTGACATCGCCTTTAAAATAACTGTTCCCGAAGATGCCGACATAGATGCCGGAGGGCAATACGCTGCGATATTTGCAGAGACCACCGATGATAGTCTGGTAGGCGGTGTGATTCCCGAAGCGCGCCTTGGCATGATTATCTATGCAGGGATTGATGGGAAAACGCAAATTGAATCCGAGATAACAGACGTAAATTTCAGCGGAATCTGGCATTACGGAAATTCCCCGACGAGTACATTTATCATAAAAAACAGCGGAAATATCGACATTTCGGTAAAATACAGACTCGAAGCCGAAAGCCTTATAAAAGGCTCAACTGAGGATTTTATCGGAGAACAAAAAAGCGCGGAAGTACTGCCATTAACCAGTCGAACACTAAAAACGAGCTGGCAGACCCCGCCGGTATTCGGAATCTATAAAATGAACCTAAACATACAGGCAGAAGAGACACAGTACACTTACTCGCGAATAGCGGTGTTCTTCCCGATATGGGGCGTATTCGCGACACTCTCGGTTTTTTTTATAATCATTGCGGTCATAAGGAATGCAAGACAGAGGAAGGCTTGACTTGACAATGTATAGATAATCCTATACAATCTATTCGAAAAGTTTGCTTTTTGGGGCAAACGCTACGCCAAGGCGGGATTCCGTTCGAGATTACTACTCAAGTAGATCCTTTCTACAGCGAGCAAAATCTGAGCATTTTGCGTGAATCGATAAATGATATGAATGCCGCGCGTAACATCGTTCATAAGACCATAGAAGAATTAGAGGCTTATGAAAATGAGTAATGTCGATTTCCAGGAACGCGCGCGGTCCACAGCTATGCTGATTGACACCAGCACAAGAGCAATCGCCAAAGCAATGAGTTTCATGATTAGTCTGTACAATGCAGAATCCATCCCGTTTCACCCCTTTCTAAATCGCCCAGAGTGGGATTACTTTATTCGTCGCATCCAAAGGGAGTATATCGGCAGCGGGACATATTACTCCGCCTTCTCCGATATTGACTGTGCTTATGTGTTCCAGCATTTTGAAGTTTTTAATTTTATCTTTACCCGGCGCGGATGTTTGCTTTATCTCAATGGGATATAGGGTATTATTTTGGAAAATGAGCAAATCAATTTCCTTATCCTCTCTTTCCCTCAGATAGAAGATGTCCGCCTGTTTTCCTTTATTAATATAGCTTTTTAATACCTCCGCAATTACAAATGTCTCAAATATCTCACCGCTCATAGCGCCCTGTGAAAGTGTCTCGCTAGTTAGCCAGCGTGTCAGGTATGCGGCGAGCCCCGTATCCAGAAAATACAACTTCGGAGTCTTCGTTTCGCGCTTCAGGATATTGTTATAATATGGTTGCAATAAATACACCAATCCACTTGTTTGCAGTATAGATAACCACCTTTTTGCAGTGGGTTGACTAATACCTAATTTTATCGCCATGCCGTTTAGATTCAGTAATTGCCCGGTCCCGGAAGCACAGACAGTCATGAACTTACGAAATAGATCCAAATCAGCAACCTGAGACAATTTGCGAACATCACGTTCCAGATAGGTCTGCACATAGTCTGAATAGAAATTTCCCCAATTATAGTCAGGCTCAGCGCAAATCTCCGGAAAGCTCCCGCGATGAATAATATTCCACAGCTCACGAGACTCTATTTGAGAGGCGGTTGTTTTTCGTTCCAATAAATACTCCGTAGTGGGTAAAAACGGAGTATCCCATGTTTCGCAGCGTAATTCTCGCAATGAAAGCCCGAGCAATTCGAGAATTCCGGCGCGTCCCGCGAGACTTTCAGTTGCATTTTCCATCAGTTGAAACCGCTGCGAACCGGTAAGGAAGAAATCGCCCTTGTTTCGTGACTTGTCAAGCGCAATTTTTATGTAATTGAAAATATCAGGAACATATTGGACTTCGTCAATAAAAAGAGGAGGCTGGTATAATTGCAAAAACGCCGCCGGTTCGGAAGTCGCCGAATCACGGATTGCTAAGTCATCAAATGTAATTCTATTTATTTCCGGTTTCAAATGCTCAATAAGTGTAGTTTTTCCGGTTTGCCGTGCACCTGTCACAATAATCGCTCCCTTTTCGCGACTTCGTTCTATAATTGCACTCTCAATATGACGTTTAATATACATAATTCGTTCCTCAGTGTAAAATCAAAATTACTGTTTGAACTATGTTATCATGGTTTCTTGCGAATTTCAACATCCGATATTGAAATTACCGAAATTTTGTGCCTGAATTCATGCAAATTTCAACATCTGATATTGAAATTACCAATTTTGCGCGGCGATAACGCACCCAATAAGCGGATCTTTTCCTTGCAAATATACCCGTAATCCCCTACAATGTGCTCAAAACTGTTATTCTGTTAAAGAAAGCTTTTGAGGATTCCGACAATGAATAAACCTATTAAATCCGTTTCGGCGGGCAATATTGTAATCGGTGAGGGCGATGTGAAAATCTGTGTTCCGATTTTAGGTACCACCGCTGAAGAAATCTTGAATAACGCGAGAAAAGCTGCCGAAAGCCCTGCGGATTTTTTTGAATGGAGAGCAGATTATTTTCTTAGTAATACGGATGATCAAATAAATATCCTTATTAAACTACACGAAATTTGTGGAGAGCGCCCTATTATTTTCACGTATCGAAGGATTGCCGAAGGCGGCATGAGTGTGGATGGTGACGAACAATACTTAAAGGTCCTGTGCAAAATGGCTGATGAGCGCGCCGCGGAGATTTTCGACATTGAAGCCACTCTTTCTGAACAATACTTGAATGATATTCTTTCTTATGTCAAGAACAATGGAATTAAGGTTGTACTTTCACATCATGACTTTAAGCGCATCCCTCCGGATGCCGAATTATTAAGCCTTTACCGGACAATGCACGCCACTGATGCCGATATTATAAAGCTTGCAGTGATGCCGGAAACGCCCGAGGATGTGCAGCGCTTTATCGAAGTATCGTCATATTTCTATAGTAATGAAGCAAAAAAGCCCTTGATCGCTATCGCAATGGGTGAAATGGGGAGCGTGACGCGGGTAAATCCGGCAAGTTGTGGTTCATGTGTCTCTTTTGCTGTTGTGGATGAAGCATTCGTTGCGGGACAGCAAAACGTCTATGAACTTGCGAAAATTCTTAAAGTGAATAAATGAGGCAGAAAGCGCGCTGATTTCCCTTGACGTTCTTTGAAACTCTCGTTATACTTCATTTTGAGTTATTTGGGGAAAAGGTTATCTTAAATGAGTATCAATTAAGAAGGAGAACAGAAAAATGAGATTGAAAGACACGGGGTTAAGCGCACAAGAACTAAAGGATATTGTCAATAAGTACATGGTCGAGACGTACAAGAGGTTTGATTTTATTGCCCAGCGCGCCGAGGGAATGTACCTCTACGATGAAAATGACACGCCATACTTGGATTTTTATGGAGGAATAGCCGTAAATAGTTGCGGGAACCGAAACCCGAAAGTAGAGGCGGCGATTATTGATCAGGTTAAAGATATCATTCACACATTTAATTATCCGTATACAGTGCCACAGGCTTTATTAGCGAAGAAAATCTGCGAAACAGTCGGATTGGATAAGATTTTCTATCAAAATTCCGGAACCGAATCAAATGAATGCATGATTAAAATGGCTCGTAAATACGGGACGGACAATTACGGTCCGAATCGTTATCATATTGTGACCGCGCTGAATGGTTTCCACGGGCGCACCTACGGCTCGCTTTCAGCTACAGGTCAGCCGGATTCTATGATTCATAAGGGCTTTGAGCCGATTCTTCCCGGGTTTTCCTATGCGAAATTTAATGATCTCGAGGACTTTAAATCAAAGGTCACCGATGACACGATAGCAATATTGATTGAACCTGTTCAGGCCGAAGGCGGAGTATATGCTGCCACACCTGAATTTATGACGGGCTTGCGTAAACTTTGCGATGAAAAGGGAATGCTCTTATTATTGGATGAGGTCCAGACAGGATGGTCCAGAACAGGCAGCATAATGGCGTTCATGGATTACGGGATTAAACCTGACGCGATTTCTATGGCAAAAGCAATGGGCGGCGGTATGCCAATCGGTGCCTGTGTTGCCACTAAGGAAGTTGCATCCGCATTCCAGGCCGGTTCGCATGGCGCTACCTACGGCGGAAATGCCGTAGCTTGCGCAGCTGCGTTGGCGTCAATTACAGAAATTCTTGACAATGATCTTGCGAAAAATGCCTTGGAAGTAGGGCAGTACATGAAAGAGACGTTATCAAAACTGCCGCACGTTACGGATGTTCGCGGAAAAGGTCTCTTAATCGGAGTCGAATATGATCAACCGATAGCCAATGAAGTAAAATGGGGTTGCTTTGACAGAAAAGCCCTCATTACCGCAATCGGAAACAATATAAACCGCATGGTCCCGCCGCTAATCGCGACGAAAGAAAACGTCGACCAATTAGCCAAGATAATGAAGGAAGCAATCGAGGACGCGACGAAATAACTATCGCGTGAGCTGTGTGTCCTAAAGGTCCGTGACGAAACCATGCGCGCCCCGACCTGATGCGGCCTCATATTTGGACGATAATAATTCAAAGACGATACAGTTCGTCCGCAAACGTTCGTTGCCGTGCACGGTTTTGTCACGGCGCGGACACACAGATAACCCATCGCATGAATTGTGTGTCCTAAGGGTCCGTGACGAAATCATGCGCGTCCCGACCGTGTAACACCGCCGACAATTAACAGGGGATTATACCATGTACATCAGCGATATACGTACCACTGCACCGAAAGACGCACCTACGCCGGTTGCGCAGAAATTTTTTGAAATATTGGATAAACTCGGCATCCCATATACATGGATAGAGAACGACGAGGCTTATTCCATGGATGAGTGCGAAGAAATTGACGCAGTCATGCAAGTTCATGTAAGGAAGAATGTATTTCTTTGCAATCAGAAAAAAACAACGTTTTTCCTTCTGGTAATGCCGGGGGATAAGCCGTTTGATACCGGGTCATTTAGCAAAAAGCTCGGCGTTTCACATATGTCATTCGCCCCGCCTGAAAAAATGCTCGAATATCTGGGGACTGTGCCCGGTTCCGCCTCGATTGCGGGTCTGCCTACCGATGTGGACGATTATATTCAGGTGATTGTGGATAAAGATGTGGCGGAAGATGAGTGGTTTGGTTGCAATGCCGGAATAAATACCATACACGTGAGAATCAGCACGAAGGATTTGTTGACCAAATACCTTCCCGCAGTACATCACAAGGCGCGAATAGTGGACCTTTAACAACCGTTTTGACAAAAAGTATGAAGACAAACAATGACGACGTACAATAACGCAAATACAATAACGATATTACTTTGCATCGCCGCAATTCTCGCAATTGCGGCTGTTATTTGTGCTATTCTGGAATCGAGGGCGGAGCACAAAAGTTTTGTCACGACGAATTATACTATACAAAAATCAGAAAACAGTATTCGAATAATTTTCCTCTCTGATTTACATAGTTGTATATACGGCAGGGATAATTGCGAATTAATTAACGCAATCAGAAGCGAAAAACCTGATTTAATCCTAATCGGCGGGGATATGTTCACGGGGAAAAAAGGACAGAAAACAATAATCGCGCAGTCTTTAGTAAAACAACTTCCGGACATTGCGCCTACTTATTACGCACTCGGAAACCACGAAAACAGGGCTCGGGGAAATCCGAAATTAAAAGGAATAGACTTTGGGGCATATCAAAAAGAGCTTGAAAAAGCCGGCGTTGTGTTTCTGGATAATAAAAACGCTCAAATACAAATAAAAGATAAAAAAATTAGCATCACAGGACTGACAATAACACCAAAAACAATAAAGCAGGAAGCAGATGCAATAAAGAAGGCATATCTGAGGGCTTCGGGCAGTTCAACTGAGGCGTATCACATCCTCCTTGCTCACGACCCATCATATATGACAGAATATCTGAAACTAAACCAGAAACTGATACTCTGCGGGCATTTACACGGCGGAATAGTCCGAATACCAAAAATCGGAGGGCTGATATCTTCAAAGTTCAGACCATTCCCGAAGTATTCAGGAGGGTATTATCACAAAAACGATACAGACATAATCGTAAGCCGCGGACTCGGGAGCCATACGATACACTTTAGGCTATGGAATAGACCTGAGATGGTGGGGATAATGATCAATTAAATGTAAAA